>JBKPDR010000024.1:0-70956 GCA_046727975.1 Actinomycetota bacterium | reverse complement strand
AAACGATTGCCGGTACTGGCCGGCGAGCCACGCGGCGGCGAGCATCAAGGCACCTGCGAGCATGAGGAAGCCGGCGTAGCTGAGGGTGAGTTTGAGGCGAACACTCAAACCAGGGGCTCTATCCACGGTCTCCTCCCTCACCCCCGGTGTCTGGTTGAGTGCTGATGCGGTACCCGACGCCGGCCACGGTGGCGATGATCCAGGGTTCGCCGAGGCGTTTGCGCAGTCCCGAGACCGTGATGCGCACGGCGTTGGTGAACGGGTCGGCGTTCTCATCCCACGCCCGTTCCAGGAGTTCTTCGGCGCTGACGACACCGCCGTCGGCAGCGACGAGGACTTCGAGCACTGCGAACTGCTTCCGGGTCAGCGCCACGTAGCGGCCGTCGCGGTAGACCTCTCGGCGGAACGGATCCAGCCGCAGACCCGCGATCTCTCGCACGGGCGGCCTGTTGTGGGCGCGCCTGCGGTCGAGCGCTCTGAGACGGAGCACGAGTTCTTGGAGTTCGAACGGCTTCGTGAGGTAGTCGTCGGCGCCTAGCTCGAACCCGGAGGCCTTGTCGTCGAGCCGGTCGGCAGCGGTGAGCATGAGGATCGGCATGCCGCTGCCGGAGGCGACGATGCGTTTGGCGATCTCGTCGCCAGTACGTCCGGGGATGTCTCGGTCGAGGACGGCGATGTCGTAGGCGTTCAGGCTCAGCAGCTCCAGAGCGGTGTCGCCGTCGCCTGCGATGTCGGCGGCGATCGCTTCCAGGCGTAGGCCATCGCGGATGGCGTCTGCCATGTAGGGCTCGTCCTCGACGATCAACACACGCACGCTCCGATGCTACGAGCTGGCGCATGTCGTCGGCATATCGAAAACCACATACGTGCTGGCAACACCACGCTGCCTTGACTGGCGGCGTGACGTACCGCGAACGAGCACGACCAACGACCCGTCGGATCCGGATTCGCAGGATCCGTGTCGCCGGCCTGCTAGTCGTCATCGCGGCGATCGCCGCGGCCCTCGGCTACCAGCTGCCGGCGTCCTCGTCCTCGACGGCCGCATCACCGATCGCCGTCCTTCGCAGTGCCTCACCTTCGCGGAACTCGTCGAGGCCTATCTCGCCCAGCACGACGTCCAGCCGGTCAGAGCACCGTGGTGCGCTTGGCGAGGCTGACGGTGCCGTCCCCGACGGCACGACGGTCTTTGATGACGAGATTCCGGGTGTAGCCAACCTTGATCCGGCTCTCCTCGGTGCCCTGCGCCGAGCTGCGACGGATGCCGCGGACGACGGGGTCGAGTTCTTCGTCGATAGTGGCTGGCGTTCCCCGGAGTACCAGGAACGACTACTCCATGAGGCGATCTCGAAGTACGGCTCAGAAAAGGAAGCTGCCCGATGGGTGGCCATCCCCAACACGTCTGCTCACGTGTCCGGGGACGCGGTCGACATTGGGCACTTCGATGCCACGGCGTGGCTGTCCGAGCACGGCGCCGAGTACGGGCTGTGTCAGATCTACAGCAACGAACCCTGGCACTACGAACTGCGCCCCGAAGCCATCGATCACGACTGCCCGCCCATGTACGCCGACCCGGCGCACGATCGAAGGATGCAGCAGTGACCAGCACGCTCGGCAGAGAACGGGTGTCAACGCAATCACCACACGCGGAAGGAACATGAGTAGAACACTACGGCCGCTCGCCGCCCTAGCCATGGCCCCCCGACGAACCTACTGGTCCGGGCATGACCTCCGGTTGTGCGGCCGGACGCGCTCTCCCGGTGTGTCTCCGCTGGGCCGGATTCGGCTTCAGCCCGTCGCTTGGACGGGCGCTCAAGGCGCTCTTGGGCCGGTTCGGCCCACGCGCCGGACACCGGTCTGTGTAGCAGAGGCGTGGCCGCGGTGTCCAGCAAGGCAACCCGATAGGCTGATTTGCAGGACTTTTCTACGGGAGCGACGGGACTCGAACCCGCGACCTCCGGCGTGACAGGCCGGCGTTCTAACCAACTGAACTACGCCCCCGGGCCGCGCAATTGTAGCCGCGGCCAGAACCCGCGACCTCGACGCGTACGCTCTCGTCGGTGTCCGCAGCCGACTGGGTCGTCATCGCGATCGTCGCCGTCTCCGCTCTGGTCGGGCTCTCGAGAGGCCTCGTGCGGGGCGCCCTGTCGCTCGCGGGCTTCGCGCTCGGGGCATACGTGGGCGCGAGGATCGCACCGGAGTTCCTGAGCGACGGCTCGCCCTACGCACCGCTCGTCGCCCTCGGAGGGGCGATCCTCGGCGGGGCCTTGCTGCAGGCGCTCGCCGGGCTCGCCGCCGGGTCGATCCGGTCGAGCATGCGCGTCGTTCCTGGGCTCCGCGCGGTCGATTCCGCCGCGGGCCTTCTCCTCGGCGCCCTCGCAGGCGTCTTCTTCAGCTGGGCGGTCGGTGCTGTTCTCCTCTATCTCCCGGGACAGTCCGCGCTCCGCGAAGCCGTCCAGGAGTCGGCGATCCTCTCTCGCATTAACGAGGAGTTCCCGCCCGAGCGGCTGCTCGAGACGCTCGGGCGCGTCGATCCGCTGGGAGTCCTCCTCGGGCCCTCAGCAATCGTGCCGGCGCCCGACTCGGCGCTCGCGCGTGACCCCGACGTGAGAGCGGCCGCGGAGAGCGTCGTCCGCGTGACCGGATTCGCCTGCGGACTCGGCGTCGAAGGCTCGGGCTGGATCGTGAGCCCCGAGCTCGTGGTCACGAACGCGCACGTCGTCGCGGGAGTCGAGCGACCGCTTGTCGACCGCCGCGACGGGTCGGGCCTCAGCGCGTCGGTCGTCGTCTTCGACGCCAAGAACGACGTCGCGCTCCTCCGCGTGCCCGACCTCGAGGGGCGCGCCCTGCCCCTTGCGGACCCGGAGCGGGGGGTGCCGGTGGCGCTCCTCGGCTACCCGGAGAACGGGCCGCTGACGCGAGTGCCCGGACGGCTCGGCAACACGGTGAGGGCGTTCAGCCGTGACGCCTATGGCCGCGGGCCGGTCGCGCGGACGCTGACCACGATCCGCGGAGCCGTGCGCCCTGGGAGCTCCGGCGGCCCCGGCGTGGACGCGCGCGGCCGTGTCCGGACCACGGTGTTCGCGCGAAGGCCCGGCGACGACGGAGGCTACGGGGTTCCCCCGGAGCTCGTCCGCGCCGCACTCGGCGATGCGCGAACGAACCCCGTCGCTCCGACATCCTGCGCCAATTAGGAGCTACGCGAGAACGTCGAGCGCCGCGAGAGGCTGTCGAAAGGGCGGGATGATGTAGACACCGGCGGCGCGCTCTCTCGACGCCGCCAGGAGCTCGCGCGCGATCTCCAACCCGACCTCGGCCGCACCTGGACCGGCGTCGCGCAGACGTGCCTGCACGTGCTCTGGGACCACGATCCCCGGCACCTCGTTGTGGAGGCGAAGGGCCAGCTGGTAGCTCCGCACGTAGAAGATCCCGATGAGTAGCGGGATCGGGCACGAGCCGCCTAGCCGCTCGAGGAAGCGGTCGAGGTACTCGAGATCGAAGAGAACCTGCGTCATGGCGAAGCGCGCTCCGGCTTCGAGCTTCTGCTCGAAGCGTTGGAGCTCGTAGTCGAGGTCGTCGGCTGAAGGGTTCACGGCGACGCCCAGGTAGAAGGACGTCGGCGCGTCGATCTCGCGACCGTTGAAGTCCTCGCCCGCGTTCATGTGCGTGATCATCCGCGAGAGGCCGATCGAGTCGACCTCGTAGACGCCGCTCGCGCCCGGGTAATCGCCTGCTTCCGGCGGGTCACCCGTGACCGCGAGGATGTTTCGGATCCCCTCGGCGTGTGCACCGAGGAGCATCGACTCCAGGCCGGCGATCGAGGAATCGCGCGGAGTGAGATGAGGGATCGTTTCGATCCCGGCCAGGCGTTCGATCGTCACGGACGCGATCACGCCGCTCATGCGTGCGCGTGCCCTGGGGTTGTCGTTGACGTCGACGACGTCGACGAGCGCGGATGCTCTCAGCTCGCGGCCGAGATGGAGCATGGATTGTGCGTTTGCTCCGCGGGGCGGATCGATCTCGACGGAGACGACGAATTCGCCGGTGCGAAGCTTTCGCGCGAGCAGTGTCTCGCGCTCGGGCTCTGCGGCGACGGCTGCGAGCTCGCGCTCCCGCACGACCATCGGCGCAGTCGGTCGTCGGTGCTCGTCGACGGCTCCGCGGATCGCGGCGATCTCCGTGGGGGTCGTGCCGCAGCAGCCGCCGATGATGCGGGCTCCGAGGTTCTGGGCGTGCGCCGCGAACTCGGCGAAGTACTCCGGCGTCGCGTGCGGGAAGATGATCCGCTGGCCGGCGAGGCTCGCCAGGCCCACGTTGGGAAGCGCCGCCAGCGGCTTCCCGTCCCCGCCCATGCGCTCGATCGCGCGCAGCGCCGCCTGCAAGCCGAGCCCGTGATTGGCACCCATGGCGGCGACGTCGAGGTTCGAGAGGCGCGCCGCGGCATCCTCGGCGGTCACCCCACTCAGGGTCTGCGCGTCCTCGTCGAACGTGAGGAGCGCGACGATCGGAAGCGAGGAGACGCCGCGCACGGCCTCGATCGCCGCCACGAGCTCGTTGAGCTCGTAGAACGTCTCGATCATGAAGAGATCGACGCCGCGCCCCTCGAGGAGCTGCGCCTGCTCGGCGAACGCGGGGCCACGCTCCTCGCCGGGGTCGGCGCCATCACCCAGAGGCCCGATCGAGCCCGCGATCAGGACGTTGCTCCCGGACACCTCGCGCGCGTCGCGCGCGATCTTGACCGCCGCTTCGTTGATGGACGCGAGCTCCTCCTCGAGGTAGAGATCGCGGAGCTTCGCTCGGTTTGCCCCGAACGTGTTCGTCTCGATCAGCTCGGCGCCCGCGCGGATGAAGCCCAGGTGCAGTGAGAGCACGCTCTCCGGAGCTCGCACGTTCGCCTCCTCCGGACAGCGGAGACGAGCGACGGCGCTCGACACGAGCACACCCATCCCTCCGTCGGCGACGAGCGGGGGGCCACCGTGCAAGCGCTCGAGGAACCTCTCCGACATCTCGGGCCACTCTAGTGTCGGTGCGCGCGGTGAAGCGCCGCCGTCAACGCCGTCCGGGGGATCGGTCAAGCATCGCCGGGTGACGCCCCGAGCGGGGAATGTCGCAAGGTATGTCCATCACCCACAGCGCGCGACGATGCGGCGGTCGTGCGAGTGAGTGCAAGCGAAGGACGGCCGAGGGGAAGAGCGCGGTTCCTCCTCATACTCGAGGGACCTGCCGGGACGATGGAGCGGGGGCTTGGCGGCTACCCCGCTCCAGTCCCACTCAAGCTCTCGGAGCGGTATGCCGATAGCGAGCTTGACTCCCGGCTGGGAACTGACGGCAATCAGACCAGGCGAGGGGTTTTACGAGAACGGGCGGCGGATGACGCCGCCCTTCTCATGCCTCCGGCGGCCTTCCGCACTCCGCCATCAGTCTCGTAGAGGACGCGGCGACGAGCACGACCTGTCCCGAGACGTGGCCCGAGAGCGCGTCCGACGCGAGAACGACAACCTGGTGGGCCACGCCCGCTCCTCTCCTCGGTCGTAGTGCACGAGCACCCGCGCTCCTTCCGCGACAAAGGAACGCGCGCAGGCCGCGCCGACCGCCCACCCGTGAGGAGCACCCTTGTCCGCGAGCCCCGTGTCCGTGCGGCGTAGGCTACTCGCGTGCGCGTCCACGTCATCAGCGACATGGAAGGCGTCGCCGGGATCGTCAAGTGGGAACAGGTGTCGGGTGGCGAGCCGCTGTACGAGGAAGGACGCCGGCTCTACACGCAGGAGATCAACGCCGCGGTCCGAGGCGCGAAAGCGGGGGGAGCGAGCGAGATCGTGGTAATGGACTGCCACGGCGCGGGAAAGGGCTGGACGTTCAACTCGCTGATCCCGGACGAGCTCGACTCCTCGTGCGAGTACGTCGTGCAGAACGAGTGGACGGAGTACACCGAGTTCCTGGAGCAAGGCTGCGACGCTGCGCTGTTCGTCGGCATGCATGCGCGAGCCGGGACGCAGACCGGAGTGATGTCGCACACCATCTCGGGTCGCGACTTCCAGAATCTCTCGTTCAATGGAACGCTCGTCGGCGAGACCGGGATCAACGCGGCCCTCTGCGGCACCTGGGGCTGCCCCGTCCTCATGGTCACGGGTGACGAGGCGACCTGCGCGGAGGGCGTCGAACTCCTCGGCGACGGCTTGACGACGGTCGCCGTCAAGCGCGGCCTCGGCGCCCACTCCGCGCGGATGTTCCCCGCGGTGCGTGCCCGCGAGCTGATCGAGGACGGCGCGAAGCGGGCACTCTCAGACCTGAAAGCCGTCGCACCGTACGCCCCCGGAAGCCCCTGCGAGATCCGGGTGGAGTACAAGTCGACGGACGAGCCCGACAAGCTGCGCTTCCGGTCGGGGGTGGAGCGCGTGGACGACCGGACGGTCGTCTCTCGCGCCGATACCTGGTGGGAGGCCTGGCAGCGCTTCTACTTCTAGGCGACAGCCGGTCCAGGACGTGGCATCGTGTGTCCGGCGGAGATTGACACGCGGCTGAGAACGCGGTGTGATGCAGCATCCCGCGACGAGGGTTCCCGGCAACAAACGACGTTCCGCCTTCGTCAAAGGAAGCATCGAACCGACAGGAGGGCACATGAAGAAAGGATTGCTTGCCGCCGCCTTCGCGGTGCTTGCAGCGGCGGTGGCTGTCACAGCCGCAGTGGCGAAGCCATCGGCGACAGCCACACCGGCGCAGGTGGCGGAGTGCACGAACGTCTCGCTCGGATTCCTGGGGCCGCTGACAGGGCCGGCCGCGTTCCTGGGTCAGGAGCAGGTCTCCTGGCTCCGATTCGGGGTGCAGAGGTACAACCGGGCGAACGGGACGAGATTCAAAGTCGCGAACGGTGATACGCAGCTGAAGGCGCCCGTGGCGCGCACGGTTGCGCGGCGCTTCGTCGCGGATAGGAAGATCATGGCCGTGATCGGCGGGTCAGAGAGCCAGGCGGTGCGAGTGAGCGGCAACCTGTTCGAGAAAGCCGGCCTTGCGTCGATCTCGGGCTCGGCGACCGCAGTCGACCTGACCAGGGGTCGGCCCTATACGACCTTCTACCGGGTGGTGCCGAACGATGCCGTCCAGGCTCCTCAGATCGTGGCTTTCGTTGCCGGCAACCTGAACGCGAAGAGCGTCGTCGTGATCGACTCGCAGGACGACTACTCCGTCCCGCTCGCGACATCAGTCTTGAGCGGGCTCCGAAAGCGCAATGTCGCGACCGCTCGGGAATCGGTGTCGGCGGACGACACCGACTTCTCCTCGATCGTCGCGAATGTGGGGAGTGACGTGGACGTGGTCGTCTTCGCCACGCAGGTCGCGACGGCCGCGAACACGCTTTCGAACCAGCTCCGCGAGCAGGGCAAGAAGGCGATCGTGTTCGGGACGGACGGAGCCTACTCGCCGTCTCAGTTCAAGCCGCGGAGCGGGTATGTGTCAGTGTTCGCACCCGATCTGCACTTCGATCGCAAGGCGCGGGCACTCATCCGCGAGTACAACCGCTACTCGAAGAACAAGTCGTTCGGCTCCTTCGGCCCTGCGACCTACATGGCCGGTCTCGTCGCGCTGACCGCCGCCACGAGGGCTTGTGGAGACGGGAGTGCGACGCGAGCCGAGGTGACGAGGTTCGTCCGGCGGACGAACATTCCCTCGATCTACGGCGGCAGGATCAGGTTCTCTGCGAAAGGAGATCCGCTGCCGACGAAGTTCATCATCTACAGGATCACGAACGGGCAGTACAGCCCCGTCCCCTAGGAATCCCATGCGGCGCGCGGAGCGGCCCACCCCTCGGGGTGGGCCGCTCGTCACTGCGAGTGCCGTGTGAGATAACCCGCCCATGGACTGGGACAAGCTCGTCCAGCTCCTCGTCAATGGCCTGACGCTCGGGAGCGTCTACGCGCTCGTCGCGCTCGGGTTCTCCATGGTGTACGGCATCCTGAAGCTGCTCAACCTCGCGCACGGCGACGTGCTCATGGTCGGCGCCTTCATAGGCTGGGGCGTCCTCGGCTGGCTCGGCGGCGCTCAGGATCCCAGCGTCGCGGTCTGGATTCTGATCGTGCTGATGGTGCTCGCCGCGATGGCGGGGTGCGGCGTTCTCGGAGTGGCAATCGAGCGCTTCGCCTACCGGCCGTTACGCCGGGCGCCTCGCATCGCGCCTCTGATCAGCGCGCTCGGGGTTTCGTTCTTCATTCAGAACTCGGTCCTCCTGCTTTTCGGCGCGGACTTCCGTTCATACGAGACCTTCGATCTCGTCGACGTCGAGGTCGGCATCAGCTGGGGCCCGCTCAACGTCTGGGTCATCCGCCTCGTCGTGATCGGGGCGGCGCTCGCGATGATGATCGCGCTCTGGCTCCTCGTGACGCGCACGAAGCTCGGGAAGGCGATGCGGGCGACTGCGGTCGATCGCGAGGCCGCGGCGATGATGGGGATCGACGTCGACAGCGTCATCGTGAAGACCTTCTTCATCGGCTCGGCTCTGGCCGGTGCGGCGGGAGTGCTCGTCGGGCTCGTTTTCGGGCAGATCAACCACTTCATGGGCTTCAACTACGGGCTCAAAGGGTTCACGGCAGCCGTCGTCGGAGGGATCGGGTCGATCCCGGGAGCGATGTTCGGAGGGCTCTTCATCGGCCTGGCCGAGGCGTTCTCGGTCGGCTACATCGAGGACCTGACGCGCGGACGGCTCGGAAGCGCCTTCAGCGACCTGGTCGTGTTCCTGATCCTCGTCGTGTTCATGCTCCTGCGGCCGCAGGGCATCTTCGGAAAGCCGGAGGTGAAGAAGGTGTGATGACGGACGAGTCAGAGAGCCCGAGAATCGGCGTCGACGAGTGGGTGGCGACCGCAGAGGAGCGGCGGGCACGCACGCTCGCCGCCCGGATCGAAGACGCCGTCAACCGCGCACCGGCCGCGCTCAAGCTGCTGGCGTTGACGCTTCCGTTCGCCGTATTCCCCCTCTTCGTCAAGTCCGACTACCTGATGCAGGTCGGGATCGACACGCTCATCTTCGTCCTGCTCGCTCTCGGGTTGAACGTCGCGGTGGGCTGGGTCGGGCTTCTCGACCTCGGCTACGTCGCATTCTTTGGTCTCGGCGCCTACCTTTACGCTGCGGTTGCGTCGGAATACGCGGGGCGGCACTGGGACGCCCAGTTCGCGATCCCTGTGATCGGCGCCATCGTCGGCGTCACCGGCTTCGTTCTCGGGCTGACGTCGAAGCGGCTCCTTGGCGACTACCTCGCGATCGTCACCCTCTTCTTCCTTCAGATCTGGCTCGTCGTCCTCGTCAACGCCTCCTTCACGCGGGGTCCGAACGGGATCTCGGACGTCCTCCCCCTCGAGTTCTTCGGTCGGCAGATCACTTCGCTCGACGGCATCTTCTACGTTGCCCTCGTCGCGTTCGTCCTCATCCTCTCGGTGCTCTACCTCATCAACCACTCGCGAACCGGGCGCGCCTGGCGCGCGCTGCGAGAGGACGAGCTCGCGGCTGAGGTCATGACCATGCCGGTCGATCGACTGAAGCTCATGGCGTTCGCCTTCGGCGCGGCGGTCGCCGGCGTCGCCGGCGCGATTTTTGCGCCCGCCCAGGGCGCCGTCTTCCCGGCTAACTTCGACATTGCCCTCCTGATCACCGTCTACGCGATGGTGGTCCTGGGCGGGGCCGGCAGTCTGCTCGGTGTCACTGTCGGAGCCGTGGTGATCAACGGCTCCCTCGAGGCCCTCCGCTCCCCGGACGACGCGAGCTGGCTCTTCTACGCCGTCGTCGTCCTCGCGCTCGTCATCATGCTCCGGCCGTGGTGGCGTGGTCCTGCCGTGCTCGTGGCCACGATTGCCTTCGGCTTTGTCGCACATGAGGTCGCTGAGCAGTTGAAACCCTCGCTCGTCGCCGGAACGACCTTTGGGGAGGCGCAGATCGACGACATCGTCGATTCCTGGGTGCTTCTGCCCGAGAACGTGGTGACCGCGGATGGGTTGCCCGCGGGGGCGCTGGGCCGCCTCGCGTACATCGGTCTCGTGGCGGCGGTGCTGGGCTTGACGCTCGTACGGAGCCCTCTCTGGCGGACGATCGGTCTGGTGCCCGTCCTCTATCTCACGGCCTGTGTATGGGAGAACCTGCTGGTTGCCCAGCCGGCGGTCGCGCGGTTCGTCCTCATCGGCGCGATGCTCGTCGCCTTGATGGCAGTTCGGCCTCAGGGCCTCTTCGGTAAGCAGAGGGTCGAGTTCGCGTGACAGCACCCCTCCTCGAGGTTCAGGGCCTCTCCCTTTCGTTCGGCGGGCTGGCCTGTCTCGATCGCCTGGACCTCGTCGTCGGCGAGAAGGAGATCGTCAGCGTCATCGGGCCCAACGGTGCGGGCAAGACCACGCTGTTCAACGTCATCACCGGGGTCTATCCGCCGGACGAGGGCGACATCGTGTTCGAGGGCAACTCGATCGTCGGCCTCGATCCACACCAGATCTCTCGGCGGGGAGTCGCCCGCACGTTCCAGACGCTCCGGCTCTTCCTGAACATGACGGTCAAGGAGAACGTGATGGCCGCGGCCTACGGCCACACGAAGGCGGGGGTCCTCCGCTCGGTCCTCCGCACGCCGGGAATGCGCCGCGAGGAGAAGGAGATCGAGGCGCTCGCAGAGCAGCGGCTCGGCTTCTTCGGCCAGCGGCTCGTCGGCTATCGCTGGAACCAGCCCGCATACAGCCTCTCGTATGCGAACCGTCGTCGGCTCGAGATCGCCCGTGCGACGGCTGCCCGGCCGAGGCTTCTTCTCCTCGACGAGCCGGCGGCGGGCATGAACCCTGTCGAGACGCACGAGATGACCGAGCTCATCGGCCGGCTTCGCGACGAAGGCGACTACACAGTCCTCGTCATCGAGCACGACATGCACGTGGTCGAGGGCATCTCCGACCGCGTCGTCGCTCTCGATCACGGGGTGAAGATCGCCGAGGGCACCTTCGAGGAGGTCGCAACGAATCCGAAGGTCGCGGAGGCGTACCTGGGCACGAGCGAGGCGGATCGAACATGACCTCGAACGGCTCCCTTCTGCGCCTCGAGGGCATCAATACCTACTACGGGCAGATGCACATCCTCCAGAACCTGAACCTCCAGGTGAGGGAGGGCGAACTCGTGTGCCTCCTCGGCGGTAACGCGTCCGGGAAGTCGACGACCCTGAAGACGATCCTCGGAATCGTCTCGCCGCGTACCGGCTCGGTGGTGCTCGGCGGCAAGGACGTCACCAGGCTCCCGACGGCGCACCGCATCCAGCGCGGAATTGCGATCGTCCCCGAGAACCGCCGGCTGTTCGGCCCGATGACGGTGCTCGAGAACCTGGAGATGGGCGCCTACCTCCGCCCGCGCGCCGACCTCAAGGAGGACCTCGAGCGGGTGTTCACGCTCTTTCCGGTCGTGGCCGAGCGCCGAAAGCAGCTCGCCGGGACGCTCTCGGGCGGCGAGCAGCAGATGGTCGCGATGGGGCGTGCGCTCATGTGCCGGCCGAAGCTGCTCTTGATGGACGAGCCGTCGATGGGGCTGGCGCCTATCCTCGTGGAGCGGAGCTTCGAGATCATCAAGCAGGTGCACGAGGCCGGGGTCGCGCTGCTCGTCGTCGAGCAAAACGCGAACGTGTCCCTCTCCATCGCCGACCGCGGCTACGTTCTCTCGACGGGAAGGATCGTGCTCGAGGGGAAGGCCTCGGAGCTGATCCGTCACGAGGAGCTCCGAAAGGCTTACCTTGGCCGGTAGGGGTCAGACCCGTGGGGTCTGACCCGAGCAGCGCGAGAGAGGGGTCAGACCCCACCGGTCTGACGCCAGGAGCAGGTGCTCGCGCTCGCTTTCCGATCTTCGAGCACACGACCTACGTCAACTCGTGCTCGCAGGGTGCGCTCTCGCTGGACGTGCGCAAGGCGTACGGCGAGTACCTGGCGGGGTGGGACGAGCACGGAGCCGAGTGGGAGCACTGGGTCGAGCGTGCCGAGGCGGCGCGGGCGACGTTCGCTCGTCTCGTCGTCGCACAGCCTGACGAGATCGCCGTCACGTCCTCGGTCTCCCAGGCCGTGAGCGCGCTCGTCAGCGCGCTCCCGCTCGAGCGCGACCGGAACCGCATCGTGATCACGGAGTTCGAGTTCCCGACGGTGGGCCAGATCGCCCACGCCCAGGAGCTTCGGGGAGCAGAGGTCGTCCATGTACGACCCGACGCGGACGGCCGGATCCCGCTCGAGCGCTTCGCGGAGGCGATCGACGAGCGAACGGCGCTCGTCTGCTGCACGGCGATCTCCTATCGCACGGGCTACCGGCTCGACGTCGGCGAGGTCGCCCGGATCGCGCACGAGCGAGGCGCCCTCTGTCTCGCCGACAGCTACCAGGCCGCGGGAGCGGTTCCGCTCGATGTCGGCGCGCTCGGCGTCGACTTCCTGACGGCGGGTACGGTCAAGTATCTGCTCGCGTCCGCGGGCCTCGCGTTCATGTACGTGCAGCCGGACCTCCACGAGCGGCTCCTGCCCACCCAGACCGGCTGGTTCGCGGACGAGGACATCTTCCGGATGGACATCTCCGACTATTCGCCGGCGCGGAGTGCTCGGCGGTTCGACGCCGGGACACCGCCCGTGCCCAACATCTATGCCGGAATCGCCGGGATGGGGATCGTGGAGATGGCAGGAGTCGCCGCGATCGAGATGCACGTCCTCGCCCTCGTCGCCAGGCTTCTGGCAGGTCTCGGCGAGCTCCAAGCGACCGTCGCGACTCCGGTCGGCGACCGCGAGCACGGGCCCCTCGTGTGCGTGGCCTCCACGAATCCCGAGGCGCTCGTCGCGACGCTCCAGGAGGAGCGGATCGTGACCTCGTCGCGCGACGGGAAGCTCCGCGTCTCGCTTCACCTCTACAACGTCGATGAGGACGTCGATCGGGTGCTCGCGGCGCTCGCGAAGCACCGACATCTACTCGCTAAGCGGCAACGACCTGGATCCGGCTCGACGGCCGGCTCCTCCTCCGCCGACCACTGAAGCCGGCGGCTCGCCGCGCGGTCTCCGCCGCGCGCGAACCATTCATTCGGTCGTCCGGAGAATCGGCCCCATGTCCGCCACGCTGATTCTTCCAGGAGCCATCGGCGCCGGCGGGCTACCTCCTGGAGGCTCTACTCGAGGCTTTCGAGGAGTAGCTCGCTCGATGCGGTGGGCTGCTGCTTCCCACCGACGATCCGCGCGTCCGCGAACGTGCGTGCAGTAGCACCGGCGCGCGAGCGAGACGTGCAGGTGCCAGCGCCAGCCCGCCTGGTCGCGAGCTATAGACTCGGAGGCGCGAACGTTTGAGACTGGTGAGGCCGTGCTTGTGGCCGAGCTTTCGAACGTGTGGAGGCCGGTGGCACCTGAGCGAGGATGGGGATTTTCACGCACTAGTCAGCCTTCCGCGCTCGGACGATTGCGGCGTGCATGCCGTCGGCGACCCGGTGCGTGAACTCGAGCTCGACGTCGGAGAGACCCGCCTCCACGAGCCCGGTCCGGTACTCGCTCTCGGAGAGCGCCCCGGCGATGCACCCGACGAAGCTTCCGCGCTCCGCCCGCTCAGCCGGGCTCAGCCGGTCCTCGGCGACCACATCGGAGATCCCGATCCGCCCGCCGGGCTTCAGCACGCGTGCGACCTCGCGGAGGACTGCCGGCTTGTCCGTCGAGAGGTTGACGACGCAGTTCGAGATGACGGCGTCGACGCTCTCGGACTCGAGCGGGATGGCCTCGATCAGTCCCTTCAGGAAGTGGACGTTCGTCGCGTGCGCGGCCTCCGCGTTGCGCCGTGCTAGCGCCAGCATCTCGTCCGTCATGTCGAGTCCGTACACGGTCCCTCTCGGCCCCACACGCCGCGCCGCTAGGAGGACATCGAGGCCGCCCCCCGAGCCGAGGTCGAGAACCGTCTCTCCTTCGCGCAACTCCGCCACGGTGACGGGGTTGCCGCACCCGAGACTTCCCATGACGGCGCTCTCCGGCAGATCTCCTCGCTCCTCCGTCGCGTACAGGCCTTCTCCGAAGAGCGTGCCCGCCTCCCCGCAACAACCGCTTTCCTCACAGCCGCAGCCATACCCGCTCCCCTCGGCGACACTTCGTGCCGCCTCCGCGTAGCGCTCTCGCACCTCGTCGCGCAGATCGGTCGTCATCTCTGCTCCTCCAATACATCGAAGATCATCGATGGATGATCATGGCAAACATATTGATGCTTGTCAATGTATCGCTCTGCGATACTCGCTCCGTGAGCGACGCGGCCGCCGACCTCAAGGAGACGATCGGGCGCTACAACGACGCCTGGAACGCACACGACGTCGACGCGATCGTCGAGTTCCACGCCCCGGAGATGGTCTTCGCGAACCACACTGCAGGCGAAGTCGTGGAGGGCGCGGCCGTTCGTGCGCATATCGCCGAGATCTTCCGGAACTGGCCCGACCTCGCGTTCCGCGGGCGAAGGCTGTACGCCCGCGACGCCCTCGTCGTGAGCGAGTGGACAGCGACGGCGACCGACAGGGACGGACGGAGGCTCGAGTGGGACGGTGTCGACATCTTCCCGTTCCGCGACGGCCTCATCCTCCGCAAGGACGTGTACTCGTCCTCGCATCGCCCGCGGATCCTCGACTAGCATCGCGCCGATGCCGACCTCACTCGTGACGGGGGGCGCCGGGTTCCTCGGCTCCCACCTCTGCGAGGCGCTACTCGAGCGAGGTCAGCGCGTGATCTGCGTCGACAACCTGGAAACCGGCTCGCTCGCGAACATCGAGCACCTCAGAGACGACGCGTTCGTGTTTCTGCACCACGACGTCATCGAGCACATCGCGATCGCGGAGCCGCTCGACTTCGTCTATCACCTGGCCGCGCTCGCAAGCCCGATCGACTACCTGCGGCTCCCCCTGCACTCGCTCAAGGCGGGCTCCTACGGGACGCACAACGCGCTGGGCCTCGCGAAGTTCAAGCGCGCGCGGTTCCTGCTCGCATCCACGAGCGAGGTCTACGGCGACCCGCGGGTGCACCCGCAGCCAGAGACGTACTGGGGCAACGTCAACCCTGTTGGCCCGCGCGGCGTCTACGACGAGGCGAAACGGTACGCGGAGGCGATGACGATGGCCTACCACACCCAGCAGGGTGTGGACACCTCGATCGCGCGGATCTTCAACACCTACGGCAGCAAGATGAGGCCGAATGACGGGCGTGCGATCCCGACGTTCCTACGCCAAGCGCTCGCCGGAAGGCCGTTGACGGTGTTCGGCGACGGCTCGCAGACGCGGAGCTTCTGTTACGTCTCGGACATGATCCGCGGCCTCGTGCTGCTCGCAGAGGCCGGCGAGCATCTCCCAGTCAACCTCGGAAACCCCGACGAGAAGACGTTGCTCGACCTTGCCGAGACGATCATCCGGATGACGGGCTCCTCGAGCGAGATCGTTTTCGAAGCTCTTCCGGTCGACGACCCGCAGGTGCGCCAGCCGGACATCACGCGCGCGTCGCAACTTCTCGAGTGGGCGCCGGAGATCGCGCTCGAGGAGGGCCTGAGGCGCACGATCGCCTCGCTCGGCCACGAGGCTGCCGTCGGCTCTGCGTGAGCCTGCAGGAGCGGTACGAGAAGCATCATCGGGAGCGCCGGGACGAGGGCGACTTCGTCTTCGTCCCTGAACGGATCCCGCTCTTCCAGCACGCGATTGGCCGGGGGCACCGGGTCCTCGATCTCGGCTGCAGGTCCGGAGCATTCACCAGGCACTTCCTCGAGGGGAACGAGGTCGTCGGGCTCGACGTCGACCAAGCGGCGCTCGAGAAGGCCGCCAAGCTCGGGATCGAGACGCTCGTCGCGAACGTCGAGGAGCCGCTGCCCCTCGGGGACTCGAGCTTCGATGCCGTCGTCGCCGGCGAGCTCCTCGAGCACCTGCGCTTTCCCGAGGCCGTGATTGCCGAGGCCTGGCGGGTCCTGAGGCCGAACGGCGTCCTCGTCGGGTCCGTGCCGAACGCATTCCGGATCCAGAGCCGGCTGCGATTCCTGCGTGGACGGCCGCCGGAGGACGACCCGACGCACCTGCACATGTACGCGCCGGACGAGGTTCGGGCACTGCTCTCCGCGTTCGCGGACGTGCGGCTCGAGTACGTCGGAGGTCGCTACAGGCGTCTGCATCCCCGCCTGCTCGCGCGAGATCTCGTCTTCAGCGCAGTGAAGCGCTAGTCGGAGGCGCGTCCGAAGGCCGCGCGCCGGGCGACGTCGGCCTCGTCGACCATGTGGCCGTCGCGCTCGACGTAGCCCTCTTTGCCGCCGACGACGAGGAGCACGAGATCCTCGGTTTCGCTCGCGTTGGAGACGCGCCGTGGGGTCGTCGACTCGACGTGGCAGAGCCCGCCGGGCCCGAGCACACGCTCCTCACCGCCGACCTCGACGCGCGCGGTTCCGGAGTGCACGAAATAGAGCTCGTCCTGGGTGTCGTGGTAGTGCTCGAAACCCACGAATCCCGGCGGGTAGACGACGGCATTGACCCCGAAGGCCGTCACGCCCAGGGCCCGGCGCACCTTCCGGAACCCGTAGCTCTCCCCGAGCTCGTCGATCGATCCGAAGCTGTGTGCCATGGTTGGCTACTACTCCTTTCCGTCGAGCAGGAATGAGGCCGTCCTTCGCAGCCCGTCCTCGAGCGAGACGGTCGGCTCGTATCCGAGCACGCGCTGTCCCTCGCCAACGTCCGCCCACGAGTCGCGCAGATCTCCGGCGCGCGGCGGCAGGTAGCGGCGATCGACGGGCTTGTCCAGCAGGCGCCCGATGGTCTCCGCCAGTGCGTTGACGGTCACGGGCGCACCTGCAGAGACGTTGAAGATGCGCCCGCTCACGCCTTCCACGTCTGCTGCTCGAAGGTTCGCCTGCACGACATTGTCCACGTACGTGAAGTCCCGCGACTGCTCTCCGTCGTCGAAGATCGTCACGGGCTCTCCGGCCGCGATCGCGCTGATGAAGAGCGGGACGACTGCTGCGTACTGCGAATTGGGGTCCTGGCGTGGGCCGAACACGTTGAAGTAGCGGAGGACGACGGTCTCGAACGAGTGATAGACGCGGCTGAAGCTCACGCAGTAGCGCTCCGCGGCGAGCTTCGCCACTCCGTACGGAGAGATCGGATCCGGGGCCATCGACTCCCGCAGCGGCAGCTCGGCTTGATTTCCGTAGATCGACGAGGAGGAGGCAAAGACGATCCGCCGGATGCCCTCGTCGCGGGCGGCGAGCATCACGTTGAGCGTGCCTTCGACATTGACCGCGCTCGACGTCAACGGGTCCTGCACGGACCGCGGCACGGAACCGAGCGCTCCCAGGTGGAAGACGATCTCGGTGCCTCGAACCGCGTTGTGCACACGCTCGTAGCTGCGGAGCTCGCCCTCGACGATCTCGACCTCGAGACCGTCGATGTTGCTCCGGCTTCCGGTCGAGAAGTTGTCGAGCACGCGGACGTCGTCCCCGCGCTCGAGGAGCGCGCGGACGAGGTTCGAGCCGATGAACCCCGCGCCGCCCGTGACGAGAACCCTCATCGCGGAACGTCGGCGAGTATGTGGAAGTTCGCGAACAGCGTTCCGCCCTGCGTCGGATCGCGCAGCCGTGACCAGCGAGAGTCGATCGCCCCGGCCGTCCAGTTGATCGCCGCGATGACGGGTCGCGCGAGCCCGCCAACGTGGGCGTACCGGAGGGCGAGGTCGAGGTTGATGGAGACGAGCATCCCTACGCAGGCGGTCGTGCCGGAGCCGGGGATCACCCTAGCCGACGACCAGACCGCGTTCTCCGTGAAGAGCTTCGCCAGCCCTGCGTGCGTCCGCCGCCAGTAGTCGGTCGGCGACGGGTAGTACGACATTACTCCGTGCCTCGACGCGAGCAGGCGGCCTCCCGGGCTCGTGACGCGCTTCAGCTCGCGCACGGCCTGCGCGGGATCGTCGCAGTGCTCGAGCAGCGCCTCGTACGGCTTGATCCCGCAGCCGACGTCGAGCACGCGATAGCGGCCCAGCTCCTCGTGGGCACGTTTGACCTCCTCGCGCAGCCAGCGGACGAGCGGGGCGCCCACCGCGTAGGTCGTCATGGAGCGTGGCGGCTCGAGGTAGGAGCTAGCCACTCGTCTCCTCCTCCACGGTCGCCGCCCCCGCAGCCGCCAGCCCGAGGACGAGGCAAAGCGCAGCCTGTAACGGGATCCCCGCAACGATGCCGAGCGAGGCCCACTCACCCGCGATCGTGAGCAGCGCACAGAGCGCGACAAGCCCGGCGCCGACGGCCCACGGCGTCGACGCATGCGTCACCGTTCGCCAGGCCAAGACGAGCCCGGCGACCCCCACTGCGAGCAGGAGCGCGAATCCGATCACGCCCGCGTCGGCGAGCATCTGGATGTACAGATTCTGGACGCCCCACGGGTGCTCGGCAGAGGGAAACGCGAGATCCACGACGTCCGGGAAGCGACGGCGTGCGTCGTCGAGGTAAGGCTCGAACTCCTCAGGTTCCGAAGAACGCTGCCAGCCCACCCCTACGATCGGGTGATCCTGGAAGATGCGCAGGCCGATGTAGGCGAGCACCGTCCGCTGTGAGTAGGTCTCGACTCCGACAGGCGGCTCGTCGCCCCGGACCCCGACGAAGCGGAGGAAGTCCTCGAGCGCGTCCCCGCGCACAGCCACGACGCCGCCCGCCACGATCGCGATCACGGCCAGGAGCGCAAGGAGCCGGCGTGGTGAGGGTGCGAACCTCCTGCGGGAGGCGAGTGCGAGGACGAGGGCGCCGAGCGCGAGGCCGACCGCGGCCGCGACCGAGCCGGCGACCACGAGCCCGAGCATGCCGGCCACCAGTGCGACGACGAAGAGCCCTGCCGCCGGCATTCTTCGCCTCCCGACGAGGATTCCCGCTGCGGCCAAGCTGATTCCGAGAGCAGCGAGGGCGGCGAGATCGTGATGGCCGAGGAAGGAAGGCTGGCGCCAGCCCGGATTCCAGGCACCGAAGACGTCGAGGCCGAAGAACTGGAGCAGCGCGATCCCCGACGCGACGGCTCCCCACAGGACGGTGCCGGCGAGCACCATCGTGAGGTCCTCGACACTTCGGACGAGCAGCGGGACGGCGAGCGCGAGGAGCGCGTACTCGGCGAGCTTCGCGCCGCTGACGAGGTGCTCGGCGAAGAGGTCGTCCTCGACCGAGACCGGGCGAAACGCCTCGAACGCAAGCCAAGCGAGCAGCAGCGCTCCGGTGAGCCAGAGGAAGAGCCCCGGTCTCAGGCGACCGGCTCCCGAGCGCACGGCGGTTACGAGCGCGGTCGCGAGAAGGAGGAGAACGGCCGCGTCCGAGAGCCGGACCTCGACCGTCGTCGAGCCGAGCCCGAAGGACGCCTCCGGCTGGTAGCGCTCGTGCAGGAACAGGAACGGGATTGCTCCGAGGAGGACGAAGGCCCTCGTCGCGCCGCGCTCGAGGAAACGGCCGAGGCCGAGTCCCGTCATGCCCAGGCGCGAGGGGTCGGGCGCGGCGTCGCCACCAGGAGCACTATAGGGTCGGGTACGGCGTCGCCTGGGCCTCTTCCTACACTGACCTTCCGATGAACGCGGGTCTCCTGAGGCGCCGGTCGGCGACGGCTTTCTTTCTCTACGCTGCTGTCGCCTTCGGCATCGTCGGCACGATCGTCGCGGCGCGCATCTTCTCGCTCCGGGAGTTCGGCGTGTACGCGACGGCGCTCGCGGCCGTGGGCTTCTTCCAGATCCTCCTCGACCTGACGGTCGAGGAGTCGCTCACCAAGTACGGATTCCGCTACGTCTCGGGCGAGGACTGGGGGCGGCTCCGGCGGCTGTTTCGAGTGACGCTGCAGCTGAAGCTCCTCGGTGGCGCTCTCGCAACGGCGATCCTCGTCGTGCTCGCTCCGTTCGCGGACGCCGTCTTCGGCGAAGAGGATGTTGGCAAGGCGCTGCTGGCGGGAGCGCTGCTCCCCTTCGTCCAATCGACGGAGAACGTCGGCGCAACGGCGCTTCTGCTGCACGGTCGCTACGACCTCCGCGGAGCCTATGGGGCGGGATCCGGAGGGCTGCGTTTGGCCGCAATCGCCATCGGAGCACCGCACGGCGTGAACACCGCGCTGGCTGCGATCGTCGTCGCTCAGGTGCTTGCGACGGCGCTGGTCTCGATCATGGGGCTCTCGGCCCTGCGGCGGTTTCCGCATGCGCCGGAACGCGAGCTTGCCGAAGACGTTCCGCACATCCGCTCCTTCGTTCTCCAATCGACGCTCGCCACCGGCGTCATCTCCATACGGACCACCTCGGTCCCCCTCATCCTCGGTATCGTCGCGGGACCGACGCAGGTTGGTCTCTTTCGGATCGCGCAGACGCCGCAGACCGGGCTCGCGGCCGCGAGCTCTCCCGCACGCCTCGTGCTGTTGACCGAGCAGACGCGGGACTGGGAGGGGGGCCGTAGGGCGAGCATTCTCGTGGGGATCCGGAAGTACACGGTCGGCGCGAGCGCCTTGATGATCGTCGCCGTGCCGGTCTTCTTCTTCGCGATGCCCTGGCTGGTCGAGACCGTTTTCGGCGAGCGGTACGGAGGTGCGGTCGACGCCGCCCGGGTCGCGCTGCTCGCCGCGGCGATCCAGTTCGCCATCGGCTGGACGAAGTCCCTTCCCGTGACGATCGGCCGCCCCCAGCTTCGCATCGTGACCCACGGCCTCGAGGCGCTCGTCGTCATTCCGCTCGTCGCCGTCCTCGGAGCGGAGTGGGGCGCGACCGGGGCGGCGGTGGCGGTGCTCGTCGCCACGGTCGTCTTCGCACTCGCCTGGGCTGTGGCGATCGCGCGCCTCCGTGTGAGCATGGGCTCGGACCCAACGCGCCTCGCGGGCGAGAGCATGCCGTGAGGGCCCTCGTCGTCTCCGGGATCTGGCCGCCGGATCCAGGGGGGCCCGCGAGTCACGCACCGGCGCTTGCCCGGTTCCTTCGCAGTCGCGGCCATACCGTTGCCGTTGTCACCACGGCGTCTGGTGCTCCGGCGCCGGAGCCTTACGACGTGCACTGGATCGCGCGCTCGCTCCCTCCTGGCGTCCGACATGCGGCGGTCGTCGCCTCTATCGCTCGCCGCGCAGCGGCAAGCGATGTCGTGTACGCGACGAGCATGGTCCGCCGTGCGGCGATCGGTGCCGCCCTCGCCCGCAGGCCTTCTCTGGTCAAGCTCGTTTCGGACGAGGTCTTCGAGCGTCAACGACGGACAGAACGCTTCGAAGGCACCCTGGAGAGCTTTCAGCACCACCGCGGTGGCCCGCGCCTGAGGTTTCTCCGGAGCACGCGGAACCGGGCTCTCCGCCGGGCGGCGCACGTCTTCTGCCCGAGTGCGTACCTACGCGAGATCGCGGTGAGCTGGGGACTCGACCCTGCACGGGTCTCGGTGCTCCCCAACCCGGCCCCCGAGCCGCCTCCGCTTCCCTCCCGCGACGAGGTGCGCGCGGATCTCGGGCTGGACGGCTTCGTGCTCGCCTTCGCCGGCCGACTTGGGCCGCAGAAGGCCCTCGGTGTCGGGCTCGAAGCTCTTGCCGCCGTTCCGGGCGTCACCCTCGCGATCGCAGGCGACGGCCCTGACCGCACGGATCTCGAACGCCACGCGGCCGCCCTCGGGCTCGACAGCCGTGCTCGGTTTCTCGGCGGCGTCTCGCGCGACGCCGTGCTGCGCCTGTTCCGTGCCGCCGACGCGTCGCTCCTCTGCTCGTGCTGGGAGAATTTGCCGCATACGGTGGTCGAAGCGCTCGCCGTCGGGACGCCGGTGATCGCGACCGCGGTCGGCGGGGTGCCCGAAGTCGTGCGGGAGGGTGAGAACGGGCTCCTCGTCCCGCCCGGAGATCCGCGGGCGCTGGCGATGGCGATCGAGCGCTTCTTCCGGGACGGGGAGCTGCGAGCGCGGCTGAGCCGCGACGCAGCGGCCTCGGTCGCGGCGTACACCGAGAGCTCGGTGTTCACGCGCATCGAAGAGGAGCTCGAGCGCGTGGCGGCTCGATGAGGCGCAAGCTACTCATGGTCGGGCGGAGCCGCTACTCGCTTCCCCTCTCCCCGTCGCTCGAGCAGAAGTTCGACGCATTGTCTGCGGAGCTCGACGTGCGGGTACTGGCGAGCGCCGGGCGCATGAACGGGAGCGATGCGCGCTTCCGCCTCGTTCGGCCCGTGCGGCCGCGGTTCCTCGACGGTGCCGTGTTCTACGCGCTGCTCCCGTTCAGAGTCGCGCGGGAGCTCCGGTGCTTCCGGCCGGACGTCGTCCTCGCCCAGGGTGGTCAGGAGACCGCGCTCGCCCTTCTCGGCCGGGCTCTCGCGCGAGCCCCCGCACGCGTGGTGGCCGACGTCCACGGGGATCCCGGGACTGCCACGCGGCTGTACGGCTCCCCGCTGCGAAAGGCACTCTCCCCGCTCGGAGACGCCCTCGCGCGACGCGGCCTGCGAGGAGCTGACGGCGTGCGCACGATCTCCGACTACACGTCGGGTGTCGTTCGGTCGGCGGGTGCTCAACCGACCGCGACCTTCGCCGCGTTCATGGATCTCGAGCCGTTTCTCGGCACACCGCCGGCGCCGCTGCCCGAACGACCGGTCGCGCTCTTCGTCGGCGTCCTCGAGCGGTACAAGGCCGTGGACGTCCTCGCCGAGGCGTGGCGTCTCGCAGCGCCGCAGGTACCCGAAGCGACGCTTCACATCGTCGGGCGCGGAACATTGCGCGAGGTGCCCGCGCGCCTCCTCGCGGACCTCCCGCGGCAGACGCGCTGGACAGAGGCTCTGCCGGCCGCCGAGGTCGCCCGGGCACTCGACGAGTCGACCCTGCTCGTGCTCCCCTCGCGGTCCGAAGGGCTCGGGCGCGTCGTCGTCGAGGCGTTCTGTCGCGGGCGAGGAGCCGTTGCGAGCCGCGTTGGCGGCATCCCTGACCTCGTGACGGACGGTGAGACGGGCGTGCTCGTCCCGCCCGGCGACACGTCCGCGCTCGCGGGGGCGCTCGTGCGCGTGCTGCAGGATCGGGAGCTCGCGGAACGGCTCGGTGGCGCCGCGCGTACTGCGGTCCGGCCATGGCTCGCGACGCCCGAGGAGTACGCACGGCAGATACGGGAACTGGTCGAGAAGGCCGTCGGTTAGCAGTCCCTACACTCAGACGCATGCGCGCTGACCGAGCGAAGCAGCTCCTGAAGAACGGCCTCTACCGCGCGATCGGCGAGACGATGAACGAGCTCGGAGCGATTGACGGGCAGGCCGAGCGCAGCCTCCGCGTGCTCATGTACCACAAGGTCAACGACCTCTCGCCGAACCCGACCACGGTCCCGCCGGCGGTGTTCGCCGAGCAGATGCAGCTCCTCGACGAGCTCGGGTACACGCCGGTGTCGCTCGATGCGGTTCGCGACCACTACCTGCTCGGAACGAGGCTGTCTCCGGGCGCGGTGCTCATCACCTTCGACGACGGGTATCGCGACAACCTCGAGAACGCGCTGCCGGTGTTGCGCCGGCACGGCTACCCGGCTGTTCTCTTCGTCCCTGTCGCGTATCTCGACGATGCCCGTCCGCTTCCGCACGAGGAGCTCCTGCACACGCTCGGCGTCCGCAACCCAACCCTCGATTGGGGCGAGCTCTCCGAGCTCGAGGCAGGGGGTTTCCGCATCGAGTCGCACGGAATCGGGCACTGGCCGCTCTCCGACCTCGATCCTGCGGAGGCAACCCGGGAGATCGCGATCTCGAAGCTTCGCCTCGAGGAGCGGCTCGGCCGGGAGGTGGAGGCGTTCGCCTTCGTGAAAGGCTCGCAGGCCGACTATCGGCCCGAGCATGCGAGCCTCGTGCAGCAAGCGGGGTACAAGCTCGCGTTCACGTCGGTCTCCGGCGCGAACGGTCCCACGACCGACCGCTTCCGGCTTCGCCGGTACAACATCGAGCCCTATCCACCGCGGACATTCGAGCTCGTCCTTCGCGGCGCCTGCGATCTGATCGCGGTCAAGGACACCGTCGTCGGAACGCACGCCCGGCGGGCGCTGAACGCCGCACTCGGGACCGCGACGAGGTGAGCTTCAACGCTCGCCTCCGGCTCGCGTTCGCCATCGAGAAGATCTTGGAAACCATGTTGCCCCCACGTACCCCCTGCTTCTTTGAGAGCGTGGGGAAACCTCTCGGTTCCCCCGCGCCCCCTCCACACGCCGCTCATAAGCCAATCGACATTGGCTTATGAGCTTCACCACCATGCGTTACACGCCGGAGTGGCGCGCCGACCTCGTGGCGCTGCTCGAGCGTGTCGGCACGACGCAGCTCTCGGACGAGGAGTTCCGCTGGTGGTTCGACCGGAACCCCGCGGGCGAGGGGATCGTCTCGCTCGCGGTCGATGCCGGCGAGGTCGTGGGAGTCGCCGCGATGAGCTACTTCCGGACTGCGCTCGACGGAACCGAGACGAGGCTCGCAATACCGGTGAACGTGGCGACGGATCCCCGCTACCGCGGGCAGGGCGTCTTCTCGACGCTCGAGCTCGAGAACGAGTCCGCGGCAGCCGAGGCCGGCTCACCGCTGACCGTGACTTTCCCGAACGGCGCCTCGTACCCGATCTTCATGCGGCGTCTCGGGTGGACGGATCTGCCGCGGCTTCGCCTCTGGGCTCGACCCCTGCGTGCGGGCGCGGTGGTCCGGTACCTCCTCGGGCGCCCAGGGGAGCGGGGTGGACTTCGTCCCCCGGAGCCGTCCCCGCGCGTCCACCGCGGGCTCGAGGTCCGTACCGTCGAGCGTTTCGGGCCCGGGATGGACGCCCTGGGAAGGGTCGCGGGTGCGGCGTACGGCAACCACTTCGTACGGGACGCCGAGTACTTCAACTGGCGCTACCTGGACTCGCCCCGCGACTACCGGTGCTTCGGCGCATTCAGAGGCGGAGCTCTCGCGGGCGTCGCCGTCGTCGGGCATACGTTCAAGCACGGCGTGTCTGCGGGGTTTCTCGCCGACCTCGTGGTTGCTCCCGGAGCCTCTGGTGAGACGAGAGCGCTCCTCTCACGCGCGCTCGCCGAGGTGCGCGGAGGTGCCGATGCGCTCGTGCTCCTGCCCCCTCCTTCCCGTGTCGAGCGGCGTGCGCTCGTCGCGTCCGGTTTCGCGCCGACGAACAAGCGCCTCCGCTTCATCGGCAAAGTCCTTCGCGACGGCGCGCGCCTCGACGAGCGAGGAGACGCCTGGCACTTCACGCTCGGCGACTTCGACTTTTTCTAGTGCGCACGACCGGGATCCGCTCGCGCGGATCCCGGTCGCGCGAAAATCCCTAAAGCGCGGCCGCTTCGCGGCCGCAGTCGCTCCGAATTCACATCAAGCCTCCACCAGTGCCGAAGCTCGTCTTCATCACGCAGCAGGTCGATCCCGACCACCCGGCGCTCGCGGCAACCGTGCCGAAGATCGCCGCGCTCGCTTCAGGGGTGTCCGAGGTCGTCGTCCTGGCAGACGGTGTCGTCCCGGGCGTCCTCCCCGGCAACTGCCGTGTCCGCACGTTTCGGGCGGCGCGCAAGGCAGGCAGGGGAGCGAGGTTCGAGGTGGCGCTCGCGCGTGAGCTCGGAGGCCTGCGCGGCGGCGTCGTCGTCGCCCACATGTGCCCGATCTACGCCGTTCTCGCCGCGCCGCTCGTGCGCCCGCTCCGAATCCCGCTCCTCCTCTGGTTCACGCACTGGCGGGCGAGCCGTCTTCTACGCGCGGCGGAGCGCGCCTCGACCACTGTCCTCTCGGTCGACGAGCGGTCCTTCCCCCTGTCCACGCGGAAGCTCCGGGCGATCGGGCACGGCATCGACCTGGCCGAGTTCCCGTGCTCCGCGGCGCGCGACTCAGAGGGCGGGCTGCGCCTGCTCGCGCTCGGCCGCTACTCGCCCGCGAAAGGGCTCGACACCGTGCTCCGGGCGGTCGCCTCCGCAGGCGAGGCGGTCGAGCTCGACGTCCACGGGCCGTCGCTGTCGAACGAGGAACATGCACACCGCGCGGCGCTCGAGCGGCTCGCCGCCGATCTCCGGCTGGGCGGACGGGTGACGCTTGCGGACGCGATACCGAGATCCGAGGTCCCCACCTTGCTCTCGACGCACGATGCGCTTGTCAACAACATGCGCGCCGGAGCGCCCGACAAGGTCGTCTACGAAGCCGCCGCAGCGTGCGTCCCGGTGCTTGCCTCGAATCCCGTCTTCGACTCGCTGCTCGACCCTGCTCAGCGCTTCGCGCGGGAGGATCCCGGCGAGCTCGCCGATCGGATCCGGGGGCTTGCAGCCCTCAGCGCGCAGGCACGGGCCGCGCTCGGCCGGAGGCTTCGCGAGCGTGTGGCGGAGAATCACTCGGTGGAGTCGTGGGCGAAAGGCGTTCTGGAGGCCGCAGGGATCGCATGACGACCGGGATGGTGCTGCACACGCAGAAGGTCGCAGGAATCTCCGGCTCGGAGGCGCACCTGCTCCAGCTTCTACCCGACTTGCACGCGCGAGGCTGGGACGTCCGGTTCCTGATGCTTCACGAGGACGAGCCCGGCGCGTGGGAGTTCGCGCGGGAGCTCGAAGCCCGTGGCGTCCCACTCGACGCGATCAAGCTTCGGGCCGACGTCGATCCGATCGCGTTCGGCGAGGTCGTCACGCACCTCTCGCGAGAGCGGCCGCGCATCCTCCATACGCACCTCGTGCACGCGGACGTGTACGGCCAGCTCGCGGGAGCCATGAGCAGGGTCCCGCTACGCCTCTCCACGAAGCATGGATTCAACGAGTTCCGTGAGGGTCGCTTCTTCGGGCTCGCCGACCGCACGGTCGGGTCGCTGGCCCACGTGCACATCGCGATCTCGCAGGGCCTTGCGCACTACCTCGCCGAGACGGAGGGCTTCGACGAGGAGACGTTCGAGATCGTCCATTACGGCATCTCGGCACGCGACGGCGTCCGCCGATACGAAGGATCGGAGCCGCGACTTCTCTGCATCGGCCGTCTCATCCCGATCAAGGGCCATCTCGTGTTGCTGCGCGCACTCGCACAGGCGCGGGGACGCGTTTCCGGTCTGGCGCTCGATATCGCAGGGAGGGGGCCGCTCGAGCCGGCGCTCAAGGCTTTCGCGCGCGAGCTCGGGATCGAGGAGGCCGTGCGCTTCCTCGGCTTCGTCTCCCCGATCCAGGACGCCGTCGAGCAGGCGGCAATCGTCGTCGTCCCCTCGCTCGGCGAGGGCTTCGGGATGGTCGCGCTCGAGGCGATGGAGCGGGCCAGGCCCGTCATTGCGAGCTCCGTCGGAGGGTTGCCCGAGATCGTGGCGGACGGCGAGACGGGTATCGTGGTCCCGCCCGCGGACGCGGAGGCGCTCGCCGACGCGATGGTCGTCCTCGCAGGGGACCTCGAGCGTGCGGCCGCGATGGGCAGCGCCGGCAGGACGCGAGCGCTCGCCGAGTTCCCGCCGGAGCGTTCTGCGGAGCGGATCGAGGAGCTCTACCGGGCCATACTCGACTCGGATCTCGAGTAGCCGAGTCGGCTGCGCACGCGGTCCCAGATCGCCACCAGCGCGAACGCCGCGAGGAGCGCAAGCACGAAATCCCAGGGCGCCCGGTAGCGCACCGCACCCGCGAAGACGATTGCGGCGATGGTGTTGTACGCGAAGAGGAGCAAGGCGAGTACTGCGAAATGTCGCGGCGCGACGAAGAGCCCTCCGAGTGCGAGCACGTAGAGCACGACCATGAAGACGGGCTCGACCGTGTCGCGCGAGGTCCCGGAGAGGCCGCCTCCGTCCCCGTTGTCCGATTCGACCGTCGACTTCGGGCTCCAGAGCATCCGCACCGCCTGCTCCGAGAGCTTCGCCTTCTCGCCGGGATGCTCCCGCCAGAAGTCCAGCACCTCGTCTCGGTACAGCCGCATCTGGGCACACTCGTCCACCCTCGTCGGCGTCCCGGCGAGGGTGAGGTCCGCCGCCAGCTCGGGCCAGGGTGGCGCGCCGGGGAGCTCCGGAACGTCGTCGATCCACTTGCCGCGGTCGAGGAGGTCGTAGGTGTTCAGGTTGTTGGCCTTCCACAGCGCCCGCGTATCGGTCGTGATCGCGAGGCAGCCGACCTCGGCCTCGTTCCTCACCACCCACGGCGTGACGGCGACGGCTGCCGCGACGACGACCACGAGCCCGGTGACGAGCGCCCGTCCTGGGCGGAGACGCCATGCGACGTAGAAGGCGAGCAGGAAGGGCAAGAGCACGAGGCGCGCATTTCCCAGGATCGCGACCCCCGCGACGATTCCGGTCGCCGCCGCCGTCTCGATCGACCGGTCCTCGTAGGCGAGCACCGCGAGCAGGACGAGCAATGCCAGCGCGAGCCCGTCGAGCACCTCTCGATTCAGGTGCGCGTCGTGCCAGACGACGTAGGGATGAAGCGTCGTGAGCAGCGCCGCGGTGACGCCGACACCTGTGGAGCGAAGCCGCGTCCCGATTTCCAGCACGGCGACCGCCGTCACGATCGCGATTACCGTCTGCGCGAGCCCGACCGCGAGCCACGAGTGGCCGAAGGGCCAGTAGAGCCCTGCGAGGAACCACCCGTACAGCGGCTGGGTGTAGGCGGAGGGGACGCCGGGAAGAAAGCCGAAGGTACCGCTCTCGACGAGCGTCGTCGCGAAGCGATCGCTCTTGTCGACGAACTCCTCGAGGATCGTCTCCCGCTCCCGCGCGAGCACCGCGAGCCGCGGGAGTGCCGCCGCCAGTGAGACGACGAGGAAGGGAGCGAGGCGGCGCAGCGGGTTGGCGGACGATACTTCCGCGGGCATGGGCGGCACGACGCGCGAACGGTACGCGGTCGTCTCCTGTCACGTCGAACGACTTCTGGACGACGAGGTCTGGGCGCGTTTCTCGGCCCTCCAGGAGCGGCGACCGGCAGGATTCGCGATCGCGGCGCTCCTGCGGCCGCCCGATCCTGCGGCGGGCGAGGACGAAGGTCGCTGGCTCGAGCGGGCGCGGGAGGCGTCTGCCCGCGGGCCGCTCGGCCACCACACGCACTGGACGGCGCCGGACCACGCGCGCCCGACGGCCCGCGGGACCGGGGAACGGGTACTCGCGGAGGGGCGCCGTTTGCGCGAGCTCGGCCTCGCGCCGACCGTCTTCTGCGGCGGAGGCTGGTACACGGACGCCGAGGTCGCGGAAGCGTGTGCCGAGCTCGGGTACGTCGACTGCACCGCGCGGCGGGAGCGGCCGGGTTACTTGCCGCCCGGTGCGGCGTGGGCGACGCTCGCGAGCCCGGCCCGGATACGGCTGCCGTCGAGCCGTCGTCTGCTCGCGGTCCCGACGACGCACTCGCTCGGCAGCCTCGCCCGTTCACTCATGCGTCGAGCGGCGCTACCGGACGTCGTGCACGCGTACCTCCACGACACCGACCTCTTGGATTTCCGTCGGCGTGCCATCCTCCCCCTGCTCCTCGGGCTTCTCAGAGGCAGGTCGCACGTGAGCGACCTCGACGCACTCGCCGCTTCGTTCGAGTCAGAAGTCCCGGAAATCGCGTGGAACGACGTGGCGCGGCTCTAAGATCCACAGGTGGTCAAGGCCGCTCCGCCGGCTCCAACGCCGCCCTCTTCGCCCCCGCCGCAGCGGGACGACGTCCGCGCCTCGCGTCTCTACATCCTCTCGCGCCGGCCGATCCTGTCGATCGTCCGGCGGTCACTCTCCATCATGGCCCTGGTCGTTCTCGACGTCGTCGGCCTCGCGCTCGGTATGTACGCGGCGCTCGTGGTGCGCCAGCTCGTCCGCGGCGACGGTGACATCCTGTGGGGGCTCCTCTGGCGGGAGGGGCCTGCGGAATGGCTGAAGTGGGCGGCCCCGATCACCGTCCTCGTCTTCGCGCAGGCCGGGCTCTACCGCGTTCGTGAGCGACGCCCGGGCGCCGGGCGGATCCTGGCCTCCCTGATCGTCGTCGCGCTGATCGTGCTCGCCTTCGGGCTCGGCACGGGCTACGACTTCGCAACCTCGGGATTGATCCCGACCTCGGTCGTCGCTGCCGCCATCGCGATCTCGTTACTCCGATCCGCCTACGAGTCCGCTTCACTCGAGCTGATGCGGATGGCGGGGATCAGGCGCCGGGTGGTTCTCGTCGGCGAGGGCGAGAGCCTTGCCCGCCTGAGACGCTCGCTCGCAGCGGCGCGCGGCGGCCTCACCTACGAGTTCGTCGGTGCCGTCTCGCAGGAGAGCGTCCCGGGCGTGCGCCTCCTCGGCCCACGCGAGGAGCTGGCACGTGTCCTCGAGCAGACTCGACCCGACGAAGTGATCCTCGCCGAGGCCGACTTCGAGGAGCACGCGGTGCTGGATGTCGTCGAGCAGGCGCACAAGAAGGGCATCCGCGTCCGTCTCGCGCCTGACACCACGGAGCTCCTCGTACAGCGTGGCGAGTACGTGCCGGGACAGGGCGCTCCCCTCTTCGAGCTCCGACCTCCCGTTCTCACGGGCTCGGACTGGGCGGTCAAGCGGGCCTTCGACCTCATCGTCAGCTTCCTCCTCCTCGTCCTCGGTCTCCCCCTCTGGCTGCTAATCGCACTCGCGATCAAGCTCGAGTCGAAGGGAACGGTCTTCTTCGTCGACCGGCGGATCGGCGTCGGCGAGCGCGAGTTCGGGATGCTCAAGTTCCGCACGATGATCACCGGCGCCGCGGAGCTCCAACCGGAGCTCGAGGCGGCGAACGAGGCGGAAGGAGCGCTTTTCAAGATCCGCGACGACCCACGGGTCACGCGTGTCGGACGCGTGCTCAGGCGTCTCTCCCTCGACGAGATCCCGCAGATCGTGAACATCCTTCGGGGGCAGATGAGCCTCGTTGGCCCGCGGCCGCTGCCGCTCCGCGACTATCGGCGGCTCGAGGACTGGCATCGTACCCGCTATGCGGTGCTGCCCGGCATGACCGGGCTCTGGCAGATCTCCGGCCGCTCGGGGCTGACGTTCGACGACCTAGTGCGGCTCGACTTCACGTACCTCGAGAACTGGTCGATCTGGCTCGACATCACGATCATCGTCAAGACGATCCCGGCGGTTCTCAAGCGGCGGGGCGCGTACTGACAGGACTGGAGCGGATCCGCGAGGTCTTGCGGCCTACACTGGGCGCCCTACGGTGGCACCACTGAAGACACCGAAGATTCTCGCGGTGGCGTCCGCGATCGACCTCGACTTCCGCTACGGCTGCACTCCGGCCTGGTGGCAGTTGTGGAAGGGGATGTACGAGGCGGGCGTCGATCTCGTCGTCACGCCGTACCGCGGGCGACCGGTGGAGTCGCCGTGGTGGCGCGTCGCGCCGAACCCCACCTATCGCGAAGGCGAGTCGTACGCTGCGGTCCGAGGCGTGCTCGCACGGCTGAAGGGTGATCGCTACCTGCGCAGGGAGGAAGCGAACCCCGAGGAGAGCGACTTCGATCGCCTCACGCGCGAGACGATCAGCCGCTGGGTCATGCCCCGCTGGCTGCGTCATCTCGAGCGGCTGATCGAGCGAGAGCTGCCCGACGCGATCGTCGTCTTCACCGTTCCGATGGCGCACTTTCGCGGGATCCCCACGGCTCTGCGCGAGCGCTACGCAATCCCGGTCGTCTTCTACGACGGCGATGTGCCGATGAGCCTGCCCGAGTACGGCGGCATGGACACGGGCTTCAACCCGTACCACGGAGCGGATCCGTCCGAATACGACCTCGTTCTCTCCAACTCCGAGGGCGGCATCGGGCGGCTTCTCGAGCTCGGTGCGCGTCGCGCAGACACGGTCTTTTGGGCCGCGGACCCGGAGTTCTTCTCCCCGCAGCAGGTCGAGAAGGAGGTCGACGTCTTCTTCTACGGATACGGGGACAAGTTCCGGCGCGAGTGGATGGAGGCGATGGTCGGAGAGCCCTCCCGCGTGTCGGCCGAGCTCGACTTCGCCCTCGGCGGTCTCGACTTCCAGGGCGACTTCGGGTTGGCGAGACTCTTGGGCGACATCCCCTTCAACGTCTTCGCTCGAGCAATCTCCGCCGCCCGCGTCAACCTCAACATGACGAGACGCCCGCATGCGACTGTCCCCGCCTCGTCCACCGCGCGGCCCTTCGAGCTCGCCTCGTCGGGGGCTGCGATCGTCTCGAATCCTCATGCCGGAATCGAGCGCTGGTTCGAGCCTGGGCGTGAGCTGATCGTCGTCGAGACGAGCGAGCAGGCACTCGCGGCGTACCGCGAGCTACTCGCGGATCCGGGCCAGGCGGAGGAGATGGGTCGCCGCGCGCGCGAGCGCGTCCTCGACGAGCACACGTACGCGCACCGGGCGCGCCGCCTGCTCGAGCTCGTCGGGCTTCACGTTCCTGCCGCGGCAGCATGAACGCTCGCCTTCGGCTCGCGGTCGTGGGGGAAACGTGGTTTCGCCCACGATATGAACGCATGGGTTCCCCCGCGAGCCCCCTCCTTCAAGCAAGAGCAGACGGGTTCCCCACACCCCTCCACGCTCATAGGCGGACGGAGGTTGGCCCATGAGCAAGCGGACCGTCGCCGTGGTTCCCGCGTTCAACGAGGCGGGCGCGATCGGGAAGGTCGTCGACGAGATTCGCGAGTTCGATCCCGCCATCGATGTCGTGGTCGTCGACGACGCGTCGTCCGACGACACGGCGGCGGCGGCGGCGGCGCACGGGGCAACGGTCCTGCGGCTCCCGTTCAACGTGGGCATCGGGGGCGCCGTACAGACGGGCTTCAGGTATGCGCTCGAGCAGGACTATGACCTTGCAGTGCGCCTCGACGGAGACGGACAGCATGTCGCCGGCGAGATCGGGAAGCTCCTCGAGCCCATCGAATGGGGAGACGCGGATCTCGTGATCGGCTCCAGGTTCGTCGAGGCGGGGGGCCCGTATCGGCCGCCCTTTGCCCGGCGCGTCGGGATCCGCGTCTTCGCCCGACTCGTGTCGCTCCTCGGAGGCCAGCCCGTCACCGACACGACCTCGGGCTTCGTTGCACTCGACCGTGTCGGCATCGAGCTCTTCGCAGCCGAGTACCCGCACGACTATCCGGAGGTCGAGGCGACCCTCGTTGCGGTGCGCAGCGGGCTCCGTCTCGCACAGGTCCAGGTGGACATGCGGGAGCGTGAGACGGGAGCGTCCTCGATCACGTTCGTCCGCTCCCTGTACTACATCGTCAAGGTCATGCTCGCGCTGCTCGTGTCCAGCCTGCGGCGATACCCGCGCCTCGAGGGCACGTCGCGATGACGCCGCTCCGCGCGTCGATCGTCGGTGTCGTCGCCTCGCTGCTCCTCATCCTCGTCGTCCTGGAGCTGATCCGCGGGCGCAGGCTGAAGGAGCGCTATGCCTTGCTCTGGCTCGCGACCGGGGTCGTCCTCCTCGTCCTCTCCGCGTGGCGAAGCGCACTGAACACGATCGCAGGCTGGGTCGGTGTAGAGACCTATCCGCCGGCGGTGCTCTTCGCGGTCGCCACGCTCTTCATCCTCCTCGTCTTGCTCCACTACTCGACGGTGATCTCGAAGCTGACGGACGAGAACGTGGAGCTCGCGCAGCGGATCGCGCTCCTCGAGGAGCGGGTCGGCCGCCTGGGTGCTACGGCGCCGAGGGCGGACTGAAGACGAAGATGTCTCCCTGCTCGGGGTCGTTCGCCCAGTTCGTGCCGACCCCGATCCGATAGGTGGCACCGGCGGGAGGCGAGGCATCGACGAACTCGGTCTCCCTCGTCGTGTGGATCGGGGTGGTCCGCAGATAGCACGACCATGCTGCGCCTGCGGAGAGCGCGCACAGGACGTCGTCGCCGGGACGATCGGTGCGGTATACGCGGTAGAAGACATCCGCGCGCCACGATCCCGTCGTCCAGGTCACCTTCCGGCCTCCGTCGGTGCGCTGCGTCGTGACCTCGATCCCCTCGTCGACCGGCGTCAGGATGTTCCCGGTTGGCGACTCCTGGACGACGGCGGGGGTCGGCGGCTCGATGCGGCTCGCCGCGGCCGTCGCGACGGCCGGGATGGCGGCGGTCAGGACGACCGTGAGCACGGCCCAACGGGGTGCGACCGATCTCGTTACCGGGGAGCTCGCCCGATCTCCGAGCCTCCGCACGAGCGTCGGCACGAGCAGTGGGATCGACGCGAAGAGAATCAGGTACGCGGGCCACGCAGGCATCAGCAGACGCCAGAAGGTGTTCGCCTGGATGTCCGCCCGGTCGGAAAATCCCTTCACGAGGATGAACGCGCCGAGCCAGCCCGCGAGAAGAGCCGCAACGGCGCCGCGTCGGGCGCGGACGACCGCGATCACGCCCGCGAACGGCGCCCATTGGGGGAACCGGGCGCTCCAGAAGAACTCCCGGAGCTGATCCATCTGGTTTCGCCAGTGGTCGACGTCGAGTTCCAGATAGCGGTCGAGCTCGAGGGCGACGACTCCTGATCCGGCCGCGAGTCGAACGTGATCGTAGGCCACGATCGGAAGCTCGCCCAGCCCTCGGTACTTCCAGAGCGCGAGAGTGAGCAGCGCGGGGACCACGGCTACGCCGAACGCCACACCCTCGCGCCAGCGCCGCGCGACCAGATAGGCGAGAGCTGCTCCCACACCCATGAGCAGGTTCGGCGGCTTCATCCCGCCCGCGGCTCCGAGAAGGGCACCCGCGAACGCCGCATCCCAGACCCGGGCGGGTGACAGAGAGCGGACCAGGAAGTACGCCGAGGCAAGGACGAGCACCATCGAGGGAAAGTCCGCCATCGCCGTCAATCCCAGGGCTTGCGGGAGGAAGTGGTCGACCCACTTTTCCTGATAGCGCTCGACGAACATGGGAATCGCAGCAAACGGAGCGATCACCCAGAGGAAGGCGGCCCAGTAGCCGAGGAGGCGCCCGCCGACGTGCGCGGCGAGCCCGTAGACGCAGAGGAGCGCGAGCGGGCCGAGAACGAAGACGTCGAGTAGCACCAGGGTGGGCAGCGCCTGGGCATACGTCGGGCCTGTGAACCACGTGATCGGCGCCTGGACGAACGGCCAGAGATAGCCGGCCTCGGTCGGCGGCAGCTCGAGTCGGCCCACGAGCCAGCCCGTGGTCGAGAACCCGATCTGGTCCCCGCCTTGGAAGTACACCCAGCTGTTGTGGGCGACGGAGAAGGCGAGACCCGCGACCGCGGCGATCTGGGCGACGATGAGCGTGCCGAGAACGATGCGCGGACGCTCGATAAGCGTGTCGAGCCCTCGACCCGCCCCGCGGGCGGCAGCGACGGAAGCGCTAGTGACCGACACCAACGCGCGCCGTGCGATACCACGCGACCGTGCGCTCGATTCCTTCGCGCAGCGGCGTTCGCGCCTCGAAGCCGAAGAGGTCGCGTGCCCGGCTCGCGTCGACGCTGCGCCGCGGTTGGCCTCCCGGCTTCGTCGTGTCCCAGACGATGCGGCCGCGATACCGCGTCACGTCGGCGATGAGCTCCGCGATCTCGCGAATGGAAATCTCCTTCCCCGCGCCCAGGTTCACGGGCTCGGGCCCGTCGTAGCGCTCCGCCGCGAGCACCAGACCCTCGACGCAGTCCTCGACGTAGAGAAACTCCCGCGTCGGCGAGCCGTCGGCCCAGAGGACGACCTCGTCCTCCGACTCCAGCATCTTCCGGATCAGCGCCGGAATGACGTGCGAGGTCTCGAGGTCGAAGTTGTCGCGCGGTCCGTAGAGATTCGTCGGGAGGAGGAAGACGCTCTTCAGCCCGTACTGATCGCGATAGGCCTGCGCGCCGACGAGGATCGTCTTCTTGGCGACTCCGTACGGTGCGTTCGTCTCCTCCGGATAGCCGTTCCAGAGATCTTCCTCGCGGAACGGGATGGGGGCGAACTTCGGGTACGCGCAGACGGTTCCGACGATGACGACCTTCGGCGTCTCGTGGAGCCGGGCCTGCTCGAGGACGTGCGCGCCCATCATCAGGTTGGCGTACCAGTAGCGACCGGGGTTCGCGCGGTTCGCGCCGATGCCTCCCACCTCGGCGGCGAGATGGAAGACGAGCTCTGCGTGCGCCTCGTCGAACATGCGCGCGGTGTCGTCCATCGAGGTCAAGTCGTACTCCGCGCTCCGGGCGGCGACGACCTCGTGGCCGTCCCTCTCGAGCCGCTCGACGAGCTGCGACCCGAGGAAGCCTCCGCCGCCGGTGACGAGGATTCGCACACGGGCAGCGTATCGAGGAGCCCGGGCTGCCTCAGAAGATCCCGGTCAGCGAGCTGTCGAAGATCAGGAATCCGAGGCTGAGTGCGAGAGAGCCGACGAGGAAGACGGCTACGGCGAGGCCGGCAAAGGCATTGCGTGACAACTTGTCGACCGCGTAACCGAACCCGAGCGCCCATCCGGGAACGGTGATCAACATGTACACCGTCTTGATCACGTCGCCGTCAGGCGTTGGGTAGCTGACGGTGAAGTAGAGAAAGCTGAGCAGCCCGAACAAGGGCAGCAGCGCTACCGCGAGCCTCCCCGGATCGAAGGCTCGCCGCCGAAGGGAGCCGACGAGCAGAACGATCCAGCCGCCGACCGCCATCGCCGTCGGCGCGAGGCCGAGCTCGCTCTGCAGCGTCAGCTGACGGTCCACCTCCGCCGTCGGCGGTGTGGGCGCGCCCCAGCGGAAGTTTCCCCAGTAGTCGCCCCAGAGATCCGAGTAGACGATGGGCAGGAGGTTGTTGACGTAGTTGGGCCGGATCGGGTCGGTGAAAACCTCGGGGAGCCCGAGCGCGGTGTAGAAAGCGACGGAGCGACGCTCCCAGACGGGCGCCTCGGGCGTCGGCTGGTCGAAGACCGGGTTCGAGTACTTGACCGCCTGGCGGAGGTACCACGGGCCCGCGACGAGCGCGGTCGCCGCCGCAACGACTGCGAAGGTGGTCAGGAGCTGGCGTCGCGGAGCGTATTTGACGACAACGGCGGCGGCGAAAACAAGCGCCACGGCGGCGAAGGTGGCGATGGTGAAGGCACGGATGAGCTGCGCCGCGCCCAGGGCGACGCCCAGCAGAATCGCCGGCAGGAGACCGAAGGAGCGTTGGACGAACAGGCGAACCGCGAGATACAGAGCGACAGTCGAGACGAAGAGGCTGAAAGGCTCGGGATGGAACATCGCGGCCGTCTTCAGGACGACCGGCACGAACGCGGCGAAGCCGAGGCTTGCGAGTTGGAGCGCCGGGCGGCCGGGAAACAGCAGGCGGGCGATGAGCAGGGTGAGCACGGCGGTCCCGAGCACCCAGAGCACGTTCAGCCCGCGGCCGACCTTCCACGGCTCGCTGGCCCCGATCTCCTCTGCGACCAGTGTCCCGAGCCCGGCGACGGCGTAGAAGCCGGGCGGTGTGTAGTACTCCCCACGCGTCTCGGAGCCCGGGATCGATCCCTCGTGTATGAGGAGGTCCGCGTACGCCTGGTGCTCGGCCTCGTCGTAGCCGCCGTAAATGGGAAACACACGCGCGTTCTCGACCCCGATGCCCGCGAGGAGCGCGAGCATGAGAGCTACCGCCCCCCAGTAGGCGGCGGCCCTGTTCACTCGCCTACGTCCTGAGGGGAGTTCCGGTCGGAAGCCAGTCCACCCGCCCGATCCAGCGCTCGCGGTTCTCCGCGTACCAGCGGATGGTCTGCAGGACGCCTTCTTCCCACGAGACCATCGGCTCCCAGCCCGTCTCGCGCGTGAGCTTCTCGTGGCCGACGCGGAGCGCGAGGACATCGCTCGAGCCCGGCCGGAAGCGTGACTCGGTCGAGGCGACGCGGCGGTCGTCGGGCCAGAAGCCTGCCTCCTCCCCGATCCGGATGATGAGCTCGGCCCATTCGCGCATCGCGATGTTCTCTCCCTGCCCGTACACGTAGACGTCTCCGGGAACCCCCCGCGCGGCGACGACGAGATGTCCGCGCACGCCGTCCGTGCAGAAGCAGAAGTCGCGCATCGGCTCCAGGTTTCCGAGCTCGATCGTCTCCCGGGTCAGCGCCTGCGTCACGATCGTCCCCGTCACGTAGCGCGGGTTCTGGCGTGGTCCGTAGTTGTTGAACATCCGCGTCACGACACCCGGGACGCCGAACGCGTCGAAGTAGTTCATCGTCAGGAAGTCCGCCGCGACCTTCGACGTCGCATAGACCGACTTCGGATTGATCGGCGAGCGCTCGTGCAGGATCAGTCCGCCTGCGTCGTCGAAGTCGTGGTGGTGCGAGACCCCGTCTCGGACGTTTCCGTACTCCTCCGACGTTCCGGCCGTGTCGAACTTCTCGAGCTCGAGCTCCCAGTCGACGACCGCCTGCAGGAGGTTGAGCGTGCCCAGGACGTTCGCCGCGACCGTCTCGTATGGACGGTGCCACGACTCGCCCACATGTGCTTGTGCGCCGAGATGGAACACGTACGGGCGATCCGGTGCCTGCCGCAGCTCTCGCATCAGGTAGTCGACCGAGGTCCGGTCGGTGAGGTCCGCGAAGTGCACCTTGAGACGGCCGCGGAGGTGTCGGATGTTGTTCAGTGCACCGCTCGAGGTTGCCCGGACGAACGCGTGGACCGTGGCACCGAGCTCGACCAGGGCATCCGTCAGGTGCGAGCCCATGAAGCCGTCGGCGCCTGTGACGAGCACGGTGCGCCCCTCGTAGACGTCGCCGAACTCGCGGCGGAGGTCGTCGAGCGTGGCCCCTGTCCAGAGAGTGTCGTTCGGCATCGTGCGTACGCTTCCGCGTCGGTGAGCAAGCGTACAGACTCCCCCGGCTCGGGCTCTCTCCGCGCCGGCGTCTATACGGCCGCATCGATGCTCCTGGTGTCCGGGGTCGCAGCCGCAGTTGGAGTCGTGATCGCCAGAGAGTTCGGTCGTTCGGAGGAAACGGACGGGTTGCTTGCGGCGTACGGGCTGTTCATCGTCATCGCGATCGCGGCCCAGGCGATACGGGTGGCGGTTCTGCCGCAACTGTCACAGGCGCGGGACGGAGGGCGGCTCGCCGGTGAGGTCGCCGGCTACGCGCTCGCTCTCGCCGTGTTCGCGCTGCCGCTGATCCTGGTCGCCGAGATCGGCGCAGGTCCGCTCGCCGAGGTTCTCACCGGCGACGGATCGGAAGAGGCGCGCACATCCGCCGCGGACGCACTGCGCTGGATGATCCCGGCGGCTGTGGGCTACCTCTTCGCAGGCCTTGCGGCGAGTGCGCTCGCCGCGCTCGACGACTACGGCACCGCGGCGCTCGGCTACGCGATCGGAAGCGCGCTCGGGCTCGCGCTCATCGTGTTGCGAGTGGAGCCCGACGGAATCATCGCGGTGGCATGGGGAATGGCCTTCAACAGCGCGATCGCGCTGATCATCCCGTCACTCGTGCTGGCCGTGCGCGCCGTCCGTGCACGGATGCCGAGCGGAGCTGTACGCCCGACAGGGCCGGCGCTTCAGACGCGCCTCGGTGCGTTCGCGGTGAGCTCTGCCCTGCCGCTCGCCCTCCAGCTCCTGTACGTCGTCTGCCTGCCGTTTGCGGCTCATGTCGGAACGGGAGCCCCGACCAGTTTCGTCTACGCGTACCTCGCTGCGGCCTCGCTCGTCACGGTTGCCGCTGCCTCGCTCGGGCTTGCCACGTCGGTTCCACTTGCCCGACGAGGTCTGCAACGCCAAGCGACCGCCGAGCACATCGTAGCCGCGTCGTGGCTCGCGCTGACGATCGTCGGCGCAGCCGCCGGAGTGTTCGCTCTTGCGGGCGGAGACGTCGTGGAGGCGGTGCTGGGCGACGCGTACGGAGGTGACGTGGGATCCGAGCTCGGGCGTCTCGTCGTTTCCTGAGCCCTTGGATGGTGGCGTCCGTCGGGGTCTCGGTGTCGTTCCCTCTTGCCTTCGTGGTGGGGCGGACTCGTGCGCTCCCCTGGATCGCGCTCGGCGCGCTGGCGCTCCAGGTGCCGCTCGCGTGGGCAGGCGAGGCGCTCCTTGACCTCGACGGCCTCGCGGTCTCGTTGGCCATCACGACCTTCGTCGTCCTGGCTGTACTCCTGGCCGAACTCGGCGTCTTCCTGGATGCAATCCGTGGGCTGCTCGTCGCCGGAGGAGTGATCGGCCTCATCGGTGTCGTGGCTTTTGTTGCGCCGGCACTCCTGCTCGGCTCGCTCGGCTCCGCCTCCCTCGGTCTGACCGGCTACGTCGGCCTGCTCGTGCTCCTCCGGCCGCGCGGCCTCGAATCGAGCTGGCGTTACCTCCGCGCGCTCCGCTGACTGTGCGCAAGACCGTCGATCGCGGCCGCTTCGCGGCCCGGTCGCTCCGATTTCGTTCAACCTGTAGGTGGACGAAGCTTTCGAACGACCCAGACACCGGCCCGGGTGGAGAAGACGCGGGTGCGAGTCGAGGCGATCAGCCGGCGCCCGCGCGGCAGGTACGAGAAGCTCATCCGGCCGTGGGCGGCGAGTGCGTCCGCGTCGCTCGGCGGCTCCTCCTGACGTAGCTTCCGGATGCAGGCCGTGCGGTAGCTAACGGGCTTCTCGAGCTCCCAGCCATCGCTCACGCGTACGTAGTCGACGATCGCCGCGACGGAAGACAGGTAGGCGTCGTCCAGGAGCATCCGGCCTCCCTCCTTGAGTCGGGGTGCGAGGTGCCACCAATCCAGGATCGGGTACGGGAAGCCGTGCGCGCCGTCGACGAGAACGAGATCCAGCGCCGGGGTCGTCAGTCCAGGGAGAACGTCCTGGGAGCGACCGAGATGGAAGGTCAGACGCGTGTCGTCGATTCCACGCTCGGCACATGCCCTACGGATCCGTTGCTCCTCTTCGGGATCGGGCGTCACTGCGTGGTGATACGCGCCGGACGCGGCGAACACCATGGTGCTGGCTCCGGCCCCGGTCTCCAGTGTTGCCATCTCCGGCCGCACCTCGCGCTCGAGCCAGGCAAGCGCCTCCCATGCCAGACCCCAGAACTCCTGCCGTCCATGGAGGCTCGGGGGCCTGCGCCGGAGCGACTCCGTGAGGGAACCGGCCACGGACGTATCATCGCTTCCGTCTTGAAGCGACGCGCGCTCATCACCGGAGTCGGAGGGCAGGACGGCTCGTTGCTCGCCGAGCTCCTGGTCTCGGAGGGCTACGACGTCGCCGGCATCGTGCGCCGGTCACCGTCCGTCTACGCGGCGAACCTTGCCGCAGTCCTCGACGACATCGAGCTCGTGGACGCGAACCTCCTCGATCGCGAGTCCCTCGTCCGTGCGCTCGACCGCATCCGCCCACGGGAGGTCTACAACCTCGCCGCGCCGTCGTTCGTGCCTCGCTCGTGGGACGAGCCGGTCGTCACCGCGGAGTTCGCGGCGGTCGGCGTCACGTCGATGTTGGAGGCCATTCGCGCGGTCGACCCCGGCATCCGCTTCTACCAGGCGTCGTCCAGCGAGATCTTCGGACGACCCCTCGAGACTCCTCAGACCGAGGAGACCCCGCTTTCGCCCGTCACTCCGTACGGTGTCGCGAAGGCATACGGGCACTTCATCGTGCACAGCTACCGGGACCGGTACGGCGTCTTCGGCTGCTGCGGGATCCTCTACAACCACGAATCGTCACGGCGGCCGCTCGACTTTCTCCCGCGCAAGGTCGCGCGTGCGGCGGCCGCGATCTCGCTCGGTCGCGAGAGAACGCTGAGCCTCGGCGACCTCGATGCCAGGCGGGACTGGGGCTACGCGCCCGACTACGTGCGCGCGATGTGGCTCATGCTCCAGCAGGACGAGCCGCGCGACTACGTCGTCGCCACCGGCGAGAGCCACTCCGTGCGAGATCTCGTGACATGCGCGTTCGCTCGGGTGGGCCTCGACGCCGAGTCCCACGTCGTGTCGGATCCTTCGCTGCGACGCGGCATCGCAGAACTGCACGATCTCGTGGGAGATGCGGCGAAGGCGCACGAGCTCCTCGACTGGCACCCGAGCGTGACATTCGAAGAGCTCGTGGGGATACTCGTGGATGCAGAGGTCGAGCTGCTTGCGGGGGATCAGGCGGCAAGCTCGGCGTAGACAGCATCGTGCGCCTTCGCCGTCGACTCCCAGCTGAACTCGGAGGCACGAGCGAGGCCGCGGCTCCGCCAGTCGTCGGCGTTGGCGAGGACGTCCTCGACCGCCGAGACCATGGCCTCGACGGATGTCGGGTCGAACAGCCGTGCCGCGCCGTCGACCACCTCGGGTAGCGAGGCCACGTTGGAGCACGCGACCGGACAGCCGCAGGCCATCGCCTCGAGTGGGGGCTGGCCGAAGCCCTCGTAGAGGCTCGGAAACACGAGCGCCGCGGCGGTGCGGTAGAGGCGCACGAGCTCCTCGCGTGAGATCCGGCCGAGCGAACGGACGCCTTCGGGCACTGCGCCGTCGTGGGCGGTGAGGACGAGCTCCAGGTCTGGATGGCTTCGCCGTAACTCCCCGAACGCCTCGAAGAGGCGGGCATGGTTCTTGTGTGGCCAGGCACGAGCCGGGTACAGCAGAAAGGCACCCCGTGGCTCCTCACCCGGCCGGAAGATCTCGTGATCGAGCCCCAGGTGGATGGGGCGCACCCTCTCTGCCGACACTCCGAGGCGCTCGACGACGGTCTCGGCCGCATGGTGTGAGATGGTGATCAGGAGGCGGCTGCGACGAATCGACCAGCCGTACACCCGGCGGCGGTAAGCGAGCTCGGCGCGAGAGAAGAACTGCGGCAGGAATTCGTGCTGGATGTCGAGCACCGTCGTCACAGCGGGAACCCGCTCGACCCCCGGAATCATGACGCTGAGCGGGAAGTGAAGGGCATCGAGCGTCCGGAACCGGCGCCGAATCCGCCCGCCGAACACGGCTGCCTGCGTCATCGCCCGGATCCGTCCCGGCATCGAACGTGCAGCACGGTACTCATGCACGACCTCGTGTGGCAGGCCCTCAACGTCCGCGGCGACGGACGGCAGGTAGACGCGGTACTCGTGCCGGCCCACGCGCCCCAGGGCCCGCACGAGCTCGCGGGCGTACGTCTCACTTCCTCCCGAGACGCCGGGAATCAACGTGAGAAGGCTGAGTCCGACCCGCACGTGCGCCCTCTAGCCGCGGCCCACGGCGCCGTAGGCGAGATCGTGGCCACGGGCGCTCTCCTCCCACGTAAAGCGCGCGGCGCGCGCGAGGCCGAGCTCGTGCAGCTCGTCGGCGAGAGCGAGCGCCTCGCGAACGCCGTTTGCGATGGCCTCCGGATCGTGTGGATCGAAGTAGACCGCCGCATCGCCGCAGACCTCCGGAATGGCAGCTGCGTTCGCGGCGGCAACCGGGCAGCCGCACGCCATCGCCTCGAGCGGGGGCAGACCGAACCCTTCGTAGAGGCTCGGGAAGACGAGGCAGGCGGCAGTCCGGTACAGCGACGCCAGCTCCTCGACCGGGACGAGACCCAGCCGCTCGACCCCTTCCGGCAGCGGCTCGAGCTGCTCGAGCCCGCTTCCGGTGAGCACGAGTCGGAGCTCGGGCAGCTCGGCGCGCAGCTCGGCGAACGCATGGAACAGCCGCTCGTGGTTCTTGTGGGGCCAGGGCCGCGCCGGATAAAGGAGGAACGGTTGGCGATGCTCGTCACCCGCAGCAAAAAGCGCGTGATCGACGCCGTGCGGGACAACGTGCACGCGCTCCGCTTGGAGGCCGAGCTTCGCGATTGCCCGCTCCCGTACGAACTCGCTGAGCACGATGACCCCCTCCGCCTTCCGGGCAGCGTTGTCGTACGCGCGCCGTCGAAACCTCCGCCGAGCGGCCGAGAAGTGCTCGGGGAGATCGTGGTGCTGGACGTCCTGGAGCGTGACGACTTTCGGCCGACGAGTATCCGGAATCGGCACCGTGAGCGGGTAGTGCAGAACCTCGACCGCGTGCAGCTCGTTGCGAACCTCGCGCGACAGGGCAGTCGTCAATCTCATCGCCGGGATGCGCGGCGGACCTCGCCGTGCGAATGGAAGCTCGGGCGCGGACACCGCCGGAAGCGTTCCTGCGGCATCCCGCGAGCTCCCCGGGACGAAGACCCTGTACTCGTTCGTTCCGACCGAGGAGAGGGCGCGCACGAGCGCGCGGGCGTATGTCTCCGAGCCGCCGAGGTCGCCCGGCGCGAGGGTCAGGAGCGAGATGCCCACGCGCACGGGACGGATCCTAGTGCCGCTCCAGACACTACGATCCATCCCTTCGGGCCTGCAATACCTGCGGCGACACAGCCCCCCGCTAGAATGCCGCGATGCCCGCTGACGGTGACGAAAACAGCCAATCTGCAGGGATTTCCGTCGACGTCGACGCGCTCTTCGAGCAGCTGAAAGCCGAGGTGCGGCGCTCCGGGTCCGACCCGGGGGCGGTGGCCGGAAACGAGGGCGACCGGCGCGTCGCCCGCGCGGAGGCCGAGAGGCTCTGGCCGGTTTCCGCCGATCGTTCACTCCGGCTCCGGCCCGGCGTGCGGGGCGGCCTCGGCACCCCGGTGAAGGCCGTTCTCCGCAAGCTCATGCGTTGGTATGTAGAGCCGCTCGCATACGACCAGCGCTCGTTCAACGCCGCCGCGCTCCGCCTGCTCGACGATCTCCAGCAGCAGGTCGACCGGCTCGAAGCCGAGGTCGAGCAACTGAAGCAGACGGAACGCAGATGACGATTGCTCACGTCTCCGGGGAGGCGCTCGCAAAGGAGGCGAGCGCGAGGAGCGGGGACAGTACGAAAGCGGTACGGACCCGCGACGAGCGCGAAGCATCCTGCCGCGAGCGGCGCCAGGCGACGGCGGAGGGCGGCTCCGCCGCCCGGGAGCCGGCGCCGACCGGGGGCGTGAGATGAGAATCATTGTGTGTCGTCCGCAGGTGCCGTTCCTGTGGGGCGGCGCGGAGATCCTGACCGACCGGCTCGTGCACGAACTGCGTGTACGCGAACACGAGGCAGATCTCGTGACGGTCCCGTTCAAGTGGTATCCGGGGACTCGGGTGCTCACTCAGGCTTTTCTCTGGCGCCTTCTCGATCTCGACGAAGCGGACGGGAGCCCGATCGACGTCGTGGTAGCGACGAAGTTCCCCTCTTATCTCGTCCGGCACCGCAGCAAGCGCGTGTGGCTCGTGCACCAGTTCCGGCAGGCGTACGAGCTCGATCGCACCGAGCTCGGGCAGTTTGGCGAGTCGGCCGAAGATCGTGCACTGCGCAGGAAGATCCACGCCCTCGACCGCGTCGCGCTCGCGGAGGCAACCCACCTCTTCGCGATCTCCAGAAACGTCGCCGAGCGAGTCGAACGCTCGACGGGGCTGAACGCCGAGGTGCTTCCACCTCCGCCGCAGGAGCTCGAGTACCGCTGCGACGGCTACGGCGATTTCGTCCTCTCGGTCAACCGTCTCGACCGGGCAAAGCGGATCGACCTCCTGCTCGAGGCCGCAGCTCTCGATCCCGCGCTCGAGATCGTCGTGGCGGGCGACGGGCCGGACCGGAGCCGGCTCGAGAGCCTCGCACGTGACCGTGGGCTCGACGGCCGTGCCCGCTTCGCCGGCCGCGTCTCCGCGGAGGAGCTCGCAGACCTCTATGGCCGCTGCCTCGCGGTGTACTACGCACCGGTCGACGAGGACTACGGAATGGTGCCCTACGAGGCGTTCCTCTCGGAGAAGCCGGTTCTCACGACGACCGATGCGGGAGGTCCGCTCGAGGTCGTCGCCGACCACCGAACCGGGCTCGTCGTCGCCCCCGAGGCGCTTGAGCTCGCCCGCGCCGCGGGGTGGTTGCGGGAGCACCGTAAGGAAGCCGCGACGCTCGGGCAGGCGGGAAAGGCAATCGCCTCCGAGGTGACCTGGGACAGGGCGATCTCGAGGCTGCTCGCGTGAGAGTTGCCTACTTCTCGCCGATGCCGCCGGAGCAGACGGGCGTCGCCGACTACAGCGCGCTCCTGGTTCCCGCGCTGGCGCGGCGAGTCGAGCTCACGGTCGTCCGCCGCGGAAGCAAGCGCCCGCCGCGCGGCACGGACGTCGCCCTCTACCACGTCGGAAACAACCCCGACGCGCACGCGTGGATCGTCGATGCGCTTCGTCGTGCCCCCGGCCTGGTCGTGCTGCACGATTTCGTCCTCCATCACCTCGTTGCCGGCATGACCGTCGGGCGCCGCGACGGCCACGGCTATCTGGACGCCATGGAGCGGGAGCACGGGATCGTCGGGCGGCTGCTCGCGCACGGCGTGCTCGACAAGCGCATTCCGCCGCTCTGGGAGGCGAGACCCGAGGACTTCCCGCTCTCGGGCTTCGTCCTCGAGGATGCGACAGCGGTTGTCGGGCACTCGGAGTACGTCCGGAATCGTGCGCGCGCAGCCGGCTTCGCGGGACCGATCTCCGTCGTCCCGCACCCTGCGTGGCCCGTGCCCAACGTCTCCGCCGAGCGGCGAGCCAGGGCCCCCGTGATCGGCTGCTTCGGCGTCGCCAACGCGAGCAAGCGCGTCCCGGAGCTCCTCCGGGCCTTCGCGCGGGTCCGGGGGCGTCATCCGGACGTCACGCTGCTGCTGGTCGGGCCGACGTCACCCGGCTTCGACCTCGAACGAAGGCTGCAACGCCTCGGCCTGGATGACGGAGGCCTGGTTCGCGAGAGCTGGGTGGAGGAGCGGCGGCTCTGGGCGTTACTCGCAGGCACGGACGTCTGCGTGAACCTCCGTCATCCCACCATGGGGGAGACGTCGGGGAGCGTCATTCGCTCGCTCTCGCTCGGGAAGCCGCTGGTGGTCAGCGACGTCGGCTGGTTCTCCGAGCTTCCGGACGAGATTGCCCTGAAGGTTCCGGTGGACGCTCACGAGGTCGACGCCCTGGAGGCGGCGCTCGAGCTCCTCGTGACCCGCGACGACATTCGCTCGAGAATGGGCGCCGCAGCCTCGGCTCTCGCGCAGCGCGGTCACGATCTCGATCGCGTGGCAGAGCTGTACGTGGACGCGCTCGAGGCAACCGCCGGTGGAGACGCGGTCAACGACGCGGTGCTTCGGGACGTGAGCGCGGCCGCGGCAGACGTCGGAATATCTCCCGATACCGCGGAGGCGGAGGAGATCGCCCGGCGTCTCGCCGAGGTCGAGCTTGGCCGCTAGGAGCTCATTGCCGCGTAGACGGCCAGGTCGCGATGCGGCGCCGGGAGCCGCGGGCCGTCGTCCTCAGTCGCGCCCATATCCCTTTTGATATGTGCGCTCCCCGCGTCCTTGCCTGGCAACGCCCATTATCCGCCTCGCAACGGGCGACGACCCCGCAATGAGCTCTTCGCTCGCGCGCATTCCGGTCTGGGGTTGGCTCGGCGCGATCGTCGTCGGGTCCGCGATCTTCCGTGCGGTTCTGGGCCGCGGGATCATCGCGCCGTTCATCATGGTCGACGAGATCATCTGGGCCGAGCTCGCACGCGGCTTCGCGTCGAGCGGAGAACCGCTCGTCCGCGGAGCATCGGACCCGGGCTACGGGCTCGTGTACCCGCTCGTGATCAGCCCGGCCTACGCCGTCTTCGAGAGCCTCCCGGACGCCTACGCGGCTGTGAAGGTCATCAACGCGGCGATGATGTCGCTGGCCGCGGTGCCGGCATTCTTCCTCGCGCGCCGCGTCGTCGGGGACGCCTTGTCGCTGCTCTCCGCGCTGCTCGCGGTGGCGCTCCCGTCGCTCGCCTACACCGGAACGGTGATGACGGAGAACGTCTTCTACCCGCTCTTCCTCGTCATCGCACTCGTTTTCGTACTGGTCCTGGAGCAGCCGACGGGAGTTCGTGTAGTCCTCCTCGCGGGCCTCGTCGTTCTCGCGTTTGCGACTCGCGTGCAGGCCCTGGCGATCGTGCCCGCGACGCTCCTCGCGCCCTTCGTGCTCGGGTTGTTCCAGGGATACGGCTTCCGCGCCACACTGGTTCGTTTCCGTCTCCTCTGCGGCGTCTTCCCCGGCCTCGGTCTCGTCGCGCTCGGTGTTCAGCTCGCAGCAGGGCGCTCGCTCGAGGACCTCCTCGGCGCGTACTCACCGGTGAGCGATGCAAGCTACGACGCAGGCGAGGTCCTGCGCTACCTCGCCTGGCACGCCGCGGAGCTGACTCTCTATGTGCTGGTCGTCCCGGTTGCCGCGACCATCGTTCTCGTGGCGCGTGCGCGCTCGCTCGATCCCCCGCTCCAGGCGTTCCTCGCCATGACCGTCGCGCTCACCGGGTGCTTCGTCCCGGTCGTGTCCGCTTTCGCATCCGTGTTCTCCGGCCGGATCGAGGAGCGAAACCTGTTCTACCTGGCGCCGCTTCCCGTGATCGCGCTCGTCGCCTGGATCGATCGCGGCGCGCCACGCCCGCGCGTCTTGGCGCCGCTCGCCGCGGGCGTGTCGGTCCTGCTCGTCGTGCTCGTTCCCTTCGACCGCTTCCTCGACACCTCCGCGATCAGCGACACGCTCATGCTCTTGCCTTGGTGGTCGCTGCAGGACCACGTCGGCTCGGGCTGGGTCAGGCCCGCGGCATTTTCGTTCGCTCTCGCCATGGCGGCCGCCTTCCTCCTCGTCCCCCGTCGGCAGGTCGTCATCTTGCCCGTGCTCGTTCTCGCACTCTGGGCCGCGGCGCTGAAGCCGATCTGGTGGGGCACGCACGGCTTCGAGCGGTTCGCGGAAGGCTCGCTCTTCCAGGGCATACGCGCGCCCGAGCGAGACTGGATCGACCGCGCGCTACCCGACGGTGCCGAGGCCGCCCTTTTCTGGACCGGCCGCACCGACCGCCTGACCGTGAACCAGGACGAGTTCTTCAACCGCGCCGTCGGGCCCGTCTACTACATCCTCAGCCCGACGCCCGGGGGCCTGCCGGAGGCGAAAGCGCGGATCGACCGAACGACGGGGGCCGTCACGCTGGCTGACGGCCGGTCCGTCACGGATGCCTACGTGGTCGCGGACACCTCGTTCGAGCCGGACGGCCGGCAGATCGCAAAGGACAAGGGGTGGGGGATCATCCTCTGGCGCGTGAATCCACCCCTCGTGTCGGCATCGAGGATCGACGGCATCTACCCGAACGATACGTGGTCGCGGGCGACCGTCTCGTACCTTCGCAGAAGATGCGCTCCCGGCCGCCTCCAGGTCACCGTCTCGAGCGATGCGAGCCTCTTCCTCGAGCCGCAGACGATCGTCGCGCGGGCGAAGGGCCGTGTAATCGCGCGGACGCGCCTGAGGCCTGATGGGAGAAAGGTGCTGACGGTGCCCGTTGCGCCTGCTCCCGGAGGAGACGAGTGCCGTGTCTCCTTCACGGTGACGCCGACCGCCGTGCCGTTCGAGGTCTCTGACGGCGAGAGCAGGGATCGACGAGTGCTCGGCGCTCACTTCGAGCGCTTCGTCTACCACCCCGGAGCATGATGCAGCCGGGCTCACGTTCCTGGGACGCCGCTCGCAAAAGAGGCGAGCGCGAGGCGCGCAGGACAGTACAACGAGTACGTCCAAGCGCCGAGCGTGACGGATCCTGCCGCGAGCGGCGTCAGCCGTCGGCGGAGCCCGGCTCCGCCGGGCGGGAGCCGAAGGCGTCCAGGGGCGTGAGGTGAGGATCGTCTTTGATGTAAGCCCGCTAAGCCATCCGCTGTTCGGGATCGGGCAGTACATCAGGGGCTCGCTGGAGGGCCTCGTCCAGGTCGCAGGCGACGCGCACGAGGTCGTTGCGTTCGCTCCGACCAGCCTCCGCGGGCCTCGAAGGATCCGCGGCGGGCTCTCCGGGCTCGACACCGAGCTCCGGCTCTGGCCGTTGCCGGCATCGCACGCGCTCCGGACTGCGTGGAGCAGGGCGGGCCATCCGGCCGCCGAGCGGCTGCTCGGGAGGTTCGACGTGCTCCACTACAGCGACTGGATGTATCCACCCCAGGTGGGAGGTATCCGGGCCACGACAATCCACGACCTCGTCCCTCTTCACTTCCCGGACTGGTGCACGCCCCGAACCGTCTCGATGCACGGCCGCAAGTTCGAGGACACGGCGCGGACGTGCGACGTCGTCTTCGTCAACAGCGCGTACACGGGCGGCGACGTCGAGCGAACGCTCGGGATTCCGGGCGAGAAGATCCGGGTCGCACATCCGGGCGTTCGGGACGTCTTCCGGGCGGACGGGGACGCGGCGGATCTCGGTGCGCCGTATGTGCTCACTGTCGCCACGCTCGAGCCCCGAAAGAACCTCATCGCCCTGCTCGACGCGCACGCCCAGTTGGGCACGGACCTGTTGCTCGCGGTCGTCGGAGCCGAGGGCTGGGGAGAGCAGCCGGCGCTCGACCGGCCCGGCGTGCGGAAGCTCGGGTTCGTGTCGGACGAAGAGCTCGCGCGCCTCTATCGCGGGGCTGCGGTCGTCGTCTATCCGTCGAGATTCGAGGGGTTCGGGATCCCGGTCATCGAGGCGATGGCGTGCGGCGCGGCCGTGGTCGTCTCGAGTCATGCCTCGCTCGACGAGGCGAGCGGCAACGCCTCACTCCGCGCGGATCCGGAGGATCCAGCCGCGATCGCCCGCGCGATCGAGCGCGCGCTCGGGGACCGCGATCGGCTCGGCGCGGCGGGCATCGAGCACGCGCAGGGATTCACGTGGCGTGCCGTGGGAGAGGTCTTCTTGCGCGGCTACGAGGAGGCTGTCGCCCGGGTCAGGCGCTTCCAGTGAGGAGACCCGAGGAGGTACTCGTCGTCGTGTACCGCAGGGGGATCTCGGGCGCGGAGTTCCTGGTCCTCGAGCGCTCGCCCGAGAGGCAAGGCTACTGGCATCTCGTTGCCGGGGGGCTCGAAGCCGCCGAGGACGCGGCCTCGGCCGCCGCCCGGGAGCTGCACGAGGAGACGGGGCTCCAGGCGGAGGTGGTCGAGCTCGGCTTCAACTACATCTACCCGCTCGCTGACGAGCCACCCGAGGTCCGGGCACGTTTTGCCCCGGAGGTGGCCGAGATCGCGATCACCGGGTTCGCTGCCGAAGCCCCACCGCACTGGGAGCCCTCTATCGACGAGGAGCATGTCGCATACAGGTGGTGCACTGCCGACGAGGCGGTCCAGCTGCTCCGCTACCCGGAGCCTCGGGACGCGGTCCGTCGCGTTGCCGAGAGGCTCGCCGAGGCCGCGGCGTGAGGGTAGGAGTCGACGTCTCCCCGCTGATCCAGACGCGCGCCGGGACGGCCCGTCATGTTCGCGGGCTCGTCGGCGCCCTCCGCGGCCGGGCCGATCTCCACCTCGAGCTCCTCAGCTTCGGCGGCGCCGGGCGCCTCTCGAGTGTCGCGCGCGACGCGGCGTGGTACCCCGCGGGACTCCGCCGACGGGCCCGGCGGCTCGACATTCTCCACTGTACGACGTTTCGCGCACCGCGTCGTGCCTCGATTCCGGTGATCGTCACAGTCCACGACCTCGCGCTCCTCCGCTATCCGGACGCCTTCCCCCGCTGGCACCGCCTCTACGGTCGGGTGGGGCTCAGGCGCGTCCTCCGTGGGGTCGACGCGATCGTCGCCGTCTCCGAGTTCACGAAGAGCGAGGTCGTCTCGCTCGTCGGAGTGCCCGCGCAGCGGGTTCGAGTCGTCCCGAACGGCGTCGACCCGGTCTTTGCGCGGGAGGGACGAGTCGCGTCGGGTGACTACGTCCTTACGGTTGCGACGCTCGAGCCACGGAAGAACCTCGCGCGCGCCGTCGAGGCGGCGCAACTCGCCGGCCTCGAGCTGCGGGTCGTCGGCGGTTCCGGGTGGGGAGGCGTCGATGTGCCGGGCCGGGTCGGCGAGATCCCGGATGCGGAGCTCTCCGCCCTCTACCGAGGCGCCCGCTGTCTCCTCTATCCCTCGCTTTACGAGGGGTTTGGAATCCCCGTGCTCGAGGCGATGGCCTGCGGTACGCCCGTCGTGACCTCCCGCGGAACGGCGATGGAGGAAACAGCGGGTGGAGCGGCCGTCCTCGTCGATCCACTCGATGCCGTCTCGCTCGCCGACGGCATCACGGAGGCGCAGACGCGTCGCGACGAGCTCGTCGAGCTCGGCCTCGCCCGTGCTCGGGAGTTCACCTGGAAACGTGCCGCGGACGCCGTGGAGGCACTCTGGCGAGAGCTTGCGTGAAGCCTTTGGTGGTCATCGACGGCGACGTTCTCGGGCGCCAGCGCACGGGTGATGAGACATATGTGCGCAACATGCTTCGCGAGCTCTCACCGCTGGCGGAGCAGGCGGGAGTCCGACTGGCCGCCGTGGCGCGGCATCCTGACCTCGTGCCCGAGGGAGTCGAGGCGTTCGAGTTGCACAATCGATCACAGGAAGTGCGCATGGCGCTCACGCTTCCGCGTGCGTTGCGCCGTCTCGGCGCCTCGCTTGCGCACACGCAGTACGCCCTTCCGCTCCGGCCGCCGTGTCCGTGCGTCGTGACCGTGCACGACGTCTCGTTCGCTCGCGAGCGCGCGCTGATGGGGCTCAAGGATCGGCTCGTGTTTCGCGCGGTCGTGCCGAGAGCAGTGCGTCGCGCGGCTCGTGTCCTGACCGTTTCGGAGCGGACGAAGCGAGATCTCGTCGAGCTATACGAGATCGCTCCCGAGCGCGTCGTCGTGACACCGAACGGAGTCGATCCGGCGTTCCACCCAGGAAACGGCGCGCGCGACTACGTGCTCTCCGTCGGCGCCATTCAACACCGGAAGAACCACGTCGCTGCGCTCGAGGCGGCGACTGCGGTGGGCCTGCCCTTCGTCGTGGCAGGTCCCGAGAAGGATCCGGCGCTCGCCGCCGAGCTCGCCCGGCGCGGGGCACGGGTCGAGGGATACGTCGCTGCGGAACGCCTGGCGGAGCTCTACCGCGGAGCCGCCTGCCTCGTCCAGGCGTCGCGATACGAGGGCTTCGGTCTCCCCGTCGTGGAGGCGATGGCGTCGGGCACCCCGGTCGTCGCGTTGCGAGAGCCCGCCCTCCTCGAGATTGCAGGGGACGCGGCGTTGTTCGTCGACGAAGCCGGGCTCGCCGACGGCATCAGGGCGGCGGTAGCGCAGCGCGAACGGCTCGTTCGGGCAGGGCTCGAACACGTCCGCAGGTTCAGCTGGCGCGCCGCCGCGGAGCGAACGCTCGGCGTCTACCGGGAGATACTCGACACGTGAGCGTCTCCGCGGTCGTCGTCTCCCACGGACACGCACCGGACCTCGATCGCTCGCTTCCGGAGCTGGTGCGCCAGGTCGACGAAATGGTGGTGATCGCGAACATGCCGGGCTCGGTCGGGCAGGTCCCGGCCGGCGTTCGCGTCCTCCCGAACTCGAATCCTCAGCCGTTCGCAGCGAACGTCAACCTCGGCATCGCCGTCACGTCGGGACAGTACGTGTTGGCCGCGAACCCGGACGCCATCCCGGAGCCCGGTGCGGTGGCCGCGCTCGTCTCCTTCGCGGACACGCATCCGCGCTGCGGGATCGCCGGGCCGCAGATGCGCTGGCGGGACGGGACGTGGCAGCCGTCACGTCGACGCTTCCCGACGATTCGCGGCACGCTCCTCAGGCGCACACCCCTGCGCTACCTGCGGCCTCCCTTCGAGATGCAGCGCGAGCACTACCTCCTGGACGAGCGGCCGCAGGAACCTATGGAGGCGGACTGGATGCTGGGCGCCTTCCTCCTCATGCGTCGCGAGATGCTGGACGAGCTCGGAGGCTGGGACGCCGGCTATCGCCACTATTGCGAGGACATCGATCTCTGTTACCGGGCCATGTTGCTCGCCTGGGAGCGGTGGTACGTTCCCCAGGCGGTCGTATCCCACGACTACGCCGCGGTCATCGATCGCAGCTTCCTGTCCAAGCACACGCTCTGGCACTTGCGCGGGATGGCCCGTTTCGTCCGCAAGCACCCCGAGCGGCTGCTCGCACTGTGAAAAGAGCAGATCAATATGCACGGCAAGCAGAGGAATGGAGCGAACGCCAGTACGCCGACGCCTCCGCGTACCTGACGCACCGTGCCGACGTCATCGTTGCCCTCGGTCCGAGGCTCGAGGCCGGCGACGAAGTGCTCGATCTGGCCTGCGGAGACGGCGGCCTCGGGGAGGCTCTTTTCCGTCATGGGCTCCGATACCGGGGGGTCGACCTGACGGCGGAGATGACCGCGGAGGCTCGCAAGCGTCTCGGCGACCGCGCCACCGTGGAGCAAGGTGACCTCAACGACTACGTCCCGCCGGCGCCTGTCGCCGCGACCACCGTCTTCCGCGCGATCTACTACGCGCGCGACCGGCAGGCGTTCTTTCGGCACGTGGCCGGCTTCACGGAGAAGAAGCTGGTCTTCGACCTCAACCCGCGTCAGTACCGACTCCGCGATGTCGTCGCCGATCTGCAGGCGGCAGGCCTCGGCCGGATCGCGCTGCGCCCCTTCTTCGTGCCGCAAACGGTCTCGCTGCCGCGGCCCGTCGTCGGCGTCGCCCGCGCGCTCGAGCGCGCGGGCCCGCTCGCGCGGCTCGCGCTCCGCTTGCGCTTCACGTATCTCGTCGCTGCGTCGCGCTGATCCTCAGCCGCCGAACAGCGGCTGGAAGCCGATGCTCTGCACGACGGCGCCGAGACGGCGTCTGTCGCTGAACGACGGATCCAGATCGTGAGGCACGAAGGTCGGCGTGATGGAAATCTCGACCCTCCAAGGCGCGTCGGGCGGGCTCAGCGCGTAACCGTCGGCTTTGCAGTGCGGAACCACGAAGGTGGTGCTCGCGGTGACGCGAGCGATCGCGGGCTGTTTGTCCGGCCCGATCGTCACGGGTCCGATCTTCACGGTTGCCGTTCCAGGTACGCGTTTCCGCGGACACGATGCGACTCGCGAGAGCCGGCCCACCGCGAAGCCGGGCCCGTCGCCGGAGACGTCGTACCGCGTGTAGGAAGCCGTTGCAACACCGTCTCCGTCAGAGTCCACGATCCAGCCGTCGGACACGACGCCCGTAACGGCCGCGGCAAGCCTCAGGGGCGCCCCGCCGACTCGGTACAACCGGTCATTTCCTCTTCTGTCGACGACCGGTGCCTGCAACTCGATTCCGTTGAGAGCGAGGGCGTACTCCGTTCCAGGCGTCGGCGTCAGCGTTCCATCGGCTTCCTCGAGATCAGGGGTCAGGATGGGACCGCCCACGAACCTCGCAGTCCCATCGAGGCTCCAGATCTTGCCGATCGATTTGTTCCAGAACTCGGTCTGTTGGACGCCCGTCGGATCGGTGATCCCCTGTCCCAGGACGACCACCGACTTACCACCGGTGGCTTCGTCGACCCAGTCGTAGGGCGTCGGCAAGTGCTCGGCAATGCGGGTTGAGAGGTCGCGCTCGCCCGCAGCGGCGTACACCTCGGCAGTCAGCGACCAGACAAGGACGACGGCGGCCGCGCCGCCGGCGACTGCACCGAATACGACGGAATCACGTCGCAGTAGACGCAGCGCGAAGAGAATCCCACCGGCCAGGAGGCATACGACGATCAGGGCCGCTTCGATTCGGCCCTCCGGCCAGCTCAGCTCACGGTTCGCGAACGCTGCGATCGACAGGCCGTGGGCCTCGTAGTAGGGGTACTCGTTGAGATGCAGAGGCGTCGCGGTCACGACGTACAGGGCGAGGACCGTCGCGCCTGCGACCGCCCACCACCGCCCGGCTCCGCGCTGGATCAGGAGGGCCGTCCCGGCAAAGAGGATCGGGTAGACGTAGATGAGATTCCGCTCGACGACGACGGTCGAAAACGTGTTCTGGATGTACGCGCCCTTGATACCGGCGTACCAGATGAATGCAGCGAGTGCTGCGATACTCGTCAAGACGAACGCGTGCGTCTGCGGGTCGCGCCGCTCGCCCCTCGGGCGCGCGAGAGCTGCGATCCCCGCCACGAGGGGGAGAACGCCGATCCCGATCGCGAGGGCACCCGTCGCCCACGTTGCGTGGTCGAGGATCCGGTCCTTGTAGAAGCCAGTGGTCTCGCGCCAGCTCGTCGACAGTTGGCCCATCAGAGCAGAGAAGACGATCGCGGCTCCGATGACGAGCGTGACTGCGCCGATCCAGTCCCACGCGCCCCAGCCCTCACGCCAGCGGCGAGCCGATGCGGATCTCCAGGCGAGGAGAAGGAGGGCGAGCACGAAGACCGCGAAGAGGACGGCGAGCTGTGTACGCGTGAGCGCCGCGGCCGCGCACACGGCCACGGCGGCCGCCGCACGTCCCCAGCTCGGCTGAACGAGCGTCCTCGCGATGAGCCAGAGCGCGATCGTCGAGAGCGGATAGGCGAGCGGCTCCTCGACCAGGATCGGTGAGTACGCGAGCGCCGGCACGACGATCGCCCCGGCCGCGGCGGCGAGCGCGTACCACGGCGGCACGACGAGCCGGGCGAGCGCATACGCCGGAAACACCGTCGCCGTCATTGCGAGGACTAGCACGAGCTTCGCAGTCGCGTAAGCGGCCGACGTCGTCCCGAGCCACCAGACCGGGGCGAGCACGTACGCGACGAGAGTGGCGAGGCCGTACGGGTCGCCGCGACGCGCTGCCTCGCCCGTCTCCGAGATCGCACGTGAAAGCTGCGTCAGCTCGAGCTCGTCGGTGAAGATCGTCGGGACGGGCCGGCGCGACGCCTGCCATGCGTAGAGCGCCGCGAGCGCGAAGTAGACGATGAGAAGCGGAACCGCCCCTTGTAGGCGTGTGAATGCGTCAGGCCCACTCGGCCCGCGCTTTCGCCCGGTCGAGCTCACGAGAGCGTCGCCTCGACGGCTTCCGGCGGGGAGAATTCCGTGCGCCGATGGACGATGCGGCAGGGGATGTCGGCTGCTTGCGACGCCCGGACGACGGCGTCCAGCCGGGCTTGCGGCGCGTCCGGGATCGTCACGAGCACCTCCTCCGCACGCGCGCTCGCGATCGCGCGTCGCGCCTCGTCGAGCGCGCCCACGACCGTGATCCCGAGGATCCGCCTTCGCCGGACGCGCGGGTTGTCGTCGAGGAAGCCCACGACACGGGCCTCGTGTCCATCGTGGAGCTCCCGCACGAGCCCTCGCCCGGCGCGACCCGCACCGACGATGAGCACCCGCCGCCGGTGCCCCCGCAACGCCCGCGCCTCCGGGAGGAGACGAAGGGTCAGCCGCGAGCCTCCGACGAGGAGGGTGCAGAAAACGGCGTCGACCACGAGCACCTCGACGGCTGGGAAGCTTCCGATCGGCCGCAGGGAGACAAGCAGCACGTACGTGGCAGCCGCCGACACACCGCAGGCGACGGCGATCGGCACGACGTCCCTGGCGGTCGCGTAGCGCCAGACCCGGCGGTAGATGCCGAGCGCGACGAAGAGCACGTAGCGGGAGGCGAGGAGGATCGGGAGCGCTGACAGGAATACGGAGCGCTCGTACTCCGTACCGGTGCCCCCGGTGATGAGCAGATAGGCCGCGAGAAACGAGCCGCAGATGACGACGAAGTCGACGACCACCTCGACGAGGCGCCGCGGCTCGAAGATCAGCGCACGCCATAGGGACGGCTCGGGTCCCTCGGCGCCCGATCGAGAGCGCTCCTCCAGATCACTCAGGAAGCTCCCGAACTGGACGAGCAGGACGAAGGTGAGCAGGACCCCGAATGCCGTGAGGCGCGCGTTGTCGAGGACGTTGTAGGCGAGGGCGGTCGCGCCGATCGCAGCGGCGACGAGCGCGAGCAGCAGGACGGCCTTCGCCTCGGAGAGGCCGTAGTAGACGAGTCGATGAGACGTGTGGTCTCTACCGCCTTTCGTAACGGGCCGCCGCTGCGCTAGCCGGACGATCGTGACGAGCGTCGTGTCCAGGATCGGCACCGCGAGAATGAGCAGTGGCAAGAGCACCGTCGCGAACGTCGTTCCCGCGACGGTCCAGCTCGAGGCGAGTGCGAGCGACGCGAGCCCGAAGCCGAGCACCTGGCTTCCCGAGTCGCCCATGAAGAGGTGCGCTCCACGGCCGGGCCGGAGATTGAACGGGAGGAAGGCGGCGCTCGCGAGCCCGAGCGAGAGGGCCAAGACGAGCACGGTGTCGTTCTCGTGCTCGGTCACCGCGTCGATCGCGAAGTAGCCGCACGCGATCGCGGCCAGGGTGGCCGCGAGGCCGTCCATGTTGTCGAGCAGGTTGAACGCGTTCGTGATCCCGACCAGCCAAAGGATCCCGATCGCCCAGGCGAGCACGTCGTTTCCGACGATCTCGACCTCGAGCCCGCTCGCGAGCACGATCACGGCCGCGCCAATCTGCGCCGCGAGCTTCGCCAGAGGGCTCAGGTGCCAAACGTCGTCGACGAGACCGGCGGCGAAGAGAAGCGCCGTGCCGGCCAGGATTCCGGCGAGCTCGCCGCTCCCGTCGACCGCGCCGGTCGTGAGCGCGAGAAGCGCCGCGGCGGCGAACCCCGCGAAGATCCCGACGCCGCCGAGCGTCGGCGTCTCCTGCTCGTGCCAGCGTTCGCCGCTCGGGACGGCGACGAGCCGCTGCCCGAGGCGAGACCGCAGAAGCCCCCAGAGGATCGCAAACGTGACCGGGAGAGCAACGACCGTGATTCCCGCATCCACAGCGAGGAAAGGGTAGTCGAGCGCCCCGTCGCCCTACACTCAAACACGTTGACCGTGTACAGCGATCTCTTTCGCTACCGGGAGCTCTTCGGCAGCCTCTTCCGGCGCGACCTGCGAGCGAAGTACAAGGGCTCGGTCCTCGGGCTCGCCTGGACGCTCGCGAACCCGCTCCTCCTGATGGCGGTGTACGTGGTGGTCTTCTCGCTCCTCTGGAAGGCCACGGTCGCAGAGGTCGACCGCTACTGGCTCTTCCTCCTCTGTGGCCTGCCCGCCTGGGTGTTCTTCGCGACCTCGTTGCAAGCGTCGTCCCGAAGCCTTCTCGAGAACGCGAATCTGATCCGCAAGGTACGTTTTCCGCGCCAGCTCGTTCCGTTCGCGGTCGTCGGGACGCAGCTCGTCGCATTCGCCGTGATGCTCGCGGTCGTGATGGGCCTCTCCTTTGCGCTCCTCCCGGAGACGCGCGGGACGGTCTGGCTCGCCTTGCCACTCGCGGGGCTTCTCGTCCTCCTCGTGGCCGGCGTCTCGCTCATCGTCGCATCCCTGAACGCGCTCTATCGCGACGTGGAGCACCTGGTCGCGGCGCTCCTTCTGCCCTGGTTCTTCCTGACGCCGATCCTGTACGGGCTCGACCAGCTTCCCGGCGCGAACGAGCATCCGGAGCTCGAGTTCGCTGTGCACTGGCTGAACTTTCTGACGCCCCCGGTCGAGGCCCTTCGTGCACCACTCTTCTTCGGCGAAGCGCCCCCGCTCGCTGACACCGTCTACACGGTCGTCGCGGCGGTTGCCGCACTCGTTCTCGGCGCGTTCGTCTTCAGCCGCTCGGACGACCGGATCGCCGTCGAAGTCTGACTACAGCCCGGCCCTCGAAGAGGCCGTCCGCGCTCGAGTATGCGGGCAGCCCTTCGTGCGTCTGAGGCTCGAGCCCTTCGAGGAGCGAGGGGAAGAGGAGCGGGTGGACGAACCGCGGGTTGCGGCCGCCCCCGGGTGCCCACGCAGCGAACCGCCTTCGCTCGCCGCGAGCGACCAGTCCGTCTGCGACCTCGACCGCGCCGCCCACCGACGCCCATCCCTCCGCGTGTGCGTTCAGCAGGAGTCGCGACCAGTCGGGAGCAGGCTCCGCCCCCGCGACGAGATAGGCGACGGCAAGCGCGCCCTCGGTGACCAGGGGCTCCTCTTGCATCGAAAGAGCGCGCCGAGTCGCGGCGTCGTCCGCTCCGTGCACGACGACGCGCAAGCGGCGTTCGGCGATTCGCGACCGTACGTCGACGGGAACGTCGAGAGGTGTCGAACCCAGCTCCTGGAACCAGAAGCGATGCTCCTCGACGAGATCGAAGGCGAGGCGGTAGCCGCCTGGGGGACGGGGAGCGACCACCTCCACGTCGAGCTCGACCTGTTCGCCCGGCTCTACCGGCCGGCGAAAGGGCGTACGAATGCCGTCCCAGACGATTGGGTTCCCGAGCGGGTCGAGCCAGTGGTATGCGACCTGAACACCCTCCTTCCCTCGGGAGCGCCAGGCCGCCGAGCCGGCGTTCTCGAGCCGTAGCCGTACTCGGCTCGCGACCCCGGCGCGCGCCTCTCCGAGCTCGTACGCGAGCCAGCGAACGGCGAGCGGCCCGGGCGGCACGAAGTGCTCACCGACGCGCTCCATAGCGAGGGCTAGTCTAGGTTTGTGAGAACCGGTGAGATCAGCGTTCAGAGCGTCTCTCGCCGCTTCCGCGTTCGCGCTCGCGAAGCGCGGACGCTCAAGGACCTGTTCGTGCTGCGCGGACGGACCGAGCCAACCGACATCTGGGCGCTTCGAGACGTGTCGTTCGAGGTTCAGCCCGGCGAGGCTGCCGGTCTGATCGGCCGCAACGGCTCGGGAAAGACGACGCTTCTCCGGCTCGTCGCCGGGATCATCCGGCCGACGACCGGCCGCGTGCGGGCCGAGGGCCGCGTCGGGTCCCTGCTCGAGCTCGGCGCGGGGTTCCACCCGGACTTCACGGGCCGCGAGAACGTCTTCTTGAGCGGCTCGATCCAGGGCTTGCGGCGCGTGGAGATCAGGGCTCGCTTCGACGAGATCGTCGCGTTCGCAGAGCTCGAGCACGCGATCGATCGGCCGGTGCGAACGTACTCCTCGGGCATGACCATGCGGCTCGGATTCGCGATCGCGTCCTTCCTGGACGCCGACATCCTCCTCCTGGACGAGGTCTTCGCGGTCGGCGACGAGGCCTTCCAGAGGAAGTGCTTCGGGAGGATCTTCCACTTCAAGCAGGGAGGCGGGACCATCGTCTTCGTCTCGCACGACGCGGCGGCCGTCGAGCGTCTCTGCGAGCGCTCCCTGCTCCTCGAGTCCGGGCAGGTCGCCTTCGACGGGCCGACGCGAGAGGCAGTGACGCGCTATCGGAGAGCCCTCGCCGACGAGATCGACCCCGCGGAGCGCGGCGTGGGCCTCCGCGAATGGGGCTCGGGCGAGGCAACGATCGCTTCCGCCGCGCTTCTCGGCGTCGAGGGCGAGGAGCGGCTCCAGTTCCTCTCGGGCGAGCCCTTCGCGTTGCGCGTGGCCGTGTCGGCTGCGAACGGCGTGCCTCCTCCGCGCCTGCAGCTCGAGCTTCGAGACGACGCGGGCACGCTCCTCGCCGGCGAGGCGATCGACCTTCGCGCGCTCGGCTGGACGAGTGGCGAGAGCGCGCGGACGGTTCGGTTCGAGATCGGCTCGCTGCCGCTCGCCAACGGCCGCTTCCACATGCGGCTCGGGCTCACGGACGAGACAGGGGAGCGTCTGTTCCACTGGCTCGACGACGCGCTCGTGTTCGTCGTCTATCCGGGGGACGACGAACGCGGCGTCGTGCGCTTTGAAGGGAGGTGGAGCGTCGAGGAGAAGACACGAAAGCCATGAGTGCGCGTACCTGCCCCGACTGGCCTGCCTTGATGCAGCTCGATCCCGACCTCCAGTTCAAGCACTACACGGTTGCGGAGGCACAGCTTCCGGCTGACGCGCTCGCCCGGATTCCTCACGTCTCGCTCGGGGAGGTCGAGATCTGCTGCGACCTCGACCACCACGTCTTCAACTCCGAGCACACCGATTCAGAGGTGGCCGACGCGCTGCGTGGGTCGCATTGGTTCGACCTCCGCGAGTGGTCGACTTCGGGCCCGGGCGCCGCCGACACCTCCTCCAACGTCGCCTGACGCCGCAGGCCGCCGGTGGCTCCCGGGCGGCGGAGCCGCGCTCCGCCACCGGCTGACGACGCTCGCGGCGCGATCCTGCGCGCTCGCCGCTTGTCCGTACTAGTTGTACTGTCCTGCGCGGCTCGCGCTTGCCTCGCTCGCGAGCGCAGCCCCTGCGACGGCAGGCACCTGAGTAGCCTGTCGGTCGTGCCCACGATCGTCGTCCCGTACCGCGGCGACGCGAAGCGGCGGCTGCCCTCCGACATCCGCGCCGCGGTAGCCGTCGCCATGCTCGGGGATGTCGTCGCGGCCGCTCTCGCTGTCGGTCCGGTCCTCGTCGTCACGGACGACCTCGCCGTCGTTCCGAAGGACGCCGACACCGTGGAGGATCCCGGCGCCGGGCTCGGCGAGGCAGTCGCGGCCGCCCTGGCCCGACTCGAGGGCCATGTACTCGTCGTGAACGCGGATCTTCCTTGCGCCACGCCCGAGGCGATCGGCCGCCTTGCGTCTTCCGGCCTGGCGCTCGTGGAGGCGCCCGACGGGACGACCAACGCGCTCTCGCTTCCCGATCCGGCGGTCTTCGCGCCTCTCTACGGCCCTGGAAGCGCGGCACGCTTTCGCTTGCACGCTCGTTTCACGACAGTACGGATTCCGGAACTCGAGGACGACGTCGACACGGGCGGCGATCTCGAGAGGATCGCCGCGCGCCTCGGTCCTCGTACGCGCGCACTGCTCGCCGTTCCGGCGTGAAGGTTGCCCTCCTGTCAGGTGGCGTCGGCGGCGCACGGTTTGCGCGCGGCTTGCAGGACGCGCTCGAACCGGGCGAGCTCACGGTCGTCGGGAACGTCGGAGACGACCTGGAGGTTCTCGGATTGCAGATCTCTCCGGATCTCGACAGCATCCTGTACACGCTTGCGGGACTGAACGACGAAGAGCGCGGCTGGGGTCGGGCGGGGGAGAGCTGGAACGCGCTCGCGTCTGCCGAAGCGTGGGGCGGCGAGGACTGGTTCAAGCTCGGCGACCTCGACCTCGGGTTGCACCTCGTCCGGACACGTGCGCGGCGAGACGGATCTGCGCTCTCGGAGGTGACCGCGATGCTCGCTGAGCGCGCTGGGTTGCAGACTCGGATCCTCCCTGCGACGGACGGGTTCCTGCGCACGCACGTCGTCACGCCCGCAGGCACGTTTGCGTTCCAGGAGTGGTTCGTCGATCGAGCGCATCGGGATGACGTCGACGCGGTCGTCTTCGACGGTGCCGAAGCGGCTCGGCCCGCTCCGGGTGTTCTCGACGCGATCGCCGCCGCAGACGCGATCCTCGTCGCCCCGAGCAACCCGTACGTCTCGATCGCACCGATTCTCGCCGTGCGGCAGATCAGGCAGGCGCTCGAGAATCGCCGCACCCGCTGCATCGCGGTCAGCCCGCTCATCGGCGGTAAGGCCGTAAAAGGACCAGCCGACCGTATGCTCTCCCGCATGGCAGGCGGTACCACTCCGAGTCATGTTGCGTCCTGCTACGCGGGACTCATCGACGCTCTGGTGATCGACGAAGCCGACTCCGAACGTCAAGCGCCCGTCGAGGTCGTGGTCTCGCGGACGCTCATGTCGGACCGTGCCGCCGCCAGAAGGCTCGCAGACGTGGTGCTGGACACGGCGTGCGGATAGCGATCGTCGGGGGAACGGGACCTTTCGGGCGAGCGCTTGCGATTCGCCTGAAAGAAGCCGGTTACGAGGTCGTGATCGGCTCGCGCGATCCCGGGCGGGCCGCCGCAGCGGGGAGCGAGCTCGGAGTCGACGGCACCGCGAACGCCGACGCTGCCCGCGCGGCCGACCTCGTCGTTCTCGCGGCGAATGCCGACGCCGCGCTCGAGACGGCGCGCGAGCTCCGTTCCGCGATCGGCACCACTCCCGTCCTTTCGGTGGCATCCGAGCTGCGCTTCACATCCGCCGGTGTGCTGCCGACGGAAGAATCGACTTCGATCGCCGAGCGGATGCAGGCGGAGTTGGAGGCGCCGGTTGTCGCAGGTCTGCACTCGCTCGCGGCTTCGAACCTCGGCGCCGACCGACAGCCCGACGAGGATGCTCTCGTCTGCGGTGACGACGCACAGGCGAAGGCGCTCGCGCTCGAACTCGCGGAGCGGATCACGTCCGGACGCGCCCTCGATGCAGGCCCTCTCGCGAGCGCTCGGGCACTCGAGGGTCTGACGGCGCTGATCGTGAACCTCAACAAGCGCTACCGGGGACATGCGGGTTTTCGCGTGACCGGGCTCGAGTGACAGGCGAAGTACGCCTCATCCCGCTACACGGGATCCCGGAGTTGGATGAGGGAGACGACCTGGCAGCACTCCTCGTCGAGTCCGCCGACCGCGGCGGCGGGCTGGAGCCGCACGACGTCGTCGTCGTCGCACAGAAGGCGGTTTCGAAAGTCGAGGGCCGCGTCCTCGAGCTCGACGGGGTCGAGCCCTCCGAATGCGCGCGTGCGCTCGCCGGCGACGAGGATCCCCGACGCCTCGAGGTCATCCTCAGAGAATCGCGGCGCATTGTTCGTGCTCGCGCGCCGCTCGTGATCGCCGAGACGATGCACGGGTTCGTCTGCGCGTCGGCGGGCGTCGACGCCTCGAATGCGAAGGGCCCCGGCACGCTGGTTCTCCTCCCGCTCGACCCGGACGCCTCCGCGCACGAGCTGCGCGAGCGCATAGGCGAGCTGGCCGGGATCGACGTCTCGGTGATTGTGAGCGACTCCTTCGGTCGGGCCTGGCGACGGGGAACGACCGACGTCGCGCTCGGCGTGTCGGGTCTCACTCCGCTTCTCGATCTCGGAGGACGGCGCGACTCGGCCGGATACGAGCTGCACGCGACCCAGATCGCGATTGCCGACGAAATCGCCGGAGCGGCCGAGCTGGTCATGGGAAAGACGGAGGGCATCCCGGCCGTGGCCATCCGTGGGCTTCGCGTGTCGGGTGACGGAAAGGGCTCCGACCTGCTCATGCCTCCGGAACGGGATCTGTTCCGATAAACGGCAGCGATAGACTCGAGCGATGCGAAGGTACGCCATCTGGGGCACAGCGACATCTTCGGCCCACGAAGAATGGGTCCGGGCGATCGGGAAGGAGTTCGAGAGTGAGGACTTCGCGCCGGTGGACGACGTCGCCGAGGCGGACTTCGTGCTCAACATGTTCGATCCCGCGGATCCGAAGGCGTTTCGGCGCGCCTCGCGCGGAACGTATTCCGCCGCGTTCTACGAGCTTCCGAACGCTCCGGAGGACGCCCTCAAGGAGAGCTACCCCATGCTCGTGCGGACGCTCTCGAACGTCGTCCTGCTTCGCGTCCCGGGCGAGGGCGTCTGGTTCACCACGATGGAGCGGGGCACGTACCACGTCCCCGACGATCCGAAGGCGATCTACGAACGCCTCGAACCCCTGGCCACGTCCCGCCTCGTGATCGACAACGAGTGGATCCCCGACCTCAAGCCAGAGCTCTGGGACGGCGACGAGGTGACTGCTGACATCGCGGCGGCCGGGCGGCGTCTCGACGAGCTCGACTTGCTCCCGTCCCCGTTCCCGGTGGAGGAGTATCTCTCGGGACGCGACCTGCGCCATGTCATGCGGCTCTACAGCGTCGGGGGCCTCTCGTACGGAAACCTGTCGGCGCGGAAGGACGAGACGCGCTTCTGGATGAGCGCGAGCGGCGTCGACAAGTCGCAGCTCGAGACCGTGGGGCGAGACATCCTCATGGTCAAGGACTTCGACGACGAGCGCGGAGTGATCGTGCTCAGCGTCCCTCCGGGGATCGAGCCACGGCGGGTCTCCGTGGACGCCATCGAGCACTGGATGATCTACCAGGCCCACTCCGATGTCGACGCGATCCTGCACGTCCATGCTTGGATCGAGGGAATCTCCGCGACGGACGTCAACTATCCGTGCGGCACGCAAGAGCTCGCGGTCGCGGTGGCGGACCTCGTTGCACTGGAGCCCGATCCTGCGCACGCGGTCATCGGCCTTCGGAACCACGGCATCACGTGCACTGGTGAGAGCCTCTCCGAGATCCTCGACCGCGTCGCTCCGAAGGTGCTGCGCCAGGTGCCGATGACCTAGCTGCCGGGGCGTAAGCGCAGCGCGGTCGTGAGGGCGAGCGCCGGCGCAATGAGCACGTCGTTCGCGACGCACCAGATGCAAAACGCGTCGATGACGAACACCTGCACCGCGAGCAGATAGGCGCTGAACATCAGGCCGACGAAGGCGAGCGCTGCAGCAAGGAGCTGCGCGCTGGGCGCGTCCCACGCGACGAGCACGAGGATGGTCGTGTACGAGACGAGGCCCATGAGGGCGACGGGGATGCCGGCGATCTCGGCGTAGGACGACTCTTGCACCGTCTCGCACCCACCTCCCGCGACGCAGAGCACGGACGCGTCGGCGTAGTGAGCCCAGGTCAGATAGCCGGCGACGCCGATTCCTGCGAGCGCGACGAGTACCGCCGCGAGACGCAGGGCCCTATCGCTCAACCTTTGAGGGCGTCATCGAGCGCGGCGCTGAAATACGCGGGATTGTTGGTGCTCGGAGTCAACTGCAGGTAGTAGGGCTCCGATTCTCCGATCTTGATGAAGAACGTGGGCGTGCCCGGTATCCCGGCCGCCCCTGCCTCTCCGGCGGCGTTCTCCGCCTTCTCGACGATCGGCGCGCTCACGGCGTCTCTGAAGAGCCTCTCTACGTCGAGCCCGTCGATCTCTCGTGCCAGCTCGCGAAGGAGGTCGTCGGTGACCCAGCCCTCGTTCTCGGCGCCCTGGTTGCGATAGAGCGCCTCTTGCAACTGCCACAGGCGATCCTGCAGGCCGGCGGCGAGGAGGAAGCGAAGCGCCTTTACCGAGTCCGATCCGATGAACGGAAATCCGCGAAACTCGGTCTTCACCTTCCCGGGCCGGATGTACTCGTTCACGATCGTTGGGAACACGGAGACGGTGTAGTAGCGGCATCCCGGGCACTGAGCGTCCGCGTACTCGATGAGCGTGACCTTTGCCCCTGGTGTGCCGAGCTCGCTTCCCGACTGGGGGATACCGGTGAGATCGACGACCGGCGCCGAGATGGGCTCAGGCGCGTCGTCGCTGGTTCGGAAGAGGAGCGCGAAAGCGACGAGTGCGACGGCGGCCGCGATCGCGATCCCAAACGCGAACACGACCGAGCGGCCCGTGGGACGGCGGTCGACACCGGGTCTCATCGCGGCCATGCGCCCGAAGTGTGCCGATCACGCCCGACCACGCGGCCCGCCGGGTGCTCACCCGACGACTAGCTGATCAGGCCTTGAGCGTCCTTGCGGCCTTGCTTGCAGCGCGGGCGAGCTCCGCATACGCCGCTGCACGCTCGGCTTTCGAGCCCGAGGACTCCGCGGCGCGAACGGTGCGCACCCGCTCCGCGACGGCCGCATCCAGGCGCTCCTTTCGGCCCCACGCTAGAAAGCTCTCGCTGACACTGCAGCGCGCAGCGAGCTCTCGGAGGACCTGCAGCGACGGGACTCGCTCGCCACGCTCGATTCGGGAGATGTATGCGGCGCTGCAGCCAGGAAACGCGAGGTCACGCTGACTGAGCCCTGCCGACTCGCGTGCTTGAAAGACTCGCTTGCCGACGGCAAGCGGATCGTCGACGTGAGGTATGCGCTCTCGCTCTCTCGGCATGACCTCAGGTGCGGCGCTTGACCTGAGACAACGATACTCCTGCCGCGGGGCTTGCGCCACCAGTCACGAATTCGGTCGATACACCCCGGGTTACATCTCGCGACGAATGGTCATCACTCGAACGAGGGAGTAGCCTCGCGGCCATGATCGACTTGGCCACTGACCGCAGACCGGCACCGATAACTGCACGCCAGCGCGAGGTCATCACGTTGATCGCAGCGGGCTGTTCGAACGACGAGGTCGGAGCGCGCCTCGGGATCTCCCCGAGGACAGCGAAGGCGCATTGCGACGTGCTCCGGCAGAAGCTGGGCGTGCGACGCAGACGTCAGATCCCGATCGCGTACCGACTTCTGACGGGCGAGGATCCGCTCTCTGCGAAGAGCGCTCGAGCCTTCGGAATGCGTCCCTCCCGCTGACCCCTGGATGCTCGTGGCGGCCCCGTCACGGGCATCCCGCCCGAGCAGTGTTAAGGTCGCAGCCGGGACAGGCAATCGTCAGGGGATGGGGACGACGACACCGACACTGCGGCCCACGCGTTCTCTCCAGCGCCGCCGGATCATCGAACGGCCGCGGCTCTTCGAGCTACTCGACGAGTCGGACGCTCGCATCAAGACGCTGATCGCTCCGGCTGGATACGGAAAGACGACTCTGGCGGAGCAATGGGTCGGGCGAGAGGGCACGAGGTCGGCGTGGTACACCGTGCGGCGGTCCTCAGTCGACGTGGCCGCGCTCGCACTCGGCGTGGCCCGCGCCTCCACGGCCGTGGTCGACGAATGCGATTCGCGGCTCCGCGAGCATCTTCGCGCCGTCTCAGCGGCAGGCAACGTTCCGTTGCTGGCAGAGATTCTCGGCGAGGATCTCGCCGAGTGGCCCCACGACGCCTGGCTCGTCCTCGACGATTACCAGGAGCTTGCCTCAGCCGAGGACGCGGAGTCGTTCGTCGGCTCGTTGATCGCAAACTGCCCGGTTCAGATCGTCGTCGCCAGCCGGCAGCGCCCCTCTTGGGTTACGACTCGAAGCATCCTCTACGGCGAGGTTCTGGAGATCAATCAAACCTCGCTCGCGATGGACACACACGAAGCAGAGGAGGTGCTCGCAGGGTGGAACGGTCCATCGGCCTCGGGACTGGTTGCGGTCGCGAACGGGTGGCCGGCTGTGATCGGCCTCGCGGGCGTCTCGTCGGCGGAGATCGAGAGCGAAGATGCCCTCCCGGAGTCGCTCTACCAGTTCTTCGCGGAGGAGGTCTTCGACGCGCTAGGGGAGGACGTCCGCGCAGGCGTCGCCGCCCTTGCAATCGCGCCGGTCATCGATTGGGACCTCGCGCGCTCGCTTCTCGGCCCAGAGCGTGCGGATGCCGTCTGCTCGGCAGCCCTCGAGGTTGGGATCCTCGTGGAGCGCGATACGCGTCTCGATCTGCATCCCCTTGCCCGGTCCTTCCTGGAGGAGCGAAAGGTTCCCGTCGACCTTGCACCGGAAGACGACCTCATACACAGGTGCCTGGCGCATTACAGGAGGCACCGCGATTGGGATGCCGCATTCGACGTCATCGCTCGACGGCGGAGGACCGAGGAGCTCGCGCCGCTGTTGCTCGAGGCACTCGACGACCTGCTCGAGACCGCACGCTTGTCCACGGTCGAGGCGTGGTGTGACTTCGCGTCTCAAGCGGGACTCGACGAGCCGCCGTTCTCGCTTGCGCGCGCGGAGGTAGCGCTCCGGCAGGGGCGTCGCGTCCAGGCTCAGGCTTTTGCCGAGGCCGCCGCCATGAATCTGGACTTGACATTCAGAGCACTATCGATTGCGGGCCGAGCCGCGCACCTCGACTCGCGTGAGCTCGAGGCGCTGGAGCTGTACCGGCGAGCCGAGATTGCAGCACCGAATGAATCGAGGCGCCGCGATGCTCTCTGGGGACAACTCATCTGCGCGATCGAGCTTGAGCTACCTGAAGCTACCGCCGCACTTCAGGAGCTCATGGCGGGTGTTCGAATCTCGAACCCAAGGGATCTGGTCAGAGCTGCCTCATGCCATCTCGGTTATCACGTCCACTTCGGATCCGTAGATCTTTCGAAAGGAGACGTTGCGCGCGATCTCCTCAACGCCGTCGGAGATCCACTCGTCGAGTCAGCATTTCAGAGCATCTACGCAAACGCTCTTGCGCTCTCGGCACGCTACGAGGAGGCTCGCAAGACCGCCAGCGACCTCCTAGCCACAGTCCGGAGGTATCGGCTGGACTTCGCGGTGCCTTACGCGTTGTGGCCGGCTGCCATGGCTCACGCAGGCTTGCGGGAGTGGCGCGAGGCAGAGCAATGCCTCGACGAGGCGCATGCTGCATCTCGGGCCAGCCGGAATCTCCATGCGGAGCAGACCTGCCTCGCTACACGCATCCGTATTCTTGGGCAGTCAGGACAACCGCATTCAGCACTGAGTCTCCCGCTCGGGGACCTCTCGCCGTTACTCCCATCCGCACGCGGTGAGCTTCTGACGTCGCGTGCGCTCGTGCTTTCGTCGATCGGAAAGCTCGACGAAGCTGAGCAGCTCATGGATCGCGTTCGAGATTCGACAAAGGCGGTCGAACCAACGATGCTCGTGGCCGCTGTCGAGGCGGTTGTCAGCCTAAAACGGAAGGATCGCCATGCGATCGAGTGCGTCGCGAGGCTTGAAGATTCAGCTTTTTCAACGGGCGCTCTGGATCTACTCGTAGTCGCATATCGGTGCGTCCCCGAGTTACTCGCAGTCCTCCTAAAGACGTCGAATGATCGCGAGCGCCTGATCGGGCTCATCCGGAATGCGAATGACGCTGATCTCTCAAGTGCGGCCGGGCATCCGATCGCTCTCGCCAATGATGCGCGGAAACAGCTCTCCCCGCGAGAAAGGGAAGTGTATGAGCTCCTTTGTCAAGGACTCACGAATCGCCAGATCGCCGAGCTTCTCTACATTGAGGAGTCCACTGTGAAGGTTCACGCCCATCACATCTACGACAAGCTCGGGGTACGTTCCCGTACGGCGCTCGCCGTCCAGGCAGCGCTGCAGCGATCCAATCAGGCGACCTCGGCGACAGGCGAGACAGGGGCGGCGGGCACCTCGTCGTAAGTGCTCTGGGCGAACGCCCGGAAGTCGGCTCGCGTCGCGAGGCGGTAATCCTCGTCGGCACCGGCCAGGATTGCTTCAAAGGCTGCAACTGCGGCAGTGTCGAACTGGCTCTCCACCGCTTGCGCGAGCCGGAGACGAGCGACGCGGCTCGGCATCGCGTCGCGGTACGGGCGATCCGATGTCATTGCGTTGTAGGCGTCGGCGACGGCGATGATGCGCGAGACGAGCGGAATCTCGTGTCGTACCAATCCATCCGGATAACCCTGGCCGTCGATGCGCTCGTGGTGATGACGCACGATTGTCGAGATCTCCGAGTACTCGTCCACGTGCGCGAGGATGCGTTCGCCAATGGCCGAGTGCTCCTGCATCTGCCTTCGCTCTTCGAGTGTGAGTGCGCCAGGCTTCTCCAAAAGCCCCGGCGGGAGTCCGATCTTGCCGATGTCGTGGACGAGGCCGCAGAGGTATGCGAAGTCCTGGGTTTCCTCGGGAAGACCCATCCTTCTCGCGATGTCTCGCGAGTAGATGGCCACCGCTGCGGAATGGCCCGCTGTGTATCGGTCGCGTGCGTCAAGCGTCGCAATCAGCGCGGCTGCGAACTGGAGGTTCGCTCGCTCAAGCGTCTCATTTGCCATCGAGAGGTCAGCGGCGAGCCGTCGCTCTTGTTCATAGAGCCCATATAGTCGCTGAGCAGCCATCGCTGGGACGAGAAACAACGCGAGAGTCCATGGTGAAACCTCGACGTACATGATTGCGAGCACGGCAACGATCGGTGCGTACAGAGGCGGCACGAGTACAAGCGAAGGGGCAACCGTGCGCGCCGCGTCGCGAATTGGGAATCGACGTACAGCAGCAGTCATGACCGTGAATCCAAGGTCCAGAATCTCTCCGACGAATGCGCCCACGAGCGTCGCGGCGATCAGTCCACCGAACGT
>JBKPDR010000023.1:0-20430 GCA_046727975.1 Actinomycetota bacterium | reverse complement strand
TCGCGCAGAGCATGGTGGGTACCCCGTATCGGTGGGGCGGCGAGTCGCCGAGCGGCTTCGACTGCTCCGGGCTCGTTCGCTGGGCCTACGGGCGAGTAGGCGTCGAGCTTCCGCACAGCTCCTACGCCCTCTACAGCCTGGGACGCGGTGTGTCCCGCGGGAGGATGAAGGCCGGCGACGTCCTCTTCTTCGAGGGCCTCGGCCACGTTGGCCTCTACCTGGAACGAGGGCGCATGGTTCATGCGCCGTACAGCGGCAGGGACGTCGAGGTCGTGCGGCTCGCCGACTGGTACGGGTCACAGCTCGTCGGCGCCCGCCGCGTCACCGCCGCCTGACCCCGCTAGCCTCCGGGGATGAAGATCCCTCACGTTCGCGGCCTCAGCCTCCGGCGGAGCCCGGCTTTGCCGGGTGGGAGCCGGAGGCGACCGGGGGCGTGAGGAAGCGCCTCGACACACTGCTGGTCGAGCGCGGTCTGGCGGAGACCCGAAGCCAGGCGCAGGCGCTCGTCATGGCGGGCCGGGTCGAGGGCTACGAGAAACCCGGGCAGCAGGTGGACGAGGATGCCGACCTGCACGTCGCCCGGGCGGCTCCGTTCGTCTCGCGCGGGGGCGAGAAGCTCCGCCACGCGCTCGACGCGTTCGCCGTCGACGTGCGCGGACGGGACTGCGCGGACGTCGGGGCCTCGACGGGCGGCTTCACCGACTGCCTGCTCCAGGCAGGAGCTGCCCGAGTCGTCGCGGTCGACGTCGGCTACGGCCAGCTCCACCCGCGCCTCCGCACGGACCCTCGCGTCGTCGTCCTCGAGCGTACGAACGCGCGCCACTTGAGCGAGCTTCCGTTCCCTCCCGAGCTGGTCGTCTGCGACGTCTCGTTCATCAGCGTGACGAAGGTGCTCCCACCCGTGCTCGCCCTCGCGCGGACGGGCTGGGACGCGGTGGTCCTCGTCAAGCCCCAGTTCGAGGCCGGGCGGTCGGAGGCCGGGAAGGGTGTCATCCGCGATCCTGCCGTGTGGCGGAAGGTCCTCGAAAGGGTCATCGAAGCGGCACAGGGTTGGGATGGGCGGGTGACGGGCGTCGTAGACTCCGGACTGCCCGGCCCCAAAGGCAACCGGGAGTTCTTCGTCCACCTCGTCAACCGCCCGGACGCAGCGAATCCCGATGACGTCGACCGCTGGATCGCAGAGGCAATCGCTTCGGCCTAGGGCCGTCGCGCGGGCGGCGGTCGTGACGCACGGGCAGCCGCGTCAGATCGGAGCGGGCCTCGCGCGCCTGCAGTCCGTCGCGCGCGAGCACGGGGTCGAGCTCCTCTATCCGTCCGATGAGGCGGAGAAGCACGGCGTCCAGGCGTCGGGCGACCCGACGGCCGCCGACATCGCGGTCGTCCTCGGCGGCGACGGGACGGTCCTGCGAGCTCTCACTCGCTTCCTCGGTACCGGGGTCCCGGTCGTCGGGGTCAACTTCGGCCGCGTCGGCTTCCTGAGCTCGATGGGGCGCCGCGAGCTCGAGTCCGGGCTGGCGCGGGTGTTCGAGGGGGAGTACGACGTCATCCAGATGCCGACCCTCGCGGTGGAGCATCCAGGAGGATCCGGGCGCGCTGTCAACGACGTCGTCATCGCGAGCGGCGAGCTCGGCCGGATGATCGAGCTGGAGCTCGCGGTCGGAGGGGAGGAGCTCGGCAGGCAGCCGTGTGACGGCCTCATCTGTTCGACGCCATCGGGCTCGACGGCGTACAACCTCTCGAACGGCGGGCCGGTGCTGATGTGGGGCCTCGAGGCGATCGCCCTGACCTGGGTCGCCGCCCACTCGCTCCATGCGCGACCGCTGGTCATCCCGCCCGCCACCGACGTGATCGTCTGGAACCGAACCGCTGACGTCGAAGCCGCGGTTCTGATCGACGGACGCCGTGTCTCGAGCCTGGGGACGGCCGCCCGCGCGGTCGTCAGAATCGGCGCCGAGCGCTCGCTCCTCGCGACGCTGCCGGAGGCGACCTTCGTCAGGCGCTATCGCCAGAGTTTTGCTTCGTAGGCTGCGCATCGAGAACCTCGTCCTGATCCGCGAGGCGGACCTCGCGTTTGCCCCTGGCCTGAACGCGGTGACCGGGGAGACCGGTGCCGGAAAGACGATCTTCGCGCAGGCGATCGGCCTGCTCCTCGGTGCTCGTGCCGATGCGTCCGCGGTCGGTGCGGAAGGAGGCGAGGCGTACGTCGAGGCTGAGCTCGACGTACCCGACGGTTTCTTCGACGAGGACGACATCGCGGCGCTCGCCGAGCTCAGGCCCGAAGGAGAGGCGGGGCTCGTGCTCGCACGCCGTGTCTTCGGCGACGGCAGGACGCGGGCGTACGCATGGGGACGGGCGGTCGCGCGCGAGGACGTCGCCGCCGCGGCGGAGCACCTCGTGGCGATGTCGGGTCAATTCGAGCAGCGCCGCCTCTCCCGGCCGGCGTTCCAGCTCGACGTCCTCGACGCTTTCTGTGGCCCCGAGCAGGTCGAGCGCCGGCGCGAGTCGGCGCTCGCTTGGCGAGAGCTGCAGGCGGCCCGCCGCGCGCACGACGAGCTCGCCCGGGACACGGACGCGGTGGCGGCGCGTCTCGCCGAGCTCGAGCTGCTCGTCGAGGGCACCGCAGGGCTCGCGCCCGAGGACGAGGACGATCTCCGCGCGCAGCGGGAGCGTCTGGTCCACGTCGCCGATCTCGGGGCGGCCGCTGCGGCGGCGGCCACCGCAGTCGCCCCCGACGAGGGCGACGGTGCCGCGACGCTCGTCGCACACGCCGAGCGCGCGCTCGCGCCGCTCGAGCGCGTTGCTCCCGAAGTCGGCGCGGCGGCAGCAGAGCTACGGGATCTGGCGGTCCGTCTGCGGGAGGTCGGGAGCGACCTCCACCGCTTTCTCGCCTCGCTCGAGGCTGATCCGGCGCTCCTCGACGAGATCGAGGGAAGGCTCGATCGCATCGCCGATCTCAAGCGGCGCTTCGGCTGTAGCTCGTACGACGAGCTTCTCGAGCGTGCCGAGGAAGCCCGGCACGAGCTCGAGGAGTTCGCGACGGGTCGAGACCCGCTCGCTGCCGCCGCCGAAGCGGTTACAGCAGCCGAGGCCCGCGCCGGCGCCCTCGCGGAGGAGCTGCGCGCCGTGCGCCGCTCCCAGACGACGCCGCTCGCGGAGGCGGTGGCCGCCGAGCTGCGCGGGCTCGGGATGGGCGAGGGCGAGTTCCTCGTGGAGCTCCGTGAACGAGAGCTCGGCGCCGGCGGCAGTGACGAAGCTTCCTTCCTCGTCCGGCCGAACCCCGGCCTGCCCTTCGCGCCGGTCTCGGAGACGGCCTCCGGCGGGGAGCTCTCGCGGATCGCGCTTGCGCTCGCCGCGGTCGCGGGCGGGGAGACACTCGTTTTCGATGAGATCGACGCCGGCATCGGAGGCGTCACGGCGCACGCGGTCGCGTCGACGCTGCAGCGGCTCGCGAAGCGGGCTCAGGTGCTGACGATCACGCACCTCCCGCAGATCGCGAACGTCGCCGACCGCCACTTCCGCGTCGAGAAGGTGCCCGGGGACCCGACTCATACGCGGATCGAGGAGCTCGACGACGCGCTCCGGCGCGACGAGCTCGAGCGGATGCTCGGAGGGCAGGAGTTCATCGCCTCGTTGACCGAAGGCTGAGGGACGCAAGGGTCGCGCCTCCAAGCGCGGCGCGAGGCTTGCCTCGCTCGGCCGCCACCGACAGGATCGCCTGCTACGGTTGGATCCCGTGGCCAAGTTCGTCTTCGTCACGGGCGGCGTCGTTTCCGCGCTGGGCAAGGGCATCGTCGCGGCGTCCCTGGGACGTCTGCTGAAGGCCCGAGGCATCTCCGTCAGTGCGCAGAAGTTCGACCCCTACCTGAACGTCGACCCCGGAACCATGAGCCCGTTCCAGCACGGCGAGGTGTTCGTGACCGAGGACGGGGCAGAGACCGACCTCGACATCGGGCACTACGAGCGGTTCATCGACGAGAACCTGTCGCGGAACGCAAGCCATACGGCCGGCGCGATCTGGGACACCGTCCTCCGCAAGGAGCGCAAGGGCGAATTTCTGGGGGCGACCGTCCAGGTCATCCCGCACATCACGAACGAGATCAAGGCCCGGATCCGCCGCGCCGTGAAGGCGGCCCCGGCCGACGTCGTCATCTCGGAGATCGGCGGCACGGTCGGCGACATCGAGTCGCTCCCGTTCCTCGAGGCGATCCGTCAGTTCAGGCGGGAAGTCGGGCCGGAGAACGTGCTCTACCTGCACGTCACGCTCGTCCCCTTCATCCCTGCCGCCGGGGAGCTGAAGACGAAGCCGACCCAACACTCGGTCAACGAGCTGCGCCGCATCGGTATCCATCCGGACGTCGTCGTCTGCCGCTCGACCGAGCCGCTGTCGGACGACATCCGCGAGAAGATCGCCCTCTTCGCGGACGTCGACGTGGGCGCGGTCGTCGCCGCGCCGGACGTCCCGGACGTATACATGGTTCCCGAAGCCCTCCAGAGCGAAGGACTCGACGCGCTCGTCTGCGGCAAGCTCGGGCTGGACTGCCGGCGGGCGGATCTGGGCGAATGGCGCGAGCTGACCGAGCGGAGCCGCGAGCTGGACGAGGAGCTCGAGATCGCCCTCGTCGGGAAGTACGTCAAGCTGCACGACGCCTACCTCTCGGTGCACGAGGCGCTCAAGCACGGGGGCGTCCACCACGGCTGCCGGGTTCACGTCAGCTGGGTCGACGCCGAGCACATGACCTACGAGGAGGCGGTTCGGGAGCTCGAGCAAGTCGACGGCGTGCTGGTTCCGGGCGGTTTCGGGTCACGAGGCTGGGAGGGGAAGATCCTCGCCTGTCGGGTTGCCCGCGAGCGGGAGATCCCCTACCTGGGTATCTGCCTGGGCATGCACGTCGCAGTCTCGGAGTACGCCCGGCACGTGTGCGACATGGACGGCGCGAACTCGACCGAGATGGATCCCGAGACGCCCTACCCCGTCATCGATCTGCTCCCCGAGCAGAAGGAGATCGAGGATCTCGGCGGCACGATGCGTCTCGGGGCACAGGCGGTTGAGCTCAAAGACGGAACCCGCGCGCGAGAGGCCTATGACGAGCCGGTTATCCACGAGCGCCACCGTCACCGCTACGAGGTCAACAACGAGCTCCGGCCCCGACTCGTCGAATCGGGTCTGGTCGTGTCGGGGACGTTCCAGGAGGGTAGGCTCGTGGAGGTCGTCGAGCTGCCCGAGCATCCGTGGTTCGTCGCGAGCCAGTTTCACCCGGAGTTCAAGTCCCGCCCCACACGGCCCGCGCCGCTCTTCCGTGACTTCGTGGGCGCGGCGCTCGAGCGGGCCCGGTCCCGAGCGGGCGTCCGGATCGAGACCGCGCCCTAGCTATCAGCGCGGACGACCGCGCCCTCGGCCGGTGCGAGGCGAAGGCGGCCAGTCACAGACTCGCCGTCGCGGCTCCGTCGGGTCGCGAGAGCGATCGACCCGTCGACGCCGTCGATCTCCACGGGCCTTGACCCAAGGTTGATCGCGGTGACGACACTGTCGCCTCGTCGCCACGCCCACGCACCTGCCGGCACATGCAGCTCCGCGTAGGCACCGGACCGCAGGTCAGGAAGGTCTCGCCGCAGCGCGATCAGGTCCCGTGTGAAGTTGAGCGTCGAAGCGGGATCCACGCGCTCATCCTCGACGTTCCGGGAGGTGTCCTCGAGCGGAAGCCAGGGATCGGTCCAGCCGCCCGACCGCGTCCACGGCATGGGCGTCCGGCACGGATCGCGCGTCGGGTCGGCGACATCGCGGACACGCTCCGGCGGGACGTGCCCGTCCGCGAGCGCGAGCTCGTCTCCGTAGTAGAGGCAGGGCACTCCGCGCAACGTCAGAAGCTCGAGCAGCGCACACCGCGCCAGCGCCTCGTCGCCGTCGCACCAGCGGGTGATCAGGCGGCCGACGTCGTGGTTCGAGCCGATCCAGCACGGCAGCGCAGCCGTCGGCAGCGCCGCCTCCGTCCTCGCGACGACGTCGCGCATCTGCTCCGCGTCCAGGTCGCAGTGGACGAGCGCGAAGTTGAAAGCGGCGTCGAGCTCGTCGGACCCCGTGCCGTAGTAGGCGGCCCAGGCGTCGACGTCGAGCACGAACACCTCACCGAGCAGCGCGCGGGGAGGCTCGTACCCGGACGCAAGGCGCCTCCAGTCACGGAGGATCTCGTGCGTCTCCGGCCGATTCATCGAGTGGATGCGCCGGATCCCGTGCTTTCGCGTATTCGGGTCGTCGTGCTCGGTCGCGGGCAGGTCGTCGCGGAGCTGACGGTCCTTGATCAGCGCGTGGGAGACGTCGATCCGGAAGCCGGCGACACCGCGGTCGAACCAGAAACGGAGGATGCGCTCGAACTCGGCGCGCACGTGAGGGTTCCACCAGTCGAGGTCAGGCTGCTCGCGGGCGAAGTTGTGGAGGTAGTAGCGGCCGCGTTCAGCGTCGAGGGTCCACGCGGGGCCGCCTCCGAAGACCGACCGCCAGTTGTTCGGGATCTCGTCTGCCCAGACGTAGAACTCGGGCCGCCCACGGAACCACGGGTGGCGATTCGACGTATGGTTGGGCACGAGATCGAGAAGGACGCGGATTCCCCGCCTCGCAGCCTCCTCCACGAGCACGTCGACGTCCGACAGCGTGCCGAGATCGGGATGGACGCCCGTGTAGTCGGAGACGTCGTAGCCCCAGTCGACGTTCGGCGACGGGTGGATCGGATTGAGCCAGATGCCGTCGACGCCAAGCCATTCGAGGTACTCGAGCCGGCCGGTGACGCCTTGGAGATCGCCGATCCCGTCGCGGTTCGCGTCCGCGAACGACCTCGGATAGATCTGGTACAGGACGCCCTCGCGCCACCAACGGTCGGTCATCTGTCCTCCTGTTGCGCGCACTTGCGTCGCTCGTGTAACGATTACCGATACATGGCCGAGATCGCCTTCGATGAGGTTTCGAAGATCTACGACGACGGGACGCTGGCCGTCGACGATCTCAACCTCCAGATCGAGGACGGGGAGCTGATGGTGCTCGTCGGCCCGTCCGGCTGCGGCAAGACGACCGCTCTCCGGATGCTCGCCGGGCTCGAGGAGATCAGCGACGGGACGATCTCCATCGGCGACCGCATCGTCAACGATCTGTCGCCGAAGGAGCGGGACATCGCGATGGTCTTCCAGAACTACGCGCTCTATCCGCACATGAGTGTCGCCGAGAATCTCGCGTTCGGGCTGAAGTTCAGAAAGCTGCCGAAGCCCGAGATCGAGCAGCGGGTGAAACAAGCGGCGGAGACCCTGCAGATCGAGGAGTTCCTGGACAAGAAGCCGAAGGCGCTCTCGGGCGGTCAGCGTCAGCGGGTCGCGATGGGCCGCGCGATCGTACGCGAGCCGCAGGCGTTCCTCATGGACGAGCCGCTCTCCAACCTCGACGCGAAGCTCCGGGTGCAGATGCGAGGCGAGATTCACGATCTCCAGCGTCGCCTTGGAGTGACAACCGTCTATGTCACTCACGATCAGACCGAAGCGATGACGCTCGGCGATCGCGTCGCCGTGATGCAGAGCGGCCGCTTGCAGCAGGTCGCGACGCCGCAGGGCCTCTACGAGCGACCGGTCAACGAATTCGTGGCCGGATTCATCGGATCGCCGTCGATCAACCTGATCCAGGCGGAGCTCGAGCGCATGAACGGCGACCTTGCGGTGAAGTTCGGCGATCATCGACTCGGTGTCGACGGCGCGTTTACGCGCAGCCACCCTGAGCTCGGAACGTACGTCGGACGAACCATCCTTCTCGGCATCCGTCCCGAGGACTTCGACGACGCAAGTCTCGACGGGAGCGCGCCGGAGGACCGGCGCATCGTGACGACGTGCGATTACACAGAGCCTCTCGGCGCCGAAGTGCTCGTTTACTTCACCGTCTCCGCGCACGGAGTGATCACCGGCGCCGTCGAGGAGGATCCGGCGCTCGGAGCCCCGGGCCCCGGCATTCGTCACGACGTGGCCAGGCTCGTGGCCCGCGTCGATCCGAAGTCGCGGATAACGGAGGGGAGCAAGATCGAGCTCGCCGTCGACACGACTCGCCTCTACTTCTTCGACCCCGTGACACGCGAAGCGGTCTGATGGTGTGCAAGATCGGAATCCGCTCTCACGGATTCCGATCGCGCGAACACCCCTGAAGCGCGGCCGCGGAGCGGCCGCGATGTCACGGGCTGCCGACGACAGCCCTTTAGCCCTTGACGGCGCCGGCCGTCAGGCCTGCGAGGATCCTCCGCTGGAGGATCAGCGTCATGATGATGAGCGGCAGAGTCACGATGATCGTCGCAGCCATGATCTGCCCCCACGGCGTCTCGAAGCCGCTCCCCGACGCACCTGTGAAGTTGACGATCGCCACGGGCACGGTTCGCTTTTCAGGTGTGGCGGTGAAGGAGAGCGCGTACAGGAACTCGTTCCAGGCGGCGATGAAGGCCAGCAGCCCAGTCGTGACGAGGGCGGGCGCAATGAGTGGAAGCATGACCCGGTAAAAGACCTGGAGAGGCGAGGCGCCATCGATGTATGCAGCCTCTTCGAGATCCTTCGGGAGTCCCCGCATGAAGCTCGTCAGCACCCAGACCGTGAACGGGAGCGTGAAGATCATGTAGCTGAAGACCAGGGCGCCGAGGCTGTTGTAGAGGCCGGCGCGATTGATCATCGTGTAGAGGGCGCCGAGGATCGCGATCTGCGGGAAGATCGTCATCGAGAGCATGAGGTAGAGCGTCGCCTGCCGGCCGCGGAAACGGAACCGACCGAGGGCGAAGGCCGCAAGGGAGCCGATCGCGAGCGCGAGCAGCGTGACGGAGGCGGCGACGATCGTCGAGTTCAAGAGAGCGTCCTGGAATTGCGGGTCACTCAGGACGCTCCGGAAGTTCTCGAGCGTCGGGTCCCTCGGGATGTAGGTGAGTGGCGTCACGAACAGGTCTTCTTGGGGTGTGAACGCCGAGCGAACCGCCCAGTAGAACGGGAAAAGCGCGAAGAAGAAGATCACTGCGATGAGGAGGTAGAAGGGAAGGCGCTTCGCAAGGCGCTTGAGCGAACGGCGCTCCGCGCGACGGCGAGCCGCGAGCTCCTTCACCCGGGCAGCGCGCTCGGCCTCGACCGCGACGCTCACCGGTCGCTCCTCAATCCTGCTCCACTCGCACGACCGTCGTGTAGATGACGACGAAGAGAGCGATGATGAGGAAGATCGCGACGCTGACGGCGGCGCCGTAGCCGACGTCGCCGATCGTGACGATCGTGTTCTGGTCGTAGATCGCCATCGTCTGTGTGTCCGGGCGGGTGCCGAAGAAGACGTAGAAGACGTCGAAAACTCGTAGCGCATCGAGCGTCCGGAAGATGAGTGCGACCAGAATCGCCGGCTTGAGGAGGGGCAGTGTGATCTGCCAGAACTGGCGCCACTTGCTGACGCCGTCGACATCCGCGGCTTCGTAGAGCTCGGTCGGGATCACCTGCAGGCCGGCGAGGAGCAGCAGTGCCACGAAGGGCGTCGTCTTCCAGATGTCGACGGCCGCGACGGAGGCGAGAGGATATTCCGTGATCCAGGCGACGTTGTGGTCCGTGATGTGAAGGCGAGTGAGGCCGTCGTTGATGACGCCGAAGATGTCGTTGTACATCCACTTCCAGATCGCGGCGGAGACGACCGTCGGGATCGCCCATGGCACGAGCATGACGGCGCGCATCACCCCACGGCCCTTGAAACCCGAATTGACGACGAGGGCGATGATCATCCCGAGGACGAATTCGAAGGCGACGGTGATAATCGTGAACTTGAACGTCAGCCAGATCGAGTCGCGAAAGATCGTGTCGTCGAGCAGTGCGCGATAGTTGTCGAGGCCGACGAACTCGACGGGCTCGAGACCGGCGAGGAACTGCTCGTTGGTGAAGCTCTGCCAGACGGTCAGTCCGAGGGGGTACATGGCGACGATCGCGACGATCGCGAGCGCGGGGCTGAGCATCATCCACGCGAGGCGCGTCTGCTTTCGCCGGAGACGGCTCGAGCGTCGGCGGCGCTTGAGACGCGTCGGCGCGGGGATTGTCTGGGGCTGGCTGGTCATCAGCGTTTGACGAGACGTGGGGAGGATAGGAGCTTCATCGCTCCTATCCTTCCACGTCGCCTCCTACCAGTCGGATCTGCTCGCCTACTTCCCGAGCAGACGGTTGAGCTGCTGTTCGATCCTCGGCAGCACGTTCTTTGCGTCCTGCCCGTTCAGGATCTGGTTGACGCCCTGGAAGATCGCCTGCGAGCCCTGCGCGTACTTCGGCCCGAGCTGGGACGGGCGTGTGACACGCGGCACCTTTGCGATCTCCGGCTTGAGCCACGGGTTCGCGCTCCGGACCGCCTTGTCCTTCGCGACGGACGGGATCGTCGGCGGGTTCGTGCTGTAGATCGCGGTGAACTTCTGGGCTCCCGGGCTGACCAGGTAGCGGACGAGCTCGGCCGCGACCGGGATGTTCTTCGAGTACTTCGAGATCCCGAGCTGCCACCCGCCCACGGTGGCGACGGACGGGTTGTTACCGGTGTGCGGGAGCACGGTCACGTTGAACTTGCCCTTGACCGCGCCCGCCTGGCTCACGGAATAGGCGTACGGCCAGTTCCGCATGAACGCCGCGTTCCCGGCGGCGAATGCCTCGTGCGTCTCGGTCTCCTGGTACGACGTCACGCCGCGCGGCGCGACGTTTCCGACCCAGCTCTTGATCAGGTTTAGGATCCTGACGGCACTCGGGTTGTCGATCGAGGCTCTCCCGTTGTCGATGAAGTGGCCCCCGCCGCTCGACGCGATCCACTCGAGGGCGTCACACGTAAGGCCCTCGTAGGCGTTCCCCTGGAAGACGAAGCCGGCGAAGTCCGGATTGTCGGCCTTCTCGCCTGCCTGGATCTTCTTGGCCATCACCCCCAGCTGTTGCCAGGTCTTGGGCGGCGAGTTGTACCCGTACTTCTGAAGGAGGTCGGTGCGGTAGTAGAGGATTCCGTAGTCGCCGAACCACGGCATCGCGACGAGCTTTCCGTCGACGAGGTCGTTCTTGATGAGGCCCGGGTCGAAGAGCTTCGTCTCCTTCGCGAACGTCTTCTTGACGTCGACGAGGTACGGGGCGAACGTCCGCGGTGCGGTGACGTCGATCATCATCACGTCGACCGAGGACGACTTCGACGAGAACAGCCGTACGAGCTGCGAGTACGACTCGGTCGCAGCCGCCGCATGCGGGATGAGCTTGACCTTGAGGCCAGTGTCCTTGGAGAACTGGTTGACGAGCGCGACATCACGTTTGTGGGTCAAGCCGATCTGATCCCCGATGAACGTGATCGACTTGCCGCCGTACTTCTTCTTGATCGCCGCCGCGTTTGCGACCTTGGGCGGCTTGATGCTTGCCTGTGTCACGTCGGCGGTTCCCGCGCTTCCGACCGCCGCGATGGTGAACAGGACGACGAGAGTGAGCACACCCGTCAAACCTGCTACGAGAAGCAATCCCCGATGCTTCACCTTTCACGTCCTTTCCGCAGACGCGATCGCGCCGTCTGCCTCTGCGTGTGAGATGGAATGCCAGAAACTCCGTCGCCCGAAATCCCCTCGGCGCGGAGCACGATCGTCATCGCGTCGAGCGATACAACGAACATGAGCCACGCTCGATTATGTCAAGCCCGTAATGGCCCGTGCTACGGCTCGTCCACAATCGCCGGCCGCACTTCGTGCTCGAGATCACGAGAGAGGCTCAGGTCGAACTTCCGTTCGAGCGTGGCGCGGGCGTGGACGTACGACTCCACTGCGTCCCTCGGCAGCTCCGGCTCGAACTCGACGCCCATCGGCCGGAGAAGGAGCTCGTACATGTCCCGGAGGCTCTTTGCGAGGATCTCCGCGCGCCCACCGCGTCTCTTCTGCTCGAGCCAGAGGATCCAGTCCCAGAAGTGACGATCGATCGCCTGGAGGGTCTCGGGCGACGGGTCCCAGGCGGGCGACCACTCACGCGGCTGGTCGACGAAGAGGAGGTCGATCTTGGTGGGCCCTGGAAGCAGCAGCATGTAGCACTCGACCTTCGAGAACGGATCCCACTGCTCGGACAGGGGGCGGAGCGGCGCCACGAGCTCGGGGAGGTCCCTCGCGACGGGCTCGAAGTCGTCGGTGTCGACCGCGAAGTCCCAGTCCGAGAGGTCGTGCGCGCGGCCCTTGGCACGCGAGCCGGTGAGGCGCACCTCTCGGACCGACGGATGGGCATCGAGCGCTGCCGGAATGTCGCGGGCCACGTCCATCCGCAGGACGCTAGCTGGGGCCGGCGGCCTACGATGGCGCCCGTGCAGCAACCGCTCACGTCGCCACTGCTCGACCTCTTCCTCGAGCTCTGCGCGATCCCGAGCCCGCCCGGCGACGAAAGGGCAGTTGCGACCAGAGTTCGCAACTGCCTCGAAGAGCTCGGAATCCTAGTGGAGGAGGACGATGCGGGTCGCCAGATCGGCTCGAATTCAGGCAACCTCTATAGCCACTTGTCGGCGACGACAAGTGGCTCGCCGATCTTCCTCTGCGCACACCTGGACACCGTCCCGCTGGACGGCCGCCTCGAGCCGTTCGTGGACGAGGGCGTGGTCCGCAACGCGGGTGGGACGATCCTCGGTTCGGACAACAAGGCGGCGGTCGTCGTCATGCTCGAGGCTGTCCGCAGGATCCTCCGTGAGGAGCGGCCGCACGCGGGGATCGAGCTCCTCTTCACGCCGAAGGAGGAGGTCGGCCTCCAGGGAGCCGGCGCCTTCGACCACACGCGGCTCGTCGCGCGGACCGGCTTCGTCTACGACCAGGGTGCGCCGATCGGCGAGATCGTGCTCGGCTCGCCTCACGGCCGCACCCTCGACTTCCGCTTCCACGGCCGCGCCGCACACGCCGGCATGGCGCCCGAGGAGGGCCGCTCGGCCGTCTCCGCGGCGGCTCGAGCGATCGCCGACTTCCGGCTCGGCCGGATCGACCAGGACTCGAGCGCGAACGTCGGGGTGATCGAGGGCGGGACGGGCCGCAACGTGATCCCCGAGTGGTGCTCCGTGCAGGCGGAGGTGCGCTCCCATGACGAGCGCAAGGCGGCGGATCTCGTTCGGGAGATGCTCGAGACCGCGGCGTTCGCGGCGAGCCTCTCCGAGTGCGAGCTCGAGACCGAGGTACGACCGGGCTTCCCCGGCTATCGCTTCCGTCGAGACGACGCGCCCGTCGTGCTCGCCGCCGAAGGGCTCCGGCGCGCCGGCTTCGAGCCGAGCTACGCGCTGAGCGGCGGTGCCGCAGACGCGAACGTCTTCAACGCGCGCGGCTTCGGCTGCGTCAACCTCGCGAATGGGATGACGGAGATCCATACGCCCGCCGAGCACATCGCCGTCGCCGATCTCGAGGCGATGGTGGAGGTGACGCTCGCGCTCGTGGACGCGGCGCGTGCCTAGCTGATCTCGGCGACGAGATCGAGCGTCGCGGTGTCGCCCGAGTCGAGCACTCGCCAGATCGAGGCCATCGAGTCCTGGAAGCCCGGCGACTCGCGGACGGCTTCCACCTGCTCGGCGTCGTGCCATCCTTCGCCGAGGCTGACGAAGCGCCGCGGATTCTCGCGATCGCGAAACAGCTTGAACGTCGTCCCGGGCACCTCCAGCGCGATGCTGTCCGCACTCTCCTGCCAGCGACGGGCGAACTCCTCCTCGCGACCTTCCTTCACGACCCAGATCCCTGCCGTGCAGAGCACCGTTCCCTCCTTTTCGCTGACTTGAGTCTTCCGCAACTGCCCTGAGCAGGCGATATCGTGCCGCGCGCGATGCGGATCGGCGTTGTCAGTGAGATCAAGCCTCAGGAGTACCGGGTCGCGCTCACGCCGGCCGGAGCGCGAGAGCTCGTCCAACGCGGGCACGAGGTCCTCGTCGAGGCGGGCGCCGGCGCCGGCAGCGCCTTCGCGGACGAGGCCTACGAGCGAGCGGGCGCGTCGATCGTGTCCGTCGACGACGTCTGGTCACGCTCCGAGCTCCTTCTGAAGGTCAAGGAGCCCGTCGCAGCCGAGTACGGACGGCTGCGCGACGGGCTGACCCTCTTCACGTATCTCCACATCGCCGCGGACGAGCCGCTGACGCGGGCGCTCGTCGAGTCCGGAATCACGGCGATCGCGTACGAGACGGTCGAGACCGATCGCGGTGGGCTTCCCCTGCTCGCGCCGATGAGCGAGATCGCCGGGCGTCTGGCGCCGCAGGCGGGCGCACATCACCTCGAGAAGCCACTCGGCGGCCGTGGGGTCCTGCTCGGCGGGGTGGCGGGAGTTGCCCCGGGGCGATGCGTCGTCATCGGCGGCGGGATCGTGGGCTACAACGCCGCCGTCATCGCGCTCGGCCTCGGCGCGCAGGTGACGATCCTCGAGCGCTCGGTCGATCGGATGCGCCACCTCGAAGAGGTGCTGAGCGGTCGTGTCTCCCTGCTCATGTCGTCGAGCCTTCAGATCGAGGAGTCCCTCAAGGAGGCCGACCTCGTGATCGGGGCCGTTCTTATCCCGGGCGCGCTCGCGCCGAAGCTCGTGACGCGCGAAATGCTCCGCTCCATGAAGGAAGGCTCGGTCCTCGTCGACGTCGCGATCGACCAGGGCGGCTGCGCCGAGACATCGCGTCCGACGACCCACGACGAGCCCGTGTACACCGTCGAAGGCGTGATCCACTACTGCGTCGCGAACATGCCGGGCGCGGTACCGATCACGTCCACGCGCGCGCTCACGAACGTCACGCTCCCCTACGTCGAGGCCATCGCGGAGAACGGCACGATCGGGGCAGTGCGGGACGACCTCGAGCTCGCTCGCGGCGTGAACATCCTCGGAGGCCACGTGACGTACGAGGCCGTGGCAGAGGCACACGGGCTCGACTACACACCGCTCGACGACGCGCTCGTCGCAGGCGTCGCCTGAGGGCGAGCCGCGCCCCGAAGGCTCGACGACGTGAATCTGGGAGAACGTTCGACACCGCGGCCCGGAGTACGCAATGAGGCTCGAGGCCGAGGCGCTCTTCCCCGCTCCGGGCTGCGGCTCAGCGCGGCTAGGGTCGAGAAATGACTTCCGCACCGATTGTCCTGGTTCCCGGGTTCTGGCTCGGCGCATGGGCGTGGGACGAGGTCGCCGCCGCGTTGCGGGCCGACCGCCACGACGTCACCGCGCTGACGCTGCCCGGTCTCGAGTCGGCCGACGCCGACCGCTCCTCCGTTACCTTCAACGACCACGTCGACGCCATCTGCGAGGCGGTCGAGGCGGCGGGGGCTCCGGTCGTGCTCGCCGTCCACAGCGGGGCCGGCGCTTCGGGCTACGCCGCGAGCGACCGCATCCCCGAGCGGATCGCGGTGATGGTCTACGTCGATTCAGGCCCTGCGACGGGCGCACTGGAGCCCGACTTCGACGCCGTCGAGAAGCCCCTCCCCTCGCGGGAGGAGCTCGAGGAGGAGGAAAACCTCGACGGGCTCAGCGAGGAGCAGCTCGAGACGTTCCGGCGGCGGGCCGTTCCCGAGCCGGGCGCCGCGCTCCGCGAGGCCGCCGAGCTGACGAACGACGCGCGACTGGACGTGCCGAGCACGGCCATCTGCACGGGTTTCACGTCCGACCGGTACAAGGCGGCGGTCAAGGAGGGTTACGCGTGGCTCGGTGGTTACGCCGAGCTGCGCAACGTCACCTGGGTCGACCTGCCGACGAGCCACTGGCCGATGTGGTCGCGCCCGCAGGAGCTCGCCGGGATCATCGGCGACGTCGCGAAGGCTCACGCCCCCGGCGCCTGACCCGATCAGCCGAGTGACACCGACCCGATGGCCCGGTACGTCTAGGTCGTTCCGCGCTTGGCCCGGCGGAAGAGGCGACCGGCACCCGTTCCGGTGCCGTCGTCGGACGACTTCGGCTTCTCGGGCTTGTCCGGGCGATCCTTCGTCGGGAAGATCCTGATCACGGCGTAGGTGATGAGCGCCGCGAGTCCCACGATCGCGACGATGTATGCGGCAAGCGCCAGCAGCCCGAGGACGCGGTCCAAAGCCGCCGTAGAATAGCCGCGTGCCGCGGGCGGGCGTGATCGTCCTCGACGCCGTCGGCGCAGGCGAGTTGCCGGACGCCCAGGAGTACGGAGACGAAGGCTCCAACACGCTCGGCAACGTCGCCCGCGCCGTCGGCGGTCTCGACCTGCCCAATCTCGAGGCGCTCGGGCTCGGAAACGTCGCTCCTCTCGAGGGCTGCCCACCGCAGCCGGGCGCTCCCGCAGTCGCGGGCCGGCTCGTCGAGCGCTCGAAGGGCAAGGACACGACGACCGGTCACTGGGAGCTGATGGGCGTCGTCACGCCGACCGCGTTTCCCACCTATCCGCACGGCTTCCCGGACGAGGTCATCGACCCCTTCATGAACCGCACCGGAAGGGGTGTGCTCGGCAACAAGCCTGCCTCGGGGACGGAGATCATCCAGGAGCTCGGCGAGGAGCACCAGCAGACCGGGAAGTGGATCGTCTACACCTCCGCCGACTCCGTCTTCCAGATCGCGGCGCACGAGGAGACCATCCCCCTCGAGGAGCTGTACGACGCGTGCCGCGTCGCCCGGGAGATCCTCACCGGCCGCCACGCCGTCGGCCGGGTCATCGCGCGGCCGTTCACCGGCGAGCCGGAGAACTACGAGCGGACGCCCAACCGCCACGATTTCTCGCTCGAACCTTCCCGCCCGAACTACCTGACCACGATCCGCGATGCCGGGAACACCGTGTACGGGGTCGGGAAGATCGGCGACATCTTCGCCGGCTTCGACATCGACGAGTCGCACCCGACGAAGTCGAACGTCGAGGGCATCGCGCGCACGATCGACCTCCTCGAGGAGATCGAGCAGGGGCTCGTGTTCGTCAATCTCGTCGAGACCGACATGCTCTGGGGGCACCGGAACGACCCCGTGAACTTCCACCGCTGCCTGCAGGACTTCGACCGCCGGCTGCCGGACATCCTCGAGGCGCTGCAGCCGGGTGACCTCCTCGTCCTCACCTCGGACCACGGCTGCGATCCGACGACTCCGTCGACCGATCACTCGCGCGAGCACGCGCTACTGCTCGCCTATGCCGCCGGGAGGAATGCCGCCGGACGGATTCACGAGGAAGGCGAATTCGCCGACGTCGGCGCGACCGTGAACGCGTGGCTGGGAGGAAAGGCGCCGGGGCGACGGCTCCCCGGCCGGCCGATTATAGAAACGTGACGCTCGACGATCCAGACGTCGTCGCCGTCCAGTACGCGACCGAAGACGGCCTCCTCGCTCGGCGCTCCATCTACGCCGACGTCGTGTACGAGGACGGGAGAGGTCCGCTCGACGTCATGTTCTCCTCGATCGAAGAAGTGTCACCGCGCCGCGTACTCGAGGTCGGATGCGGACCGGGCGAGGCGGCTGAGCGAATTGCGGCACTCGGAGCCGAGGTCGTCGCCCTCGACAGCTCTTCGCGAATGGTCGAGTTGGCCCGAGCGCGCGGCGTCGATGCGCGCGTGGGCGACGTCCAGGAACTTCCATTCGCTGATGCAAGCTTCGATTGCGCGCTCGCGGCGTGGGTGCTCTTCCATGTCCCGGATCTCGACCGTGCGCTTGTCGAGCTCCACCGAGTGCTCGTCCCGGGCGGTCGCCTCGTCGCGGTGACGAACAGCGAGTCTCATCTTTCGGAAGCACGCGAGCTTGCGGGAATCGACATGCGCGGGCGTGTCTCGTTCAGCCGCGAGAACGGTGGAAGGAGTCTCAGTCGCCACTTCGATTCAGTCGAACTGCGCGCGGTTGACGGTTGGGTGAACTTGCACGCGGACGCCCTGCGCTCCCATATCGGCTCGATGATCACGATGTCCGAGCGGGCCGCGTTGATCCCGGATTTCGAGGGCCCGCTCCGCGTCGGTACTCGCTGGGCCGTCTTCGTCGCCGAGAAAGCCGCATGACGATTCGAGCCGCGGATCTGATCGAGCGAAAACGAAACGGGGAGGAGCTCTCGGACGAGGAGATCGCCGGGCTCATCCAGGGCTACATGGCCGGCGACGTGCCCGACTACCAGATGGCGGCTTGGTGCATGGCCGTCTTCTTCCGCGGGCTGACGGGGCGTGAGACCTACGCGCTGACCGATGCGTTCATCCGCTCGGGCCAGATACTCGACCTCGGGGAAGCGCTCGGCCGCCGCGTCGTGGACAAGCACTCGACCGGCGGAGTCGGGGACAAGACGTCCCTGGCAGTCGGCCCGATCGTCGCGGCCTGCGGGGTGCCCTTCGGCAAGATGAGCGGTCGCGGGCTCGGTCACACGGGCGGCACGCTCGACAAGCTGGAGTCGATTCCCGGATTCCGCGTCGAGCTCACCACCGAGGAGTTCGTCGAGCAGGTGCGGGACGTGGGGCTGGCGATCGTGGGCACGTCCGCCGACCTCGTGCCCGCGGACAAGAATCTCTACGGCCTGCGCGACGTCACCGCGACGGTCGACATCGTGCCGCTGATCGCCTCTTCGATCATGTCGAAGAAGATCGCGGCCGGTGCCGACGCGATCGTGCTGGACGTGAAGGTCGGAGACGGGGCGTTCATGAAGACGCTCGAGGACGCCCGGATCCTCGCGGAGCAGATGGTCGATCTCGGCCACAGGGCCGGCCGAGAGGTCGTGTGCCTGTTGACGGACATGGACCAGCCGCTCGGCGAAGCTGTCGGCAACGCCCTCGAGGTGCGGGAGGCTGTCGCGACGATCACAGGCGACGGGCCCGACGACTTCAGCGAGCTCGTGCTCGAAGCCTGTGCACGACTGCTCGCGCTCTCGGACCTCGGCGTCGACCACGACGAGGGCAGGCGTCTCGCCGAGAATGCCGTCACCGGCGGCTCGGCGCTTCAGGCCTACGAGCACTGGATCACGGCGCAGGGCGGGGACCCCGATCTCTCCAGCCTGCCTTCGGCTCCGGTGCTCGAGGAGGTCTCGGCTGGTCGGGACGGAGTCGTAACCGGGCTCGGGGCACTGGCCGTCGGCGTCGCCGCGCTCGAGCTGGGCGCCGGCCGCCGGAGGAAAGAGGACTCCGTCGACCATTCGGTCGGCATCGTCTGCCGGGCGAAGACGGGCTCGACCGTCTCCGCCGGGCAGGTTCTGGCCGAGATCCACGCTCGTGACGACACTTCCGCTGCGCGTGCCACGGAGGCCGTGCTCGCCGCGTATGAGCTCGGTGACGAGGCGCCGTATCCGCACGGCATCGTCCTCGACGTCATCGCCTAGTGCCGGAGTTGCCCGAAGTAGAGACGATCCGGGCGCAGCTCGAGCCGCGCCTGGTCGGACGCAGGCTCGAGCTCGTCTCGATCCTGGATTCCCGTCTCACCCGTCCGCTCGACCCGAGGGAGGTCACCGCCGACCTCGAGGGTGCGCGTGTCGAGGCCGTCGATCGTCGCGGCAAGTACCTCGTGCTTCGCCTCGACAACGATGGCGCGCTCCTCATCCATCTGCGCATGACGGGGAGCTTCGGCTTCGAGCCGGCGACCCACGAGCGCGCCGTGCTCTCGCTCGAGGGCGGCGACCGGCTCGTCTACCGGGACGTTCGGCGGTTCGGCACCTGGCTCGTCGTGGAAGCGATCGAGCTCGAACCGTATCTCGCCTCGAAGAACGGGCCCGAGCCCTTGAGCTCGAGGTTTACCGCTGCCTGGCTCGCCACCCAGCTGTCGAGGAGGAAAGCGGCTCTCAAAGCCGTTCTGCTGGACCAACGGGTCGTCGCGGGACTCGGGAACATCTACGCGGACGAGGCGCTGTGGCGAGCTCGGCTCAGCCCACTCAGATCGGCGAACGGCCTCGAGCCCGAGGAGGTGACCGGGCTCCACCGGTCGATTCGAGCCGTGCTGAGAAAGGGCATCGAGCGCCAGGGGGCGTCGTTGCGCGACTACGCCGCTCCGGACGGCTCGGCGGGCGGGATGCAGGACGAGTTTCGAGTCTACGGGCGGGACGGCGAGCCTTGTCCGCGCTGCCGAACGCCGATTGCGAAGACGCGCGTCGGCGGTCGCGGCACGTGGTACTGCCCGCGCTGCCAACAAGCACCATCCCTGGTCTAACCTCGCTCCGATGCCGGATCACCCCGAGCACGCATTCACAGGTGTCGACGAGCAGCCCGATCCCTCGAGGTGGATCGACGTCTTGGACAAGGTCCGCAAGGAACCGGCCTATGCCGCGTACAAGTCACGCACGGCCGAGCTGCTCCGGCCAAGAGAGGGCGACAGGTATCTCGAGGTCGGAACCGGTACGGGCGCGGACGCACTGGAGCTCGCCACGCGTTTTGGGGTGAGCGTCGTCGGAGTCGACGTGTCGAGCACGATGATCGAGGAAGCGCGGCGCCGCGGACTGCGGGAGGCACAGGTCGCGAGCGCCGAAGAGCTTCCCTTCGATCACTCGACCTTCGACGGGTGCTGGGCCGATCGGACGTTCCAGCATCTCGCCGATCC
>JBKPDR010000022.1:0-25499 GCA_046727975.1 Actinomycetota bacterium | reverse complement strand
GAACCGAATCGAGCCGATCGTCTGCGTTCTGATCGACGACGAGGACTCTGAATCCCCGGTGAGTCTGACCCGCGAGCGAGTCGAAGAAGCGCTCGAGTTCGCCGACGCGCCCGACCGTGGCGACGACGAGGTCGAACGACGGGAGCTCGGGCGTCGCCACGCGCCGTAGGCTACGAGACGCTCGTGCACCCCGCCTCGCCGCTCGTGTCCGTGATCCTCGCCGCCCACGATGCGGAGCGGTTCCTTCGCTCGGCGCTGCAGAGCATGCTGCGGCAGACGCTTCAGGACCTCGAGCTGCTCGTCGTCGACGACGGCTCGACCGACGCGACGCCCGATGTCCTCGCGTCGTTCGACGACCCTCGACTCGTCGTCCATCGCAACGACGAGCGCCTAGGGCTCGCCGCCTCGCTCAACCTCGCGCTCGATCGCGCGCGAGGACGCTACGTCGCGAGGCTCGACGCCGACGACGTCGCGCTGCCGCAACGCCTGGAGCGGCAGGTTGCTCGAATCGGCTCCATGCCGGGGACGGTGATCGTGGGCACGTCGGTCTGCGCCGTGGACGACGCGGACCGCCCCGGCACGGTGCACGCGATGCCCGCGACGCCTCTTGCGGTGCGCTGGCACCTGCTCTTCAGCTCCCCTTTCTTCCATCCGACGGTGTTGCTCGATCGCGAGGTTCTGGAGCGCGAGGAGCTGCGCTACGACCCCCGCTTCCTCGAGAGCGAGGACTACGACCTCTGGACGCGCCTGCTTACCACCGGTGACGGTGCCAACCTCGTCGAGCCGCTCGTCCTCTACCGCGTGCATCCCCACCAGGCTTCGCAGCGGCGACGCGACCTGCAGCGCTCGTTCCAGCTCGATATCGCACGCCGCGAGATAGCGCGGGTCGCTCCCGAGCTCACGCACGAGGAGGCGGAGCTCGCGTGGAGCATCGGGGCCGGGGAGGACGTCGATCCCGAGCAGCTGGAGGACGCTGCCCGCGCCTATGTGGAGCTCGCTCGCTCCTTCCGAAGCCGGCTCGCGTTGAGCGGCGGCTCGCTCGGCGACGCCGTTGCTCGTCCTCTCGCACGCATTGCTCTCCGGAGCGGGAGACGACCACGAGCGCGCGTTCTGCGACAGGCGCTCGAGCTCGACCGGTTGCTCCCGGTCCATGCGGCGTCTGCGCGAGCTGCACGCCGATCCCGTGAGCGGGCAGCGCGTCGAGACGTGCAGGCCTGGCTCGCGGAGCTCGGGGAGTCCAGACCCGTGGGTTCTGACGCCAAGATTCCACTCCGCGTCGCCGCGGTCTTCCCGGAGCCCACGCCCTATCGCGCCCCACTTCTCGACACGGTCGCCGACCGCCCCGACCTCGATCTCACCGTGCTCTACGCAGCACAGACCGTTGCCGGGCGAACGTGGCGCGTGGAGCCACGACATCGGGCGGTGTATCTGCGAGGAATCAAGGTCCCGGGAGCGGAGCGGGTGCTCCGCCACGACTACCCCGTGACACCAGGGGTCCTGACCGGGCTCCGGCGAGCCCGACCGGACATCGTCGTCGTCTCGGGATGGAGCACCTTCGCGGCGCAAGCGGCCATTGCGTGGTCTCGCCGCAAACGGGTCCCGTACGTCCTCGTGGTCGAGAGTCACGACGAGGATCCTCGCTCAGGCTGGCGGCGCACGATCAAGGGAGCCGTGGTGCCGCCGATCGTCCGCGCCGCCTCGAGCGTCCTCGTCACCGGGACCATCGCGAAGCGCTCGATGGTCGCGCGCGGCGCGGCTCCGGAGCGGGTACGCGTGTTTGCGAACACGGTGGACGTCGACGCTTTCGGAGAGCGTGCCGACCGACTCGCGGCGCGACGGCCCGAGCTTCGAGCCGGGCTCGGCGCAGGCAGCGAGGACGTCGTTGTGGTTTCGGTCGGCCGGCTCGTCCAGGACAAGGGCATGGACGTCCTCGTCCGGGCCGTCGGGGCTACCGAGAATCAGCGCTTGGTGCTGGCCCTCGCCGGCGACGGACCGGAGCGCCCGCGGCTCGAGGGACTTGCGGTCGGGGTCGGAGTTCGGCTCGTGCTCGCAGGCGACCGGCCCTGGGAGCGAATCATCGAGCTCTACGTCGCAGCCGACGTCTTCGCGCTTCTCTCCGAGCGGGAGCCCTGGGGCGTTGTCGTGAACGAGGCTGCTGCGTGCGGCCTCCCGCTCGTGCTCTCGGATCGTGTCGGCGCCGCGCACGACCTCCTCCGCGACGGTGAGAACGGCATGCTCGTGCCGGTCGGAGACGCAGACGCCGCCGCCGATGCGCTGCGTCGGTTGGCCGAGGATCCCGACCTGAGGCGCACGTTCGGCCAGCGCTCGCGAGAGGTCGCGTCCGCATGGGGCTATGCACCGAGCGCGGAGAACTTCCTGACCGCAGTCCGGGAGGCGGCCGGCCTGGCCCCTCGCTAGCCTGGTCCAATGTCCGAACCGTCGCCGCGGGCACGAATCCTCGTCCTGAATCAGTACTACTGGCCGGGCGTCGAGGCGACCGCGCACCTGCTCACCGAGCTCTGCGAGGCGCTTGCCGAGGACTACGAGGTGGAGGTCGTAACCGGCGTCCTGCACGGGCACGAGGACGAACCGCGCGAGATCGAGCGAAACGGGGTCCGGATCGTCCGCGTGAGCTCCACCTCATACGAGCGCTCGGAGCTCGCACGCCGAGCGGCGAACTACTTCTCGTACTTGGGCGCGGCGCTCGGGTACGTGCTCTCCAGGCCCGCGCCCGATCTCGTCCTGTGCATGACCGATCCGCCGATCGTGGGTGACCTCGGCGTCGTCGTCGGCCGCAGGTTTGGCGCACCGGTTCTCGTCATCAGCCAGGACGTGTTCCCGGAGATCGCGACCGAGCTCGGCCGCCTCAGCAATCCGGCTGTCGTCGGCGTGCTTCGCGGCCTCGTGGGGGCGTATCTGCGCCGTGCGGACCGGATCGTTGCGATCGGGGAGGCGATGCGTGAGCGGCTCGAGGCGAAGGGAGCTTCTCCGGAACGTCTGCGCGTGATTCCGAACTGGGTCGATACGACCGCGATCACCCCCCGACCGCGCGACAACGTCTGGGCCGAGAACCACGGCCTCGTCGGCAGGTTCGTGGTCATGCACTCGGGGAACGTCGGCCACGCACAGGATCTGGACAGCCTCGTGCGCTGCGCGACGTTTCTGCGTGATCTCGGGGAGCTGAGGATCGTCATCGCCGGCTTCGGTGCTCGCCACTCCGAGATGGTCGCGCTCGCACGGCGCCTCGAGGTCGAGCACACGGTGCGCTTCCTTCCCTACCAGCGGCGAGACCGGCTCCCGCTCTCACTGTCGAGCGCGGACCTCCACGTCGTCGGGTTGGCGAAAGGCCTCGCCGGCTATGTCGTTCCGAGTCGCCTGTACGGAATCCTCTCGGTCGGCAGGCCGGTCGTCGCGGCCGCGGACGAAGAGAGCGAGACGGCGAGGCTCGTCGCCGAGATCGGCTGCGGCATCGTCATTCCGCCCGGAAGGCCCGAGCTTCTCGCCCGGACGATTCGAGCCGCTTCGGAGGGCGAGTTCGACCTCGCGGAGATGGGCCGCCGCGGGCGAGAGTACGTCGAGCGCGAGGCCGACCGTTCGGTCGCCATGCGGCGATACCGCGCTCTGGTCGCCGAGATGCTGGCTGCGTAGTACTAAATCCCCTTGGCCTCCAGTAGGGCCCGGTAGAGGCGGTCGACGTCCTCGACGAGCCGTCCGACCGAGTAACGCGCGAGAACGCGAGCTCGGCCCGACTCGCCGAGCGTCCTACGCAACCCGGGATCCGCGGCCAGCGTGGCGAGCTTGGCGGCGGCACCCTCGATGTCTCCCGGGGCGACGAGGAACCCGTCGATTCCGTCCCGCACGACGTCCGGTACGCCTCCGACGCGAGTCGCCACGACCGGCCTCGCCGCTGCGAGGGCTTCGATGGCGCTTACCGGCGTTCCCTCGTTCACGGACGGGAGGAGGAAGGCGTCGAAGAGGTTGTAGAAGCCCGCGACGTCGGACTGGTAGCCGACGAAGAAGCAGAAGCGGGTGATGTTGAGCTCGTGCGCGAGCTCTTCGAGCCGATCCCTGTCCGGTCCGTCGCCGACCATGCACAGCACGGCCTCCAGGCCGTTCTGACGCAGCGCGTGGACGATCTCGAGCGCGGCGGCTGCGGCCTTCACAGCCGTCATGCGGCCGACCCACCCGATGACGAACGAATCCTGCGGAATTCCGTAGGCACGTCGATAGTCGACGCCGGCGCTCGGATCTCCCAGCCGCTCGGCAAGCGGTATCCCGAGACGTACGACGGCGAACTTCTCTCTCGGTGCGATTCCGAAGGCGACGAGCTCGTCTCGGACCTCCGGGCTCACGGCCACGAGTGCGTCCGAGGCTCGGGCGAAGACGCGCTCGATGTGCCGGAAGAACCCAGTGCGGAGCGGGTCGAAGTAGCCTTTGAGAACGTGCCCGTGGAAGGTGTGGAGCACGACGGGTGGCTTGAAGGGGCCCGCCGCGAGCGCGGCTGCCCGGCCGATGACGCCTGCCTTCGCGGTATGCGTGTGGAGGATGTGCGGTCGCATGCTCCGGATCAGCGCCGCGACGCGTGCGACCGAGCGTGCGTCGTGCAGAGCCGAGATCTCACGCTGAATCTCCGGCACGCTGACGACGGAGACGCCGAGCCGATCGGCGAGAAACGCCATCGAGTCCTCACCGCGTGCGAGGCTGCCCGCGACAAGGGTGGTGTGGTAACCGCGCGTCTCGAGCCCCGCGGCGAGGGTCGCGACGTGGATTGCAGGCCCGCCCATGTTCAGGCGCGCGATGACGCGTAGGACGCGAATCGGCTCGTCGCGCATGCTCGTCACAATCGCGGCTACGTTAGCGGGGGCGGGAAGTTCGCACGGATTCGCCCAGGTTCGCCGAAACGGGCTGTTTGCGGGGCAAACAGCCCTCGCGCCGCGCGACGCAGTGAACCCCGGCGGCGTCCTTGCGAGTTCTCCACGCTTGCCAAACGCTTGCCCTGCTGCCTCCGGATCCGACTCGTGCTTCGAAATGCTCGCGGCGTCACATCGACCCAACGAGAGAGCGGGAACACTGAGGGTCAAGCTCGTGGGGGCCAGCCAGGAGCCAAAGCGGCGGGAGGCGGCGGAGGAATCTCGACTGTGAGAGCAGGCGGGCAACCCCGGGCGGCCCACCGAGAGCTACTCCGGAAGCGCCTCAACAACCAAACGGAACCGCGCCGAGCCCCGCGGCGTGCATGCGGTCAGAAGAAGGCGTTCATGACCGACCGCGTCAGCGATGTGCAGGTTCCCGGAGGAGAGCACGCGGCTCCGCGAGACGCGGTAAAGATAGGTTCGCCCGTGATAGGCGATCGAAATTCGGTCGCCATGCTTTAGGCGCTCAAGGAAGTAGAACGGCCGCGAGTGCGTCGTTCGATGTCCTGCCACCGCGATCGTATCCCCTCCCCCCGGGCGGCCGGTGATCGGCCACCACGCAGGGCCGTCATCGAGTCGCGACGACGCAAAAATCAGAGACTTCAGGTGGAGCCGTTTGATCCAGAGACTCGGAGGGGCGGAGCGCCTCACTCGCGGAAGAGTTCGACGAGGTAGCGGCTGCACCCGAAGTTGAGAAGCGTGACTCGTCAGAGCCCGGGACGGCGGGGCCTCCTCCCTCTCGGAGTCCCCCGCCTTCCCGGTGTGAACGAAGAAACCCCCGCCTGTACCCAACGCCAGTGCGGTGAGGAGTACGAGCGCAGTTCTCCGCATTACAGACTGAACGGCGCTTCCTGGGGCTGCAGCGTCGGCTTCGGCGCGTTGGCCTTGATGCCGCGCACTACTACAGGCTGCTTCTTCGCTGCCTGCGCCACAGGAGGCTTTCCCACGAACTTGGGTGTCGGCTTGGAAGACTCGCTCACGCTCGGCTGAGTTGGCTGCGTGGAGATCGGCTCGTTCGTAACGGTCGCTGGCGGTGAATTCGGGTTGTTTCCGCCGTCGCCGTCTGGCGTTGTTGTTTCGGTCGGGATCGTCTCGGTCGGAGTCGTATCCGTCGGCGTGGTGTCGGTGGGAGTCGTCTCCGTCGGCGTGGTGTCGGTGGGAGTCGTCTCGGTCGGGGGTGTCTCCTCCGCCTTGCAGTGATCCTCGTTCACTCCACCTTGGTTCCCGTGCTCCTCACAGTCCTTGCCGTTGTCGGGCTGAGGGTCATCCTTGCAGGGCTTTTCACTGTTTCCGTGTTCGCACTCATCCTGTCCGGGCGGCGACAGTGGCTGCCCGTTACCCGCCACTGCGACGCCTGAGACTACGAAGCCGAGCACGCCCATCAGAATCGCAAGGGCGAATACCGCCAGGTGCTTCTTCATTCCGCATCCTTCCCCGGTTGATTGGTCGTTCTTATCCCTCACCCAAATGGTGTATCGAGACTCCCCCTTCTGGAATCCCTCGTTCGAGTACCCCTTTTGAAATCCCTCGTTTGAGGCGCATCTCCGCAACCGCTACCGGCTTGACATCGCGGCCGACTACCGAGGGCCGCGAGTGGGAGACCCGAGGCCAAGCGCGGCACGCGTGCTGTGGGGCGAGACATATCTCGCCCGGTGCGCGAACGGAATCCGCGCGTCAAGCGCCCGCGTAGCGGGCGCGGTCAGGACTTTTTGCGCGAGCAGAACCTGCTCTCGCAGATTCTGCTCTTGCGCACTGATGCGGATTCCGTTCTGGCGCACTCCGCGTAGCATTCCCCGGCCATGCGCTACGTCGTGACGGGCGCCGCCGGCTTCATCGGCTCGCACCTTCTCCGCACGCTCCTCGAGCGGGGGCATGATGCCGTGGGCTGGGACGCGTTCACCGACTACTACGACCCTGCGCTGAAGGAGGAGAACGCGCGTGACCTGCCGGTCCGGCGGGTCGATCTCGTCGAGGGCCTGCTCGATCTCTCAGGAGTCGCCGGCGTCTTCCACCTCGGCGGGCAGCCGGGCGTCCGGAGCTTCGGCGACGTCTTCCCCGTCTATGTCCGTCAGAACATCCTGGCGAGCCAACGCGTCTTCGAAGCCGCCGCCAGTGCGAGAGCACGCGTCGTCCTTGCATCGTCCTCATCCGTCTACGGGGACGCGTCCGCATACCCGACGCGCGAGGATGCCGACCCGAAGCCGTTGTCGCCTTATGGGATCACGAAGCTCGCGGCGGAGCATCTCGCGTACGCATACGGCCGTGAGTTCGGGCTCGACTGCGTTGCGCTTCGCTACTTCACGGTCTTCGGGCCGCGGCAGCGGCCCGACATGGCCTTGGCGCGAATGGTCTCCTGTCTTGCGGAGCGGCGCCCGTTCGAGCTCTACGGAGACGGGACGCAGTCGCGCAGCTTCACGTACGTGGACGATGTCGTGGAGGCGACGATCCTCGCCATGACCGGTGCGTCTCCTGGCTCGGTGTACAACGTCGGCGGCGGCAGCGAGGTCTCCGTGCTCGAGGTCATCGAGACGCTCAGCCGCATCGCGGGCCGACGCCTCGAGATCGTCCAGGAGCGACGACGGGAGGGGGATGCGCGGCGCACCGCAGCGGACACGTCGAGAATTCGCGCCGACCTCGGCTGGGAGCCGAGTACGCCGTTCGAGGACGGTCTCGAGGCTCAGTGGCGCTGGGCCGCTGGTAGGGTCGCGGCTCGATGACCGCCCGCGGCGCGCTACCCGACCCCGAGGGTGAGCGGGAGGTCGATCTCGCCTCGGCCTGGGAGCGGCTCAAGGCGCGCTGGTGGTTTCCCGCGATCGGGATCGTCGCTGGAGCCGTCGTCGGTCTCGCGCTGGCCCTCTCCGGCGGAGATGTCTGGCAGGCGAGAACACTCGTCTACCTGGGCCAGCCGTTCGCGCCCCTCGGAGGTGGGCAGATTCAGAGCCTCGCGACGAATCCGCGGACCGTCAGCGAGATCGTCCACTCGGAGTCTGCGCTCAAGGCTGCGTCCAATGCCAGCGGCGTCCCCGTCTCGAGGCTCCGGTCGTCCGTCTCCACGAAGGAGATCACCGCGCCCGGTCAGGTCCGAGGCGTTAACCCGCTGATCGAGATCTCCGTCAAGGCTTCGGGCCGGACCAAGACCGAGCTGGCCCTGAAGGTCCTCGCGAACCGGGTCGTTCGCCGCGTGTCGCTCTACGTCGCGGACAAGGTCAAGCTGCTTCAGGAACAGGTCGCGGTCAGCGACGCCCAGCTCCAGGCAGTCGAGGCTCGGATTACGCAGGCGCAGGATCAGCAGGACGAGCTCAGGGCGAATCAGGCGCTCGCCCCCGTCGAGAAGCTGCTCTTGAGCCAGAACCTCAATGCGGTGATAACGACTGCCGATGCGCGGCGCTCGGCTCTACAAGACGATCTCTTCGAGGCGCGCCAGCTACTCAACCTATCTCAGAGCGTCGAGTCCAGTCGTGTCGTCGAGCCGGCCGCGGCTGTGAAGACGACGGCCCGCTCTAGCCGTTCCTCGCTCCTCGTCGGTGCCTTGATCGGTCTCCTCCTGGGAGCGATCGCGGCACTCGCGGCGGAGCCGATCGTGGCACGCAGGCGCGCCGCGGCCGCCTAGAATGCTCGACGGGAAGCGGGTTGCGGTCGTCGTCCCGGCGTACGAGGAGGAGCGCCTCGTCACGGAGACGCTGCGCGGCGTCCCCGACCTCGTCGATCGGATCTACGTGGTCGACGACGCCTCCGGCGACGGGACCGCGGAGCAGGCACTCGCTCTCGGCGACCCACGGGTCGAGGTCCTCCGCCACGCGCAGAACCGCGGTGTCGGTGCGGCCATCGTCACGGGTTACCGGCGCGCGCTCGAGGAGCGGATCGACGTCACGTGCGTCATGGCGGCGGACAACCAGATGGACCCCTCCGAGCTGCGTGGGCTCGTCGAGCCCGTCGCACGCGGAGAGGTCGACTATGCGAAGGCGAACAGGCTCTTCTCCGGCGAGGCGTGGACGATCATCCCGCACGCGCGCTTCCTTGGCAACGCCGTCCTCTCCCTGCTGACGAAGGTGGCCTCGGGTTACTGGCACGTCGCGGACTCGCAGGCCGGGTACACGGCGATCTCGCTCGATGCGCTCCGGCGTCTCGCCCTCGACCGGATCTACCCGCGCTACGGCTTCCCGAACGACATGCTCGTCCATCTCAACGTTCAGAACGCACGCGTGCGGGACGTCCCCTCGCGTCCGGTCTACGACGTGGGTGAGCGGTCCGGCATCCGCCTGCGCTCGGTCATCCCGCGCATCTCGTGGCTCCTCTTCAAGGGGTTCTGGTGGCGGATGGGGCAGAAGTACGTGATCCGCGATTTCCACCCGCTCGTCTTCTTCTACTTCTTCGGGCTGCTGATGACACTCGCCGGGCTGGCGCTCGGGACGCTCGAGGTGGTGCTGCGGATCCTGGGGAACGACATCACGCCGGCGACCATCGTCCTCGTTGCGGTTCTCTTCATCGCAGGGCTGCAACTGACCTTGTTCGCGATGTGGTTCGACATGGAGGCGAACAAGGACCTGCGCTGAGGCCGCTCCCAGAACGGGTTTGCGGCCTCTCATGGACTTGTTCGCGCCCCGGGCAAACGAGTCAAGCGTTTCTGAGCGCAGCCGGCGCGCCTGCTCTGCGGACCTCCAAAACACCTTTCGACGAGGCTCCGAAGCGCCCCAGGGCTGCGTCAGGCGCCTCGACCTCGGCGATTCCTTCAGTTGCGGTCGCCGGCCTCCAGATCGACGGTTCAGCGACAACAGCTCCGCGATCCCGGCTCGTCGCCGCGCGCGTCCTCGACGAAGGCCTCCGCGCCCTCGCGCCACACGAACAGGTCGACCACGTCGCCAGGTGGGTGGGCGGGGCTCGAAGCGAGGTCGTGGACGACGTTAGACCACCACGGACAGCAACATGACAGCCTCCTGCGACGTCCGCTAAGTGCTTTCCGGACCCGTCGGCCGTAGAGCGACTCTTGGAAGTGGACCCGATTCGGGCGGTCGGAGTGTGGCACGGGTTTTGACGCGCATGCGAGGTCGGGAGGAGGAGAACGACCTGTGCGAAGGCTCGACGAAGTGCGGGCCGCGAAGCAGCCGGTGGTTCGCTATGCCGTTGGCGTCCGGGAGCACGCCGTTGAGGACACATGTGACTCGTGTTCGTAGGCGGTTGGTTTACGATCGTCCCAGGCGTAAGATCCCTTTGAGACAAGGTCCGAAGGACTGGGGTTTGATGCTGCGGCGGCTCGAGGGGATTGCGCGTGGACGCTTGCTTGCTCGCCCTCGCGGGATGCCGCTTGGGGTACGAGCGGTGTTGGCGTGCCTCGTGCTCTTCCTCGCCGCACCGGCGGCGCCCGCCGGATCGGAGCAGACGAAGGCCGGACCGCAGGCGCTTTGGCAGGAGTTCCCTGTCAACCCGAGCGGCGAGCGCCTGGGCGCGGTGCAGAAGCCATCGGCCCTGCAAAACTCGCACCTGAGAGCTCAGGGAATCGCGGAGACCTACGACTCGGGCGCAGGCACGAACACCGTCTTCCTCGCAGCCTGCGCAGGTGCGCTCGCCCTCCTCGCGCTCGTGGGCCTCTTGGCCGTCAGGGTGCAGCACGCCCGGAGCGGGCGACGCCGGTCTGTCCCTCTGTGGCAGGGCGCTGCGGGTCTCGCTCGTAGCCACGTTGCGAGTCTGCAGAGCTACCGGGACATCGACGCTCCTGTGCGCCAACGTGCAAAGTCCATGCATTGGGGCCCCGGCCGCGCACCCCCTGCAATGCTCCGCGCATCTCGTGCTTCGCCGACCACCGGAGATCTTGGTCGTGATCTCCGGCGGATGGCTCGCCGAGCACGGCGTGTCCTCCGGAGCGAGGACACGGCTGCGGTGCTCGTGGGAGTCGCGCTCGCGATCATGGCCGCCTTCGTAGTCGTCTACTTCGCCGGCTGACCATGCATGCTCTCGGTTCCAACTCACGTCATTCGCGTCCGGTGCTGCTCAGGCGTACGATCGTGGCGGGGGGGACGCTCATCGTGGGCGGAGGACTCGTGGGTCGTCTCGCACGAGCCGGTGTCTCGGCTGGCTCACCGGCCCAGGATGTTCGCGTTCTCAACCTGGCCCTCCTCCTCGAGTACATCGAGTCTTCGTTCTATGCCGACGCGCGCGCGAAAGGAGCTCTCCGCGGCGAGCTGCGTGAGTTCGCCGAGGTCGTCGGAGCCCACGAGCAGAGACACCTTGCTTTCCTCAAGAGCACGCTGGGTGCAAGGGCCCGGAAGAAGCCGAAGACGAGTTTCGGGAAGGCGACCGCCGACCCCGATGCGTTCGTCCGTGGGGCCCTCGCACTCGAGGACACGGTGGTCGCTGCTTACAACGGCCAGGCGACGAACCTGACACCGGACGCGCTCGCCGCGGCGGCGAAGATCGTCTCGGTCGAGGCTCGGCATGCGGCCTGGATACGCTCGATCGCCGGCAAGCTTCCGGCGGCTGATGCGACGGACTCGCCGATGAGCGAGGCACAGGTCTTGGCTGCGCTCCGGAAGACGGGGTTCCTCCGCTCCTCGTAACGGGAGGTCACGAAATATGGTGTGGGAGACGAAACGAGACGAGGCGGTGGTGGAATCCGACCTCACCGTCGGTGAGCTCGATCCGGCCGGCGCCATCGGCGAGGCATACGAGCGCGTCTATCGCGACTCCCGCGCGGACTTTCTGAAGAGGGCGACCGTCGGCGGAACGGTGCTTCTCGGAGCGCTCGCAGCCGTCCCCGGCAGCAGGGCCGCGCCCACCAACGACGTCGACATCCTGAACTATGCCCTGACGCTCGAGTACCTCCAGGCCTCGTTCTACACCGAGGCCGAGCGCATCCGCGCGATCAGAGGGAAGGCGCGCGAGGCGACCGAGGTGGTAGGTGCGGTGGAGCGCGCTCACGTGCGGGCGTTCCGAAAAGCTCTCGGCAGGGCTGCTGTCGCTCGGCCTACATTCGACTTCCAGGGCGTAACCGAGGATCAGCGAAGCTTCCTCAAGACCGCAGTCGCCTTCGAGGACCTTGCCGTCGCCGCATACAAGGCGCAGGCTCCGAAGATCGCGTCCAAGGACGTTCTCGCCGTCGCGGTGTCGATCCATTCGGTCGAGGCGCGACACGCCGCCTGGATGCGACGTCTCTTCGGGATCGTGCCGGCCGCGGAGGCATTCGACGAGGCGCTCTCGAGGCCTGCCGTGACGAGAATCGTGGCGTCCACCGGCTTCATCACGTCGAGCGGGAAGACGGAGCAGAAGGGCGAGCCCAGATTTACCGGCTGATCGGGCGCGGGCGGGTGAGGGGCCGTCGGAAGATTTTCGCCGCGCCGATCGCCATCGCCTCCTTGCTCGTCGCCTCGGCATTCGTGGTGCGCTTGGCAGCCTCGTCTCCTGCCTCGACGGCGGCGGAGGAGGCGCTCTTGCCCGCGCCGGCTCGCCCAGCCTTCGCGATACCCGAGCCGCTTCGGCTCACTGACTCACGTCACACTGTCCGCTGGATGACCCTGGCCAGGGCTGCGTCCGTACGCAGCTCGCCCCGTGCGTCTGCCGGGGTGGTCGCCTCACTCGCCACCCTGACCCCGGAGCGGACGACGAACGTCGTGCTGGTCGAGGGCCGCGCCCGAGACGCTGCTGGACGGCTCTGGATTGCAGTTCGCGTCCCGGCTCTACCCGACAACCGAACCGGCTGGGTTCCGCGCGACGCCCTCGGCGCTTCCGGGTTCGTCCGTACCCGCCTGGTCGTCGACCTCGATCAGCTCACCGCGACCCTGCTCGCCGACGGCCGCGAGATCTTCCACGCCGAAGTGGGCGTGGGCAAGCTGGCCTGGCCGACTCCGACCGGCGAGTTCTACGTACGGAGCAGGATTCAGAGCTTCAGCCCCTTCTACGGGCCTCTCGCATTCGGCACGAGCGCCCGCTCGAGCGTGTTCACCGACTGGCCCGGCGGGGGCTTCATAGGGATTCACGGGACGAACCAGCCGGAGCTTCTGCCGGGCCGCGTCTCTCATGGTTGCATTCGGATGCGCAACGCGGACATCCTCCGGCTCGGCCAGCTGATGCCGGTCGGAACGCCTGTGACGATCCGCTGATTCGACGACCGGTTCGTACGGGCGCTGTCCGAACGGCTGCGAGAGCTCGATGTGGTGCCCTCCGGATCCTTGCAGCAGCCGAAGCGGTCGTACTCGAGCTCTTCTAACCCGCACGTCCACCGGGAAGCCAGCGGCGCCGAAGCTGAGCGAAGACCCCGCCGATCCCGATCAGTCGCTCGGGTTCGCGCCTTGTTCCAGCCACAGCACGAGTCGACCCGTCGCCGTGATCGGCTGGTGCGCGAGCAAGATTGCACATCGGCCGCGCTTCCCGCACGGGTAGGGGATCTCCGAGTCCGTGCACAGCTTCCTGCCGTGGAGCGGGGCGGAGGAGCGCCGCGTTGCGCAACTACCAGGTGGCGACGACCAAGCCGGACGGCGCGCCCCCCTCAGGCCATGCCGTCTGGGGCATCTGGTTCGACGGCGGCGTCGTCTTCAGCAGGTCACCGGAATCACGAAAGGGCCGCAACCTCGCGTGCGGCGCACCCGAGCGAGGAGTAGCGTCCGCCCGGTGCAGGCATTCGGCTCCGCATCGATGACCGCACCGCTGCGGCGGGTGCTCGTCCGCCCGTTGCTCGCCGAGGACGTGTCGTCGTGGCGCACCTGTGGATGGCACGCGGCACCCGATCTCGTCGCAGCGAGCGAGGAGCACGAGGCGTTCTGCCTGCTCCTCGAGGAGGCGGGAGCAGAGGTGGTGGTCTCGCGCCACGACCCGGGCAACCCGGACGCGATCTACGTCTACGACCCCGTGCTCGTCGGAAGAGAGGGAGCCGTGCTTCTGCGTCCGGGCAAGCGCGCCAGGCGCGGCGAGCCGCGCGCGCTCGTGCCCTCGCTCGAGGCAGCGGGCGTGCGGGTGGTGGGAGAGCTCGAGGCGGACGTGCTTGCGGAGGGCGGAGACACGCTCTGGCTCGACGAGAGCACCCTGCTCGTGGGGATCGGCTACCGCACGAACGAGGACGCGGTTCGTGCGCTCGACGCTGCCCTTCCGGGCGTCGAGGTCGTCGCATTCGACCTCCCGCACTGGAACGGCGCAGACGAGGTTCTGCACCTCATGTCTCTTGTCTCTCCGCTCGATCGCGATCTGGCGCTCGTGTACCCACGGCTTCTGCCTGTTCGGCTGCTTCGGATGGTCGCCGAGCGCTCGATCGAGCTCGTCGAGGTTCCCGACGAGGAATTCGCCACGCAGGGACCGAACGTGCTTGCGCTCGGTCCGCGGCGGGTGCTCGCGCTCGAAGGGAACGTGGAGACGCGACGGCGAATGGAGGCCGCGGGCGTCGACGTGACGGTCTATCGCGGAGACGAGATCTCGCGCAAGGGTGACGGCGGCCCGACCTGCCTCACCCGGCCGCTCTTGCGAGCCTAGAGACTCGCGAGACCACAAACGCCGCGGCCGCCCCGCGGCCGCGCGCAACTAACCGAGCGCGAAGCCGAGCGCCGTCAGGAGACCTGCCTCGCGGCCCGCGAGCTCGAACGCCTCTCAGTCCCCAGAGAGCCGCCTCGAGCACGCGGACGATCCTATGCAGCCGAAAAGTAGTTGCTCGCGAGAGCGATGTGCCTAGAGTGAGACGACTGAAAGCTTCGAAGGAGGAAATTCATCGTGAGGAGCCGTCGCTTCGTACTCGCCTGCGCGCTTGCCGTACTCGCCCTGGTGCTCGTCGCTCTGCCGGCCACAGCCGCGCCGTCGCAGAGCAGGCAAGCGTTCATCGTCGTTCTCAAGGATTCGGTGCCGAACGCGTCCGTCGTCGCCGACGAGCACGCCAGGAAACTCGGGGCCGAGGTGCGCTTCGTCTACTCGCATGCCCTCAAGGGCTATGCGGGATTGCTCTCGGAGGGATCTCTCGGCGCTCTCATGTCGGACAGCCGCGTCGCCTCGATCGAGCGCGACGGTGAGGCAACCATCCAGACCGTTCAAAACGGCGCGACCTGGGGCCTCGACCGCGTCGATCAGGTGAACCTGCCCCTCAACGGCACGTACACGTACACCGATACGGGCTCCGGGGTCACGGCCTACGTGATCGACACGGGCATCCGCGCGAGCCACAACGAGTTCGGCGGTAGAGCGTCGGTGGGCGTCGACACCGTTGGCGACGGCCAGAACGGCAACGACTGCAACGGACACGGCACGCACGTCGCCGGCACGATCGGCGGCAGCACGTACGGGGTCGCGAAGGGCGTGACGATCCGCGCCGTCCGCGTCCTGAACTGCTCCGGCAGCGGCTCGTGGTCGGGAGTCATCGCCGGCATCGACTGGGTGACCGCAAACCACACCTCGGGGCGCGCGGTCGCCAACATGAGCCTCGGTGGAGGCGCGTCGAGCGCCGTCGACCAGGCGGTCACCAACTCGATCGCGGACGGCGTCTTCTACGCGGTCGCTGCCGGCAACAGCAAGAACGACGCCTGCAAGTACTCGCCCGCGAGAACCGCTGCCGCCGTCACCATCGGCGCGACGACGAGTTCCGACGGCCTGGCTTCGTTCTCGAACTTCGGGCCGTGCGTGGATCTGAACGCTCCGGGCGTTAGCATCACCTCGGCCTGGAACTCGAGCAACTCCGCGACGAACACGATCTCGGGCACGTCGATGGCCTCGCCCCATGTCGCCGGTGCCGCGGCGCTCTATCTGCAGGACGTCGGTGCCACTCCGCAGCAGGTGCGTGACGCGCTCGTCACGAACGGGAGCGGCGTGGTTTTGCTCCCGCGACGCGCGAGCCGCGCGGGAACGACCGACAGGCTGCTCTACACGGGCTTCATGCTCGACGGCGCACCGTAGGAATCCGAGACGGAAATGGGGTCAGACCGCACGGTCTGACCCCAGCCTCACCGTTCGTCGAGCGTGAGCTGCCGGTAGGGGGAGAGCCCGGAGGCTCCGACCCCCACGAGGCGCAGTGCGCCCGGCCGATCTCGAAGCCCGCGGTCGAGAAGACCGCAGGCGACATCGCCGATCGTCTCCGCGTCGTCCACCGCCGCGGGGAGCGTCGTGGAGCGACTTCGGATCGAGAAGTCTCCGTAGCGGAGCTTCGCCGTGATCGTGCGTCCAGAAAGCCCGGATCGCTGGAGCCTCTCGGCGACGATCCCCGACAGCCGCCGAACTTCGGCGTGCAAGGTCTCCCGTTCCGAGAGGTCACGTGCGAACGTGTCCTCGGCCGAGATCGAGACCTGCTCCATCTCGAGGTCGAGATCTCGGGGATCGATTCCGCGTGCGCGGTCGCGCAACAGCGGGCCGAGCGAGCCGGGGAGCAGAGCCCGGAGATCGCCATCGGAGAGCGCTGCGAGCGCCCCGATTGTCGCGATCCCCGCGCCCGTTAGGCGCGCCTCGGCACGCGGGCCGACACCGGGGAGAAGGCGCACCGCGAGCGGCGCGAGGAAGCGCGCTTCCTGCCCAGGAGGCACGACTGTGGTCCCGCCCGGCTTCCGCCGGTCGGATGCGATCTTGCAGACGACCTTCGATGTGGCCACGCCTAGCGAGCAGGTAAGGCTCGTCGTCCCTCGGATCGACGTCTGGATCGCGGCCGCGACCGCGCGGGCCTGTACGAAATCGCGCGCGACCCGCCCGAGGTCGAGGTACCCCTCGTCGAGCCCGGTGCGCTCGATGCGCGGCACGATCTCGGCGACGGTGTCCCAGACTACGCGCGAGTACTGGCTGTAGAGCGAGTGTCGCGGCCGTACAAAGACTGCATGCGGGCATCGCCTCAGAGCCTCGGCTGCGCTCATCGCGGATCGGATCCCGAACCTCCGGGCGGAATAGTTCGCAGTCGAGACGACCCCGCGTCCGTGAGGATCGCCGCCGACGACGAGGGGCTTCTCGCGCAGGTCCGGATTCTCGAGCTCCTCGACGGCGGCGAAGAACGCGTCGAGGTCTAGGTGCGCGAGGATCCGTGTCGCGGCCATCGCGGCAAGGCTAGACGCGCTGTCGCACGAATCGTCCAGGAGCACAAGGCCAAACGACACGTTGTCACCGGATTCGTCGGCGCGGGCCACGATCTATCGTGGCACTGTGACCGCGACGTCCCGACCTCCGTGAACGCCGCTCCTCCGCCACTTGCGCCGCCTGCGATCGAGCAGCCGGCGCCGTACCAGGTCTCGTTCGGGCTCGTGACCGGCGTAGCGGCCAGGGGAACCCGTCGGGTGGTCGTCTCCGTGCGGGAGAAGACGCTCGTGAGCAAGCGACTCCGCGGACGTCGCTTCACCCTGCACGTCTCGCTGCCGCTGGGCGACCAGGCGGTTCGGGTCGCCACCTTCGCGAAGGGAGGGCGGCGTTCAGCTCATGTCGTGCGAAACGTGTACGGCCTGCCTGCGGCGGCGCGCCCGCGCCTCGTGGGCGCACGCGAGGATAAGGCGCTCCTCCGCCGTATCCGCGGGCCTGTCCGCGCCTACTCTGGGACGGCGGGCTTCTACGTGCAGAGCCTCACGGGCGGGACCGGGGCGGCCTGGAACGCGAAAGCACGGTTCCCGGCGGCCTCGACCGTGAAGCTCGCCATCGCCGCGGCCGTCCTCGCCGAGTACTCGGGAATCCCCCCTCCGGGCTCCTCTCTGGGTGTGAACCTGCGCGAGATGATCGTTCCCTCCGACGACGCCGCGGCCAACGCCCTCCTCGTCTGGCTCGCCGGCTCGACGAGCGCCGGTGGGCACCAGGTCAACGCGCTGATGCGATCGCTCGGCCTGACCGACACGCTCATGTACGGCGGTTACGAGGTCAGGAGGCTCGCCGGCAGGATTCCGGTACGCGTCGAGGAGCAGCCCGCATTCGGGACGGGCAAGTACACCACCGCATGGGACCTCGCCGCGCTCCATCGCGCGGTCTGGCTCGCGGCCGGGAACAGAGGCCCGCTCCGCTCGGCGCAGCCGGGCTTCTCGTCCGCGGACGGCCGTCACCTCCTGTGGCTGCTGGCGCACGTCCGGGACCAGCCGAAGCTCGATCGTGTCGCGCGAAGGGGCTCCGTCGCTGTTCTCCACAAGGCCGGCTGGATCTCGACGGCGAGGCACGACGCCGGGCTCGTCTTCTGGCGGGGCGGCGTCTTCGTGGTCGGCGTCATGACCTGGAAGCGGTACGGGGTCGGCGTTTCCTCCGATCGACTTGCGGGGCTCGTCGCCCAGCTCGCGCTCGAACGGTTCCGGCGACGCGAGGGCTGAGGAGGTCCCCGGCGACCCTGCCCGAGTAGCTACAGTTCTTGTAGTTACTACCCTGAACCGTGTGAAAGAGAGGACCGTGAGCACGAACCCAGATCGAATTCGACTCCTCCTCGTTCCCTTGGAGGACATCGTCGTCTTCCCGAACATGAACGTCACGCTGACGATCGACGTCGGCGACGAGGACCGTGTCCTCCTCGTCCCCAAGCACGACGACGAGTACGCGAAGGTCGGGACGGTCGCGGAGGTCACCGACCGCATTCGGCTGCCGGGCGGTGCGCGCGCCGTGGCCCTGAACGGGCTCCACCGGGCGATCGCCGGAGCGGCCGGAACGGACAGCCAGGGCCGCCTCTTCGTCGAAGTCGAGGAGCGATCCGACGACGAGCTCACCGACGGACCGATCCGCGAGCTCGAGCGCGAGTACCGCGCCGTCGTCGAGGAGATCCTCGAGCTACGCGGGGACGACGGGCGCATCGCCGCCTTCGTCCGCTCGATCACCGAGCCGGGTGCGCTCGCCGACACGACGGGCTATTCGCCCGACATCACCTTTGACCAGAAGGTCGAGCTGCTCGAGAAGATCGACGTGCGCGAGCGGCTCGAGTTCGCGCTGGAGCTGCAGCGCGAGCGCCTCGCGCTCATGCAGGTGCGCCGGCGCATCCAGGAGGATGTCGAGTCCGGTGTCGAGCAGCAGCAGCGCGAGTACATCCTCCGCAAGCAGCTCGAGTCGATCCGCAAGGAGCTCGGCGAGGACGAGGCGTCCGTCGTCGAGGAGTACCGACAGAAGATCGCGGAGGCGGAGATGCCGGAGAACGTGCTCGAGCAGGCCGAACGAGAGCTGTCGCGGCTCGAGCGCATGGGCGACCAGACGCCCGAGGCGACCGTCATCCGCAACTACCTCGACTGGCTGCTCGCGGTACCGTGGGGCAAGCGCTCCGAGGAGCGGCTCGACCCACAGCACACGCGCGAGATCCTGGATGAGGACCACGCGGGCCTCGAGGACGTCAAGGACCGCGTCGTCGAGTACATCGCCGTCGCGAAGCTCCGGAAGGATCGCGGCGTCGAGGAGGATCGCCGCTCCGGCGCGATTCTCACGCTCATCGGCCCGCCGGGAACCGGCAAGACCTCGATCGGGGAGTCGATCGCCCGCGCGACCGGGCGCGAGTTCGTGCGCATGTCGCTCGGCGGCATTCGCGACGAGGCCGAGATCCGCGGCCACCGCCGCACGTACATCGGCGCGCTCCCGGGGCGGCTCGTCCGCGCGCTGCGGGATGCGGGGACGCTGAACCCCGTCATCATGCTGGACGAGGTCGACAAGGTCGGCGCCGACTGGCGCGGCGATCCTTCGTCCGCGCTGCTCGAGGTGCTCGACCCAGCCCAGAATCATTCCTTCCGCGACCACTACCTCGACGTCGAGCTCGACCTGTCCGAGGTCTTCTTCATCGCGACCGGCAACATGGTCGAGACGATCCCCGGCCCGCTGCTCGACCGGATGGAGGTCATCCGGTTCGACGGCTACACGACCGACGAGAAGGTCGCTATTGCGCGCGGCTACCTGTGGCCGCGGCAGGTGGAGCGGAATGGGCTCCGCGAGGACGAGGTCTCGATCAAGGACGAGGCCCTCGAGCTCACGATCTCCGAGTACACGCGCGAGGCCGGCGTCCGGCAGCTCGAGCGTGAGCTCGGGACGATGCTCCGCAAGACCGCGACCAAGATCGCGTCGTCGGAGGTCGAGCCGCCGGTGACGATCGGCGAGGCCGAGGTGCGAGAAGCGCTCGGTCGCCAGAAGTTCTTCCGCGAGACGGCAGAGCGGACGGCCGTGCCCGGCGTTGCGACAGGGCTGGCGGCCACCGCGACGGGCGGCGACGTGCTCTTCATCGAGGCCACCTCACACAAGAACGGCGACAAGCTCGTCCTCACGGGACAGCTCGGGGACGTGATGAAGGAGTCCGCGCAGATCGCGCTCTCCTCTGTGCGTACGCTCGCCGGAAAGCTCGGGATCGAGGAGGAGTCCTTCGACGACCGAGCGTTCCACATCCACGTGCCCGCCGGAGCGATCCCGAAGGACGGCCCGAGCGCAGGTATCACGATGGCGACCGCCATCGCGTCGTTGCTCACCGAGCGACAGGTGAAGCACACGGTCGCGATGACGGGCGAGATCACTCTGCAGGGCCGTGTGCTGCCGATCGGTGGGCTCAAGCAGAAGGTGCTCGCGGCTCACGCCGCCGGCATCACCGACATAATCATCCCGGAGCGGAACCGATCCGACCTCGAGGACATTCCCGAGAACGTCCGCAAGGACGTGACGTTCCATCCGGTTCTGTCGATCGACGAGGTGCTGACGCTCGCCCTCGAGGAGAAGCCGGTGCAGGTGAGTGTGGCGCTGTAAGACCACCGAGCCGATCCCCGAGGAGGTCCGCAAGGCGGCGGACGTCCTCGAGCGGCGCTACGCGGTGTCCATCCTGTACGCCTCGTACCAGGGTTGCACGCGCTTCAACGAGTTCCAGCAGGCGCTGGGCGAGATCCCCCCGGGGACGCTTGCGCAGCGCCTCGTCGAGCTCGAGCGGGCCGGCCTTCTGAGCCGCGAGGTTCGCGACGCGAGACCTCCTCGCGTCGAGTACGTGCTGACGAGCGACGGACGACGGCTGCGTGTCGTCGTCGACGCGCTCGTCGCGTGGGCGAGGGCATAGACGCACGACCTGCCGGGTCGTCTCGGGCCAGGCAAGCCTCGCCTCTACACTTCACAAAGTGAAGCGGCTTCGCCTTGCCGACCCGTACCGTGACCTCGAGGTCATCGACTCGAGGGCGCCTCGCTTCAACCAGGCCGTGGTGGGCGCCGTGTCGGCGCTCGCGGTGGTGACCGGCTGGTGGTGGCTGCTCGCGCTGCTCGCCGCCCAGCTCGTCGTGGGCCTCAGCCTCGGCCGGAAGTACTGCCTGCCGTGCCTCGCGTATTTCGAGCTTGTGCAGCCGGTATTCGGAGAAGGACCGCTCGAGGACGCCCGCCCGCCACGGTTTGCGAACATGGTCGGAGCCGCGGCGCTCTCTGCCGCGTCCGTGGCCTACGTTCTCGACGCCGAGGTCGCCGGAGCTGCTCTCGGTGGGCTCGTATCCGCGCTCGCGCTGCTGGCCTCGGCGACGGGGCTCTGCGCGGGCTGCGAGGCCTACAAGATCGGCTACGTGCTCACCGGGCGCCGGTTCGTCTCCTGCCCACTGCCTCGGCGTCCTTCGCCGGTGCAACATCGTCCCACTAGCCCTCAGTGTTGAGGAGAAGTTGCCGATAGCGATGCGGTGACGATTGCGCGCCCCTCGCGCTCGCGAGCGCGTTTGCTTACGTCTCGCTGCCTCGGGACGGCGCGCTGTACGACCGCTGGTATCAGCTTTCCCGATCGCCGCAGTCGGTGCCACGCTCGTCGGCGTCACGAGGAACCGCCCGCATTCGCGCGCACCCTGGTAACGGTCAAGATCGCGAAGCCGTTCGTCGAGGAGATCGGGTTCGCCCGGAGCAGCAGCGTCTCGCCGAAGCCATTCTGCGTCTCGGCGCCACCCTTGGCCTCGACGCCGTCGCCGAAGGGATCGAGGAGGCGACTCAGCGCGACGTCCTGCGAAAGCTCCGTTGCCGATTCGGGCAGGGCTACTTCTTCTCCCGCCCCCTTCCGGCGGAGGAGCTCGACGCCGTGCTGCGACAGGCTCTCGTCGCGTAGCGCGGCGCATACTCCGCACGTGCGTCTCCGCGCGCGGCTTCTCCTCTGCTCCCTCGTTCCGCTCGCCGCGATCGTCCCGACCGGAGGCGCGTCGCCGTCCGCGCCCCCGGTGCTCGGCACTCTGCTCGCGCGCCACGTCCCGGTCCTCGTGCTCCACCCGGCCGAGCGCTTCCAGCCCGTCTCCGTCGACGGCTTTCTCGCCGACTCGGATCTCCTCCGCCGGACCGCGAGGGGATGGGAAAGGATCGACGGCCCGCCGCCGCTGGGTGGAGCGGACCTGCGCCTCGACCAGCGGTTGTGCAGCGCGCGCGAAGGCGCGGCGGCGATCCCCTGCTACGCGGACGCGCAGGCCGCCCATCCCGGGCCGCCGACCATGTACGGAGCTGCGTTCCGCCGCGGGAACCGGATCGCGCTCCAGTACTGGCTCTTCTACGCCTACAATGCCTATAGCCCGACTGTGCCGGCGGGCGACATCTGGCAGGTGCACGAGGGCGACTGGGAGTCGGTGTCGGTGCTCCTGGACAGACGAGGCGCACCGCTGCTCGTCGGGCTCTCGCGCCACTGCGAGGGGTCGCGCAGACGATGGGCGAAGACCTCGAGGCGAGGCGCGCATCCACTCGTGTACGTCGCCCAGGGCTCGCATGCGAACTTCTTCAGGCCGGGGGCATTCCCGCTCGAGCCGCGGTGCTTCACCCCGGAGGTGATCTCGATCATCAGGGCGTTCGGGCAGGCTCCGCTCGACCACGCCGGAAGAGGAGCAACCGTTCGGCCGACGCTCATCCGCGTGACGGCGACGACGCCGAGCTGGATGGGGTTTGCTGGTACGTGGGGCGAGGACGGCTTCGTGCACTTCCCGAACAACGAGCCCATCGCCTCCGGAGCCGGCCCGCGCGGCCCGGCGTTCCACGAGCAATGGCGGTCGCCGATCGGCGACGTGCTCGGCTGGCCGCGCGGCTGACCTTGCTCGCGTCCGTACCGGCGGGATGTCCGCGCCTACTCGGGCCAGAAGTTCTCGAGGTACTCCGCGTCGTCGGCCGAGCCGCCCGGCACGACCTTCGAGACGATGATCAGCTCCGCGTCCTCGACCTCGTCGTTCCAGACCGAGCGCCAGGTCGACGCCGGAACGCGAACCGCCGCACCCCTCTCGAGCTCGACCACGTCCTCGCCCAGCTTGAACTGGAGCTTGCCGGAGGCGACGAAATAGACCTCCTCCTGCTCTTTGTGGCGATGGCCGTACGACCCCTTGCCGCCTGTGTGCTGTGGCATCCGCCGGTAGGTGAACGCCACCTGCTCGGATCCGAGGTCGGACGTCATCATCCGCATCTCGCCGGGGTAGTCGCCGAGGACATCGGTCACTTCCTCGAGCCGCTTGATCGTGTAGTCGCTCATCGCACCTCCGTTGGTGTCGAGGTCAGGAAGCCTTTCGGCCGAGCGGCGTGATGCATCGGCGGTACACCTGCCGGCTCCCCGGCTTGTTCGCGAGGTCGAACATGCCGCCCGGCTGCGACTTGAAGTAGGCAGCGAGCTCGATGCCCGCGTGCGTGCGCAGAAAGGTGCAGACGTAGCGGACGAACGCCGGGTAGTCGGTCGACTTGACGCCCCACTCGGGCAGAGCGAACGGCTTGCGGTGCTCGCGCGCGAAGGCGTACAGCACCTCGTTCTGCGGCTGCGCGAACTGGCCGACCGCGCCGTAGAGGTCGTTGCCGACGATCTCGAGGTACCGGTCGCCCGGATAGAACTGGTAGTGGGCGTTCTTGGTGATCGCCGGTTGGCCGCCCCCGAGTGGATTCCAGATGACGCGGAGCCTGGACGGCGGGTTGGAGGGGAGATCCTCGCCCGCGTAGGTGGGGAGGCCGAGCTTTCCCACCAGCCGGGAGTTCATCTTCGCGGCCGGGCCTCCGTGAAGCAGGAGGTGCATGCGCGCGAACATCTTGCGGAAGACCTCGGGTCGGTACGCGGCGCCTCTCGAGGAGCCGTTCGCGTTGAACGCGGAATGAAAGTGGCTGACGTGGTTCATCTCCGACAGGAGGCGAAGGTAGACGAGTCCCCCGTACTCCGCGATCGCCTGGTTGAGCGCCACCAGAAACGCGTCTCCATTGCCCTGAGCGATTGCGAGCGGCGTGATCGCCTCCGTCCGTGCGAGGTGGCCGGTCCCGATGTGGATCATCGGGACCGGCCCGAGCTTCCGGAGGAGGACCGGCAGCCTCGTGCCGTACGTGCGGCCCTGATCCCAGCCGATGAACGTATTCTGGATCGTCGAGATCTGTCCCGTCTGGCCCTTGAACCGCCCGGAGTCGCCCGTGACGCCCAGGTAGAGCGAGGACACCGAGGGCCTTCCCGCAGCGCCCGGGCCGTAGGGGACGAGCGCGAGCACGAAGACGGCCGTGACGACGAGCAAGCGCCGCATCGCGCGGGATTATCACGCACCCCGCGAGAGACGGCCAGAGCGCCAGGCGCCTCCGTTTCGAAGCGGCCGGGGCGGGGCGGCGCGCCACTGGAACGGCGCACGAGTGGAGGAGGAGGAGCAATGCCCGCTTGGGATGGATACTGATCGCGATCGGCATCGCTGTTGTTGTCATCGCGGCCGTTGCGTGGCACCGTTGCGAAGAGCACGGAACGCACTCCGTGACCGATTCGGCCCCGAATACGACCGCGTGGTCGGCTCGTCGGAAAACAAGCGCGAAGCGGAGTCCGAGCTCACGGCACGAGAAGAGCGCCGTGAACGATTCGAAGCGCGATCGCTCCCGGACCCGGCACGCAAGCGGTACATCGACTCGTGGAAGGAGGTGCAGGCGCAGTTCGTCGACGATCCACGCGGCGCCGTCGGATCTGCGGACACGCTCCTGCAGCTCGTGATGCGCGAGCGTGGCTATCCCGTCGACGACTTCGAGCAGCGCGCGGCGGACATCTCGGTGGACTACCCGGACGTCGTGGAGAACTATCGCTCCGGGCATCGGCTATGGGAAGCGAACAAGCAGGACGGAGCTTCGACCGAGGATCTTCGATTGCGATGCGCCATTGCCGCGCATTGTTCGAGGAGCTCGTGGAGCCCGAGGGCGAGAAGGCCGCCCGAGCCGTGCATCCGCGGGGCGTCGGCGCCTCGCCCCGAGTCCCCTACACTCACCGCGGTGGGCCGGTAGCTCAGTCGGTAGAGCAGGGGACTTTTAATCCCAAGGTCGCAGGTTCGATCCCTGCCCGGCCCATCAACTGACACTGCGCAAACCGGCAGCCGACGTGTCTACGGCGGCCGCTGGTTCGCGCCGCCGTCGCTCCGCGAGGATCGGCAACGGTGCATCCGGCAACGAGCACGCCGAATCACGGCTCGGCATGGATCAGTAGAGGATCGAGGGGAGGTATGCGCCGCTGGGCTCGTGGTAGAGGCCGAGCGTCATCAGCGTCATGACCTGGACGACGCGCAGGCCCCGCGCGAGCGCCCAGCGGAGGACTTCCCCGTTGCTGACCGGAAGCAGGAAGCCTGGGCCACCGAATGCGGGAGCGGCCGCGATCAGCGCCGCGAGCGCGTGGTTGCTCGTCGCGATGGAGTGTCCGAAGTAGGCGATCCCCGTCGTGTAGCCGACGATCGCTCGGTCGTGCACGACGACCGAGGCGCTGCCTTGCCGAATTGCGTCGACCACCTCGCCCGAGCGATCGTGTCCGTGCACGGCTCGGCAGACGCGGCT
>JBKPDR010000021.1:0-10703 GCA_046727975.1 Actinomycetota bacterium | reverse complement strand
CAACCCGCTGCCGTCAGATGCCGGGATGCGGGTGCCGACACGAAGAGGAGGCGGGAGTTCGCGCCCGCCCCCCCGCGCGTGTGCCTCTCGTTCACCGCAGCGACGCAAGGCAGCTCCAGCGCTCGGCGATGCCGGTGAACCCGTCCACGACGAGGTGAAACTCCTGACAGCGAATCCGCACGCCCAACATCAGGGACGAGCTACGCCGTCTTCACCTGTCGCCTGACTCGGAGTTCGTCGGCGATTGTCTGGATCGCCGCGTCGAGACAGCTTAGCCCGAGCGGGTCTTCACCCTCTATGGAAGCGAAGGTCGGGGCCTTGCCCCAGCCGCGGTCGAGCAGCTCCCGGTATGCCGCCACCCGGTCACGATCGCGGGCTTTGGGGTCTTCTGCGATCTGCAGAAGGCCCCGGGCAAGACGGAGGGGCAAGCCCGCAAGCGGACGCGCACGGCGAGACCGATCAACCCTGAGGCACTGGAGTTTGAGCTCGGCGAACTCATGGTCGTAGTGGCCGCCAGTCGCCGCTCGTCCGGCGTCTCGGTGGCTGCCGCACCCGAACCGGCCAGCACGAGCGCGCCGGCGAGGCTCGTGACGATGATGCAGATCGACCGAACGCGAAGACCCTAACGCGCGGTGGCAGCCAGATATGCCGTTCCGCAGCGGAGAGTCGGGCGAGCCTCTTCGCTACTGGTTCTCACAGGCGACGCCGTCCCTGTCTCGATCGAGAAGGCGAGCTCTCGGGCGAAGGCATGCGCGGCTCCTGAGTCAGGCTGACGTGGGCTCGGACTCGGTCCGAACCCACGTCTCGTCGGTGTGCGAGATTTCGTCCAGGCTCTCTAGGCCTTCGTCCCGGTGATCGCGGCGGGATCGACGCCTTCAGCCGCGGAGTCCGGCGTGATGCCCGCCGCCGACGCCTCCTCGTCGAGCATGTTCGCGAGGTCGAAACCGACGTCCTTCACGACCAGTCGGCTTGCGCCCGAGGCATTCAGGTCCGCCTCGACCGCAGTCAGAGCGGACTCGGGGACGATGCTGACGATCGCTGCCGTCCCCGGCCGGAGATCCTCGCCCAGACCCTTGAGCTCACTGTTGTCGAACCCGGAGTCGCGCAGCTTCGCCGCAAGCGCACCCACACCAGCTCCGGCGAGGACGACTCCTGCGCCGCCCGAGAACAGCGCGACGACGAGGCCCACGCCTCCTCCCACCAGGGCGCCCTTCCCGGGCCCCATGTCGCCCGTCTCCTTGAACTTGATCTTCCCGTCCTCGTGCATCGTCACGATCGCGATGTTTCCGAGAGCATTCTCGTCGGCAATGAGCTGAGCCTTCGCAGCTTTTGCTGCCTCCTCACTGTCGAACGTCGCGGCCACGATCTTCAGGACCGGGGCTGCAGTAGTCGTAGTACTTGCCATGGCTGCTCCTCCTCTTTCTTTGTGTGCTGGACTGCGTGCGCCGCCTATGCGGTGCCGCAGTGGGCGTCGCGGAGCGTCTTGTAGAAGGCCGCATTCCCTTCGGCCGAGACAGACCCCGGATCGATGTTCACTACCAGAACGGCCTGCCGCTTCCCGTCACATCGAGGCTGTTCATGACTTTCCTCCGTTCGATTGCTGCGCGGGTTGCGCAATGGCGAGCGGAGCCTTCCGCACGCTGTCCACGGCGTCGGGCTGTGCCAACCGTCGGCGGCAGCACGCGCTGCCCGAGCGGCCTTGGGGATCAGATTCCGACGGTGAGTTGGGCGGGGACATGGCGGCTCCCGAGGCTTGCGTGCAACCCCGACCAGGTGTTTGGAGCCGGGAGAGTGGCCTGCCAGATTCTAGGGCAGGCGAGTTTCCACCCTAGCACTCGCGGACCCGAAGTGGGCGGCGCGGTGCCGGGCTCGTCGGTCATGTGGCCGACGACGGTCCGGCTGGGGCCTTCGGCAGCAGGCGGTGCCCGTCGACGACCGCGGAGGCGACATCGACAAGTTCCGGTTCGTCGAGCGGGAATGCTCGCGAGCCTCTCGAATGCAGCGGAGTCGTCGACGGAGTGACGTTCCATCAGGATGCCCTTCGCGCGCTCGGTGATTGCGCGGCGCCCGAATGCCCCCTCGAGGTCGTGGTACTCGGCGAAGCGGCGCAGGACGATGTCGATCGAACTCTGCCAGTCCTTGGATTCGGAGTCGGTGACATAGGCGAAGATGCCGCGCTTCGACGCCTCCCTGACGAAGGCCGGGTCAGGCGCGTGAATCGATGCAATCACGGGACATGCGGCTTCATGGACGATCTTTTCGATCAGTCCGAGCGCATGGTCGGAGCTCTCGCTCAGTCCGACCAGCGCGACATCAGGTCGTTCCCTCGCGGTGACGGATCCCACTTCCTCGACATCGATCTCGCGAGCGATCACCTCATGGCCAAAGGCGGCAACCATCGCCGCTACCAGCGCCAGGCGATCCTTGGGGCGGCTTCGGCGCGGTTGATCAGCCCCCGCCCCTTGCGGTTGCAGCAGAGTTTCTAAGCGCCACTGTTACCGATGCAGAGGGTCACTACGCCGCCTCTTCCCGTGTGCAAGCGGGATAAGCGCCCTCGATCCCGCCATCGAAATCGGGCAGATTCCGTGGGCAGGCGCTTACTCCCCGTAAACGGGCTGAAGGCCCCAACCTCACGGCTACTCGCCTGTTAGCGGAGGCCGACGACCTCGTACGTCTCCGTATCCGGGTTGAGCACGCCGAAACGCGCATTCGGCAGGTACAGCCGCCCGCTCACCTTGTCGATCGTCGTCGGCACGCGGAACGCCGGATGCGACAAGTGGTCGATCACCGTCCCCGAGCTGAAGTCTGCCGAGAGATGGACTACGGCTATCTGGTTCAGGCGGTTCTGCACGACGTAGAGCGTTTGGCCCTCGAGTAACAGCCCGTCGCCATTCGTCGCGTCGCCCCCCGTGAGCTCGATCGTGTTGGCAACACCGGTGCTCGGGTCGATCCTCAGGAGCGAGGCGGTGCTGCTTTGAACCGCGATGAGCCACTTCTCGTTCGCTGTCGCGACGATGCCGTTCAGGTTGTTGACGCCTGGCTGATGCATGTAGTCGCCCGAAAGCGGGATCGTCTGCACGTCCGTGGCGGCTGGGAGCTCGCCGTGTTTGCCAAGCGGCAGTCGGTAGAACCACGGCCGCTGTGAGTCCGTGAAGTAGACCGCGTCGTTCGTAAGGACGTCGTCGTTGATGAATCGCGGCGTCGTCGGCGTGAGCAGGTAGTCGGCGATCGGCTCGCCGGTCTGGGCGTCGTACACGTATGCAAAGCCGGTTCCGCCGCCGGAGATGAACAATCGTTCACCCTTGGGGTCGTACTCGAGACCCGTCGCCGAGCGTCCGGTCGTCGGCTGCACGAGCGTGAAGCTCTCGCCAGTCTGCGCGTCGATCTGACGCACAGCTCCGGTGGGGATCGAGCCGACGTACAGCGTGTGCTGCTTCCCCGCTTCGATCCCCTCGGGGCGCCAGCCAATGGGAAGTTGGATCACGTCGGGAAACGTCTCTGCCGCGGCTGCAGCGGCGGCAGCGATCAGCGTGATGACGCCCACGACGGCGGTTGGCCACGATCGCCTCATGTTTCTGTCCTCCCCTCGGTTGGAGTCCTCCACCGATCCCTACGAAGACCTCCGTGAAACGGTTCGAAGCCACATTCGCCGACTCAGATTTCCGAGCTACAGCTAGCGTCGGCTCGGTGGCGCACATGGACGCGATGGATCCGATCACCCTCACGGCCGAGGTATCGGATTGTGAGCGCGACGCGGTACCGACATGACCTGCTGCGAGCACTCGCTGTGGCGATCAGTGTCCTTGCGACTGCGCCTGCCCTCAGTGCGCAGGCGGACGCCGATGCCACGGCCAAGCCAGCTCTGACCCGCGCGCAGCAGGCGGGCGGTACTCGTTCTCAGACATACGGCGACTGATTTCTCGAAGCCGGATGCAGACCCGGTCGATCTAACCGATTGCGCCACGCAGCGGAATCTCTCCCAGCAGGGTCGTGCAGATGCCCGCGCGATAGGAAGGGGCGTGCGGCGTCTCGATCTGCGCGTCTCGGCAGTTCTGATCAGCGCCTTTTGCCGCACGCGCGAGACCGCTCGCCTTGCCTTTGGTCGCGGGACGGTGACACCAGCGCTGCTGAACACCATCACCTCGCCGCACGAGGCGCGGTGGCGGGCGCAAATACGCGCCGCCCGGCGACTGCTCGGGACAAGACCCGCCGCCGGAACGATCAAGGTGCTGGTCACACACGGACTCGGTTGTTTCAGCGCTTTGCGTTGAGTCCGAACCGACCTGAGCCGCCAGCAACCGACAGCCAGACCTAGCCAGGAACTAGCCACGCGGCGGGGGCCCCCTAGATCCTCCCAAGCGTAGGTCGTCGAGCCGTCTGTGAATAGGTGGACTTTCGGGAGTATCGTGGCAGCGTCCAGCACGAGCTGGCTGACCTTGTGAGCTGACTCGAAGGAGGAGCTATGTACGCACGCGTGGCGACATTCGAGAGCGATCCGGCCAACGTCGACGCCGCGATCGACATGGTTCGCGCCGAGGTCGAATCGGGCGATACACCGCCCGGGCTCGAGGGCGCCAAGATGCTGATGCTCGTCAATCGGGAGACCGGAAAAGGTGTCGGTATCACGCTCTTCGACAGCGAGGAGGCGATGCGCCGCGGCGACGAGGCGCTCGACGCCATGAATCCGGGCGCAAGCGAGCGGCGCACCTCGGTCGAGTTCTTCGAGGTGCCGGTCGAAACCGTGAGCTGACTTCAAGGGCCGTCGCCGTACTCACTGCCTCGATGGGGTCGACCACTCCTATTGCGAAGACGAGGCCGCCGTGCTCGGGCTCAGGCGCTGCTTCAGGCGTCTGTGCGTGTCACGGACACGACCGCGATTTCGTGGTCAGAGATGTCACGCCCGATCCTCTCTTGAGCATGCTTGGACGCAAGGGTTCGCCGTTCGGAACGCACCGCAGCCTCGACGGAGTAACCCCTAACGAGCTCGGGCAACAGCGGTGCGAGTCTTCCCGACGTTTGTGGAGGGGAGGTCTTGGGCAAGTGGAACATTGTCGGTCGGCGGACGCGACCGTAAATGCGTCGAAGTTCGCCGCGTGGTGGCGGCTCCCACGCGCGAGGGTTTCCTCATCATCTGGCTTGTCCGTCCACGTCATAAGTGCGCACACGTAGGCCTAATGAGTGGCGCCGAGGTGCATCCGCCTGGCGACGACGAGCTCCGGTTGTATGCCGGAGCTCGAACCGCTCGACCTTTCCGTCGTGTCGGGGCAGGCGTGATGGTCTACGGGGCCACAGTTGCTTCGAGTAGCCGCCAGGGGCCTTTGAGTCCGTCGCGAACTGCTGTGACGAAGATTCCCAGTCGATCTTGGACTGCCCGGTGCCCAGCCAGGGTGTAGGCGACCACGAGCAGCTGGTGCCGGCGGTGGTCGCGCAAGTCGAATGCTGGTGGTGCCCACCGTTTCATTGCGACGAGCCTCGGGTGGAGCGGCAGCGTTTGCACCCACCCACGAGCGACGCCTTCAGGGGTGCTGAACGAGGGCCTGGATTGCGTCCCGCGGGCGAACACGCGCAGGAGCCATTGCTCGGAGCGCAAGACGGGCGAGCCTCGCCGGATCCGCAACTCGAGTGGATAGATGCCGCGGAGCTGGGGGGCTGGCAGCAGCCCGTGCCAGGCCAGGCGCTCGTAGCGAAGCGGCGTCCAGGGCAGTGACTGGCCGAAATTCGCCGACCCGCCGACAACGCGCACCTGAAGTGACGGGACGTTGAGGTGTGTGACAGTGATCGTTGCGTTCTGCCCGCGCACTGCGACGACGGGGTACAGCCTCACCTGAGGACGCTGGGTCGACGCAGACGACACAGACGCAACCGCAAGTCCCCCCAGCGCAGCGAAGACGATGAGTGCCAGAGTTGTACTTCGCATCTCGAGCCTCCTGATTCGATTTCTGCGGCCGAACCGGCCATGCAGACACGAGGCCGATCGAAGCACTCGTTGCGAGGCGGCACTTCGGGGATTGCCCTGAGATCAAGCGGATTGCAGGGACAACCCTGAGTTCGATCGGAGGCCCGAATGGAGGTCCGAGCGAGGCGCGAAAACGCATGACGCTCGCGATCAGCAAGTGGCGAAGATGTCCCCGAGTCGCTCGGGAGAGACACACGAAGGCTGCGATCGCGAATCAGCCGATCGCTTCCCCAACTCCGGTCGACGTCGGCAGGAGGTGATGAGCACGCCTGCCCGCTCCCGTAGATCGAACGGTCAGCGCGACACGGTGCCGGTCAGGGTTTGGACGGTGAAATCGGCGTTCTCGCGCTCGATACCCTCGCCGTGTAGACCCTTGTACGCCTTCGTCGCGGAGGTAATCGTCCAGCGGGATGTAACGGGGACGACGCTCGTGTCGATCTTGACCACGAACGTGATCGTTCCCTTCTTGCCCGCAGTGACGAAGCGAAGAGTGATCAGGGGCATCTTCACCGTGCGGTAGACGACCACCTTGCCCCTCTCAGAGATCGCGCCCGAGGCCAGGAAGCGGCCGATGCCCGCTATGCCTCCGTCTGTGACGGGATCACCCTTCTGGCCTTTGTTCGCACCCGTGACGCGCACCGTTACCTTGCCGCCCCTGTCGCCGCGGGCGGCTGTCGCGTTGATGCGAGTCAGCGTGTTCGATGCGGAGTTGCTCACCCAGACGGACCCTCCGGCGGGCGCCACCGAGGGGGCGAGGGCGTCTCTGGCTGGCGGGCCGACGCGAATCGGGCGCCCGACCTTCTTGCCGGAATGGACATCGATCCGCGTGACCGTCCCGTCGACCTGGTCGGTGACGAACAGCGAGCCGCCCGCGACCGTCAGCCAGCTCGGCTTCGTGCCTACGCGGATCGGCTCGCCCAGCGGTCGAAGGGAGCGCGAGTCGAGGCGGACGACTTTGCCGCCTTCGTTGTCGGCGAACCAGACGCTTCCGCGGGTGACGACGATCCCGACAGGGAACCCGCCGACGTGTGCCCGTCTCATCGCATGCGTCACGGGGTCGATTCGAAGCACCTCTCCCGTGTCGGCGGCCGTCACCCAGAGGTAGCCACCGCCGGAGGCCAACGCAAGCGTGCGGCCGGGGGAGAGTCGAAGCGGAGCCGAGTCCGGCGCGAGCGTCCCCAAGTCGAGCCGCAGCAGCGTCCCGGGCCGTACCTCGAGCGCCCACAACTTGTCGCCGCGGCGGACGACCTGGTCGACCGAGCCGTCGTACCAGTGACGGTCCAGCACAGCGCCGCTGTGCCACTCGAGAACTGCCAGCTCGCCGACCCCCGAGCCGGCGTGGTCGACCGAGGCAAATAGCCGGTCCCCGACGTGCGCCAGGTAAGAAACTTCTCCACCGAGGTACACAGTCCGCGCCACTGCCCCGGTTGCGAGGTCGAGGCGGAGGAGCGTACGGTCGCCAGCCGGACTCTGCGAGTCGCCCCCCAGCGCGACCCAGAGCGCGTCCGGGCCGGCGGTCACCGCACCGGGGTGGCCCGGAACGGGCACAGTCGCCGTCACTCCGAGCGTCGTCGTCTTCTCACCGGAGTCGCGCATCGCCAACAGCACCGAGCCGACGACCGCGACGACGACGGAGGCCGTGAGGACTGCGATCCGGAAGCGAAGGCGCCTCGAATCGCGTCCCAGCAGCGAGGACCTGTCCACGCGGCCCATCATCCCACCGTCAGAGGGAGATTCCTCGAGATCGTCCGATTCAAGGGAAAACCCTGCAGCTGCGGCCAGAACAGTGTGCGACGATTGCAAGGTGGTGAAGCGCGTCCTGATCGTCGACGACCACGAGCCGTTTCGCGCGGTCGCACGCGATCTGCTCGAGGGCGCCGGGTACGTCGTCTCCGGTGAAGCGGGTGACGCGGCTGCAGCCATGGCGGCGGTGGCTGCCGACGCGCCTGACGCCGTGCTGCTCGACGTGCAGCTCCCGGACCGCGACGGCTTCTCGGTCGCCGCGGCGCTCACGGCCGGAGGCGGACCTGCGGTCGTACTCATCTCCTCGCGCGAGGCGGAGGACTACGGCCGGCGCATGGAGGACTGCGGAGCGCGCGGCTTCATTCCGAAGTCGAGGCTGTCGGCTGCGGCGTTCACCGCTCTCGTCGAGTGATGTCATTCACCGCGGTAACCTCATGGCCGTCCCGAAGCGCCCTCCGTGACCCGGTACTTCTCGTGCCTGCCGTCGTCGCCGCAGGCCTCGCCGCCGGCTGGCTCGGAGCCGACATGGGCGCTTCGGGAACCCGCGTTGCGACAGATATAGCGCTGTCGTGGGCGCTCGTCGCGGCCTCGCTCGTTGCGCTCGACCGGTCACGCTGGCGACGAGCGCGAGTTCTTCTCGCCGCGGCTGCCTTTGCGCTTCTGGCCGCTGATCTGCAATGGGCCAGCTCGCACACCTTGTGGACGCTCGGCTTCCTGCTCGAAGGGCTGTGGGTAGCACTCCTCGTCCAGGTCGTGTTGACGTTTCCCGAGGGGCGTGCTTGGTCGCGTGCCGCTTGGATCACGACCGCCGGCGTGTACGCGGCGGTGCTCGGCGGTCAGCTCGCCGGGGCGTTCGTGCTTCCCGACTCACGCGACGTCCTCTCAGTCGCGCCACAGCAGGCGATGTCCGACGCCGTTGACCGGGCGCAGGAACTCGTGGGCATCGCCGCTGCATTGGTCGTGGCCGGGCTGGTCACGAGGCGTCTGCTCGCTCTAGGCGGGCCAGCGCGACGCGCGCAGGCGCCACTGCTGGTCGCCGGCGGCCTCGTCGCTCTCGCCGCTGCGCTCCTGTTCGCCTGGGCGAGTGCGACCGCTGAGAGCACTCCGATGATCGCGACGATCGGTCGGACGACGTTGTTGCTCGTCCCGATCGGAGTCATCGGAGGTATCGCCTGGTCAGGGCTACCCCGGCGAGAGGCATCGCACCTCGTCGTGGACTTGCGAACGGAGGGGGCGACCGATCTCCGCGGGCGACTCGCACGCGTCCTCGGCGACCCGACGCTCGAGATCGCCTATCGCCTCGACGACGGCCGGTACGTCGACGCCACGGGCCATCCGCTCGAGCTGCCGCAGGGCCCGAATCGGGCGATCACACTGGTGACCGCGCGGGGCGAGGAAGTTGCTGCGCTCGTCCACGATCCGGCCTTGCTCGACGAGCCGGCGCTCGTGGACTCCGTCCGAGCGACGGCAGGGCTCGTGCTGGAGAACGAACGACTCGCGGCCGAGGTACGGGCGCAACTCGCGGAGGTGCGAGCCTCCCGCGTCCGGCTCGTTGCCGCGACCGATGCCGAGCGGAGGCGACTCGAGCGCAACCTCCACGACGGCGCTCAACAGCGTCTCGTCGCACTCTCCCTCACGCTCGGGCTTGCGGCTTCCCGCGGGGATGCGTTCGATCGGGACGTCCTGGAGCGGGCACAGGACGACGTCGAGGAGGCGATCGTCGAGCTGCGCGAGTTCGCCCGTGGTATCCACCCGACCCTCCTCCGGGAGGAGGGGCTCGAGGCAGCAGTCGAGGCGCTCGCGCGGAGGACGCCGTTGCCCGTCACGGTGGAAGGAACGGTTGGGGATCGGCCGCCCGACGCCGTCGAACTGGCCGCGTACTTTCTCGTGTCGGAAGCCCTGACCAACGTCGTCAAGCACGCCTCGGCTTCGGAGGCCACGGTGCGACTGGCGCGACACGCGAACACCCTGTCGGTAACGGTGGCTGACGACGGGATCGGCGGCGCTCGCGCTGCGGCCGACTCGGGCCTGGAGGGCCTGCAAGACAGGTTGGAGGCATTGGACGCGAAGCTCACCATCGAGAGCCATTCCGGCTGCGGCACCACGATCAAGGCCGAGATCCCATGCGGATCGTGATCGCGGACGACGCGGCGCTCATCCGCGAGGGGGTGGCCCACGTGCTCACGGAGAGCGGGTTCGAGGTCGTCGACCAGGTCGGCGACGCGGACGCACTGCTCGCGAGCGTTCGTGACACGCGCCCCGACGTCGCTCTCGTCGACATCCGCATGCCTCCGACCCACACGGACGAAGGGCTGCGTGCAGCCCGGAAGATTCGCTTGCAGTATCCCGAGACGGCCGTCCTCGTGCTCTCGCAGCACCTTGAGCCCGACTACGCGCTGCGGCTTGTCGAGGAAAGACCCGAAGGTGTCGGCTATCTGATGAAGGAGCGTGTGGGGCGGGTCGACCAACTCCTCGACGCGGTGCAGCGGGTCGCGGCCGGGGAATGTGTCGTCGACAGGGCGATCGTCGACGAGCTACTGGCCCGACGCCATCGGGTCGATCCCATCGCCGATCTGACACGGCGTGAGCGGGAGGTCCTCGCATTGATGGCGGAGGGTCGCTCGAACCAGGGCATCTGTCGCACGCTCTGGCTCAGCCCGAAGACCGTCGAGACGCACATACGAGGCGCCTTCGCGAAGCTCGGGATCCACGAAGCGGCTGAGGACAACCGCCGTGTGCTGGCCGTGCTCACCTACCTGCGTCGGCGAGAAGAGACCTGACGTGAGGCCCAACTCGACATCGCCGGGCGAGTATGACAACGCGCCGTACCTCAGCACGCCGCTCCGGGCGTAAGTCGGTGACATGGGCCAGTGTTGCTCCTATGTCAAGGCGGGGCTCGCTTTGAGCGTGTTGAAGACGGTGCGGGTAAGCAGTCGTTTGAGGCAGCGGATCGCTTCGCGGCGGCTCTTGCCTTCGGCCTGTTTGCGTTCGAGGTAGACGCGCG
>JBKPDR010000020.1:0-33200 GCA_046727975.1 Actinomycetota bacterium | reverse complement strand
CGCCGAGGATGTCCTCGGCGAACGGCGTGCTCGCGTTGACCTCGCCGCCTTCCTCTCCGTGGCTCTCGCGGAACGCCTTGAGCGGGACCAGCCAGTCGTGGAGCTTCTCTCCGCCGACCCCGAGCGGATGCTCCATCGATTGGTCCGGGCCGGCGACGAAGCCGTCGATCGACATCGTGATGTTCAGCTTCAGCTTGCTCATCGATCCTCCCTCTGTCGACATGCTCGTATGACCGCCCGAGCGCGTCAGAAGTCATCGGTCAAGCCAGGAGCTTGACGAAGCTGCGCGAGCTCGGGGCGGCCGAGCTCCGCTTCTCAGTTGTCCGACGCGACGAGCTCGAGCTCGCCCCAGTCCGCCTGCACGCCGTCGACGGCGACGATCGGGGCACGGCCGAGCTCGAGCGCGAGCAAGAGGCCGAGCTCGTCGATTTCGGCTTGCGTCTCGGGGCTCGTCGCATCGCCGAACGCGGGCTGCACGAGGAGAGCGTGATGCCCTCAGCGCCAGGTGTCGAGATGGCCACGCCGGACATGGCCGCTTTCGACGCGAACTCGGAGGGGGAACCGGAGGGGGAACTATCCGAGCTCCGGTGGCCTCCGTGGCCCACCTGTCCCGCATAACCATGCGGATTCGGCTGAGCCACGGAACCCGAGAAGGCCCATACGGGATTCGAACCCGTGCCGCCGCCGTGAGAGGGCGGTGTCCTAGGCCGCTAGACGAATGGGCCCGAGGCGGAAGGGTAGCGAATGCCGCGCCGTACCTCGTCATCGTGTTCGAGCAGGCGTACGATGGGCTTTCTCCGCGAGATACTCGATCGCCCCGAGAACGAACATCCGTATGTGCTGATCTCGGTCGGCTATCCAGCCGCGGCGGCCTGCACCGTCCCGGACCTGCGGCGGAAGGCGCTCGCCGAGATTCTCGCTCGCTGCTGAAGCGCGGAGATCAGGCGACGGACTCGGGCTCGCGCGTATCGAGGCGCTCCTCGAAGTCCCGGCGGATGGCCTCGCCGCTCGAGAGCACGGTCTCGTAGCGCACGCGCCGCGGCGGAAGATTCACCAGGCGAACGTTGTCGTCCCTGTCGCCGTGGCAGCGGGCATAGGCCGCGGCCTCGTCGAAGGTCCGAAGGCGATCGCGCTTCCGTCGTCCCCACACGAGCGGGGACCTAGCAGATACGGGGCCGAAAGGAAACCCACGCTCCTCCCGAGGGCCCGCTCTTTGCGACGAAATACTCTGCTCCTTGTCTGCTGCTACGGCTTGCAGCCCCAGGGGCTCCAGTCCCGTCCCGAGGAGACGAAGTAGCGGTGTGCCGCGACGGACTGCTCCCGTGCGCTCGAGCCGTGTCCGAAGAGCCGGCGGGCGAGCGAGCCCATCTGGAAGAGCCCGAGATACTCGCCGTTCCGCGCGTCGGTCTGCAGCCGCGACTCGCACCACGCGACGGCCACCGCCTCCTCGCAGCGGTCGTGGAACGTCGCGCAGATTGCGTGTTGCGGGGAGGCCGCCGCTCGCAGCCGCGCCTTTCGGATGCGAATCGCGCGCCGGAGCTCCACGATCTGTCGTGTGGCTCTCGCCAGGAGACCTCTCGCGCGCGAGAGTTTCTTCCGCGCGACCGCGGCGTGCTCCTCTGCCGAGAGGAGCCATCGATGCCGCGTGAAGAAGTGGATGACGGTTCGCTGCTTGCGTGCCAACACGAGCTTTCGCTCGAGTCGCGACTGCAGGGACTGGACGCGATGTTCGCGCTTTGCCGTTTGCCGTCTATCCGTCGCTTCTTCCCTGTTCGCTTCCGCAGCGGCCTGTGTCACGAGTACGAGCGCGCACAGGCCAACGACTAGGGCTTTCAGAACCTCTACCTCCTGATCGGGGACAGGGGCGCGGCCCATGCACAGAGCCGCTCGTGTCGCTCGTGCGGGGCACGCTACCCGAAGCGCTACGAGCGGGAACCACCCGCTAACACTTCCCGAAGAAAGGTTGTTACAAACGTAAACGTGTGAGGCAACGATGCGTTGCCTCACGAGAAACGTTCACAGCTGGACGCCTGAGCTGCGGGGCAGGGATTCGAACCCCAACTTCCTGGTCCAGAGCCAGGCGTCCTACCGTTAGACGACCCCGCAACGGGCGCCGTGAGTCTAGCGAGTCGGGGTCGGTGGGCCCTCTGAGCCGATCTCGAGCCGGTAGACCGGGACGAGGCGCTTCTCCGCCTCTGTGTCGATTCGGGCGACGACTTCGACGTAGGGTTCGAGGCCCGATCCTCGCAGCTTCGGCTTGAGCAGGCCGTCGACCTGATAGATGCCCGAGGAGTTGTTCATGAGGATCTCGACCATCACCGGCCTCGTCTGGCCGTCGGCGATCCGCACCTCGTCGATCGCGGCGGCGGAGAGCGCATGAATGGAGACGGACCCACGCTCGAAGGGGATCCGTGACCGTCCCTTGGCCATGTCGAGGGCGTCCGCGACCCGCAGGACGCCGGCCTCGAGCGCCAGCGGCTCGCCGTCGGCACGATGGCTGATGATCGCCTGCAGCGCCTCGGAGACGATCACCGTGCGCTCCGGCTCCTCGTAGATGTCGTCGAGCAGCTCGCGCATCTTCGGCTCGGAGAGAAAGAGGCTGAAGTCCTCGTGGTCTCGCCGGTGCACGGACATGCCGACGTCGTGGAGGAGGGCGGAGAGGACGACCACGATCTCGGCGTCGTCGTTCGTCATTCCGTAGTCGGAGACCAGGGATGGTGTCACCCCGTGCTTGGTCAGCTGGCGAAGGAGCTTCAGCGCGATGTTGGTGATGATCTGGATGTGCACCCAGGAGTGGTCGTTGATCTCCAGGCGGGCGACCGCGTTCACGTTGGCGACGTGCCACCAGGCCTTGAGCTGTGTGTCGGAGTCGATCTTCTCCAGCAGGCGGCGGAGCTTGCGGTTCCCGCGCGGGGGAACGCGGATGTGCACGGCCGCCACGGCCTCGGCGGGCGTCAGGCGGGTCTGGTAGATGCCCTCCGCCGGGAGAGCCTCGGGGATCGCTTCCTCTATCTCGCCGTCGGTCGTCACCGGGCTCGCTTTCCCCCCTTCTCGATCGAAGCCTAAACGTGGCGGCGTCCGGGCGCGGTGCGGCTACGCGACCTCGGCGGCCCAGTCCCCGTAGAGCTGCGTGTACGTGCCCTGTTGGGCGATGAGCTCTTCGTGTCTGCCCTGCTCGACGATGCGGCCGTGGTCGAGGACGACGATCCGGTCCGCGCGACGGATCGTCGACAGGCGGTGGGCGATGACGAAGGCGGTCCGTCCGGCGAGCAGGCGCCGGAGGCCCTGCTCGATTCGCCTTTCGGTACCGATGTCGACCGAAGACGTTGCCTCGTCGAGGATGAGGATGCGCGGGTCGGCAAGCAGCGCACGTGCGAACGCGACGAGCTGGCGCTGCCCGAGCGAGAGGCGAAATCCGCGCTCGCCGAGCTCCGTGTCGTACCCGCCCGGCAGCTCGGCGACGAAGGCGTGGGCACCGACGGCGGACGCCGCCGCCTCGATATCGGCGCGGCTCGCGTCCGGGTTGCCGAAGGTGATGTTCTCCGCCACGGATCCCGCGAAGAGGAACCCCTCCTGAGGGACGATCCCGAGCTGCCGTCTCAGCGACGACTGAGTGACGGTGCGCAGATCGTGGCCGTCGATCGTGATGCTGCCGGCGCGTGGGTCGTAGAAGCGAGCGAGGAGCTTCGCGATGGTCGACTTGCCCGCTCCGGTGTGGCCGACGAGCGCGACCGTCGTCCCAGCTGGAACTTCGAGGTCGAACCCGTGCAGGACCTCGGGGAGGTCGCCGTAGCCGAACCGAACGTGCTCGAAGCGCACGTGGCCGTGGATTCGCGGCAGATGCTCGGCATTCGGTGCGTCCGTTACCTCCGGCTCCTCGTCCAACACGGCGATGATGCGGTCGAGCGCCGCGGTCGCCGAGAGAAACGTGTTGTAGAGCTGGGAGAGCTGCTGCACCGGGTCGAAGAAGTTCGAGAGGTAGAGCGTGAACGCGAGCAGGGTGCCGACCGTCAGGCTCCCGTCGACGACGAGGGCACCACCGAAACCGAGCACGATGGCCGTGGCGATCGACGAGAGGACGTCCACGGCCGGGAAGTAGAGGCCATTGAGGACGACCGTCTCGTAGTTGGCCTCGCGATAGCGTTCGTTGACGCCCCTGAAGGTCGCCTGGCTTGTCGGCTCCCTCGTGAAGGACTGCACGACCCGCATCCCGGAGATGTCCTCGGCGAGGGTCGCGGTGACGAGCCCTAGCCGCTCGCGGACGCGCCGGTACGCGCGGTTCGAGCGTGCCCGGAACCAGGCGGTGGCGCCCGCCATCAACGGTACGACGACGAGAGTCGCGAGCGCGAGTCGCCAGTCGAGGAGGAAGAGCGCGACAGCGGTGCCGCACAGGACGAGGCTGTTCTGCACGAGGCTCGAGACGCCGTCCGTGACGAGCTGGTCGAGCGCATCGACGTCGTTCGTGATCCGGCTGACGATCGCACCCGTGCGATTCCGCTCGTAGAAGCCGAGCGACAGGCGCTGGAGATGACCGAAGAGGCGAATGCGGAGGTCTGCGAGCGCGCGCTCCCCGACCCACCCGGTCAAGTATGTCTGCGCTCCCGAGAGGACGAGGGCGGCGACTCCCGCCGCCACGAAGGCTACGACGACGAGGGTGAGCGTCTCGAGATCGCGGGTCTGTATCCCATGGTCGACCGCGAGCTTCGCGAGGTACGGCGGGAGCAAGGCGACGAGCGTGTAGGCGATGAGCGTTACGCCTGCGAGGATCGTGCGCGCGGGGTACGGGCGGGAGAGGCGCACGAGCATGCCGAGCCGGCGACGCGTCTGCGCCCAGGACCAGTCCTCGACCCGGGCTCCACGCTGCTCCGTGAGATGGGTGCCCGCCTGCCAGACCTTCAAGCTCTGACGACCCCCTCATGGGGCACCCCGGCCCACCACCCGCCTCCAGCGTAACCCGGTAGGGCGCAGGCGTGGCAAACGGCTTCGCGCCGAGTTCGTGCCGACGCGCGACTCACCCGGCAACCACCTGTTGGAGGAGGCCGTGCTCGTGGATCTCCCGGAAGATCGGGCTATCCTCGAGCAGCTCGGTCTGCGTGCCCCGCGCGGCGATCCGTCCCTCCTCGAGCACGACGATCTCGTCCGCGAGCGCAATCGTGGAGAGACGGTGGGCGATGATGATCGTCGTTCGCCCACGCATCACCTCGCGCAGACCGGTGCGGATCTTCGCCTCCGTCGTCGCGTCCACCGACGCGGTCGCGTCGTCGAGAATGAGAATCCTCGGGTCGATCAGAAGCGCGCGCGCGATGGCAATGCGCTGGCGCTCTCCGCCGGAGAGCGTGATTCCGCGCTCCCCGATGATCGTGTCGTACCCCTGGGGGAGCTCGTCGATGAAGTCGTGAGCCTGTGCCGCCCGCGCCGCGGCCTCGACGGCCTCGTACGGCGCGTCGGGCATGCCGAAGGCGATGTTGTCGCGGACGGACGTGGAGAAGAGGAACGGGTCCTGCGAGATGACGCCTACCTCGCGCCGCAGGGAACGGCGCTGCAGGTCGCGCACGTCGATGTCGTCGACCAGCACGCGACCACGGGTGGCGTCGTAGAAGCGAGGGACGAGCGCGGCCAGCGTCGTCTTTCCGGACCCGGTGCCTCCGATGAGGGCGACGGTTCGGCCTGCTCCGATCGCGAGGTCGATCTCCGAGAGGACGACCCGATCAGGCTCGTAGGCGAAGTCGACGGTCTCGAAGCGGACCTCACCGGGGCCGGGCGGCAGCGGGCGTGCCTGGGGTTGGTCCGCGATCTCCTCGGGCTCGTCGAGGATCTCGAAGATGCGCTCTCCGGCTGCCGTCGCCCGTTGTGCCTGCCCGATCCACATCCCGAGCATCCGCAGCGGCATGACGAGCATCGCGAGCAGCAGGTTGAACGCGATGAACTCGCCGATCGAGAGCGTTCCCGACACGACCATGCGACCTGCGACGAGCAGCACCGCCGCCTGGGCGAGCACGGGCATGAACGAGAGAAGCGGAACGTAGACGGCCCGCTGCAGGTTGGCCCTCAGGGTCTGCCGGAACACCGCGTCTGCGGCCGCCGCAAACCGGCCGCTGCGGCGCTCCTCTTGCGAGAAGGACTTGACCACATGGACGCCGACGATGCTCTCCTCGGCCACGATCGCGACTTCGGCGAGCTTCGCCTGGACGTCCCTCAACACAGGATGCGAGGCGCGGCTGTACCGGTACGCGGTGAAGACGATTGCGGGCGTGACCGCGAGAGCGACGAGTGCGAGTGGCCAGCTGTAGACGAAGAGAACGACTCCGACGACGACGATCGTGACGATGTGCTGAGCGAAGAAGATGAGCCCGTACCCGAGGAAGAACCGGACGGACTGCAGGTCGATCGTTGCCCGCGACATGAGCTGACCCGCCTGGCTACGGTCGTAGAAGCCGAACGAGAGCCGAAGGAGGTGCGAGTAGACCTCGTCGCGGAGGTCGTACTCGACCCCCAGCGCCTGTCTCCCGGAGATGAACCGTCTCCCGACCATGAGCAGCGCGCGGACGACCCCGAGCGCGACGACGGCTGCGATCTCGAGCGTCAGCAGCGTCGCGTCGTGGTCGTCGGCGAGCTCGTTGATGACGACTCCGGTGAGGACGGGAATGCCGATTCCCGCGGCCTGGGAGGCGATCGCGAGAGTCGAGGAGACGGCCAACGAGGCACGGTACGGTCGGAGGAACGAGAGCAGGCGAACGAAGGTGCGCCAGCTCTCGCGGCGCGGCATCGTCGCGTCGTCCTCGGCCCTCACGTGACCGTAGGGTACGGACCGTGCTCGAAGCGGTGCCGAACGTTTCCGAGGGACGGAACGAATCGGCGATCTCCGCGATCGGAACGGCGTTTTCGACGACTGCGCGACTGCTCGACGTGCACTCCGACCCGGACCATCACCGTTCGGTCTTTACCCTCGTCGCGTCCGCCGACGGTCTGATCGAGTCGCTCGTGGCGGGGGTCGCCCGCGCGTGCGAGCTCATCGACCTTCGTCGCCACGAGGGCGTCCATCCTCGAGTGGGCGCCGTCGACGTCGTCCCACTCGTCCCGATCGCGGCTGCTGACTTGGAGCACGCCAATGCCGCCGCCCTCGGCCTGGCACGGCGTCTCGGCGAAGAGCTCGGGCTGTCCGTGTTCCTCTACGGAGGAGTGGGTGACGGAAGACGGCCCGTCTTCTACCGGCGCGGCGGGCTTGCCGAGCTCGAGCGCCGTGTGTCGAGCGGCGAGCTTGCGCCCGAGTTCGGTCCGCCGAAGCTCGACCTCCGGTCCGGTGCGGTCCTCGTCGGTTCGCGCAGGCCGCTCGTCGCCTACAACCTCGAGCTCCAAACGGACGACGTGGGCGTCGCACGCTCGATTGCAGCCGCCGTGCGTGAGTCCGGAGGCGGGATGCAGGGAGTGCAGGCCATGGGCCTCGAGCTGCCGCGCGCGGCACGCGTCCAGGTGAGCATGAACGTCCTCGACCTGGAGGCGTCGCCGCTGCACACCGTCGTCGAGCGCGTCACGCAAGAGGCGGCAAAGCGCGGTGTGCGGGTGCTCGACGGGGAGCTCGTGGGGCTCGTCCCGGAGCAGGTCCTGGCCTCGGCACGGGCAGCGGGAGTGGGCATCCCCGGGGTGGACGAGACGCGCGTCCTCGAACGCCTCGCGGGAATCTAGACTCGTGCCGTGTCCCGGACGATCGACCTGACCGGGGAGGACCTGACGCTCGCGGATGTCTGGGAGGTCGCGGTCGAAGGCGCTGCGGCGAGGCTGAGCGAGCGTGCGCACGAGCGCATGCGGGCAGCCCGTCAGCTCCTCGAGTCGATCCGCGGCGAGCATACATACGGCGTGAACACGGGCTTCGGTCGCTTCGTCTCAGCCCATATCCCGGACGAGCTCGCCGAGGAGCTTCAGGTGCGCCTTCTCAGGAGCCATGCCTGCGGAGTCGGGGAGCCGTATCCCGACGATGTCGTCCGGGCGGCGCTACTCCTGCGCGCGAACGCGCTCGCCAAGGGGTACTCGGGCGCCCACATCACCACCGTCGAGCTGCTGGTCGAGTGTCTGAACCGCGGTGTGCTACCGGTGGTCCCGTCGCGAGGCTCGGTCGGTGCGAGCGGCGATCTCGCACCGCTCGCCCACCTCGCGTTGCCGCTCATCGGCGAGGGTGAGGCGTGGGTCGACGGCAAGCGGCTCGACGGTGCGGGCGCGCTGCGCAAGGTGGGGTTGCAGCCCATTCGGCTCGCGACCAAGGAGGGGCTTTCGCTCGTCAACGGGACGCAGTTCATGACCGCGATGGCGGCACTCGGCGTCGTGCGCCTCCGCCGCCTCGCCGGGACGGCCGACGTCGCCTGCGCCCTCTCCCTCGAGGCTCTGCAGGGCTCGCGCTCGAGCTTCCAGCCGGCCGTCCACCGGTCGCGACCGCTCGAGGGCCAACAGCACGCCGCTGCGAACATCTGGCTGTTGCTCGACGGGTCGGCGATCATCGAGTCCCACCGCTGGTGCGACAAGGTCCAGGACGCCTACTCGCTCCGCTGCGCGCCGCAGGTCCATGGGGCCTGTCGGGACCTGCTCGACTACGTTGTTCACACCGTCACGGTCGAGCTCAACGCCGCGACGGACAACCCGCTCGTGCTCGTCGACGAGGGCGAGGTGGTCTCGAACGGGAACTTCCACGGTCAGCCGCTCGCGTTCGCGCTCGACGCGATGGCCATGGCCGCAGCGGAGCTGGCCAACATCTCCGAGCGCCGCATCGAGCGTCTTGTCAACCCGAGTCTTTCGGAGGGTCTCCCTCCGTTCCTGATCGAGGAGGGCGGCCTGAACTCGGGCTTCATGATCCCGCAGTACGTGGCCGCGTCCCTCGTCTCCGAGAACAAGGTGCTCGCCCACCCCGCAAGCGTCGACTCGATCCCGACGAGCGCGGGCCAGGAGGACCACGTCTCGATGGGGAATGCAGCGGGACTGAAGGCGCTGCGCGTGCTCGACAACGCGGAGCGGACGCTCGCGATCGAGCTCCTCGCGGGCACGCAGGCGGTCGAGTTCCTCGCGCCTCTCAGACCGGGGCGCGGCGTCCGCGCGGCGCACGACTTCGTGCGCACGTTGTCCCCCCGGCTCGAGGAGGATCGCTCCCTCGGCGCGGACATCGAGCACGTCGCTTCCGCGATTCGCTCGGGCGCGGTGGTCGATGCCGTCGAGCTCCAGGTCGGAGCACTCTCGTGACCACCGCTCGTCTCGGGCTAACCCGGTTCCTCACACCCTTCTACGCTCATCGTCTGGAGACCAGCCGATGAGCGACCTCGCAACGCTGGAGTCGACCGTCGACGCGCTTTGTGGCGATCTCGCGAGCATCCGTGCGCCGCGCGGGCCGACGCTCAACGCCCGTTCCTGGCAAACGGAGGCTCCGCTCCGGATGCTCCTCAACAACCTCGACGCCGAGGTCGCCGAGCACCCCGAGCGGCTCGTCGTCTACGGGGGGACCGGCAAGGCAGCCCGGAGCCACGACGCGCTCCGAGCCATCGTCCGGACTCTCCTCCGGCTCCGCGACGACGAGACGCTGCTCGTGCAGAGCGGCAAGCCCGTGGGCGTCTTCCGAACGACGGAGTGGGCTCCTCGCGTCCTCATCGCCAACGCGCTGCTCGTGCCGAAATGGGCGTCGTGGGACGAGTTCAGGCGCCTGGAGGCCGAAGGTCTGACGATGTTCGGCCAGATGACCGCAGGCAGCTGGATCTACATCGGAACCCAGGGGATTCTGCAAGGGACCTATCAGACGTTCGCCGCGGCAGGCGAGACTCACTTCGGCTCGCCCGATCTGACGGGCAGGACGATCCTCACCGCAGGGCTCGGCGGAATGGGCGGCGCACAGCCGCTCGCGGCCTCGATGGCCGGTGCAGCGTCGCTCTCGATCGAGGTCGATCCCTCGCGCATCGAGCGCAGGCTCCAGACGCGGTTCCTCGACGAGGCCGCCGAATCACTCGACACCGCCCTCCTGCGGGTCCGTCAGGCGGCGGCCGAGGGACGTCCGCTCTCGGTCGGGCTCCTCGCGAACGCCGCCGACGTCGTCCCGGAGCTCGCCAGGCGTGGGGAGCAGTTCGACCTCGTCACGGACCAGACGGCCGCCCATGACCCCTTGAACGGATATGTGCCGCAGGGACTCGACGTGGCGGCCGCGACCGAGCTGCGAGCGCGTGACCCCGATGCCTACCTCCGTCGCGCCCGAGCCTCCATTGCGAGCCACGTCGAGGGCCTGCTCGAGTTCGTCCGGGCGGGGTGCTACGTTTTCGATTATGGCAACAATCTGCGAGGGGAGGCACATGAGGCGGGCGTAGCGGATGCGTTCACATACCCGGGCTTCGTCCCGGCCTATATCCGGCCGCTCTTCTGTCGCGGTGTCGGGCCCTTCCGCTGGGCGGCGCTCTCGGGCGATGCGGCCGACATCACCGAGATCGACCGCGAGCTCGTCGAGCTCTTCCCCGACGACGCACTGCTCCGTCGCTGGCTCGAGCTCGCTCCGGGTCGAGTCGCGTTTCAGGGTCTGCCAGCCCGAATCTGCTGGCTCGGGTACGGGGATCGGGCTCGTGCTGGACTTGCGATCAACGCCCTCGTGCGCTCCGGACGCGTATCGGCGCCGATCGTGATCGGGCGCGATCATCTCGACTCGGGCTCGGTCGCGTCCCCGTTCCGGGAGACGGAGGCGATGCGTGACGGCTCGGATGCGATCGCCGACTGGCCGATCCTGAATGCGCTCCTGAACGTGGCTGCGGGGGCGACGTGGGTCAGCGTGCACCACGGAGGCGGTGTCGGCATCGGCAACTCGATCCACGCGGGCATGGTTGTCGTCGCCGACGGCAGCGATGCGGCGGCGGAGAAGCTCGAGCGCGTGCTGACGACCGACCCGGGAAGCGGCGTGATGCGTCATGCGGACGCGGGGTACGACGATGCGATCGCAATCGCTCGCGAGCACGGGCTCGACCTGCCGTCGCTCCCGGGCGTCGAGGAGTGACCTCGCCGGCGGCGCAGGCGACGCCCCTACTCGTCCGCGACCTCGCCCAGGTCGCGACGCCCGCGGGCGACACGGCTCCACTTCGCGGCCCCGGACTTCGGGCGGTCAGCGTCGTCGAAGACGCGTTCGTGCTCTGCAAGCACGGGACGATCTCTGCAGTCGGTCGAATGCGAGAGCTTCCACGGCTCGAGGGCGAGGTCGAGGAGCTCGACGGGCGCGGGCTCTCGGCGGTGCCCGGGCTCGTCGATTGCCACACGCACGCATGCTTCGCCGGCGACCGCGTCGAGGAGTTCGCGCTGCGTGCGAGTGGAGCGAGCTACGAGGAGCTGCATGCGGCCGGTGGCGGCATCCTCGCCACGGTGCGCGCGACGCGGGCTGCGGGAGCGACGGGGCTTGTGTCGGCACTCGCTCGCCACCAGGCCTGGATGCTGCGCGCCGGGACGACGACGTTCGAGGCGAAGTCCGGCTACGGGCTCGATCGCGACACGGAGCTGGCGCAGCTCCGCGCGATTCGCGCCGTGGGCGGCGTACCGACATGGCTCGGCGCGCATGCCGTACCTCCCGAGTTCGCAGAAGCCGGTCCGGACGCCTACGTGGACTTCCTCATCGACGAGGTCCTCCCCGCAGCGGCGCCCCTTGCCGAAGCCGCCGACGTCTTCCTCGAGCGTGGCGCGTTCGACGTCGCCCAGGCCCGCCGCTACCTCTCGGCGTGTCGCGAGAAGGGTCTCGACCTGCGCCTCCACGGCGACCAGTTCACGGAGTCGGGAGCGATACCGCTCGCGATCGAGCTCGGAGCCCGATCGGTCGACCATCTCGAGAGCACCGGCCCCGCCGGCGTCGCAGCCCTTACGGCCGGCGACGTCGTGGGCGTCCTCCTTCCCGCGAGCGCACTCTTCCTCGGTCGGCCCATGCCGCCCGCCCGGGCGCTCGTGGATGCAGGGGCTGCGATCGCGCTGGCCACGGACTTCAACCCGGGGAGCGCGTTCTGCGAAAGCCTGCCGCTGGTCTGCTCGCTCGCGTGTACGCAGCTTCGCCTCGCACCCGAGGAGGCGCTCGTCGCCTGCACCGTGAATGCCGCGCACGTCCTCGGGCGGGCTGCGCGCAAGGGCAGGCTGGCCCCGGGCTTCGACGCCGACGTCACCCTTCTCGACGCGGAAGACTGGCGGCACCTCGCATACCACCTCGGCGGCCAGCTCGTCGACACCGTCGTCGCAAGCGGCCGGATCGCGTGGAGCCGCCGGGCATAATCGCAGGATGCCGACCCGTAAACAGCGACGCCGTCGGGCTAAGGAGTTCCGGCACGAGTACGTGTGGGAAGACGGGGAGGGGAACGAGCTCGACCCCGAAGAAGCTCCGGCACGGAAGTCGACGGCAACGCAGGAGCGGCGGCCCGCACGTGCGGGCCGAGAGCCCCAGGCGCCGTCGTGGCGGCGGACGCTCAAGCGGGGGCTCATCTTCGCCCCGATCATGTTCGTCGTCGTCTCGCTGCTCTCTGCAGACCTGACCATCGCGCAGCGCATCACGCAGACGGCGCTCATCACGTTGATCTTCATCCCCTTCAGTTACTTCCTGGACGGCGTCTTCTGGCGCTCGTACCAGAAGCGCTCGGCGCGGCTCTCACGGTCGGACGAACGTCGCGGGAGCTGAGGTCGGCCTTCGATGCCGCTCAGGGTCGAACAGCTGCCGCTCGGACCGATCGGGACGAACTGCTACGTCGTCCGCGCGGAGGTGTCCGCGTCCGAGGCCGCTGTGGTCGACCCGAGCGGCGACGCGACCGAGGTGCGGCTGCTGCTCGCACGCCTCGGAGCGCGCTGCGCCGGAATCCTGGTCACGCACGGGCACTGGGACCACCTGATCGGCGTCGCCGACCTGGCCGAGGGGACCGGTGCACCGGTGTACATGGCGGAAGGCGAGCGGGAGCTTCTCGAGAGCCCCGCCGGGGTCACGCCCGCCGGAATCTCCCTCCGCTCGTACACGCCAGACGTCCTCCTCCAGGGCGGAGAGACGATCGAGATCGCGGGGATCGCGTTCGAGGTCCAGTCCGTGCCCGGGCATTCGCCATTCCATCTCGCCTACCACGCCGACGGAAGCCTGTTTTCCGGGGACGTTCTCTTTGCGGGGTCGGTCGGCCGCACGGATCTGCCCGGCGCGGACTGGGACAGCCTCGTAGCCTCGATTCGCTCCTTGACGGACTCGTATCCCCCGGAGACCATCGTCTATCCCGGCCACGGACCGGCGACGACGCTCGGCGACGAGCTCGCGCGCAACCCGTTCCTCGCCGAGCTGCGAGCGGAGCAGGCTTGATGAGCACCGACCCGAGGATCGAACGTCCCCGAGGGACGCACGACGTCGTTCCCGGGGAGCAGCCACGCTGGCGGCTCGTCGTGGAGGAGGCGGAGCGCGTGTGCGCGCTCTACGGCTACCGCCCGATCATCACGCCGGTTTTCGAGGACACGGCACTTTTCGAGCGGACCTCGGGTCCGGGATCCGACGTCGTCCAGAAGGAGATGTACACATTCGAGGACCGGAGCGGGCGGTCGCTCACCTTGCGTCCCGAGGCGACCGCTCCGATCTGTCGGGCGTACGTCGAGCACGGGATGCATCGGGACCCCCAGCCGGCGAAGCTGTACACGATCGCGCCCATGTACCGCTACGCCGCGCCGCAGCGGGGGCGCTACCGGGAGCACTGGCAGCTCTCGGTCGAGGCGATCGGCTCCGACGATCCTGCGCTCGACGCCGAGGTGATCCAGCTCTACAACGCGCTCCTCGACAGGCTCGGAGTGTCGGAGTTCAGGCTTGCGATCAACTCGATCGGGTGCCGTGAGTGTCGCCCCGCGTACCTCGAGCGCCTCCAGGAGTGGCTGCAGGCAAACGCAGCTCGGCTCGACGAGGCGACGCGTGAGAAGGCTGCCGCCAACCCGCTCCGTGTCTTCGACAATCTCGAGGCGAAGCCGCCGGGCGTGCAGAGCGCTCTGCGGGAGGCCCCGACCATCGGCGACTCCCTCTGCGAGGCATGCAGTGAGCACTTCGCCGCGGTGCGTCGTCAACTCGACGCGTACGGGGTCGCGTACGAGCTCGAGCCGACCCTCGTGCGGGGCCTCGACTACTACACGCGGACGGCGTGGGAGTTCGCAGGCCCCGAGGAAGGAGCACAGAGCGCGCTCTCAGGAGGCGGCCGCTACGACGGGCTCGTGGAGGAGATCGGCGGTCCCCCGATGCCCGGCGTCGGTTTCGGCGCGGGGATCGAGCGCCTGGTGCTCGCGCTCGAGCTCGCCGGGGTAACGCCGCCGCCACCCGTGGCCGATGTCTTCTTTGCCGTCGCCGACGGAGCGCCGCGCGAGGCGGTGGCGGAGTGGCTGAGAGATCTGCGCGCGCGGGGCGTTGCCTGCGACACCGATTACGCCGGGCGCTCGCTCAAAGGGCAGCTCACCCAGGCGGCTCGCCTGGGCGCGGCAACGACGGTGGTCGTTCGCGGCGACGGCGCGTCGATCAGGCGTTCCGGGCAGGACGACGAGGAGGTCCCACTCGACGAGCTGCCGGCGCGGTTGATCCGGTGAGCTGGCGCGACCTCATGTGCGGCGAGCCCCGCGCGGACGATGCGGGCAGGACGCTCACCCTTGCGGGTTGGGCCGCCCGTCGCCGCGACCATGGAGGCCTCGTCTTCGTCGATCTCCGGGACCACACGGGCCTCATGCAGCTCGTCGTCAACCCGGAGCGTGCGCCGGCGGCTGCCGAGGTCGCGAAGGAGATCCGCAACGAGTTCGTGCTACAGGCGCGCGGAGAGGTGGTCACCCGCTCTCCGGAAACCGTGAATCCGAAAATGGGAACCGGCGACGTCGAGCTCCAGGTCGACGATCTCGCGATCCTGTCGCGCTCGACTCCGCTCCCGTTCCAGCTGGACGAGGAGGGTGTCGACGAGACGCTGCGGCTGCGCTACCGCTGGCTCGACCTGCGGCGGGAGAAGCTGCAGCGAAACCTGCGGCTGCGCGCGGGGCTCGTCTCGACCATCCGCCGAGTGATGGAATCCGCCGGCTTCCTCGACATCCAGACCCCGATCCTCTTCAAACCGACTCCCGAAGGCGCACGCGACTTCATCGTCCCGAGCCGCCTGCAGAAGGGAAGGTTCTTCGCTCTCCCTCAGAGCCCGCAGATCCTCAAGCAGTTGCTCGTGATCGGGGGCTTCGACCGCTACTACCAGATCGCGATCTGCTTTCGAGACGAGGACCTTCGCGCCGACCGAGTTCAGGAGATCACGCAGCTCGACGTCGAGATGGCGTTCCCGGACACGGAGCTCCTCCTCACGCTCATGGAGGACATGTGCCGTCAGGTTTGGGCCGACTGCATCGGGATCGAGGTCGAGACGCCGTTCAGCCGGATGACGTACGACGAGGCGATGCTCCGCTATGGAACCGACAAGCCCGACCTCCGCTACGGCCTCGAGATTCACGACGCGACGGACGCTACCCGCGGGTCGGAGTTCGGGGTCTTCGCCAACGCGCCCGCTGTTCGGTTCCTGACCGTGCCACAAGCGTTCTCGCGCCTCGAGCTCGAGCGGCTGGAGGACGTTGCAAAGCGGTGGGGGGCGAAGGGTCTCGCGTACCTCGTGTACGACGAGAAGGGCGAGGTGCGCTCGCCGATCTCGAAGTTCCTCTCCGAGCCCGAGCTCGCGACCTTCCGAGCCGACCCCGGGTCCACGGTCCTCTTCGGAGCCGACGAACCGGACCTCGTCGCGCGCGTGCTCGGCGCCGTACGAGAGCACCTCGGCCGTGAGCTCGGACTCATCGACGCGGATGCGTTCGAATTTGTCTGGATCACCGACTTTCCGATGTTCGAGTGGTCGGAGGAGGAGCAGCGATGGGGCGCGAAGCACCACCCGTTCACGCGACCAGCCGAGGCCTGGGAGCGGACCTTCGACCGTGACCCGGGTGGCGCCCGCGCGCTCGCGTACGACCTCGTCGCGAACGGCAACGAGATCGGCGGGGGATCGGTCCGGCTTCACGAGCCCGAGCTCCAGGCGCGGGTTTTTGACGTTCTTCAGCTCTCCGAGGACGAGCAGCGGACGAGGTTCGGATTCCTCCTCGACGCGCTCGCGATGGGTGCTCCGCCGCATGGTGGGATCGCGTTCGGGATCGACCGCATGCTGATGGTGGTCGCGCAAGAACCGAACCTCCGCGACGTGATCGCGTTCCCGAAGAACCAGGCGGGACTCGATCCCATGAGCGGAGCACCCTCCCGGGTGACGGCCGAACAGCTCGAGGAGCTCGGAATCCGGCTCGTCGAAGAGGAGCCTTCGTGATGCGGTGCCGCAGTTCTCTGCGCGAGCCCAGCGCTTGAAGCTGCGTCGTGACCAAGGCGTTTCCCACCTGTGACGGATCGACCGCTACCGTGACCACAGGGATGCGGGGCATCCCCTGGGGATGGTTGGTCCTGGGCTTTCGCCAGACTTCCGGAACGTGATCGCTTCCCTCGAGCAGCGGCTCATCGTCCTCGCGGCCGCCGCGTTCCTCGGCGGCGTCGCGGCGCTCGCGATCATCGCGCAGCGCGAGCCCGACTCGACCTCCGCGACGTTCACGAGCGCCCCCGCTCCCACCGCCTGGAACCGCGCCTTCGCGGGCTCACGGGGGGCAGTCGGAGACGCACAGCGCACGACCTGTGGCCAGGTGCTCACCGCAAGGTCGCTCGGCGTCACGCACCCGGTGCTGCCCTGCGGGGCAAAGATCGTCCTTCGCCACGGCGACGTCCAGGTCCTGACGGAGGTCATCGACAACACGCTGGTCGAGCCCGGGCGCCAGCTCGAGGTGACCGAGGAGCTCGCGCGCATGTTGGAGCTCGACGGAACCGTGGAGATCGAGTGGCGCTTCGCGGCGGAGGCGAGCGGCTAGGATGAGCTCGCTCGACCCTGTGCGTGGTTCCGGCTTCAACGTGAACCAACACACACGTGAAGGGAGCCGGCGTCGGGGATAGGCGTTGCCGACGCCCCGCACGGCACCCACCTGGCAAAGCCAGGTTCGCAACGGCCGGAGACATCGGCAGGGTGGAGCACGTCCCCACGCGCGCTAGCCTGAGCTGATGGCTCGACAGGAGATCCTCGGCGACGCGACGCGCGGCGGCGAGTGGGCGGCGGTCAGGCTGACCGTCGACGGTGATCGCATCCTCGCGGCCGATAGCGAGGGCCTCGACCGTCCGCTCGACGGGCTGACACTGCTCGAGGCGGCCACGGTCTCCGGCAGGCCGCTCGCCGTCGAGGCGCTCGCAGATGCGCTCGGCCAGGTGTTCGTGGCAAGGCGCGAACCGGGCCGCGTCGCGGTAGCCATGAGCGGCGGAGTCGACAGTGCGGTTGCGCTGCTGCGTGCCGCTCCGAGGACCGTTGGCGTGACCCTCCGTCTCTGGCAGGACCCGCGGGGTCCCTCCGCCGAGCGCGCGTGCTGCTCGCCCGAGGCGGTCGCGGCCGCGCGCGCGACGTGCCATGCGCTCGGGGTTCCACATGTGACGCTCGATCTGCGTGAGGAGTTCAGGTCGACCGTCGTCGAGTCGTTCGTGTCCGCCTATCACGCCGGAGAGACTCCGAATCCGTGCACGACCTGCAACGGCGCTTTCCGCTTCGACGCCTTGCTCGCGTTTGCCGTGCGAGCCGGGGCGGAGCGGCTGTGGACCGGGCACTACGCGCGCGTCGTCGAACGGGACGGAAGGCGCCTCGTCGCGCGCGCGGCCGACACCCGCAAGGACCAGTCGTACATGCTCTCGACGCTCGATCCCGAGCTTCTGGATCGCATCGGGTTTCCGCTCGGCGATCAGACGAAGGAGGCCACGCGGGCAGAAGCTGCTCGCGCAGGCCTCGCCGTCGCCGGGCGGCGCGAGAGTCAGGAGGCGTGCTTCCTCGCCGGGGACGACTACCGGCGGTTCCTCGAGCGTCAGGGTCTCCCGTCCAGGCCCGGAGAGGTCGTGGACGAGCGAGGGCACGTGCTCGGCCGTCACGACGGCTACTGGCGCTTCACGCGGGGCCAGCGCCGCGGGCTCGGTGTCGGCATGGGCCGGCCGCTGTACGTTCTTCGCACCGACCGCCAGGCGAACGCCGTCGTCGTCGGGCCACACGAGGCGCTGGGCACCACGAGCGTCGAGGCCGAAGGCCGTCTCTACCTTCCCGTCGAGCGCGCGCAGGCGAAGCTTCGGTACCGCTCTCAGCCCGTTTCTGCGCGGGTGGAGAGCTCGAACGGCGGCTTCTCGCTCGAGCTCGACGAGCCGGTGACGGCCGTGGCCCCCGGCCAGGTCGCCGCGCTGTACCACGGCGACGCGGTCGTCGGCGCAGGCGTCGTCACCCGTGTTGCCTAAGCGAAGCGTTTAGGATCACGGTCGCATGACCGCTCTGGCGTCGACCTCCGGTGATGTCCTGAACTACGCGCTCGCCGTCTTCTTCGTGGCGAGCGGACTCGGGCTCGCGTACATGCTCCTCCGACTCGGCGGGACCTTCGGTCGCCTCTCCTCCTTCCTTCGAGGCACCGAGCGAGACCTTCTGCCGGTCTTCGTCAAGGCGGGAGGGACCGTCGACCGGGTGAACGATCAGCTCGACAAGCTGGACGTCGTCACGGACAGCGCGGTCTCCATGGCCGACAGCGCGGACACCGCCGTGCGCGCGGTCTCGACCGCGATCGCGACTCCGGTCAAGAAGGTCACGGGCCTCGCCTCGGGGGTCTCGCACGGAGTCGCCGCCTTCCGCGCCCGCCGCGACGTCGGTGACGCGGTCTCCGTCGCGAAGGAGGCTGCGGCGCGCCGGGAAGCGCAGATCGACGAGGAGCTTCGGACGGCCGGTCGCACGCCGACGGACCAGCCGCCCCCGGCCGCGTAGACGAACTCAGCCGCGCGAACCGGTCGTCGCCCCGGCCTTCGTAGAATCTCGGGGTGCAGACGAGCGCCGACCTGCGCGAGGGATTCCTCGCATTCTTCGAGGAGAAGGGCCATCTCAGACGCCCGTCGGCGTCCCTGATCCCACGCGCGGACGACCATTCGACCCTCCTGACGACCGCCGGCATGCAGCCGCAGATGCCGTTCTTCCTCGGGCGCGAGGAGCCGCCCGCGCCGCTCACGACCACGGTCCAGAAGTGCATGCGGACGTGGGACATCGAAGAGGTCGGAACTGACGGCTCGCACCTGACCTTCTTCGAGATGCTCGGGAACTTCTCGTTCGGGCAGTACTTCAAGGAGGGCGCGATCGAGCTCGCGACCGAGTTCGTGCGCGAGCGGATGCGGCTCGACTGGAACCGCATCTGGGTGAGCGTGTTCGCGGGCGATTCAGTCCTCGGACTGGGGCCGGACGAAGTGACGATCGACCTCTGGGAGAAGGTGGGGATGCCGCGGGAGCGCATCGTCCTCCTGCCCACGTCGGAGAACTTCTGGTCCGTCGGCGGGCCCGGGCCGTGCGGGCCCGACTCGGAGCTGTACTGGGACTGGGGCGAGGAAGCGGGCTGCGGCGAGCCCGACTGCGCTCCCGGGTGCACTCGCTGCGAGCGCTTCCTCGAGTTCTGGAACCTCGTCTTCATGGAGTTCGAGCAGCACGTGGATGGGACGCTGTCCCCGCTTCCCGCGAAGAACATCGACACCGGGCTCGGCCTCGAGCGCGGGAGCGCAGTGCTGCAGGGCGTGATGTCCGTCTACGAGACCGACGGCTACCGCCTGATCATGGACTGGATCGCCGCCGAGTCCGGGGTCGCGTACGGCGACTCGGCTGCGGCGACCAAGGCGCACCGCGTCCTGGCCGACCACGGGAGGGCCATGACCTTCCTCGTGGCGGACGGCGTGACCCCGTCCAACGAGGGACGCGGCTACATCCTGCGCCGGATCATCAGGCGCGCCGTCCAGCAGGGGCGTCGCATCGGCTTGCGCGATCTCGCCCGGCTGTCGGCGGTCGTCGTCGAGCAGATGGGCGAGGCCTATCCCGAGCTCCGCGAGCACGCGGGAGAGATCGAGCGCGTCGTCAGGGTCGAGGAAGAGCGCTTCGCGGAGACGCTCGAGCGCGGCATGAAAGTGTTCGAGGAGCTCGCGGGGAAGGATGCGATCTCGGGCGAGGACGCGTTCACGCTGGTCGCGACATACGGCTTTCCACTGGAGCTGACCGTCGAGCTAGCCGAGGAGCGCGGGCAGACGGTCGACGTCGACGGGTTCAACGCCGAGATGGCGCGCCATCGCGAGATCTCGCGGGCCGGGGGCGAGCGGGAGGTTCAGCGTGCCGCGGATTTCGTCGTCGCCGCCGGATTCGAGACCGAGTTCGTCGGCTACGGCAAGACGGACGTGCTGACACAGATCGGCGGGCTCGAGCAGCTCGAGGACGATCTCGTCCTCGCGAAGCTCCGTGAGTCGCCGTTCTATCCCGCCGGTGGAGGGCAGGTCACCGACGCGGGCTGGGTCGAGCTCGACGGGCAGCCGGACACCCGCTCGGAGGTCGTCGAGGTCTATCGCTTCGAAAACGATCAGGCGCTCCTTCTGCGCGGCTCGGGCCTCGCGGGGGGTGATCGCGTGCGCGCCGTGGTCCCGTGGAGCGTGCGCTTTCCGACGATGGCGAACCACACCGGCACGCATCTCCTGCACCGGGCGTTGCAGGAGGTCCTCGGCGACCATGCCCGCCAGGCGGGCTCGGCGGTCCGGCCGGACAAGCTGCGCTTCGACTTCACACACGAGCGCGCGCTGACACAGGAGGAGCGCGACCGCGTCGAGCGGCGGGTGAACGAGAAGATCTTCGAGAACCTCCCCGTGCACGTCTTCGAGACGCCGATCGACGAGGCCCGCCGGCTCGGGGCGATGATGCTGTTCGGGGAGAAGTACGGGGACATCGTGCGGGTGGTCGAGATTCCCGGATATTCGGTCGAGCTCTGCGGAGGGACGCATGTCCGCTCCACGGCCGAGATCGGGTCGCTCGTGATCCTCTCGGAGGGCTCGGTCGGGGCGGGCGTGCGTCGGATCGAGGCGGTCACGTCCGGGGAAGCTTGGGCGTTCCTGGACGCGCGCTCCCGCGAGGCGGACGAGCTGCGCGCGGAGCTCGAGAAGGTGCGAAAGGACGTGCAGACCAAAGCTCCTGTCGCCCCTGCGAAGGCAGTGGCGGTCGAGCCGACCGTGCATGTCGAAAACGGGGTCAACGTCATCGTCCAGCCCGTCGAGGGCCTCGATGCCGACGAGCTGCTCGAGCTCTCCGACCGCTTCAAACAGCAGCACGCGCCGGCAGCCGTCGTGCTCGGCTCGACGGAGGACGGGCGCGTCCATCTCGTCGCAAACTTCGACCCGGCGGTGGCCGAGCGTGTGAGCGCGTCCGAGGTGGTCAAGGGTGCCGCGGCTCTCGTGGGAGGGGGCGGGGGCGGACGGCCGACGATGGCCCGCGCCGGGGGGCGCGATCCGGCCAAGCTGGCGGAGGCGCTCGCGGAAGCTGAACGCCTGATCATCGCTGCGCTTTGAGGCGTCCAGGGGCGTGAGAATCCTCGCGCTCGACTATGGCGCTGTTAGGACCGGCGTCGCCGTCTCCGACGCGACCGGAACGATCGCGACGCCGGTCGCAGTCGTCGAGCGCGCGGGAACTCCCGCAGGAATCGAGCGCATCCGAGCACTCGTGCGAGAGGCAGGGGCAGAGCGGATCGTGGTAGGGCTTCCGTTGACCCTGCGCGGCGAGCGGGGTCGGCAGGCGGAGGAGACCACGGAGTTCGTGGGTGCGCTGAGAGCGGCGCTCGCCGTCCCGGTCGAGACGTACGATGAGCGCTTCACCACCGCGATCGCGGCAAGCGCGCCGGGTGGAGCGCCCGAGGACGCGCGCGCCGCGGCTCACCTGCTCGAGAGCTACCTCGCATGGAAGAGCGCCCGCCCGAGCTGAAAACGTACCGCTCCCGGCCGAGCCGGATGCGACTGCTCGCACGGCGTCTCGTGTGGGCCGGCCTGCTCGTGGGCGTGCTCGGAGCGGCTGCCTGGGCGGGCGCGGGCCTCGTCCGGGGCGACGACGCGCCTCCTCCCACCGAGACCGCGCCCGCCCTCGAGCGACTGCGGGTCATCTTTCCCGAGGGTTTCACGCGGGACGAGATGGCCGATCGGGTTGCGGCGGTCCGCGGCATCGCCGTCCAACGTCGTGGAGTCACCCCGCGCCTGACTCGGGACGACTATCTGAGTGCGACCGCAGAGGTCAAGCCGCCTCCTGCATTTCGCAAGGACTGGCCCGGGGACGGGATCGAGGGGTTCCTCTTCCCGGCGACGTACGAGTTCACGCAGTTCACCACCGCGCGAGGACTCGTACGCGACCAGCTCGCGTTCTTCCGCGAGCAGTGGCGCAAGGTCGGTCTCGCGTACGCGCGGTCGAAGAAGCTCACGCCGTACGAGGTCCTCATCATCGCCTCGATGGTCGAGAAGGAGACGGTCGCGCGCGCTGAGCGCCGCCTCGTTGCCGCCGTCATCTACAACCGTCTCCGCCTCGGGATGCCACTCGGGATCGACGCCACCATCCGCTACGGGCGCGATGTGCCGGGCACGGAGCCCTTGAAGATCTCCGATCTCGAGAGCGACAGCCCCTACAACACAAGAAGACGGACGGGGCTTCCCCCGACACCGATCTCGAACCCGGGCCTGGCCGCGATGCAGGCCGCGGCGTACCCGGCACAGGTCGACTACCTCTTCTTCGTGCGCAAGCCGGACGGCGTCCACCATTTCTTCACCGCAAGCGCGTCCGAGTTCCTGCGCAAGAAGTGCGAGTACGGGTTCGGCTGCTGAGCCGCGATACTCGACCTTCGCGTGAGCGAGATCTCGGCTACGACGCGACTCGTCGGCCTCATCGGCTGGCCTGTCGAGCACTCGCTCTCGCCCCGCATGCAGAACGCGGCCTTCGCCGCGATGGGCCTCGACTGGGCGTACGTGCCGCTGCCGACGCCGCCCGAGCGGCTCGCGGACGCGCTGCGAGGGCTCCTCGCGCTGGGCTTCGCCGGCGCGAACGTGACGGCTCCGCACAAGCTCGCCGTGACCGCGTACTGCGAGACGGATGCTCCGTCCGTCAACACGCTCGTCGTCCGGGACGAACGCCTCGAAGGTTGGACGACCGACGCGGCGGTCCTCGACGAACTCACGGCGGAACGACCCGTTGTCCTCGGCGATGGAGGTGGGGCGCACGCCTTTCTGCACGCGCTGCCACACGCGCGCGCCTTCTCGCGTCGTGGCGAGTGGCCGCCCGAGGTCCGCGATGCGGATGTCGTCGTCAACGCGACCGCGGCTCGCGACGACGTGCTGGCCGAGCTCAGCGCGGGACAGACGCTCGTCGATCTTCCGTATCCGGAGACGGCGACCGCGGCAGCCGCTGCCCGAGCGGGCGCTCGAGTGGTGACCGGGCTCGAGGTGCTCGTCGCGCAGGGCGCCGCGTCGTTCGAGCTCTGGACGGGGCTCCCGGCGCCGATCGGGGCGATGCGGGCGGCACTAGGGTTGCCGGCGTGAGCCTGGCGCTCGTCACCGCGGGGGAGTCGCACGGGCCGGCGCTCGTCGCCGTCCTGACGGGGCTCCCGGCAGGGCTGACGCTCGACCGTGCAGCGATCGACGAAGATCTGCGCCGCAGGCGCGAGGGGTACGGGCGCAGCCCGCGGCAGAAGCTCGAGAGCGATCGGGTGGAGGTGCTGGCAGGGCTCCGCCACGGCGTCACGCTCGGAACGCCGCTGGCATTCGTCATCGAAAACCGCGAGCACGGGAACTGGGCGTGGGGGATGGCGGTCTGGCCGCCCGAAGGCGAGCCTGTGGGAAAGGGCGTGTCGCGTGTGACGCTTCCCCGGCCCGGACACGCGGACCTCCCCGGAGCGCTGAAGTACGGACACGGTGACGTCCGGAACGCCCTCGAGCGAGCGAGCGCACGCCAGACGGCTGTACAGGTCGCGGCAGGCAGCATCGCGAAGGCGCTGCTGCGCGAGATCGGAGTTTCCGTCACGGGCTCCGTGGTCGAGATCGGCGGCGAGACCACGACGGACGGCATGCGTGCCGTCACCGATGCGGCCCGCCGCGATCGCGACACGCTCGGAGGGATCGTCGAAGTGAGCGCCGCGAACGTCCCTCCGGGCCTCGGCTCGTACGGCGAGAAGGAGGATCGGCTCGACGCGCGCCTTGCGGAAGCGGTCGTGGGGATCCAGGCCGTCAAGGGAGTGCAGATCGGAGAAGGCTTTGCCCTCGCGCGGCTACGCGGATCCGAGGCGCACGACGAGATCGAGCCGAACCTGCGGCGCGCGACGAACCGTGCCGGCGGAATCGAGGGCGGCGTCTCGAACGGCGAGCCGATCGTCGTTCGTGCTGCCATGAAGCCGTTACCCACGCTCATGCGCCCCCTGCGCTCGGTAGACCTCGAGAGCGGTCAGCCGGGCGACGCGCTCGTCGAGCGGAGCGACGTCCAGGCGGTCGAGGCACTCGCCGTCGTCGCGGAGTCGGCAGTCGCCTGGGAGCTCGCCCGGGCGGCGCGGGAGAAGTTCGGGGGCGACGCGCTCGAGGATTTCGTCCACGCTCACCGCGCCTACCTGGAGCGGATTCGCTGGCCGCGACGGCCCTGAACGCACTCGAGCGGCACGTCGCGCTCGTCGGCTTCATGGGCGCTGGCAAATCGACCCTCGGCCCCGAGCTGGCCGCAAGGCTCGGCCGGCCGTTCGTCTCGATCGACGCGCTCGTCGAGGAACGGACGGGCACGTCGGTCGCCGATCTCTACGCAACGAGAGGCGAGGCCGCATTCCGAGAGCTCGAGGCGGCCGCGGTCTCCGACGCGCTCGCAAGGCGTCCGCTCGCGGTCGTCGAGCTCGGCGGTGGTGCGCTCGGCACGGAGGCGACGCGCGCGTCGGTCCGTGGGAACGCGTTCGCGCTGCTCCTGGAGACGACGCTCGAACAGGCATGGGAGCGAGTTGCCGGAAGCGGGCGCCCGCTCGCAGACGACGTCGAGCGCTTCCGCGCGCTCTACGAGGAGCGGAGGCCGCTCTACGAGGAGGTCCTGGACGGGCGTGCCCGCGACGTCGAGGGTGCGGTGCTCACCGCGGCGGGAGTTCGCCTGGAGCGCGACCTCACCCGGGACGGTGCCGACCTGATACCTGCATGCTCCTCGCTCGAGCTCGTCGTCGACGCGACGGTCGCCTCGCTTCACGGCGACCGTGCGCGCACGGCGCTCGCCGATCGCCTCACCGCGATTCATGAGGTCGCGGCGGGGGAGGCCGCGAAGACCGTCGCCGAGGCGGGCAGGCTCTGGTCCGCTCTGCGGCTCGATCGCGGTGGGGCACTCGTCGGGCTCGGGGGAGGCTCGACGCTCGATCTCGCGGGGTTCGTCGCGGCCACGTACCTTCGGGGGATCGCCTGGGTGGCCGTGCCCACGACGCTCGTCGCACAGGTGGACGCGGCCATCGGAGGAAAGACGGCGCTCGATCTCCCCGAGGGGAAGAACCTGGTCGGCGCGTTCCATTGGCCTGCGCGGGTGCTCGTCGATCCGGCTCTGCTGGAGACGCTTCCCGAGCTGGAGCTCCGCAACGGGGTCGCCGAGGTCGTGAAGACGGGCCTCCTCGCCGGAGAGCCCTTCTGGGAGCTCGAGCTCGACGAGCAGATCCGCCGGTGCGCTGCCTTCAAGGCGGCGGTCTGCCTGCGCGACCCGTTCGAGCTCGGCGAGCGCGCGCAGCTCAACCTCGGGCACACCTTCGCGCATGCGCTCGAAGCTGCGTCCGGGTATGCGCTCTCGCACGGCCGCGCAGTCGGGCTGGGCCTCCTCGCTGCGCTCCGCCTCTCCGGTCTCGAGGACGAGGCCCGGACGATCGAGCAAGAGCTCGCGCTCGAGCCTGCGCGGGTCGCTGCGGATACGGCGTGGGAAGCCCTCAAACGTGACAAGAAGGCTTCCGGCGAGAACGTCCTGCTCGTGCTGCTGGAGGCACCGGGTAAGCCGCGGTGGGGTGTCGAGCTCCCGCCGGCCGAGGTGCGCTCTGCCCTCGAAAGCGTGATCGACTAGGGTCGCCCCGTGCGGGTTCTCGTCCTCAACGGAGTCAATCTCGACGAGGTCGGCCGCCGTCGACCGGAGCTCTACGGCGGACTCACGCTCTCGGAGCTGGAGACGAGGATCTACGAGTGGGCGTCCGAGCTCGGGGTCACCGTGCGCTGTCGCCAGACGAACCACGAAGGCGAGTTCGTCGACTGGTGCCACGAGGCGATCGAGGGGGTGGACGGCGTGGTCGTGAATCTCGGCGCCTGGGCGCACTACTCGTGGGCGATCCGTGACGCTGTCGAGCTCATCGGCGGCCCGGTCGTGGAGGTCCACCTCTCGGACGTGGACGCGCGTGAGGAGTGGCGCAAGTTCTCGGTGCTGGAGGGGCTCGTCGCCGCCCGTTTCGTCGGGAAAGGGCCGGACGGGTACCGGGAGGCACTCGCGTTCCTGACGGGGAAGTCGTCCTGAGCCGCGTCGCGCGCCTGGCGGAGAAGCTCGACCTCCCGCTGCTCGTCACCGCGGCCCCGAACCTCCGCTATCTGACCGACTTCCGGAGCTCGAACGCCGCGCTGCTCGTCGAGCCCGACGCGACCGCGACGCTGTACAGCGACTTTCGCTACGCGGAGACGGCCCGCACGGTCGAGGGCGTGACGTTCGTCGAGGTTCCTCGGAACCTCCTCGCCAAGGTCGGGGAGTTGTTGAGCGGCCGGCAGATCGCGTTCGAAGAGGCGCACCTCACCTTCGGCGCGCATCGAGCCCTCCTCGAGGCCGGCGTCGAGCTCGTCCCGGCAGTGGGGCTCGTCGAGGGCCTCCGGGCCGTCAAGGACGACGACGAGATCGCGGCCATGCGGCGTGCCGCCGCGCTCTCGGACGAGATCTTCGCCGCATTCGTGGAGGAGTCCCTGCGCGGCCGAACGGAGCGCGAGCTCACATGGTGGCTCGAGCGGAGCTTTCGCGAAGCGGGTGCCGAGGGCGCCTCCTTCCCGAGCATCGTGGCCGCGGGGATGACGGGCGCTTCGCCGCATGTCGAACCCGGAGAACGCACCGTCGAGCCCGGAATGCTCGTGATCGTCGACGCGGGTTGCATCCTCGACGGCTACTGCTCGGACTGCACGCGCACGTTTTCGACCGGAGACCCACCCGCCCGGCTGCTCGAGGCGTACGAGCTCTGTCTCGAAGCCCAGCTCGCCGGCGTTGCTGCCGTCCGCCCGGGAGTCTCGGGGCGCGATGCCGATGCGGCCGCTCGTGAGCACATCGAAGCGGGAGGTCTGGGCTGGGCGTTCGGCCACGGCCTCGGACACGGCGTCGGAATCGAAGTCCACGAAGCCCCGGACCTGCGGCCCGAGTCGAAGGACGTCCTTCAGCCCGGCAACACGGTCACCGTCGAGCCGGGGATCTACCTCCCGGGCGAGGGCGGAGTCCGCATCGAGGACCTCGTTCTCGTCACGGCGGAGGGCTGCGAGCGGCTCACGCAGTTCCCGAAAGAGCTGACGACCGTCTCGTAAGCCCCGGTTGATGGAAAAGAGGAGCATCGCGGCCGCAAAGCGGCCGCGATGATGGATCTTCGCCCGAACGGAATCCGCGCGAGCGGATCCCGTTCTTGCGCAAACTAGACTGCCGGGATGGCGGAATCCGTCTCCACGAATCAGTTCCGAAACGGGATGCACATCGAGCTCGACGGCACCGTCTGGCGCATCGTCGAGTTCCAGCACGTGAAGCCCGGCAAGGGCGGCGCGTTCGTGCGGACGAAGCTCAAGGCGCTCGACACGGGCGCCGTCGTCGACCGCACCTTTCGAGCAGGAGAGCGATTCGCCCGGGTCCACACGGAGGTCAAGTCCGTGCAGTTCCTGTACGACGACGGGACCGAGGCACACTTCATGGACGAGGAGACGTACGATCAGTTCGGGCTGCCGCACGCCGAGGTGGCGGAGGCGCTCGAGTATTTGCCGCCTTCGAGCTCCGTGCAGATGCTCGCCGTCGACGGGAAGCCCGCGGGGCTCCAGTTGCCGGCGTCGGTCGCACTGACCGTCACGGAGACGGAGCCGGCGGTGCGCGGCGACACGGTCACGAACGTGACGAAGCCCGCGAAGCTCGAGACGGGAGCGGTCATCCAGGTCCCGCTCTTCGTCGATCGCGGAGAGCGGATCAAGGTCGACCCACGCGAACGCCGCTACATCTCCCGCGCCTGACGCCGCAGGCCGCCGGACCGCTTCGCGGCTCCCGGCCGTCGGAGCCGGGCAATTGCTTAACCAATTGGGCAACCGGCTGACGACGCTCGCGGCGCCGCGCGCTTGCGAGCGCCGCCCCTGCGACGTCAGGAGTGGCGCTGTCGACGTCGGGACTGTGACTCTCCCATCCGCCCGATAAGGTCCAGAGCCGTGCCGAAGCTCGTCGACACGACCATCCGGCTCCTGTCTCAGGAGCCTTTCACCGGACGCCTGCCGACGGCGGAGATCCTTCGCGTCGCCGAGATCCTGGACGCCGCAGGATTCGCCTGCCTCGAGATCTCGGGCGGCGGGGTCTTCGACGCCACCGTTCGGCGGCGCATGGAGAGTCCCTGGGAGCGCATCCGCGCGATCAAGGCGCGGGTCTCGACGCCGCTCGGCATCGCTCTCCGCGGGCGGTTCCTCGTCGGCTCTCGGCCGGTGAGCGGCGACATCGTCGGTCGCTTCGTGGCGTGCGCGGCGGAGAACGGCATCGAGGTCTTCCGCCTGCACGATCCGCTGAACGACGTCTCCAACCTTCGCGAGGCGGGCGCGGCGATCACGAACTCCGGCGGCGCCTTCCACGCGGGCCTCGTCTACAGCCCGGGACGCACGGGGGAGACGGACACGCTCGTCGAGCAGGCCCGAAAGCTGCCCGAGCTGGGTGCGACGCGGGTGCTGGTCAACGATCCAACAGGCGCACTCATCCCGCACAAGGCGCAGGAGCTCGTTGGGAGGGTGCGGGAGGCGAGCGAGCTCCCGGTCGGGTTCTACGTCCAGGGCTCGGCGGGAACCGGGCTCGCCGCTGCGCTCGCCGCGGTGCAGGGAGGCGCCGAGCTCGTCGCGACGACGGTCTACCCGCTGGCGCTGATGCTGCATCGCGTGTCGGGCGAGTCGCTCGCGGAGTCGCTGCAGGGTCTCGGACATGCGCAGGATTTCGAGACGACTCGCCTCTGGGAGGCCGCCGACGTCATCGACGAGTACATCGGAGACGAGCCGGTCGCGCCCGTCGCTCCACGTATCGCGGTGCGGGCGGCCGAGTACGACCTGCCGGCCGGGCTCGTCGCAGCCCTCGACGTCCACCTCCGGGCGAACGCCGCCTCCGACCGTCTGCTCGAGGTGCTCGAGGAGGTCGGGCGAGTCCGGGCCGAGGCGGGCTGGCCGCCGCTGGCAGCTCCGATCGGGCAGATCCTGGCGTCGCAGGCGCTGCTGCACGTGCTCGAGGCGCGACGCTACGCGACGGTGATCGACGAGTTCCGCGCGCTCGTGCAGGGTGCGTACGGCGACACGCCGGAGCCGGTCGACAGCACGGTCGTGCGCGCGATCGCGCTGCTTTCTCCGCGGGCGGCCCTCGCGGACGAGCCGCTCACGACCGAAGACGTTCGCGAATCCGCCGAAGGGCTCGCCGCGAGCGAGGAGGAGCTCGTCCTGCTCGCGATGTTCGGCTCCGACGCCGAGGAGCTCCTGCGGACCATTCGGGCTCGCCACTCGCGCGAGACCGCGCTGATCGCGGAGGACGCCGACGCAGAGCGCGGCGAGCGGATCCGTGAGCTGGTGAAGATCGTTCAGGAGTCGGGGGTCGGCGAGATCGAGATCGAAGACGAGGGCATGCGCGTGTCCGTCCGCCGGGCCGACGAGCCGATTGGACCGACGTCTTCGGCGACCGGGGTTCTCGCCGCGACCGAGACTCCGGCGGAGGCAGCGGCCTCGAGCGCCGACGGCGTCGTACGGGTCGAGTCTCCGATGGTCGGCGTCTTCTACCGAGGTCCGAGCCCTGGGGCCCCCGCGTTCGTCGACGTGGGCGACACCATCGTTCCCGGGCAGACGCTCTGCCTCCTCGAGGCGATGAAGCTCTTCAACGAGCTGAAGGCGGAGGTCTCGGGGGTCGTGAGCGCGATCCACGTCGAGAACGCGCAGCCGGTCGAGTTCGGCCAGCTCCTGTTCGAGATCGAGCCGGTGCTCGTGCCGCCGGCCGTCTGAGGAGGCGCCTCGGATGTTCACGCGAGTCCTCGTCGCGAATCGGGGCGAGATCGCAGTGCGGGTGATTCGGGCGCTGCACGAGCTCGGAATCGAGGCCGTCGCAGTGTATTCGACTGCCGATCGGCACGGGCTGCACCTGGAACTGGCGGACCACACTGTCTGCATCGGCCCACCTCCGGCGGCGCAGAGCTACCTCAACATCCCGAACGTCGTCGCGGCGGCCGAGACGACCGGGTGCGAGGCGGTGCACCCCGGCTACGGCTTCCTCGCAGAGAACCCCGCGTTCGTGCGCGCGTGCGAGGCGAGCGACCTCGTGTTCATCGGCCCCTCGGCGGACGTCATGGAGCGGATGGGCGACAAGGTACGGGCCAAGGAGGAGATGCGCGCCGCGGGGGTTCCACTCGTTCCCGGAACCGACGGGGCTGCCTCGCTGGAGGACATCCGGCGCGTCGGCCGCGAGGCGGGGTTCCCGGTCTTCCTCAAGGCCGCGTCCGGGGGAGGCGGCAAAGGGATGCGGCTCGTGACCTCGGAGGACGAGCTCGAGGACGCTTACTCAGCTGCCGCGGCCGAGGCCGAGGCGGCGTTCGGAGACGGGTCCCTCTATCTCGAGAAGGCGCTCTCCCCCGCTCGTCACGTCGAGATCCAGGTCCTCTGCGACGCGGCAGGCGGGGTGCTCACTCTGGGAGAGCGCGAATGCTCGATTCAGCGCCGCCACCAGAAGCTGATCGAGGAGTCGCCTTCTCCCGCGCTCGACGGAGCGCTCCGCGAGCAGATGGAGAGCGCAGTGGAGCGCGCCTGCGCCGCGATCGGGTATCGAAATGCCGGGACCTTCGAGTTTCTGCTCGGGACCGACGAGGGATTCCACTTCATCGAAGCGAACTGCCGCCTCCAGGTCGAGCATCCGGTGAGCGAGCTGACAACCGGCATCGACATCGTCAGGGAGCAGATCCGGCTCGCTGCGGGCGAGCAGCTCGCGATCACGGGGCGTGCGCCTCGACGCGGACACGCGCTCGAGGTCCGCATCAACGCCGAGGACCCGGCGCGTGCGTTCGTCCCTGCCCCTGGGACTCTGAGCCGCTTTCGACCCCCGCTCGGGGCGGGCGTCCGCGTGGACACCGCGATGCGCGACGGGAGCGAGGTTCCGCCCTACTACGACTCGCTGATCGCGAAGGTCATCGTGTGGGACCAGACCCGGCCTGGTGCGCTCGCGAGGGCCGAGCGCGCGCTGGCGGAGCTCCGGGTCGAAGGTGTGCCCACGACCAGAGAGCTTGCGCTCGACGTGCTCGCGTCGCTCCCGTTCCGAAGCGGCGAATACTCGACCTCGACGCTGCGCGAGCTCGAAGGGCGTGTGCCCTCGCTGACCGCCGCATGACCACCGCTCGCCTCCGGCTCGCGGGGGAAACCATGTTTCCCCAAGCTCTTCCGCGACCGCAATTCGCGAGAGCGAATTGCGGTCTTGCGAGAGCTCCGCTTGCCCCCTTCTTCTTGAGAACGTGGGGAACCCCCCGGTTCCCCACACCCCTCCCCGCTCATGGGCGAGAAACGCGCCCATGAGCCCTCCAACCGGACGTCGAGCGGCTCGCCGGACGGCGCTCTTCCTCCTCTACCAATGGGATCTGACCGGGCAGCCGCTCGCGTCTCTGTACGAGGGCGAGCCGGACGAGTTCGCCGCCGAGCTCGCCGAGGCAGTCGCCGAGCGGGCGGAGGCGCTCGATCGGCGCGTGACCGCGGCATCGGACGAGTGGAATGCCGACAGGATGGGTACGCTCGAGCGCAACATCCTGCGCATCGCCGTCTACGAGCTGGAGGAGAAGACCGTGCCGATCGAGGTCGCGATCAACGAGGCCGTCGTCCTCGCGAAGCGGTACGCGAGCGACGAGGCCGCGCGCCTCGTCAACGGGATCCTCGGGCGCATCGCCAGGGAGGAGGCCGCGGCGTGAACACCGTCGACGAGGCGCTCGACCGCGCCGAGGAGCTCCTCGGAAAGCTCAACGAGCGCCGCGAGGAGCTCGAGCGGCTCGCAGAGAGCGCGGACCTCGACGCCGACACGGCGGTCGACGTCATCGCCGAGCTCGCGGAGCTCGCCAAGCAGATCGAGGCGGAGCTCACGCGCGCGCGCACGATCGCGGATGCCGCTCCGTAGCGTCGACGAGCTGCGAGACGCGGTCGAGACGTACCTGGCCGCGTTGCCGCTCACGAAGGAGCTCGGTGTGCTCGAGGATGCCCTCAGGTATGCGCTCGAGTCGGGAGGCAAGCGCGTACGTCCGGTGCTCTGCCTCGCGGTCGCGGATGCAGCCGGGGGCGAGGTGGAGAGGGCCCTGCCCGCCGCCGCGGCGGTGGAGCTCGTGCACACGTTCTCGCTCGTGCACGACGACCTGCCTTCTCTCGACGACGACGACCTGCGACGAGGGCGTCCGAGCGTCCACGTCGCTTTCGGTGAAGGCGTTGCACTGCTCGCCGGGGATGCACTGCTCGCAGAGGCGTTTCGTCTCGTGCTCTCCTACGAGCGTCCCGAGCCCGCGCGGGAGCTGGTCGCCGCCACGCTCGGGATGATCGCGGGCCAGCATCGCGACATCACCGGCGACGACGGCGACCTCTCGGCACTCCATCGGCTCAAGACGGGCCGGCTCTTCGGGGCATCCATGGGGCTCGGGCTCTGGGCTGCCGGGGTGCCTGAAGAGAACCAGAGCACGTGGCGCGCGTTCGGCGACGAGCTTGGCCTTCTCTTCCAGGTCGTGGACGACATCCTGGACGACGACGGCTACGCCGAGCGGCTCGGGCTCGAGGCTGCGCGGACGCTCGCGGAGGAGGCGGCCGTACGATCGCGCGAGCTGCTGGCCGCGATCGCTGGCGACACATCCGTGATGCGCGAGCTGGTCGAGGGCCTCGCGGTCCGCACGGGATAGGACCTCGCCGTGCATGTCGGGCCCGAACGAGGGATCGACGGACCGCGTTTTCTGATTAGGATCCGACTCCTCACGAACAGCCAAGGGCTGCGTCTGCGGTTTCCTCGGGTTCGCCGCCGCCCGCCGTTCTCTCTCCTCGATGAACAGCCGCTTCCGCTCACTCCTGCCCGCGCTCGCTC
>JBKPDR010000019.1:0-41984 GCA_046727975.1 Actinomycetota bacterium | reverse complement strand
TCGCGAAGATGGGGATTCACCGCGCGCCCGACCGCCCAGAGGGCACCCGGACGCCGCTCGATCCAGATGACGATCCGCTCTTCGGCGCCGACGTCGTCCACGCCGAGAAGCGTTCGCTCCGCGTATCTGCCGTCCCGGGAGCTCCGTCTCATCGACCGGGGATACAATCGTGTCCGGTGGAGGCCTTCAAGAACCTCTTCTCGTTCCTCTTCCAGCGTAGCTCCGCCGAGGAGCGGATCGCACAGTACGTCATCCGCGAGCACGACCGGGGCCGTGCGCTAGACGAGATTCTCCAGGACCGGTACGTCCAGAACCGCCTCTCACCCGCGCAGCAGAAGCGCCTGCTCGATCGGCCCGAGATCATGCAGGCGATGTCCCGGGACGTGATCGAAGGGGCCAAGGCCTCGATCGAGGCGCCGACCACTCCGTAAAGACGACGGCGGATCGCCACCGGCTGGGCGGCGGGTACAGACCTACAGCTCCGTCCCGACACCCTGCTCCCGCGCTCGCCGCAGCGCGTCGGCACCAAGCGCGACGTCCCAGGCCGCGAGCCCGTTCGACTTGAAGACAACGACGTCGTCTTCGGACTGTCGTCCTTGCACGTCTCCCGAGACCACCTCCTGCAGCTCGTGGACCTCGAGCCAGTCGAGCACGCCCGCTTCGACGGGCTCGATCAGGTCGCCAGACTCGATGCGTGCCTGTTCGAGCGAGTCGCAGCAGACGAACGAGGCGCGCTGGAGGACGGCATTGTCGAGCTCGCGTCGGCTCGCGTGGTTCGCGCCGGCCGCGACGACGAGCGCGCCTCGCACGAGCCACTCGCCGCGCAGCACCGGGTCCCGCGACGTCGTGATCGTGACCACGAGGTCCTGGCTGCCCGCCTCGCGGTGGCTCTCGGCCGGCTCAGCCCCCACTCGCTCGCAGAACTCCTGGAGCCGCTCGGGCGTTCGACAGTAGGCTACGACCTGCTCGATGGACGAGAGCGCGGCCCGGATGCAGGAGACCTGGGTCTCCGCCTGAGTACCACAGCCGATGACACCAAGGGTTCGAGCGTCCGGGCGGGCGAGGTGTCGCGCGGCGACGCCGCTCGCAGCTCCCGTCCGGAGGCGGCCGAGGCGATCGGCCTCGACGACGCCGACGAGCTCCGGGCGTGCGGCGTCGAAGAGGCACACGACGAAGGCCGTGCCCTCCGAGAAGCCCGCGTAGAGCTTCCCGCCTGCGACCCCGAGCCCGAGGTCCGCCGCCGCCATGTCCGCGAGCCCGCCGTCGACGAGCCGCAGGCGACGGCGAGGCGCGTTCTGGACCTGGCCTTCGGCCATCCGCCGGAAGGAACCTTCGATCACCGTCACGGCATCGGCGGGGGTGATGAGGTTCTCGATGTCGGATTCGGATAGGTAGAGCGGCATGGAGGCGATGGTTGTCCGGCCGCGGCATCGTAGACTCGCATTGCTCTGACCTCCGACGCCTACCTCGATCTGCGGCTCGACGACTTTCTGCGACGGCTCGCGACCGGCCGCGGCGCTCCTGGCGGCGGCTCTGCCGCGGCGCTCACGGTCGCCTTCGCAGGAGGCCTCGTCGCGATGGTGGCCCGCTCCTCCAGGGACACGTGGAAGGACGGGGCGGGGGTCGCCGCCCAGGCACTGTCGGTGATGGCGCGGGTCACGCCCCTCGCCGACGCGGACGCCGAGGCCTGGGAAGAGGCACTCTCGGCACTCCGGGGGACCGCGGAGAAGAACGCGGAGCGGCGTAACGACGCGCTCGAGCGGAAGCTCGACCACGCTGCTGCGGTTCCGCTCGAGATCGCCGAAGCCGGGGCAGACGCCGCCGCGCTGGCCGCCCTGGCGGCCGACCGAGGCGAGGGCACTTACAAGGCGGATGCCGCCGCGGCCGCGGTGCTCGCTGCGGCGGGCGCGCGCGCAGCATCGCATCTGGTCGAGATCAATCTCGGCGTGCAGCCGGACGACGCGCGGCTGGCGCGAGCGAGAGCGAGCGAGGAAGCGGCCGCGGCGGCCGCGGCTCAAGCCCTCGACGCAGCCAGGTAAGTGAGGTTTGATGAGGCCCGTGAGCGGGACTCTCACCGACACCCAGCTCGTTCAGCGCTGCCGCGAGGGCGATCCCGAAGCCTGGAACCTCCTCGTCGAGCGCTTCTCGCGCTACGTCTACGCGATCTGCGTGCAGGGGTTCCACCTCCGTGAGCAGGACGCCGAAGACGTCTTTCAGGAGGTGTTCACGCGGGTGTACTCACGACTGGACACGCTGCGGGACGACGCGGCCGTGCGGCCCTGGATCGCGCAGCTCACGCGGCGGCTCTGTCTCGACACGATCGCGGCCCGTTCGCGCGAGCAGCCGGCCGAGGAGGTGCCGCCCGCGCAGGACCGGACCCTCGAGGAAATCGAGGAGGCATTCGACGTGCGGGAGGCCGTGGCGGAGCTACCGGCCGCGTGCCAGGAGGTCCTCGACCGCTTCTTCGCCCGCGACGAAAGCTACCGCACGATCTCGGCGGAGCTGGATCTGGCCGCCGGAACAATCGCGAGCCGCATCTCGCGCTGCCTGCAACAGCTCCGCGGCCGACTCGAGGGAAGAAACAAGGGCGAGTCGGCGTCTAGCGAATAGATGCAAGTCTACGACGAGGAACGGCTCGGCGACCTGCTGCGGCTCTTGCGACCCGCACCCCAGGGGTGGGTGCGCGCTGCGCAGGAGCTGCCCGCAGCTCGACGTTCTCTCGACGCGATCGTCGCCCGCGCCGAGGAGGACCTCGCCTTTCGAACGGCGCTCATCGCAGATCTCGAAGCGGCGCTGGCGTCGGAGGGCTACGACCCGAGCCTCCGTGTGATCACCGAGCTCCGCAGGCGCTTGCACGAGAACTGATCCTCAACGCCCAGTAGTGTCCTGCGCCGTGGGCGACGTAGCCGCGCACGCGGAGTCTTCCGGGCAGGCACTGCCCGCGTGGAGTCTCCCCAAGGACGCCGTCGGGCGCATCTCGCTCCCGGGGCACTGGCCGGACCGGGTCACACGCGAGTGGGCGTGGGGCGGCTCGACCGGGAAGGGTGCCCGGGTATGCATCCTCGACTCGGGCGTCGAGGCGAGCCATCCATTGGTTGGGGGTCTCGACGGAGCAGAGGCGATCTCGTTCGGTGAGAACGAGGGGTTGATCGTCACCAAGGATGCCGAGGGTGACCTCAGCGGCCACGGGACCGCATGCGCCGGCATCGTCCGGTCGCTCGCGCCCGAGTGCAGCCTCTCGAGCGTGCGGGTGCTGGGGGCGGGATACACGGGAACGGGTGGGGTGCTCCTCGCCGGGCTTCGCTACGCAGTCGAGCAGGGCTTCGATGTCATCAACATGAGCCTGTCGACGACGAAGAAGCCTTTCGCCGGAGTGCTCCACGAGCTCGCGGACAGCGCCTACTTCCAGCGCACCGTGCTCGTCGCCTCCGCCCACAATATGCCCGTGGAGAGCTACCCGTGGCGCTTTTCCTCCGTGATCTCCGTGGGAAGCCATGAGGAGTCCGACCCGCTGACCTTCTTCTACAACCCGACCCCTCCCGTCGAGTTCTTCGGTCGAGGCGTCAACGTCGAGGTCCCTTGGCGCGGAGGCCGCGTCGTCACGGTCTCCGGAAACAGCTTCGCCACTCCACACCTGAGCGGGATCTGCGCACTCGTGCTTGCGAAGCATCCCGAGCTGACGCCCTTCCAGCTGAAAAGCGTCCTCTATCTCACCGCGACCAATGTAGGGGGTGGAACGTGACCAACGAAGACGATCTTCGCGCCGCGGTGGCCGCCGGCGTGAGCGGCTCGGACACGGCCTTCCGCGCGCTGCTGAGCGCAATTGTCGAGGTCGCGCGATCGATCTTCGGAGCGAAGGCGTCCTCGATCCTGCTCCTGGACGAGGAGACGCAGGAGCTCGTGTTCGAGGCCGTCGTCGGGGAGGGCGAAGAGACGCTTGTGGGTATGCGGTTCCCGGCCGGCACCGGGATCGCCGGCTGGGTGCTCGCCACGCGCACACCCCTCGTCATCGACGATGTCCAGAAGGACCCGCGCTTCGCGAGCGATGTCGCCGAGGACACCGGCTACGTCCCGAGCGGCTTGATGGCAGCGCCGCTCTTGCACGAGGAGCAGGCGCTCGGGGTGCTCGAGGTGCTCGACCGCCCGGAGCAATCGCACTTCAGCCTCCAGGAGATGGAACTCCTAGGACTCTTCGCGAACCAGGCTTCAATCGCCGTCGATCTGCTCGTTCGCGCCCGCGTGGCCGAACGCATCCTCGAGAGCGGCGAAGGCGACCTCGCGGTCGTCGCGGAGCTGGCCGGGTCCGTGAACGCGCTCGAGGACGAGCGGCGTGAGGCGGGCATCAGGCTGCTCCGAACCCTGACCGAAACGCTGGGCGCGCGAAACGAGATCTAGAAAACGAAAGAGGCCCGGGCGCCTTCCCTTTCGCCCGGGCCTCGAAGCTTTAGGCCCCGCGCTACTGCGCGCGAGGCCCTTCAAAGTCGCGAGGCCCTTCGAAATCGTGAGCCTCGACGTCCGGCTCCTCCTCGTCGGTCGCCTCGAAGTCCTTAGTCCCCTCAAAGTCGCGAGGGCCTTCTAGGTCGTGAGCCTCGACGTCCGGCTCGTCCTCGTTGGTCGCCTCAAACTCGCGAGGACCTTCGAACTCGTGAGCCTCGACGTCTGGCTCCTCACTGGTCGCCTCAAACTCGCGAGGCCCAGCGATCTGCTCGTCGGACATGTCTCCTCCTTGTCGGCGCTCGGTGCGCAGGTTCCAGTGAACTAGACAGGCACGAGGCCCGAATTCTTCCCTCATCGCTTGGACTCCGCAAGACCGAGTGAGATGCTCTCCCCCGTGGAAGGTCTCGCGAAGCGAGTTCGCGACTCCGGCGCGGCCTTCGTCGCGGTGGTCGGAAACGCGAATCTCCGCCGCCTTGAGCTGGCCTGGGCGTGGTCAATCGTCGGACACTGGACCTATATCGTCGCTGTCTCGGTCTACGCGTACGACGCCGGTGGCAAGGGCGCCGTGGGCCTCATCTTCGCTCTGCGGCTCGTGCCCGCGGCCCTGGTCGCGCCTTTCGCGGGCCTACTTGCAGACCGGTATCGACGGGAAGCCGTCCTCGTGGCGTCAGCCCTCACCCGGATGCTGCTCATGGGAGCTGCTGCCGCCTGCGTTTTCTTCGATGTCGATCCGTGGGTCGTTTACGGCCTCGCTGTCGCGGTGGGGATCGCAACGGTGCCCTTCCGGTCGGCGCAGGCGGCGATCACGCCGTCGCTCGCGCGGACTCCGAGCGAGCTCACGGCGGCGAACGCGGTCGTGAGCACGATCGAGAGCCTGGCGGTCTTCCTCGGTCCGGCACTCGCCGGTGTACTGCTGGCGATCGCCTCGACCGGGGTCGTCTTCAGCGTCAGCGCCGCGATGCTGGCAGTGGCGGCGCTCTTCGTGTGGCGCATCCGTGCCCCCCGGCGAGAGCGAGAGCCGGAGATAGAAGCCCGGACGATCGTCTCCGAGGCTGTTGCTGGGTTCCGAGCGATCGGACGCCAACCCCCGCTGCGCGTTCTCATCGGATTGCTCAGCGCCCAGACTTTCGTCGGGGGGGCGCTCCAAGTCTTCATCGTCGTCTTGGCATTCGAGTCACTCGGACAGGGAGAGTCAGGCGTCGGCTTCCTCAACTCCGCTCTGGGCGTGGGAGCCCTGATCGGCGGAGTCCTGGCGCTCTCGCTCACCGGCGCAGCGCGGCTCAGCAGGCCATTTGCAATCGGTGTCCTCGCCTGGGGGCTCCCCTTGGTCCTCCTCGGAGCGTGGCCTCAGCTGGGGCTGGCGCTTATCCTCCTCGGTCTCGTCGGCGCCGGTAACTCCTACATGGCCGTCGCCGGCCTCACGCTCGAGCAGCGCGCTGTTCCCGACGACGTGCTCGCGCGCGTCTTCGGGGTCATCCAGATGGTCTGGTGGCTGTCGCTTGCTGCCGGAGCGCTGGTTGCTCCCCAGCTCATCGACTGGCTCGGGATCCAGGGCGCGCTCATTGGGACGGGGGGCGCCCTCGTCGTCATCGTCGCTCTCCTCTGGAGGCGCCTGGAGCAGATCGACACGATCGCAGCCGCGCCGGCGGCTGTGGAACTCCGAGTCTTGGCTTCGGTTCCCATCTTCGCGCCGTTGCCCGGAGCATCGATCGAACATCTCGCCGGGCGCCTAGTCCCACTGAGGCTCGAACCGGGGGCCGTGATCGTACGTCAGGGAGATGCCGGCGACCGCTTCTACATCATCGCCGAGGGCGAGGTGGATGTATCGGAGGACGAAAGGCCGATCTCGCAGCTCGAGGTAGGGGATTACTTCGGTGAGATAGCGCTCATCCGCGACCTTCCACGTACGGCCACGGTCACCGCCCGTACACCCGTCGTCCTCTACGCACTCGATCGGGAAGACTTCCTTGCGGCGGTCACGGGGCATGCACAGAGCGAGCAGGCAGCCGAGGAGGTCGTGAGCTCGCGGCTCGGAGGGCTCCCTACCGGCGGTGCGACGCGCCTCCCGGCCGACTAGACGGCGGGAGCAAGCGGCGACGGCCCGTTAGCCGCGGTCGCGCTCGATGAAGCTGATGCTGCCGCTCGTCTCGAGCACCGCCCACTCGACGCTCTCGAGCGAGCCGATTCCCTGCCTTCGAGCAGCGGCGCGCAGCTCGTCCACGGTGATCCGATTTCGGTCTAGGTTCTTCCTGATCGGCTGACCGTCCTGGACGACGATGAGCGGCTCGCCGTCGAGGACCGGTCGCAGGAAGGGAGCCTTGAAGCGCCCATACGAGACGACGACCGCCAGCAAGCCGATCGTGCCGCCCACGAGCATCATGCCGGTCAGTGAGAAGTCGTTCTGTGTCACTCCCTGCTGGACGAGGTCGCCGATTACCACGAGCAGGATGAGATCGAAGGGCTCGAGCGACGAGAGCTCGCGGCGACCCACCACCCGAGTAAGGAAAAGGACGAAGAAGAACGCGACCGCTGCGCGGAGGACGAGATCCATGGTCAGGGGAAGACCGAGACGGTGCGATCCACGTGGACGAGCTGCTCGTCTCCGTCCATGAGGTCGACATCCTGTGACCGCCGGCCGACATTCGTGGGATTGACCTGGAAGTGGAGGAAGAAGACGTGCTTGGTGCCTGCCCGGATCCTGCCGAGCTCGAAAGCGAGCCGGCCGTCCCGATTCGCTTCGCCGATCGGCGAAGGCGCGAGGGTGTTCAGGGTCATGCCCTCGAGCCACCCCGGATCGAGCACGAGCGTCGCGCGCCCGAGCTCCCGCTCGGTCGTGATCGTGAAGCGCGACATGAAGTAGAGACCGCTGCGCACCTTCGTGGGCGAATAGACCTCGAGCTCGACGCCGTCGGTCGATGCCACCGCGGTAGCCGGCCGCTGCCCGAAGACGTTGAGAAGACCGAGCGCCAGGAACACGCCGAGGAGGCCGAGCAGCGCCCGCCGGGCGAACGGGCGTTTTTCGCGTCCTTCGAGGTCGCGATGGTGCCGGAGCGTGAGGCCTTCGGGCGGGGGCATGCCCGAATTGATTCGGCGGCCCGCGGCGGCGTCCTACCGTTCGCCGGGGCTTTCGCGTAGCTGCGCGTCGCGGACGACGACGCCCCGCCGGTCGACGCGAAGCACGCTCTCCCACGGCACGGCGTCTCTTCCGCGCAGACGCTCGAGGGCATGCGGCGCGCCGATCCCGAGGCGCTCGAGTACACCGAGCCCCCCCACGACGAGCCCGGTCACGCGCAAGTGGCGCTCCCCGATCTCTCCTCGGACGTCATGCACCCGGCCGAGTGACCGCCCGGACTCCGTCCGAACTGGCAGCCCGAGGATCTCGGAGACCCTCATCGAGCCTTGGGGATGCGGTCGACGAGCGCCCGCGCCCGATCGTCCCCACGCCCGAGCCGCAGCTCGGCGGCGCTCCGCCTCAGATGGATTCCAGCGGCTACCTCGTCGACATCACTCCAGGGGATGCGCACGATCCGGCCCGGCGCAAGCGATGCTGCGATCCGGGCGATCACACCCCGGCGACGCCATCCCGGGACGCCTACGATGACGGCGGCGACCCGCGGCGATCGGTCGCGGATGCCTTCGAGCTCGAGGTCGTCCACCTTGCCGCACCGTCGTCCATCGCGGTCCACGAGCTGGTGGTCGAGGATCCCGAGTCCCAGGTCGATCTCGCCCGTGATGCTGCTCATCCTTGGCCCATGTTGCTGAGTATGAGAAGCGGCACCGCGCAGACGGCCGTCGCGAGGACCACGAGCAGGTAGAAGACCCCGAAGGCATTCGCGACCCGACCGTTCGCATGCGTGCCCATGTACGAGCGGTCGTTCGCGACGAGCAGGATCGGCACGTACGTGAGCGGGAGGGCGACGACGGAGAAGATCACCGAGAGCTCCGTCACGACTATCGGATCGACACCGGTCACGACGATCGCAAAACCGAGCACGAGCATCACGATCCAGGCAAGTGTGAAACGCGGTGCGCCGGCGGGCGTCCGATACTTCCCCCACTCCCAACCGAAGAACTGGGCGACGCTGTATGCGCCCGCGAATGCCGAGTCGATTGCCGCGCCCGAGACTGCGAAGAGGATCCCGATCAGTGCGAGTGCGAGGCCTGCCTCCCCCAGGGGACTCTGAGCGACGAGCGCGACGGTCCCGAGAAGCTCCGCATGCACTCCTTGGGGCATGAGCAGAGCACCCGCCGAGATCATGAGGAAGAACGAGAGCAGGCCGCCAAGCGAGTACCCGATGATCGCGTTCGCGCGGTTAACCCCGAGATCCTTCGGCCGCCAGCGCTCCTCGACCGCGCCCGAGGAATAGAAATAGACCTCGTACGGAATCATCGCGGCCCCGATGAGACCCACGACGAAGTAGCCGTACACGACCTTGTCACCCGACCCGGCGCTCGGCACGAAACCCTGCGCGACGTCTCCCCAGTCTGGTCCAAGCTTGACCGCGGCGACGCCAAATACGAGCAGGGAGAGACCCATGTACCCGAAGACGCGCTCGATCCAACCGAAGGGCATCAACCAGAGGACGAGGCCGAGGCCGACGAGCGCGACCACCAGCAACGCGGTGTACGAAATACCCGAGAGAAGCTGCAGGGCGAGTGCGATCCCGCCAATCTCGGCGGCCAGAGTGAGGAGGTTGACGAACTGGGCGGCGACGAGGGCGACCAGGCCTATGTTCGCGCCGAGCCGCTCGCGGACCGCGTCGAACACGGCCCGCTCGGAGACGGCCGCGACGCGTCCGCACATCTCCGCGTACGTGATGATCCCACCGACTCCGACAACGACGGCCCAGAGCAGCTCGTAACCGAACTCAGCTCCCGCGGAGACGTTGAACACGATGTCGCCGATATCGACGAAACCACCGATCGCGGCGAGAATGCCGAGCGCTATACCGAACACGTGCTTCATCGAGCCAACTTCTCGGCAGCGTCTGCCGTGGATGCCAGCTTTCGCTCGAGGCGGACCGCGCCTTGGCGATCGTCGGGCGCTCGTGCAAGCTCGTCGAGCAAACGGAGAGCGCGCGCGAGCAGTGATCCGATTCGCTCATCGGCGACCTCCGGCTCCAACTGCTGAAGTCGCTCGGCGAGCGCCCTCGCGTGCACCTGGGTGAACGCGTTGAACGTCTCTCCCTCGGCCGCGTCGTGGGCGAGGAGCTCGCCCTCGGCCGCTACCGACGCGATTTCGTCGGCCTGCTCGGCCGACGACCCCGGAACGCCGCACGCCGTGCCCACGAGTACGACAGCAAGCAATCCGACGAAGCCGCGCACGGTCTAGGTGTTGCCCGAACAGCCGAACGGCTAAGCGTTTCCGGCACAGGAGGAGCGAGCGCCCGGCGAGCGACGTGAGGTGCGCCCGGCATGATTCGAACATGCGACCTCTGCCTCCGCAGGGCAGCGCTCTATCCCCTGAGCTACGGGCGCGGGATTGCCTAGTCTAGTAGCTATGCGCAAGACCGGGATCCGCTCGCGCAGATTCCGGTCGCGCGAAGATCCCTGAAGCGCGGCCGCTTCACGGCCGCGGTCGCACCGAGTTCACATCACGGCTCCAGTTGCCTCGCGACGAGCGCCCCCGCGCGGAGCTCGGCCTCTGCCGGCACTTCCCGCCGCACGTAGCCGAGGGCGACGACGCCGACTTCCGGATCGCCGACCGCGCTCGTCAGCCGGCCGACCGCCTTCCCTTCGTAGGTCAGCTCCGCGTCCGCCTCGGGCCGATCGCCCTCGAACGCGAGCAGGCGGAGGGTCCGGTTGGCGTGGCCCCGATAGTGCAGGCGCGCGACGGGCTCCTGCCCGGGAAAGCAGCCCTTCGTGAAGCTGATCGCGCGCTCGTCCAGACCGGCTTCTGCGGGAAGCACGCGATCGTCCAGCTCGCGGCCGTAGCGCGGCGTTCTCGCCCGAATGCGCAGGCGCTCGAGCTCCTCTTCGCTCAACTCGGCCCAGTCGGGCGCTTCGTCGTCGATGAGCTCGTAGGCGGCCACGCCGTAGTCGCGGTTGGCGACGGTGCCCGGAGGGGCTTCCCGGCCGAGCACGAGGACGGACGAGTGCTTCTCCACCTCGATCGTCGCCTTCGCCGCGAACCGGCCCCGGAGGAGCTCGTCGCGAACACGCTGGGCCAGCTGAGGCTCCGTGAGGAGCAGAAAGTCGTCGTCTCCCCGGCGCCATACGACGAGTGGTGCGATGACACGGCCCTTCGGTGTGAGCAGGAGGGCATCGCACGAGTCGCCCCGGTGCAGCGCCTCGACATCGTTCGTGAGCATCCGCTGCAGATACGAGTCCGCCTCGGAGCCGCTGACGCCGACGAAGCCGCGCGGTCTGCGTGCGATATGTAACGCCGTCCCAGGCACGGAAACTAGTGTAGGAACATGTTCAGGAGTCGGGCCGAGAAGAAGGTCCTGGAAGCCGGATACGACCCTGCCCGCCTGCCCCCGGGCCAGTACCTGACGAAGAAGTGGCCCGTGCTCCACGCGGGCGCGGTGCCCGATGTCGACCTCGCGACCTGGGACTTCGCCGTGTGGGGCGAGGTCGACACCCCGATCCGCCTCTCCTGGGAGGAGTTCGACCACCTACCGAAGACGCGGGTGACGCAGGACATCCATTGCGTGACCCGCTGGAGCCGCTTCGACGCGACGTTCGAGGGGGTGCCCTGGAGCGAGATCAAGAAGCTCGTCGGCCAGCGCCCTGGAGCGCGGTTCGTCGTCGCGCACGCCGAGCCGGGATTCACCTCGAACGTGCCCATCGCCTCGCTCGAAGACCCGCAGGCGCTCCTCGCAACACACGCGGACGGTGCTCCGCTGACACCGGAGCATGGGTGGCCGCTCCGGCTCGTGATCCCCGGGAAGTACTTCTGGAAGAGCGCGAAATGGCTGCGCGGAATCGAGCTCACCGCGCGCGATCGCCCCGGCTTCTGGGAGCGGTACGGCTACCACAACGATGCTGATCCCTTCAGGGAAGAGCGCTACGGGTTCTGAAGTGCCCCCAAATGGGGGATGAGTTGGCGGCCGGAAGGGTCGACAACTTGTGCAACCCATCCTCCCCAGTTCTTCCCCCTCTGAGTGGCCGTCCCAGCGGCCACTCTTCTTTTGTTCGTGGGGGGAACGATGTTTCCCCCACGTCGCCCCCTTCCTCACGCTTCTTCACGGCTCGAGGGCTCTGGCCTACCGGGCGAGTGAATCGCCCTCCCGGCCCTCCACCGCTCCGCACTGCGAAGCGGCAAACGGCCTACAGAACCGAAGGGCCGGCATGCGCCGGCCCTTCTGACTTGCCGCTGTCGAACGGTTAGAAGTCCATCCCGCCGCCGCCGGGCATGCCGGCGGGCATGGGCTGCTGCTTCTCGGGCATCTCCGCCACCACAGCCTCGGTCGTGACGATGTTCTTCGCGATCGAAGCGGCGTTCTGGAGCGCCGAGCGAGTCACCATCGTCGGATCGATGACCCCCGCCTTGACGAGGTCCTCGATCTCGCCGGTCTCGACGTTCAGGCCCTGTCCCTTCGTGGCGGTTCGGACCTTGTCGACGACGACCGAGCCCTCGAGGCCCGCGTTGTAGGCGAGCTGCCGGAGCGGCTCCTCGAGCGCGCGGAGGATGATCTGCGCACCCGTGCGCTCGTCCCCGTCGAGGTCGTCGATCGTCGCGGAGAGAGCGTCCGCGGCGATCAGGAGCGCGACCCCGCCGCCCGGGACGATGCCCTCTTCGAGCCCCGCGCGGGCAGCCTGAAGCGCGTCCTCGACGCGGTGCTTCTTCTCCTTCATCTCGGTCTCGGTGGCCGCGCCGACCTTGACCACGGCGACGCCGCCGGACAGCTTCGCGAGTCGCTCCTGGAGCTTCTCACGGTCGAAGTCGGAGTCGGTGTTCTCGATCTCCTGCTTCAGCTGCTTGATCCGCGCCTTGATGGCCTCCGAGTCGCCCGCGCCGTCGATGATCGTCGTCGTGTCCTTGTCGATGACGATCTTGCGAGCGTGGCCCAGCTGCGAGAGCTTCGTGTTCTCGAGCTTGAGGCCCATCTCCTCGGTGATGACCTCGCCGCCGGTGAGGATCGCGATGTCCTCGAGCATCCGCTTGCGACGGTCACCGAAGCCGGGAGCCTTCACCGCAACAGCGGAGAAGGTGCCGCGGAGCTTGTTGACCACGATCGTCGCGAGCGACTCGCCCTCGACGTCCTCGGAAACGATGAGCAGCGGCTTGCCGGCCTGGATCACCTGCTCGAGCACCGGGAGGAGATCCTTCACGGCGCCGATCTTCTGGTTCGCGATGAGGACGTACGGATCCTCGAGGACGGCCTCCATACGCTCGGCATCGGTGATCATGTACGGCGAGAGGTAGCCCTTGTCGAACTGCATGCCCTCGGTGAACTCGAGCTCGAGGCCGAAGGTCTGGCCCTCTTCGACGTTCACGACGCCGTCCTTGCCGACCTTCTCGATCGCGTCGGCGATGACGTCCCCGATCTCGCGCTCCCGCGAGGAGATCGTCGCCATGCGGGCGATGTCCTCCTTGCCGGAGACCTCGACCGACTGCTCCTTCAGGTTCTCGACCACTGCGTCGACGGCCTTCTCGATGCCGCGCTTGAGCGCCATCGGGTTCGCGCCGGCTGCGACGTTCTTGAGGCCCTCGCGGACGATCGACTGGGCGAGCACAGTCGCCGTCGTCGTCCCGTCGCCGGCGACATCCGTCGTCGCTGTGGCGACTTCCCGTACGAGCTGCGCGCCCTGATTCTCGAACGGGTCCTCGATCTCGATCTCGCGCGCGATGGTGACCCCGTCGTTCGTGATCGTGGGCGCGCCGAACTTCTTGTCGAGGACGACGTAGCGCCCCTTCGGGCCAAGGGTGACCTTGACCGCGTCGGCGACGACGTTCACGCCGCGCTCGAGCGAGCGGCGCGCCTCCTCGTTGAACTTGAGCTCCTTGTGAGCCATATCTCTTCTTTCCTCCTCAGCGAAACGGGCTATGCGGTGGCCGAGGCAAGCTTCCGCTTACCCTTGCCGCCTGTGTTTACGACCTTCGCGAGGACGTCCGACTCGCGCAGGATCAGGACCTCGTCGGTGCCGAGCTTGATCTCCGTGCCGCCGTACTTGGAGAAGATGATCTCGTCGCCTTCCTCGATGTCCATCTTGATGTACTCCCCGTCCTCGTCACGAGGGCCGGGACCTACCGCAAGGACGCGGCCGCGCTGCGGCTTCTCCTTCGCGGTGTCGGGCAACACGATCCCGCTGACCGTGATCTCCTCCTCCTCGAGGACCTCGACGATCAGGCGGTCGCCCAGAGGCTGCAGATCCATACGACAGACCTCCCTATCAGTGAGCTTGTAACAGACCTGGCACTCACAGGCTTTGAGTGCCGGGACACCATAGCACCTCAGAGCTGCTCGCCAAGCGGTTTTGAGTCTGGCAGACTCAGATCTGGTGAAAGCACCGCATATGGGTGTTACAAGCTGGTGACGCGCCGTGAGTTCTCCGCAGGCGTCGTGCTCGTGCGACGGATGAAGGGCCGAACGTGGCTCGCCGTCGTGCGCCCGCAGGGGAAGGCGGAGGGGGTGTGGGCACTCCCCAAGGGCATCATCGGGTCGGGCGAGAAGCCTGCGGAAACCGCGCTACGCGAAGGGTTCGAGGAGACGGGGCTCGAAGGACAGCTCCTCTCGAAGCTCGGCGACATCCGCTACGTGTACACGTGGAAGCGCGAGCGAGTGTTCAAGGTCGTCAGCTTCTTCCTCGCTCGTGCGGGGGGCGGAAGGATCGGGGAGATTCCTCCGGGCATGGAGATCGAGGTCGCAGACGTCCGCTGGTTGCCGCTCGTCGATGCGCCTCGCCTGCTCGCCTACCGGGGCGAGCGAGACATGGCAAAGCGCGCGCTCGAAGTCCTGGAACTGGGGTCAGGCCGAGCTGGGTTGTAGAGCTCCTTTCAGAATGAGCAGCCATGTCGGGCGATCCTCCTGAAATGAACTCTCACCCCATATGATTGCGCCGCCGCCTGTGCCGACGTTCGCGCTCAACTTCTACAACCCCGCCGTCGCCGACCAGCTCCGCAGCCAGCGGAAGACGGCGACTATCCGGCTCGGGGACAAGTCGCCGAAGTACCGGAAGGGGATGATCGTGACCGTCCTCTGCGGCTCCCGCTTCGGGCTGCGGGAGAGAGTCTTCGACGCCGTCATAGACAAGGTGGAGGTGAAGCGGCTCGGCGACCTCTCCCCACGGGAGATCGAGCACGACAACCCGGAGCTCCGTCGCACGGAGGAGCTGGCGCGCTTTCTGAGCCAGCTCTACAACCGGGAGGTCGCCGAGGACGACATCGTCACGGTGATCCGCTTCTCGCAGATCGTCGGCCCCGAGAACAAGGTGCGCTTCTCGGTCTAGGTAGTCGTTCGGCAACCTCTCGGCCCTCACTCTCGGTGAGATCATCCTGGTGGTGGATCTGGGCTACGCGATCAGCGTCCGGGCTTGCGGATGGGCCCGCCGAACAGCTCGCCCGGTCTGACCTCCGCCCCGCACTCCTCGCACTCCACCAGGAACGCCGAGGGGAAGGGCGCGCCGCACGTCGGGCAGCGGTGGCGCAGCTCGCCCGCACACTCCGGGCAGAGCTCCGCCAGCTCGGCCTCGTTCTCGAGGAAGTAGCGCTGCGTGAAGCCGCAGCGGAGGCAGAAGACGACATAGTCGCCGAGCGTCTTGCGGCGCTCCTCCTGGATCCAGTTACGCCTCGGTTTCGAGCCCTGGGCCATGAGGCCACTGTAGTCCGGGAGCGACCTGCGCAGCCGTTAGCATGGGGCCGACCGAGTCGACGACGGGAGATCGCCGCATGGCCGTACGTGAAGCCGAGCCGGTGGGCTCGCTCCAGGAAGTGAAGGACGCCGGGCTCGACCGCGAGGACCTGCTCAGCATGTACCGGAACATGCTCATCACGCGTGGGATCGAGGAGCGCGGGCACATCCTCTACAAGCAGGGCAAGATCCCGGGCTCCTTCTACACGGGGCGCGGGAACGAGGCCGCCGCAGTAGGGGTCGCGACTGCGATGGGCCCGAACGACGTCGGCACGCCGCTCCATCGCGACATGGGCGTCCACGTGTCCCGTGGCGTCGAGCCGTGGCGCATCTTCGCCCAGTACATGGGCCGCGAGGGAGGCCCGACCCGAGGTCGCGACGGCAACGTCCACATGGCGGTGCCGGAGCTCGGCCTCCACCCCATGGTCAGCCATCTCCCGGCGATGCTGCCCGTCGCGACCGGGATGGCGCTCGCGTTCAAGATCCGTGGCGATAGGCGCGTCGCCGTCGGCTGGTTCGGCGAGGGTGCCGCGGCGCGCGGCGACACGCACGAGGGCATGAACTTCGCAGGGGTTCGCCGGCTACCCATCGTATACATCTGCGACAACAACCAGTGGGCCTACTCGACCCCGACGTACCTCGGCTATCCCGTCGAGCACGTGGCCGACCGGGCCGCAGCCTACGGATTCGAGGGTGTCGTGGTGGACGGAACCGACGTCCTCGCGGTCTACCGCGAGGCGAGGCGCGCCATCGAGAAGGCGCGGGAGGGCGACGGGCCGACGCTCATCGAGTGCCTCACTCTCCGTATGGAAGGGCACGCGGTCCACGACGACGCCTTCTACGTTCCGAAGGAGATGTTCGAGCAGTGGGCGGCGCAGGACCCGATCGAGCGCTACCGCACCTGGCTCCGCGAGCAGGCCGCGATGTCGGACGACGACGAGGACGAGATCACCTCGAGTGTCAAGCGGCTCCTGAACGACGCACTCGAGCGGGCCGAGGAGTCCCCGCTTCCCTCACCCGCGGATCTCGAGCGCGGCGTGTTCGCGACTCCGGAAGAGCTCGACACGCCGCATCACAAGTGAGCCTGCGCGATGGCTGAGAGGACATACCTGCAGGCGATCTCCGACGGCCTCCGCGAGGAGATGCGGAGGGACCAACGGGTTTTCGTCCTCGGCGAGGACGTCGGAGTCTATGGGGGCGCGTTCAAGGTCACGCTCGGGTTTCAGGAGGAGTTCGGGCCGTGGCGCGTGATCGACACGCCGCTCTCCGAGACCGCGATCGTGGGCGGAGCGACCGGTGCTGCATTGATGGGCCTCCGTCCCGTGGCGGAGATGCAGTTCGCCGACTTCATCTCCTGCGCGTGGGACCACCTCGTCACGGTCGCTGCGAAGCAGCACTTTCGCGGCGGAACGCCCGTGCCCATCGTCGTCCGCCTTCCCTCCGGGGGTGGGTTCTCGGGCGGGCCGTTCCACTCACAGAATCCTGAGAGCTCCTTCGCGCACATCCCCGGGCTCAAGGTCGTCTGCCCGTCGACGCCCCAGGATGCGAAGGGCCTGCTGGCATCGTCGATCGAGGACCCGAACCCGGTCCTCTACTTCGAGCACAAGCACCTCTACCGCCGAATCAAGGCCGAGGTCTCGGACGAGCGGTTCACCATCCCGTTCGGCGACGCCCGCGTGCACCGCCCTGGAGAGGACGTACTCGTGGTGACCTGGGGCGCGATGGTGCACACGGCAGCGGAGGCCGCCGAGGCGCTGGCGAAGGAAGGGACCGAGGTGGAGGTGCTCGACCTGCGGACCTTGGTTCCCTGGGACAGGAAGGCCGTCCTCGAGGGCGTTCAACGCTGCTCGAAAGTCCTCGTGCTGCACGAGGACACGCGGACCGGGGGCTTCGGCGCCGAGATCGCTGCGACCATCGCCGAAGAGGCGTTCGAGCATCTCGACGCGCCGGTCGTGCGGATCGCGGCGCCGGACACGCCGGTACCGTTCTCGCCGCCGCTCGAGAAGGCCTACATCCCCCAGGTCGAAGACGTCCTGGCGGGTCTCAAGGAGTTGGCAGCCTACTAGGGCGAGCAAGCCTTGCCCCTACGGGAGGAGACGTGTCCACAGGAACCCAGATCGAGGTCGTGATGCCACAGATGGGCGTCTCCGTCTCGGAGGGCACGATCACGAAATGGCTCAAGCAGGCCGGCGAGCCGATCGCTCAGGACGAGCCGTTGCTCGAGATCTCGACAGACAAGGTGGACACGGAGGTGCCGAGCCCGGGCGAGGGCGTGCTCGCACAGATCCTCGTCCAGGAGGGCGAGACGGTCGAGGTCGGTACCGTCCTTGCGTACATCGCTCCCGCGGGCACGGAGGTTGCAGCACCTCCGGCAACAGAGCCTGAGCCGACCCCGGAAGCCGCGGTGTCGGCACCAACCGGCGAGGCACCGCCCGTCGCGCCCGCTGCTGACGCGCCGACACAGCCGTCCGCTCCGGCAGCACCTCCACCGCGGGAAGCTGCGCCAGCAGCGGCCGCGCCGCCGCCGAGCGGGAACGGCAAGACCTTCGTCTCTCCCGTCGTCGCGCGGATCGCCGCGGAGCACGGAGTCGACCCGTCGTCGGTGCCCGGCACCGGTACCGGCGGCCGCGTGACGAAGAAGGACATCCTCGCCTTCATCGAGTCCGGGGCTGCAGCGGTTCGTGAGGAGGCTCCAGCGGAGGCGGTACCGTCGGCGCCCGCACCTGAAACGGTCCCGGAGCCGGCGCCTGCGGCAGCCCAGGCTGCTCCCGTTGCACCGCCACCCGCTGCCGCTCCACCGCCACCCCCGGCGGCCGCCCCACCCCCGACCGCTCCACCACAGCCGACTGCGCCCCCGCCTTCAGTGCCGGAGGCGCAGCCTCTGGCAGGCGACGTGCTCGAGCCGATGACGGCGATGCGCCGCGGCATCGCCGAGCACATGCGGCGCTCGCTCGACACGTCCGCGCACGTCACGAGCGCGATCGAAGTGGACATGTCGAGGGTGGTCGCGCTGCGCAAGAAGCTGAAGCCCGAATACGAGCGCACCCACGGCGTGAACGTCACCTACCTGGCGTTCGTCGCACGCGCGGCGGTCGAGACGCTGAAGGACTACCCGTGGATCAACGGCGAGATCCGGGGGGACCAGATCGTCACGCGCGGATTCATCAACCTCGGCTTCGCCGTCGAGCTCGCCGACGGCAAGGGTCTGATCGTCCCGGTGCTCAAGAATGCGGAGACGCTCAACCTGCTCGGCATCGCCAAGGGAGTCGTGGACATCGCGCAACGCGCGCGGGACAAGAAGCTGCTTCCAGACGAGGTGCAAGGCGGGACGTTCACCATCACGAACCCGGGTGGCTACGGCACGTTCCACGGGACGCCGATCATCAGCCAGCCCCAGGCCGCGATTCTCGGCACCTACGCGGTGGTCAAGCGTCCGTGGGTCGTCCAGGACGAGATGGGTCAAGATGTGATCGCGGTTCGCCCGATCATGAACATCACGCTTACGTACGACCATCGACTCGTCGACGGAGCGCTCGCAGGACGTTTCCTCCGCGACCTGCGCAAGCGCCTCGAGACCTGGGACGAGTCGGCGTACTGACCGACCGATGGCCGTATTGACCGGAAGCTGTCTCTGCGGAGGCGTGAGCTTCGAGGTGACCGAGCCGTTCGAGCGGATCTCTGCCTGCCACTGCGCGAGCTGCAAGAAGATCTCCGGCGGCGGCGGAACCGTCAGCGGCCGGGCGCGTACGAACGCAATCCGCATCCTCGGCGGCGAGGACCTCCTCAGGACCTACCAGCCGAGCGAGGGCTCGGCGAAGACGTTCTGCGCAGTGTGCGGGACGAACCTCTTCGGCGGCGGCTGGCCGGAGTCGAGTCATACGAGCGTCAGGCTCACTGCCCTGGACGCTCGCTACGAGGGACGCGTGGGCTCGCACATCTTCGTACGGTCCCTGGCACCTTGGGAAGTCCTCCCGGACGACGGCGCCGAGCGGTTCGACGTGCGGGGAACGTAGCGGGGCGCGATGGCTCATGGCGCGTACCTCATGAACCTCGGGCTAGTGTCCTACCTCGAGGCGTTCGAGCTCCAGCGCTCCCTCGCAGGCGCGGTCTCCCAGGGCGCGATTCCGGAGACCGTCATCTTGCTCGAGCATCCGCCGGTGATCACGGTCGGGAGGCGCACCGCGCAGGAGAGCGAGCTACACGTCCCCGACGGCGCGGAGGTCGAAATCGCCGAGACGGATCGCGGCGGAAAGTCGACGTTCCACGGCCCCGGGCAGCTCGTCTGCTATCCGATCCTCGATCTGCACAACCACGGGAAGGACGTGAAGCGCTACGTCCGCGACCTCGAGGAGGCGCTCATCCGGACGCTCGCCGCGTTCGAGCTCGAGGCTGAGCGGATCGAAGGGCTGACGGGAGTGTGGATGACGCGCCCGCCCCGGAAGATCGCGTCCATCGGCGTCCATGTCTCGCGCTGGGTCACGACGCACGGCTACGCGCTGAACGTCGACCTCGACCCCGCGCCTTTAACCGAGTGGATCACAGCGTGCGGGCTCGAGGACGCGCAGTTCACGACGATGGCGCGGGAGCTCGGTCGGCCCACGACGGTGGCCGACGTCCGGCCGGCGGCCGCCGAGGCAATCGCGACGGTCTTCGATCTCGCGCTCGAGGTGCTGCCGGCCGAGGAGGGAACGGGCCTCTGGCCGCAGAGGATCCACGAGTCGCTCGCAATCCGATGAGCCAGGCGCTCGAAGCCACGGCGGCGCTCTACGACGAGGCGGCGAAGGAGCTCGACCTCGCCGCGCGCCACTGCGAGACGGCCGCGGCCCACTTCCGGAACGGCGAGGTTCCTCGCGGAACGGCGCATTCCTGGGCCGCTCTCGGACACGTCCGTGAAGCCGAGAGCCGTCTCGACGACCAGGCCAGGGAGCATGCACGGAGGTCGAGCGTCTAGGCCAGGCTCTCGGAAACTCCGGCCGACAGACGTCGGGCTTGTCTTCGCCGAAGCGCGCGTACACCTCAGCCGGGTCGGTGGTCTCCTTCTCGACTCCGGCGCCGTACTCGAGCGCGAGCTCGCTCACCGGGTAGCGGGTGCCACGTCCCTTGCGTCGCGCTCCTACCTACCCCGAGCACGAGGCACGGACCCTCGCCTGCTCCGACGAAGAGGTGCTCCGTCCAGGGTGGGCAGTGGACGACGTCCCAGGCGCGCAGCCGCCGCTCTTCGCCTTTCGACCAGGAGTAGGCACTCGCCGGAAAGGAAGGAAGCCCTCCTGCGCATCCTCTCCGTGATGCAGGGCACTCGGCTCACCGGGCCGAAGGATGCCCACGCCGAAGCCCAGCTGATCGAAGCGGCGTCCTCATGCTCGAACGTCGCATAGAACCCTGCCCCATCGCCCTCGAACCAGCACGCGTCGCGCACGTTGAGAACGAACCAGCCCTCTCCGACAGGACGAAAACCGTTCTCGGTCCGCTCGAGAGGGGCCTCGGGAACCACTGTCTCTAGACTAATCGAGCGATGCAGTCGTCGGTCCCTGTCGCCGAGCGCCCGCGCCGCCCGGAGTGGATGCGCGTGCGGGCGCCGAGCGCGAACTCCCGCTACTACGAGGTGAAGGGCCTCATGCGGGAAGGCCGCCTGGTCACGATCTGCGAGGAGGCACGGTGCCCGAACATCGGTGAGTGCTGGGGCCGGGGGACCGCAACGTTTCAGATCCTGGGCGACATCTGCACCCGAGCATGTCGCTACTGCTTCGTCCACTCCGGGAAGCCGGAGGGGCCGCCGGATCCGCTCGAGCCTCTCCGTCTGGCCCAGGCAGCGGCTCAGATGGCGCTTTCGCACGTCGTCGTCACCTCGGTCGACCGAGACGATCTCCCGGACCGAGGGGCGGGTCACTTCGCGGCCACGGTACGCGCTCTCAGGAGGAAGCTGCCCTCGGCGACCGTCGAGCTGCTCACTCCCGATTTTCTCGGAGTCGAGGAGGAGGCGCTCGCAACCGTGCTCGACGCGCGCCCGGACGTCCTCGGCCACAACATCGAGACCGTTCGGCGGCTCCATCCCCGGATGCGGGGGGCGAAGGCGAGCTACGACAAGGCGCTCTGGCTGATCCGGCGTGCGAAGGAGCTGGCCGACTACAGGGTCATGACGAAGTCGGGGATCATCGTCGGGCTCGGAGAGACGAACGACGAGGTCGTCGAGACGATGCGCGATCTTCGCGCGCACGACGTCGACGTCGTCACCATCGGCCAGTACCTCCAGCCCTCGCCGAAGCACGCCGAGATCGATCGGTGGGTGCATCCGGACGAGTTCCGCTGGTTCCGCGAGCAAGGGGAGGCGCTCGGTTTCGGATCGGTCTTCTCGGGGCCTCTCGTGCGCTCGTCCTACCGCGCGGACGAACAGCGCCACGCAGCCGAAACCGGCCGCGGCGCCGTCGCGTACTGACGAGCATGCGCGCCCTCGCAGCGGCCGTTGCGATCGCGGCGATTGCGCTGACGTCCGCGAGCGCGTCGATGCCGGTACTCGCAGCTGGAACAGGGCTTCGGGTCCGCGAGTATCGGGTTCCCGCCGGCACCCATCCGCATGACGTGGCACCCGCGCGCGACGGGGGCATCTGGTACACGGCGCAAGCGTCGGGCGCGCTCGGCTGGCTCGATCCGGCGACCGGCAAGACTCGACACTCTCCGCTCGGTGAGGGCTCTGCACCGCACGGGGTCATCGTCGGGCCCGATGGTGCCCCCTGGATCACCGACGGAGGCCTGAACGCGATCCTGCGCGTCGACCCGAAGACGGAAGCGGTGCGGAGGTACCCGCTTCCCTCGAGCTCGGGCTACGCGAACCTCAACACCGCGACCTTCGATCGCCGCGGAGTCCTCTGGTTCACGGGCCAGAGCGGGATCTACGGCCGGCTCGATCCCGAGATCGGGAAGGTGCGAGTGTTCCGGGCGCCGAGGGGCGCGGGCCCCTACGGCATCACGACGGCGCCCTCGGGCGCGGTGTACTACGCGTCGCTCTCGGGCAGCTATCTCGGTCGGATCGACGTCCGGACCGGCCGCGCCACCGTGCTGCGGCCACCCACGGCCGGGCAGGGTGCGCGGCGCTCCTGGTCGGACTCGCAGGGCCGCATCTGGATCAGCGAGTGGAACGCGGGAAAGCTCGGCAGGTACGAGCCGCGCACACGGCGCTGGCGGGAATGGCGACTCCCCGGCGGGAACCCGATGCCGTACGCGGTCTTCGTCGACGATCGGGACAAGGTGTGGCTGAGCGACTTCGGCGCCGACGCGCTCGTCCGCTTCGACCCGCTGACGTCCCGCTTCACGCGCGTCGACCTCCCCTCATCCGCTGCCGAGGTTCGACAGCTCCACGGGCGCCCAGGCGAGGTCTGGGGCGCCGAGTCGGGCACGGACAAGCTCGTCGTCGTGTTCACTCGCTGACCCGGGCATCGGCGTGAAGCCAAGCCCGCCAGGGGTCCTAGCGGATGCCCGTGTCGATCAAGAAGTTGACCCGAGCGTAGCGCCCGACGGGAACGCGGACGGTTTGCGGCATGAGGCGCCAGAGCGGGTGCCGAAAGGCCAGACGCACGGAGTAGAGCCCGGCGGCGAGGGCGATCCGATACTCACCGGAGGCGCCGCTCTTGACGCGCGCGACCTCCCTGCCGCCCCGTGAAAAGGCAAGCGTGACGGAAGCCGTAACCTGACACGGCCGAGAGTGAACGCAGACCGGAAGGCTCGGTCCGCGCATCACCTTCCCCACGAGGCCGCTCGTCGAGGTGCCGGCGGAAGCCCACGAGATCGTCATCGCCGCCGCGGCGAGCGCCGCGGCAAGAGCAGCAGCGAACGCACGCATCCCACCGAGGGTAGCGCGCACCTGGCGTCCACGCGAGGGTGCTAACGGACCCCTTACGGCTCTTTGGGGCGATCTCGAAGCGACGAACGCCGGGACGGGGCCGGCGACCCGGCCCCGTCCCGGCGTTCGATTGGGCCGCTACGGGTTCAGCTTGGAAACCCGGGTCGACCAGTTCCCGAGTGACGTACGCGACCCCGTCGGATGAGCAGCGTCGGGGCACGCGCCGATCGGACCTCCGAACAGGTACGTCTCCAGGTCGCAGGTCTGAGCGATGTACTCGGATGCGATCCAGAGCGTATTGCCGTCCGTGACCGCCGCACCGTAGTCGCCCCAGCGCGTCCGCGGCGGGTCTCCGACGAACGCCTTGTAGCTCGTGAATCCATCGGCCGGGCCGAGACCCGGGGCGGCAACGTGAATCGGCCCGAGGGAACCGTTGCTCGAGATGAGCGCATAGCCGGCACTCGGGAAGAAGTCCTCCCCCATGATCGTGAAGGCGATCACCCCCTTCCCGTTCGGCGCCATCGCGATCGCCGGCATCGTGAGGTTGTTGTTCGCCAGGGCGAGGTAGCCCTGCTTCGCGACATTGCCCTCGACCTTGCCGGCACCGTTGATCTTCGGGGTCACTGCGAACCAGGCGATACCCGCCTTCAGCTCACCGCCGACCTGCACCGCCGTTCCCGCGGAACCCCACAACGTGCCGTCCGCGTACCAGACCTGCTGCATGCGGCCGTCGAGCGAGTCGGGCGTCGACTCGACCTCGTCGTGGGCAGGCTCGTCGACGAAGAAGAGCTGCCAGCACCCGGGCCCGAACGGCGTCGGGATCGTGGTGTCATTGATGCACTCGCCGAGCGGGATGTCGCCGGGCTTCTGATCCGACAGCGGTGGGAACACGTACGTCTGGCTGTTGATGAGTCGACTGGTGACGCCGAGCGCGGGCGACGCGGTGTTCAACGACGCCGTGTTCGTGAGTGCCCACAGACCGATGCGTCGTGCCGTGCCCGTCGGGTTGCCCGTCTCGGAGCCGTCACCCGCGATCGTGCTCAGGAGGTACTCGGTTCCGTTCCTTTCGCTCGAGTAGTCCCCGGCGTTCGAGATCGCCGGCCAGACCGTGAACCCAGGAGAGCCGTCGACCTCGAGGTTCTCGACGAGAGTGACGTCGATCGACGCCGGGTGCGCAGCGAGCTGTGCCTTGGAGTAGGCGAAGATCTGCGCCGCGTTGAAGCTCGGCCCGAAGAGGTCGTATTCGTTCGACGTGACGTAGACGCCGTTGGCGTCCTGCCCGATGTGCGGGTAGTCCTGGAAGCACGGCCCCGGCGTCGACCCATCGGTGGTGCAGCCGTGGTCAGGAGTGCCTTCGGTGCCGTCGTTCTGGGCGGGCACGCTGTAGATCGTCCATTCCCCGGTCGGGTTACCCGTGTTGGTGACCGCGAGGTCGATCGTGTTCCTGCCGTTGAAGTTGCCCTCCTCGTCGACGTGAATCGTCGTGATCACGAGGACGAAACGCTGGTGCTCGGGGTCGTAGAGACAGACCGGGTCGACCACGAACGGCCCCATCTCACCCGTCGTCCGATTGATCGCAGCCGGATAGGAGAAGAAGGTGTTCAGATCCTGGACACCGGTCAGGGCGGTGCCGTTCGACGAGCTGAACACCCGGAGCACGCTGTTCGTCGATTCCACCGTGTAGCCGTTGCCGACGCAGAGGGCCTGGTCCGGCGGCTCGAGCGAGAACTGGTTGCCCCCGTTGGCAAGCCGCTGGTCCCTGTGGTTGAGGCCCTCGAAGCCGAGCGCAAGCTCGGGGTTCGCGCCGGCGACCGGGCTCGACGGCACTGTGGGCGCATCGAGTGGCTTCTTGGGGAACTTGCCGTTCTTGAACCCTGGACGCGGCCGGGTGAAGTCGACGTCGCCCACGGTGTGGATGCGAGGCCGAAGCTCCGGCTGTGCGAGGCCGTCGGACCCGGTGGCTGTCGCGCGAATCGTGGTCGTACCCGAGCTCGCGATCTGCCGAGTTCCCGAAGCGGCAGATGCGGCGACCACCAGAATGCCCGCGCCGAGCACCAGCCCGGCGACGGCGAGAGACAAGCGACCGCTCACGTGCTTCTCCTCTCGTCGATGGTTGCCGAATAGGTCATCGAGATCCTCTTGCTGGTCGAGCGCCGAGACGCGCGAGACCGCCTCGTTCGTGAGCCGTCGAGAAAGCGGCTGTCGACAAGTGCGCCTGGCGCTGCAGCGTGGATGTCTCCCCTGTTGCCGATGCCTGACGCTACGAAGCCCCTCCCGCCGTCACGACACCGGGCAGAAAGATGATCCGTGCCTACGGAGCTGTCAAGTCGGTGCCGACAGCAGCCCCACGCACTCCGGAGGCAGCTGCGGCTCCGTAGCCCTCGCGCCCCGTCACGCGTGCGGTTTTGCCATCGCGTGGTAGTCGAGCGCCTTGTCGAGAACGGCTTCGTCGACTCCCGCTTCGCGGGCGACCGCGCGGAGCGGGCGACCGGTCGCGATCGCTTCCTTCACGATCTCCGTCGCCTTGTCGTACCCGATGTACGGATTCAGCGCTGTGGCCGCGGAGAGGGTCAGCTCTGCGTAGCGCTCGCACTGCTCCCGGTTGGCCTCGATGCCGTCGACGCACTTGTCCGCAAGGAGACGGCTCGCGCTCGCGAGCAACGCGATGGACTGCAGCAGGTTGCGCGCCATGAGCGGAACGTAGACGTTCAGCTCGAAGTGACCGCTCATGCCTCCGATGGTGATTGCGGCGTCGTTCCCGATCACCTGGGCGGCGACCTGGGTGACGACCTCCGGGATGACCGGGTTGACCTTGCCGGGCATGATGGAGCTTCCCTTCTGAAGCTCCGGAAGGAAGATCTCCGCGAGGCCGGCTCGGGGGCCCGAGCCCATCAGCCGAAGATCGTTGGCGATCTTCGTCAGTGACACCGCGACGACTCGGAGCGCACCCGATGCCTCGATGAGCGCGTCGCGTGCCGCCTGCGCCTCGAAGGGGTCGGGCGGAGGCGAGATCGTGAGCGCCGACTCCTCGGCCAGGATCGTGCGCACGCGCGCCGCGAACTCCGGATGCGTGTTGAGGCCGGTGCCCACGGCGGTGCCCCCGAGAGGGATCTCCCCGAGGCGCGCGCGCGAGTCGCCGATCCTCGCGATTCCCTGGCGGACCTGCGCGGCGTAGCCGCCGAACTCCTGGCCCAGCGTCACGGGCACGGCATCCATCAGGTGCGTGCGGCCGGACTTCACGACGTCGTCGAGCTCCTGTGCTTTCCGCTCGAGCGACGAGGCGAGGAGCTCGAGCGAGGGGAGCAGAACGTTCGTGATCTCGTCGAGGCTTGCGAGGTGGACGGCCGAAGGGAACACGTCGTTCGAGGACTGGCCCATGTTCACGTCGTCGTTCGGGTGCACCTCGTCCCCGGCAAGCGCGGCGATTACCTCGTTCGCATTCGTGTTCGAGCTCGTGCCGGAGCCTGTCTGGAAGACGTCGATCGGAAACTGGTCGTCGTGGTCCCCACGCGCGACGGCGTCGGCAGCCGCCGCGATGCGCTCCGCCTTGTCCGCGTCGAGGAGGCCGAGCTCCGTGTTCACCCGGGCCGCGGCGGCCTTGATCCGGCCGAGCCAGCGCGCGACGGAGACGGGAATCGGCTCTCCGGACACCGGGAAGTTGTCGATCGCCTTGTCCGTCTCGCCACCCCAGAGCTGGCGGCGCTCGGTCGTCTCGCCCATCGAGGCGAGTCTAGCTCCGCCTCGGGGTCAGACCCGTGGGGTCTGACCCCGATCAACACTGCGATCCCGGGCGGCTTCGAGGAGCTCCTCCCAGGTGCACAACTTGACGCGCGGCCGGCCCAGATCGGCGCCCCGGGCGCGCTCGGAGGCGTCGATCGCCTCCCAGCCCTGGTACATGACGACCTCGACGCCGCGCTCGGCGAGCAGCTCGTCGATGCTTCCGTTCGCCTGGCCGGAGGAGAGGGTGCCGGCCTCCGCGTCTGCGAGCAGGAGGTCGATCGTCTCGGTCGCGTCCTTCTTGTTCGTCCCGATGACGCCGGTGGGGCCACGTTTGATCCACCCCGCGCAGTACAGGCCCGGGATCGGCTTCCCCGCGTCGTCGAGGACTCTTCCGTCCAAGTTGGGCATCGTTCCGCTCCTCACGTCGAATGGGACGCCGGGAAGCGCGATGCCGTGGTAGCCGATGCTCCGAAAGACGATCCCGCACGGGATGATCTCGCGTTCCTCCGTCGGCACAGCTCGCACGCCGCTCGCGTCCGACTCGAGCACATTGTGGACGATCTCGACGGCTTCGACCTTCTCCTCTCCGAGGATTGCGACCGGCGAGGCCCGGAAACGGAGACGCACCGTGCGCGGCTTCCCCGACGGCACGCGGGCAGCGAACCCACGGAGCACGTCGACGTTCCGGCGAACGATCGGAGACGCGGCCGCCAGCTCCTCTTCACTCCGGGGATCGAGCTCGAGCTCGTGCGGCTCGACCACGATGTCTGCCCCGGCGAGCTCGCCCATCTCCTGGAGCTCCGGCGGCGTCCAGGATGCCTGAACGGGGCCGCGTCGGCCGAGGACGACGATCTCGCGGATGTCCGACCCAGCGATCGCCTCCATCGCGGCGTCGGTCGTGTCCGTGGGGTCGAGCTCCTCCCGAGTCAAGGCGAGCATCCGAGCGACGTCGAGCGCGACGTTCCCGTTGCCGACGACGGCCGCACGCTCCCCAGAGAGGTCGAAGGTGAGCTGCTGGAAATCGGGGTGGCCGTTGTACCACGCGACGAACTCGGTGGCCGACCAGGAGCCGGGGAGATCCTCCCCGGGAATACCCAGTCGCTTGTCCGTCTGCGCGCCGACCGCGTAGACGACGGCGTCGTACAGGCGCATCAGTTCGTCGTGCTCGACGACCCGTCCTACCTCGACGTTGCCGAGAAAGCGGAAGCCCGGCTTCTGCGCGATCCTCTCGAAGGCTCGCGAGACCTCCTTCAGCTTCGGGTGGTCCGGCGCGACGCCGAGCCGCACGAGTCCCCAGGGTGTCGGCAACCGCTCGATCATGTCGACCTCGACAGATCGCTCGGCGTCGAGCAGATGTCCCGCCGCGTAGAACGCAGCGGGCCCCGAGCCGACCACTGCCACGCGCAGAGCTCGCTCCCCGCTCATCGCGCGGATGCTACTTCGGCCCCTACGCGCTACTCTGCCCGGCCATGGTCCGGGCTCTGAAGCGCGCTCTCCTCGCCGGCATCGGCCTCGCGGCGCTCCTCGGCGCCGCCTGGATCGCGGTCCTTTGGTTTCAGAGCCGGTTGCCCGGCACGTACAACGTCATGGATTACGGGGTACACGAATACGGCGGCCAGGTGCCGGTCGTCCCGGCGACCGGAGGTTCTCACCATGCCCCGGGCGCACGCAGCGTCTCCGACTTGCATGGCCCCGCGGGGAAACCGGACGCCAGCTTCATGCTGACCGCCTCCCACGCGAACGTGCGCCTCGCTTCCGGATATGTGGTCGACGCACTCACCTTCAACGGACGGTCTCCCGGTCCCGAGCTGCGCGTGAAGCACGGAGACCTGGTCGAGGTTGCCCTCGTGAACGAGGACGTCGAGAGCGGCGTCACGATCCACTGGCACGGGGTCGACGTTCCGAACGCGGAGGATGGAGTCGCGGGCGTCACGCAGGACGCAGTTCTACCGGGACAGCGCTACATCTATCGCTTCCGGGCCGAACAGGTCGGCACCTTCTGGTACCACAGCCATCAGGTGTCCGCGAAGGAGGTTCGGCGCGGCCTCTTCGGCGCGCTCGTGATCGAGCCGCGCGAGCCGCTCCGCCCGGGTCTGATGGACCTCGTGGTTGTCGCCCACGACATGGAGGGACGGGAGACCCTGAACGGACAGGACGTGCCGCGCAATCGAAAGGTGGCGCCCGGCACTCCGGTTCGGCTGCGGCTCGTGAACACCGACAACTCCCCCCTGCGGTTCTCGCTCACGGGAACGCCCTTCCGCGTCGTCGCGATCGACGGAGCAGATCTCCACGAGCCGCAGCCGCTCGAGAACACGACTCTCGAGATCGCAGCCGGCGGCCGCCACGACGTCGAGTTCATCATGCCCGAGACGCCCGTCGCGCTTTCGATCCCGGACACCGACTCGCTCCTCGGCTTCAGCGCGGACGGCAAGAGCACTCCGCCCGTCTCGGACCCCGGCGTCGAGTTCGATCCCCTCGCGTACGGTCGCGCCGCGCCCGTTCCGTTCGGCCCGAAAAGCCACTTCGACCGTGAGTTCGCACTCGAGATCGGTCGGAGGCCCGGCTTTCTCGACGGTAGGCCCGGCCTCCACTGGACTGTCAACGGCGACATCTTTCCCGACGTGCCGGTGTTCGTCGTCGAGGAAGACGATCTGGTCAAGGTCACGATCGCGAACGACACGAGCTCGGTCCACCCGATGCATCTGCACGGACACCACCTGCTGGTGCTGTCACGCGACGGCCGCCCGAGTACTGGAAGCCCGTGGTGGACCGACACCCTCGACGTCGAGCCCGGCGAGCGGTACGAGTTGGCCTTCCGCGCGGACAACCCTGGGATCTGGATGGAGCATTGCCACAACCTTCGGCACGCCGCCGAGGGCCTGACCACGCACATCGTCTACGCCCGCGTCACCACTCCGTTCAACGTCGGCGGCGGTGCCGACAACCGGCCGGAATAGCGGATTACGCGGTCGCGGCGCCGCGGCCCAGCGTCCTGCTGCTCCGCCACTCGGTCCACGCAATCCAACCCGACAGCGCGAAGATGAAGAGTGCGTTCAACGGATGGAGGAAGCCGATCTCCGGAGTCTCCTCGCCGATCCAGGCCAGAAACAGCTGGACGATGAGCAGGAGAGCGAGGACCCCGTGGCGGCCGAGCCTCCACTTGCCGATTCCGGCTGCGACGCCGAGAGCGAGGAGGACGAGGCCGGCGAGGATGACGATGTAGCCGAAGCCCAGATGAAGGCCCCAGAGATCGTCGAAACGGTCCTCGTCGACGGTCCTCGCATCGGCAACGTCACGCGCGACCGCGAACGACCCGTAACCGGCGAACCCGACCTGGATCATGATCAGCAGGAAGAGCAGCGCAGACCAGCCGATGTACAGAGACCTGAGCACGGGCGACCCTCCCGATAGCTGACAACGCGAGCCTAGGCGACTCGTCGGACGTTCTCAAGGACTCAGATGAGGGAACCGCCGCTGGAGGGCGAGGCAAGCCTCGCCCTCTACGCGTGGGACGACGCCCGGTCGTGTAGAGGCGACCCTCGGGTCGCCCCAATGCGAACAGCCATCACCAAACGCGCTCGCCGCGTTTAGTGCGAACAAGTAGAGCCGCAGCCCGCTGCGGCCTCGTCGCCGGGGTCCTCGCCTTCGGCGACGGTGAACGAGTGGCCGCACCCGCAGGAGGCGACCGCGTTCGGGTTCTCGATCTTGAACCCGGACTCGTCGATCGAGTTCAGGAAGTCGATGGACGAGCCCTCGAGGTACGGCGCACTGAACGGATCGACGACCACGCGGACGCCCTCCAGCTCCAGCTCGACGTCTCCCTCGGCCGACCCGGAATCGAACCCGAGCCCGTACTGGAATCCGGAGCAGCCGCCACCCTGGATCGCGACTCGAAGGACGAGAGAGCCACCCTCGGGCTCCTCGGCCATGAGCTCCTTGATCTTCGCCGCGGCGACAGGAGTGAGCGTGATCAACGTGTCGGTCGGGTGCTCGACGGTTGCCACAGGCTCATGGTAGCGGACGGGTCAGCGACTTCCAGGGGGCCGACTTTGTGACACTCGTATCGCTCATTTCACGCTGGGTTTCCCGTACCTTCGTGCGTCGTGAGAAGAGAGTGCTAGGTTTCGCGCGAGACGAGACCGAAGGTCCCTCGCGGGGGTACGACGCGTGCTCGACAACTGGCTGCCGTTCCTCTTCTACGCGCTCTTCGCCGCGGCCATCCCCGCTTCGATGGTCGCCTTCTCGTTCCTGCTCCCGCGGCGACCGCTCACGCGAACGAGGCAGCGGATGATCCCGTTCGAGTCGGGTGTCTCGGAAGGCGCGCCGAGCCGCGAGCGCCGGTTCACCGTCAGCTTCTACCTGACGGCGATCCTCTTCATCCTCTTCGACATCGAGATCGTCTTTCTGTATCCACTCGCGGTGCAGCTCGACGCTCTCGGCTGGTTCGGGCTCGTGGAGTTCCTCGTCTTCATCGCGATCCTCGCGGTCGCGTACGTCTACATCTGGAGGAAAGGAGCTCTCAACTGGCGCTGAAGAGGGAGCTTCCGCTCGTCAGCGAGCGCCCGCTTGCAAAGGCGGGCCTCCAGTCGGAGCGTGTCCTCTGGCCCGAGCGTGGTCCCGGCGTCTTCGAGCGCGAGGTAGATTCGATCGAGGATGCGCTTCTCCTCACGACGGTCGAGAAAGCCGTCGCGTGGGCGCAGTCCAGCTCCGTGTGGCCCGACACGTTCGGCCTCGCGTGCTGTGCGATGGAGATGATCGCGGTCGTCTCGTCCCGCTACGACATCGCGCGCTTCGGGATGGAGCGCTTCAGCTCGTCCCCGCGCCAGGCGGACCTCCTCATCGTCTCCGGCAGGGTGACGCACAAGATGGCGGGACCTCTGCGCCAGGTCTACGACCAGATGCTCGAGCCGAAGTGGGTGATCGCGATGGGCGCCTGCGCGAGCTCCGGAGGGATGTTCAACAACTACACGATCCTCCAGGGCGTCGACAAGATCGTCCCCGTCGACGTCCACGTCCCGGGCTGTCCACCGCGCCCCGAGGCGCTCGTCGAGGGCGTCGTGCGTCTGCACGAGAAGATCCGAGCCGGGGTACCGCCCGCCTACGAGATCCGGGGCGTGGCGGAATGACAGGGTACGCCGGTGTTCCGGGCTTGGTCGAGACCCGCGAGGCCCTGGGCGAGACGACGCTCGTCGTCGATCCTGCACGCCTCGTCGAGGCGTGCACGTACCTGCGCGACGAGCACGACTTCAACGTCCTGAGCGACATCGCGCCGTGCGACTACCTCGGCTGGGGAGAAGTCGGCGTGGCCGGGTACATCGGCACCGCCTCGGGACGCGATCTCAACGAGCCCGGGTCACAAGGGCTTGCGCGGGTACCGGGCCCGAAGCCGAAGCGGTTCTCGGTCTCCTACCACCTGCTGCGCGTCTCGGCGGAGCCCGCCCGCGTTCGGGTCCAGGTGTGGCTGGACGATGGAGAGTCGGTTGCGAGTCTCATCCCCGTGTGGCCCGCCGCGGACTGGTTCGAGCGTGAGGCCTGGGACATGATGGGGATCCCGTTCGAGGGCCATCCGAACCTGGTGCGGATCCTCATGCCCGAGGACTGGGACGGCTATCCGCTTCGCAAGGACTACCCCCTCGGGGGCGAGCCCGTGCGCTTCTCGGACGAGGACTGACGCGAGTGGTCGTCGCGCCGAAGCGGATCTACGAAGGTTCCCGCATTCCGTACCCGGTGCCGACGATCCTCGAGGTCGACCCGGCGAAGCACTCGCTGGACGACATCCTGAGAGTCAACTTCGGGCCGAATCATCCCTCGACGCACGGCGTGCTGAGGCTGATCGTCGAACTCGACGGCGAGAAGGTGGCCGGCATCCGAGCGGTGATCGGCTACCTCCACACCGGCTTCGAGAAGAACATGGAGGCGAAGACGTGGTGGAAGTCGATCACGTATGCGCCACGCGTCGACTACCTCGCCTTCCAGGCGAACGAGCTCGTGTACGTGCTGGCCATCGAGAAGCTGCTCGGCATCGAGGTACCGCGAAGAGCGACCTGGGCCCGGATGGCGCTCACGGAGCTCAACCGCATCCACTCACATCTCATCTGGCTCGGAACCTCTGCGCTCGAGCTCGGCGCGATCTCGCTTCTCTGGTACACGTTCGACGACCGCGACACGATCCTCGACCTCTTCGAGATGGCCGGCGGGGCGAGGATGCATACCCGGTATTTCCAGGTCGGGGGCCTCGCGGAGGACCTGCCGCCCGGTTTTACGTCCGAGGCGCGGAAGTTCTGCGAGCAGATGCCGAAGTCCGTCGACGAGTACGAGGCGATCCTCGACCGAAACGCGATCTGGCTCGAACGCACGAAGGGAATCGGGCTGCTCTCGGCCGAGGACGCCCTCGCCCTCGGCCAGTCCGGCCCGATGGTGCGGGCCTCGGGCGTGAATTGGGACCTCCGCAAGGCCATGCCTTATCTCTTCTACGACGAGGTCGACTTCGACGTCCCGGTCTACTTCAACGGCGATGTCTACGACCGGTACAAGGTGCACATGGACGAGATGCGCGAGTCGGCGCGCATCGTCCGCCAGTGCCTCGACCGCCTCGACGAGACGGACGGCCAGCCGTGGGTCGCCGACGACCGCAAAGTCGTTCTCCCGCCCCGCCACGAGCTGCACACCTCCATGGAGTCGCTCATCCACCACTTCAAGATCGTCACCGAGGGCTACACGGTCCCCGAGGGCGAGGTCTACCTCGTCATCGAGTCGCCGCGCGGCGAATCCGGGTGCTACGTCGTCTCGGACGGGGGCCCGCGACCGTGGCGGGTGAAGTTCCGAGCGCCCAGCTTCGCCGCCCTGCAGGCGACGGCCACGGTCGTCCAGGACTGCCTCGTCGCCGACCTCATCGCCGTCGCTGGCTCCCTCGATCCCGTCATGGGGGATGCCGACCGATGACGCCGAAGGCGTACGCGGAGATCCAGAAGCTGCGCAAGCAGTATCCCGCGAGCCGCTCGGCGGTGCTTCCAGCGCTCAGGATCGCCCAGGAGGAGCACGGCGGCTGGCTGTCGCCCGAGGCGCTTCGCGAGGTCGCGGACGCGCTCGACGAGACGCCGGCGTACTGCCACTCGATCGCCTCGTTCTACGACATGCTCCATCTCGAACCGGTCGGGCGACACATGGTCGAGGTGTGCACGAACCTCTCCTGCGCTCTTGCCGGAGCACAGGCGGTCCTCGACGCCTTCGCGGACGAGCTCGGCGTCCAGCCCGGAGCGACGACGGAGGACGGCGAGGTGACACTGCGCGCGATCGAGTGCGCCGGCGGTTGCGGCCGCGCTCCGGTGGTCGTCGTCGATCACGCGTACCGCGAGCCCGTGCACCGCGAGGACGTGCCGGAGATCGTCCAGGAGCTCCGTGGCCGCGCCTGACCTCCTGACGGCCGGCACCGAGGACCACGACCTCACGCGCCTCGCCGAATACCGCGCCGTCGGCGGCTACGCCGCGCTCGAGGAGGCGCGGGCGATGGAGCCGCAAGCGGTGATGGACGAGATCACCGGCGCGACGCTGCGCGGGCGAGGAGGCGCGGGGTTCCCGATGGGCAGGAAGGCGTCGCTCCTCGCAAAGGACACGGGCAAACCGATCTACCTCGTGGTCAACGCCGACGAGTCGGAACCGGGTGCCTTCAAGGACCGAGACGTGATGGGACGCACTCCCCACCGGCTGATCGAGGGTTGTCTGATCACCGCGCACGGGATCGGCTCCGAGAGCGCGTTCATCTACATCCGCGGCGAGTACCTGCACGAGTTCGAGGTTCTGCGCGCCGCGCTCGACGAGGTGCGCGGAGCGGGCCTGCTCGGTGGGGTCACCATCGTCCTGCACCGCGGCGCCGGCGCATACATCTGCGGCGAGGAGACCGCGCTCCTCGAGTCTCTCGAGGGCAGCCGCGGCCAGCCGCGCCCGCGACCACCGTTCCCGCCTGTCACCGGCCTCTACGGCGCGCCCACGCAGATCAACAACGTGAGCACCATCGCGCTGGTGCCGAAGATCTTCGAGCTGGGCGCCGAGGAGTTCTCCAAGATCGGCGTCCCCTCGGCGCCCGGCACCGCCGTGTTCTCCCTCTCCGGAAATGTCGCGCGCCCGGGAAACTATGAGCGCCCGCTCGGAATCACCCTGCGGGAGCTGATCTACGACGTGGGCGGAGGTGTCGCCGACGGCCGCGAGCTCAAGGCGATCATCCCCGGCGGCTCCTCGGTGCCTGTTCTGACTCCGGCGGAGATCGATACCAACATGGACTACGACTCGATCCAGGCCGCGGGTTCGTTCTTCGGCTCTGCGGCGATCATCGTCGTCGACGACCGCTGCTGCATGGTGCAGCTCGCCCGGCGGGCGGCGCAGTTCTACATGCACGAGTCGTGCGGGAAATGCACGCCCTGCCGAGTCGGGACGCGCTGGCTCGTCCAGCTCCTGACGAAGATCGAGGAAGGTCGCGGGGGGCGGAGTGACCTCGATCTCCTCGACGACGTGTGCGACGGCATGCTCGGCAAATCGCTCTGCGCGCTCGGCGACTTCGCCGTGTACCCGGTCTCGAGCTACCTGCGGAAGTACCGCAGCGAGTTCGAGGCGCACCTCGACGGCGCAGGCTGCCCGTTCGCGGGCACCTCCTCGATAGAGGGGGTCTTCGCCCCGGTCGACCAGTACAGCGCTTTGCCTGTCGGCAAAGCGCTAGAGGTGACGCATGGCTAGCGGAAACGGCGGCCTCGTAACGCTGACGATCGACGACCGTCAGATTTCCGTGCCGCAAGGCACGGGACTTGTCGAGGCCGCCGTTTCTGCAGGCATCGAGATCCCGGTCTTCTGCTACGAGCCCCGGCTCGGGGCGCCCGTGGGCGCGTGCCGGATGTGCCTCGTCGAGATCGAGGGAATCCCGAAGCTGCAGGCCGGGTGCACGTTGACGGCGAGCGAGGGGATGGTCGTGCGCACCGCGGCGACCTCGCCCAAGGCGGCGGAGGGGCAGGAGGCGACGCTCGAGTTCATCCTCGTCAACCACCCGCTCGACTGCCCGGTCTGCGACAAGGGCGGCGAGTGCCCGCTCCAGGATCTCACGTTCCGCTACGGGCCGGGCGCGACCCGGATGACCTTTCCGAAGCTCACGTTCGACAAGCCGATCCCGATCTCACCGCTCATCGCGCTCGACCGTGAGCGCTGCATCCTCTGTTACCGCTGCACCCGCTTCTCTGACGAGGTGGCCGAGGACGGCCAGCTCATCGCCCGGAACCGTGGAGCGCGCTCCGAGATCGCGACCTTCGAGGACGAGCCCTACCGCTCCCCGTTCTCCGGCAACGTCATCGAGCTGTGCCCGGTCGGGGCGCTCACGTCGAGCCTCTATCGCTTCGACGCGCGGCCGTGGGAGATCCAGAACGTCCCGACCGTGTGCGCCGAATGTCCAGTGGGCTGCAACATCTCCGCGACGATCCGCGAGGGCAGGGTGAAGCGGATCCTCTCGCGCAACCACCCGGAGATCGACCGCGGCTGGCTGTGCGACAAGGGACGCTTCAGCTACCCGCACCTGCGCGCCGGCGATCGCCTCACGTCGCCGCTCCGCCGAGAACGAAAGGGGCTGGAGGAGGCGTCGTGGGACGACGCGCTCGACGCGGCCGAGGCGATGCTGCGCGACGCGCAAGGCGCGATCGTGACCGCCCTCTCGGGCTCGGAGACGATCGAGCTCGCGTACGCGCTCGGGCGCCTCCTGAGGGAGGGGCTCGGGGCGCACTCGGCCGTCCTTCCCGAGGCGACGTCGGACGCGCTCGACGCCTTTCGCCTCCCGCTCTCCGGGATCGCGGACGCCGAGCTCGTCGTGGTCCTGGGAGACGATCCCGTCGTCGAGCGGGCACCGATCGTCGACCTCTGGCTCAAGGAGGCGCGGCGTCGAGGCGCGGAGATCGTCGTCCACTCGCCGACCGGATCCGTCCAGACAGTTCCCGGGGGCGCCCCGGACGTCTGCAGGAGCCTCGCGGAGCCGCGCAACGCGCTCGGCCGCCGCCTTCGCAGCGCCGAGCGCGCGGTGCTCATCTGGTCGGGGCCCGGCGGTGGTGGCGGAGCGCGCGTCGCGGAGCTCGCGCACGCGCTCGGCTTCGAGTCGAGGCCCGGCTGTGGCGCGTTCCATGTGCCCGTGACCGCCAACGCGCGCGGCGTCGCTTCGGCGTGGTCGGCCTCCGCCGATGCCGACGAGGCGAACCCGGAGCCGATCGCACTCCTGTTCGTCTCCGGGGACGAGGCCGCTGCCGACCGGAGCGTCCGTGCGCTCGCCGAGCAGTCGCAGCAGGTGATCGCGGTCTCCATGTTCCACGACCTCGCCGCCGGGTGGGCCGACCTGCTCTTCCCCGCGACCGCCGCGCTCGAGCGAGACGGGACGACGATGAACCTCGAGGGGCGCGTTCAGCGGCTGCGGCGGGCGGTCCTTCCACCCTGCCCCGACGAGCTCGCGTGGGTCAGCAAGCTCGCAGCGAGATTCGGGGTCGAGGTGGCACCCCATGCGACCGGCGTCTTCGCGGAGCTGCAGGAGACGCTCTTCCGCGATCTCTCGCTCGATGACGTCAGCCTTCGTTCGCCACTACCCGCGCGGCAGCCGTATGAGGCGCCTCCGGCGGCGACCACACCGGCGCAAGCGACTCCCACCACCCATACCGACGACCACTTCGTCGGCGCGTTGCGGCTCAACCGTGTTCACGCGCTGTTCGCCGGGCCGGCCGTCGAGCGCGTGCGGGAGCTCCAGTTCCAGCGCCCCCGGCGGGAGGTCGAGCTGTCTCCTCCCGATGCGGAGCGGCGTGGCGTCGTGTCTGGAGACCCGGTGCTCGTACGCTCCAACGGAACGTCGGTCGAGCTGCGGGCGCGGGTGAACCGGAAGCTCGTCGAAGGTGTCGCCCGAATCGCGGACGAGCATGCGGGCGACCTGCACGCCACCGTCGAGGTGCTCAAAGCGGCTCCGCTTCGCGGAGCCGCTTTGGAAGGCTCATAACCATGCCGGCCGCCTTTCCACTAGCAACTTCGATCGGAGCAGCGATCGAAGTGTCCTGGTGGGTGAGCCTGATCCAGGCCTTCGTGATCATCAACCTCGTCATGGCCACGTTCGCCTACCTGACGCTCGCGGAGCGGAAGGTCATGGGCCGGATGCAGCTCCGCTACGGCCCGAATCGCGCCGGACCGTACGGGCTCCTACAGCCCATCGCCGACCTGCTCAAGCTCCTCTACAAGGAGAGCTTCTATCCCGCGGCGGCGATCGACTGGCTCTATCTCCTCGCCCCGTTCCTGGCTGCCTTCACCGCGCTCAGCACGTTCTCGGTGATCCCCTTCGGCCCCGGCTGGACGATCGGCGGCGTGTACATCCCCGGGCAGGTGGCGGACGTGCCCATCGCGCTGATCCTGATCTTCGCGATCGGCTCGCTCGGGGTCTACGGCTTCATCGTCGGCGGCTGGGCCTCCGACTCGAAGTACGCACTGCTCGGCTCGATGCGGACGTGCGCGCAGCTCGTCTCCTACGAGGTCTCGCTCGCACTGTCCGTCCTCGGGGTCGTCATCATGGCGAAGTCGCTCGCCCTGACGGACATCGTCGCCGCCCAGGACGACGCGCTCTGGTACGCGGTCCCGCAGTTCGTGGGCCTCCTCGTCTTCCTCTTCGCCGGCACCGCCGAGACGGCGCGGGCTCCGTTCGACCTGCCGGAGGCGGAGCAGGAGCTCGTCGCCGGCTACCACACGGAGTACGGCGGGATGCGCTTCGGCCTTTTCACGATGTCCGAGTACATCAACCTCATCACGCTCTCAGGCCTCTGCGTGACCCTCTTCCTCGGAGGCTGGCACGGGCCGGGCTGGGACGGGCCGACCTGGATCGCGCCGATCTGGTTCATTCTCAAGCTCGTCATCCTGCTCTACGTCTTCATCTGGATGCGAACGACGCTTCCCCGCCTGCGCTACGACCAGCTGATGAGGTTCGGCTGGAAGATCCTCTTGCCGGTGGCGACGCTGAACGCGATCGTGACTGCAGTCCTGGTGGTCTGGCTATGAGCCCCCAGCCGCTGGACAGCGTCAAAGGCTTCGCGGTCACGTTCCGGCAGATCTTCCGTAAGCCGATCACGCAGCAGTACCCGGAGTACAAGCGCCCTGTGTACCCGCGCTTCCGGGGCCGCCACCGACTCTGGCGGCACGAGAACGGGCTCGAGAAATGCGTCGGCTGCTCGCTCTGCGCGGCTGCGTGTCCCGCCGACTGCATCCGCGTGGTCGCCGCGGAGAACACAGCGGACAACCGGGTCTCGGCGGGCGAGCGCTACGCGCGGATCTACGAGATCAACATGAGCCGCTGCATCTTCTGCGGCTACTGCGAGCTCGCGTGTCCCTTCGACGCGATCACGCTCGGCAACGAGTTCGAGATCTCGGAGTACTCGCGAGACGACCTCATCTACACGAAGGACATGCTCCTCGCGGAGCCGATCAAGCGTGTGCCGGTCGCCGACGCGGCACGGTTCGACACTCCCGAGCCCGCCTACAAGACGAGCTCGTAAGGCATGGGCAACGTCCTCGTCTGGGTCGTCTGGTTCGTTGCCGCGGGAGGCTGTCTCGGAAGCGGCGTCGCGGTCGTCAGCCTCACGAACCCGTTCTACTCCGCGCTCGCGCTCATCGGGAACCTCGCCTCGCTCGCCGTCCTCTACCTCTTGCTCGCGGCCGAGTTCCTGGCCGCCGCGCAGGTGCTCGTGTACGCCGGCGCCGTGATGGTCATGTTCCTCTTCGTGATCGCCTACCTCGGCGGCCGGGCCGACGCGCCGTGGGCCGGCGGCCCGCCGCTCTTGCGTTCGGCTGCGATCGTCGCGGCGGGGGCGATCCTCGTGGAGGTCGTCGTCGTCCTCGGGCTCGCGTGGGGCGGCGACCTGTCCGACCCTGCGCAGGTGCGTGATTCGTTCGGCGGCCCGGCCGATATCGGCCAGCTCTTCCTCACCGACCACCTGCTCGCCTTCGAGATCACGTCGATCGTGCTGCTCGTCGCCGCGATCGGTGGCGTGGTGCTGGGAACGGTGCGCGAGGAGGAGACGGCGTAGTGGATGGTCCCGGCATTGGCTGGTACCTGATCGTGGCGGGGATCCTCTTCGCGACCGGTGCGATGGGCGTCATGCTCCGCCGGAGCCCGCTGATCGTCCTGCTTTCGCTCGAGATCATGCTCAACGCAGGGAATCTCACCCTCGTCGCCTTCGCGCGCCAGCAGGGGTCCCTCGACGGGCAGGTGTTCGCGCTCGCGGTCATGGCCGTGGCCGCGGGTGAGGTTGCGGTCGGCCTGGGCCTGATCGTCGCGATGGCGCGGCGCGGCCTCGCGCTCGACGTCGATCAGGCGAGCGCGCTCCGAGGCTAGCGATGATCGCCGGCGCCTGGGTCTGCCTCTTCGCCCCGCTCGTGGGCTGCCTCGCGATCGCGCTGGCGGGTCAGGGCATCTCCCGTCGGGTCGCAGGCTGGATCTCGACGCTGACGACGTTCGTCGCGTTCGGCGGAGCCGCCGTCGCCTTCTTCCAGCTCTGGGCGAAGGACCCGGACGAGCGCGAGCATGTCTCGACCGCGTACACCTGGCTCGCCGCAGGGGACTTCGAGGTCGACGTGCAGATCCTCGTCGACCCTCTCTCGGTCGTGATGATGCTGATCGTCTCCGGGGTCGGCGGTCTCATCGTCTGGTACTCGATGGGCTACATGGCCGGCGACGACGAGGAGCGCCGGTACTTCGCGTACATGTCGTTTTTCGTCTTCTCGATGCTCCTGCTCGTCGAGGCGGCGAACTTCCTCCTCCTCCTCGTGGGCTGGGGTCTCGTCGGCCTCGCGTCCTACCTGCTCATCGGCTTCTGGCATCACCGCCCGCAAGCGGTGGCCGCCGCGAAGAAGGCCTTCGTCATGAACGCGATCGGCGATGCGACGTTCGCGCTCGCGGCGGTCCTGCTCGTGTGGCAGGTCGGAGCGCTCGACTACCTCTCCGTGTTCGACCAGGCGAACGGGCTCTCGGACACGACCGTCAACCTCGTCGCGCTCGGGCTCCTCGGCGGAGCCGTGGCGAAGTCCGCGCAGGTCCCGCTGCACACGTGGCTCCCGGACGCGATGGAAGGGCCGACCCCGGTGTCGGCGCTGATCCACGCCGCCACGATGGTGACGGCCGGCGTCTACCTCCTCGTGCGCGCGCATCCGGTCTTCGAGGCCGCGGTGGACGTCCAGCACATCGCAGCGGTGCTCGGGACGATCACTCTCCTGCTCGCCGGGCTCGTCGCGCTCGTGCAGTGGGACATCAAGCGCGTCATCGCCTACTCGACGATGTCCCAGATCGGCTACATGTTCCTCGGCGCGGGGATCGGGGCCTACGGCTTCGCGATCTTCCACCTGCTGACGCACGCATTCTTCAAGGCACTGCTCTTCCTCGCCGCGGGTGCCGTCATCCACCATCTCGCAGGCGAGCAGGACATGCGGAGGATGGGAGGGCTGCGCGACACGCTTCCGCGGACGCACGTCGCCTTCCTCGTCGGCACCGTCGCGCTCGTGGGGCTCCCACCCTTCGCCGGGTTCTGGTCGAAGGACGCCATCCTCGCGTCGGCCCTCGACCTGGGCGGCGGGCTCGGCTGGACGCTCTTCGTCGCGGGGCTCGCGGGGGCGTTGCTCACCGGCGCCTACTCGTTCCGGCTCTACTACGCGATCTTCCACGGGCCGCGGCACGAAGTGGCCGCGGTACGGCGCGGACCCGAGGCGGCGGCCCACGACGAGGCGCACGGCGAAGGGCCCCTCTCCATGCTCGTGCCGGTCGGCGTCCTCACGGTCCTGTCAGCAGCCGGCGGGCTGGTCTCGATCCCGGGCGCCTGGCACCCATTCCCGGAGTGGGTCGGAGAGACCGCAGAGGCGGTCGTCGAGCCGTCCACCGGGCAGGACTACCTGACGAGCCTGTTCGCCGTCGCGCTCGGGCTCATCGGCTTCTTGCTCGCGCAGCGCGCATTCCGGGCGGACCGCCAGCTGGTGACGAGCCCCGGCGCATGGCGCATCCTCGAGCACAAGCTCTACGTCGACGAGCTGTACGACGTGCTCTTCTTCCGACCGGCCGTCGCGCTGGCGAATGTGTTGCGACGGAACGTCGAGGAGCCCGTGATCGAGCGCTCGCTGGACGAGATCGGCTCCGGAACGATCCAGGTGGGAGACGGGCTCGCGCGCGT
>JBKPDR010000018.1:0-14358 GCA_046727975.1 Actinomycetota bacterium | reverse complement strand
AGGTCACGCTCGACGGTCTCGACGGCGGCGGCGACACAACGCTGGAAAGTCAGCCCTCGGGCGACATTCGGAATCGAGTCAGCCGCCGCCGCCCGAGTCTGCGTCGCTCACCGGACGCCACCCGCCGAGCATGACATTGAGATCGGAAATGTCTCTTGACGGGCCAGTAGATGAACGCCGACGGCAGCCGGCAGCGGAACCTGACGCGCGACATTCACCAGCAGGCTTTCGGAATCGCCTGGTCGCCTACGCAGAAATAGGTCGCGGCCGGTAGGAGGCAGAGGTCGCCGGCTGCGCGAGTGTGCGGGAATGTCGCTTGACGCTACGCGACCAGCTGCGAGCCGTTCGTGTTAGCCACGTACGCTCATGTGCGTTCTGGTCGAGCGCGGCGGCGGACCGGACCCGTCAGCCGATCTGCTCTGCCAGCTCGACGATGATCCCCTCGGGGCCGCGGACGTAGCAGAGCCGGCGCATGAGGTCGCAGTCACCGAGCGCGACTCACGCCGATGCGCTGAGCACATGTCTGTGACCGACTCCGGCTGACGGAGCCGCTGGAGCGCTTGTGGGCGGGCTCACTGAAGAGACAACTCCTCTCCATGTGCGAGTGTGCTCCTGCTTGAAAGACCTCGCATGACCTGGGCATGGGCGCACTCACCGCGTCCACCAAAGGCAAAAGTTGGGCAAAAGCTCTCCCCACCGATCGCGGCGGTGAGAACAGAAAAGCTCCGTTTCCGGGGCTTTTCCAGTAGCGGGGGCAGGATTTGAACCTGCGACCTCCGGGTTATGAGACGTTGCCTTCCAGGTCAACTCAGGCAAATACGGCATGGTTCCGTCACGCTCGATCGGCTATGGTCAGCTGAGGTCAGTTCAGGTGGGCAAAAGTTTGGCCAAAGGTTTCGCGCCTCCTTAGAGAACGCTTGGCCCCACGAGGTCTCTCTTCTGGTCTCTCGTGCTGCGCCGCTGCCAATTGAGCGGCGCTAGCTTTCCGGCGAGAGGAGGGGACGTGGAGTCAGGTGCCGTCCAGCCGCTCGAGACCACACCCAGCGATGAGCGCAAGGTCGCGACCGTGGTCTTCGCCGACCTCGTCGGCTCGACCGAGCTCGCAGGCTCGGAGGACCCCGAGCGCACTCGGCTCATGCTCGACCGTTTCTACGACATGATCGCAGCGGAGATCGAGCGCGCAGGCGGCACGCCTGAGAAGTTCATTGGCGACGCCGTGATGGCCGCCTTCGGCGCTCCAGCCGCGCAAGAAGACCACGCCGAGCGGGCGCTCCACGCCGCGCTCTCGATGCAGCGGCGCCTCGACGAGCTTTTCGGCGAGAAGCTCGCCCTCCGCATCGGCGTCAACACGGGCGAGGTCGTCCTTGGGAGGGCGCGCCAGGGCGGCTCGTTTGTAACGGGCGACGCCGTCAATGTCGCTGCGCGACTCGAGCAGGCGGCCGAGCCAGGCGAGATCCTCGTCGGCGAGCGAACGGTCTCGGCCGTGCGAGGCGCGTTCGAGTTCGGCGAGCCAACGACCATAGACGCGAAGGGGAAGCCGGAAGGAATTACCTGCCGCCGCCTCGTGCGGGCGCTCTCGCTGATGCGGCCACGAGGCGTGGGCGGCCTCGCCGTCGCCTTCGTCGGGCGCGAAACCGAGCTCGCACTCCTTGAAGATGCCTACCACGCTGGAGTCGAGCAGCACAGGCCCCATCTCGTCACCATCCTCGGCGAAGCGGGGGTAGGCAAGACCCGACTCACGCGCGAACTCTGGCAGTCGCTCGCCGGACGGGCGCCGGAACCGATCCGCCGCACCGGGCGCTGCCCGTCGTACGGGCAGGGCATCACGTACTGGCCGCTGGGTGAGATTCTCAAGGAACAGCTCGCAATCCTCGAAGATGATTCCGCAGCGACCGTGCTCGACCGGCTCGGCGCGCGGAGGATTCTCGGATTGACGCTCGGTCTCGACGTGGTCGGCGAGCTACACCCTCTCGCCGCCCGTGACCGCCTCCACGATGCCTGGGTCGAGCTTCTGGACGAGCTTGTGATGGAGCGGCCCGCCGTGATCCTGGTCGAGGACCTGCACTGGGCTGAGGACGAGCTACTCGACCTGCTTGAGCGGGTCATCGAGGACGTGTCTGGGCCGCTGCTCCTCATCTGCACGGCACGACCCGAGCTCCTCGATCTTCGTCCCGGCTGGGGCGGCGCCCGACGCGCCGCCACAACGCTGGAGCTCAAGCCGCTCTCGGCCGACGAAGCCGAGCGGATGCTCGCGGCGCTGCTCGAGGCGGAGCTTCCCTCGCAGCTCCGCGACGTGTTCGGGCAGGCAGAGGGCAACCCGTTCTTCATGGAGGAGCTGCTCGCAACGCTGATCGACCGGGGGTTGATCGAGCGCGAGGACGGCGACTGGACAGTTCGCAGACTCCCAGCCGACTTCTCCATGCCCGATTCCGTCCAGGCCGTCTTGGCGGCTCGTATAGACCTCCTCGAGCCCTCCGAGAAAGTGGCGCTTCAAGCAGCCTCGGTGGTCGGGCGCATCTTCTGGACCGGGCCTATTTACGAGTTGCTCGCAGACACCGAGCCGGATTTCCGAGTCCTCGAGGAGCGCCATTTCGTCCGCCGGCGGCACGGCTCGTCGATCGCGGGCGAGCGCGAGTTCGTCTTCAAGCACCAGCTGACCCGCGAGGTCGCCTACGCCAGCCTGCCGAAGGCAAGGCGCGCGCGGCTCCACGCCTGGTTCGCCGGGTGGCTCGAGCGCTTCGGGGAGCGTCGTGACGAGCACGCGTCGCTGCTCGCGCACCACTACGCCGAGGCAGCGCGGCCGAAGGACGCCGACCTCGCCTGGGCGGGTGAGGAGGAGGAGCTCGAGCGGCTCCGCCTGAAGGCGGTCGGGTGGCTTCGACGCGCGGCTGAGCTCGCGATGGGCCGTTACGAGCTTCGCGAGGCACTGTCGTTGCTGGAGCAGGCGCTCGCCCTGGCGTCGAGCGAGGCGAAGATCGGGATTCTCCGCGAAGCCGGCGACGCGCACCTGCTGGGGTTCGACCCGGAGCGCTTCCGCACGGCGATGGAGCAGGCGCTCGCGCTCAAGCCGGAGCGCGAGGTTGCCGCCGAGATCTTCGCTGAGCTTGCGCTCTACGGGCACGGACGGGCGTACATGTGGAAGCAGCCGCCGCCGACCGAGGTCAGCGAGCGCTGGCTTGAGACCGCGCTAGAACTGGCTCCGCCGAGGAGCCCGGCGCGCGCCAGCGCCTTGCTCGCGCGCGCGCTGGCGAGTCCGGCGAGTGGCGAGGATACAGTCGCTGAGGCGCAGGCGATCGCGGAGGAGTTGCGCGACCCGAAGCTGCTCGTGGGAGTCTACGAGGCGCGGGCGCACGTCGCCTCGGCGGGGCGGCGGTTCCAGGAAGCCTGCGTATGGGCCGAACGGGCGCTGGAGGGCGCGGAGACGCTACGCGATCCGGGCTACGGCTTTCACGAGCACTGGCTCGCCGGGTTCTTCTTCCTGCGAGCCGGCCGCCTTGCCGACGTGTACGCGCTCGCGGAGGAGTGCGACCGTTTGGCCGCTGGCATGACGCCGCACGACGAGGTGCACGCCGTGGCGCTGCGTGTCCTACTGGAGAGCTCGATCGGACGGTGGACGGACTTGGCTGAGCTCACCGCGAGGGCTGAGCGGGGCACCGCGGCGAACGACGATACGCCCTGCCAGTTCAACTGGCGTTCGCTGCTCGTCTGCGCCCTCGGCCTAGCTCACCTGGGGAAGGAAGATGAGGCGCGGCGGCTCGAGGAGCGGGGCCGTGCGGGGGCCGTCGTCTACGGTCCACCCGAGCGCGAGCCGGCGCTTCTGCGACTGGCGCTCCTCCGTGGCGATCTGGACGAAGCCGAGCGGATCCTCGAGCGCCTGCCGACGGTGGACCCCTGGGGCCTCGATGCGCCTGCGGCTCGCCTCGACGCGCTCGTCGCCCTCGGTGATCGCACCCGTGTCGAGGAGGAGGCGGCGCCGTTCCTCGACGACGAGAGCTACTACCGCCCCTTCGCGCAGCGAGCCCTCGGCCTCATGCGCGACGAACACGCACTTGTCGAGGATGCGCTCGCGGGCTTCGAGGCGATGGGTCTCCAGTGGCACGCGGAGCAGACGCGTGTGCTCCTCGAGGCCCCTCGCCGGACGAGGTAGGACGGCTGGATTCGCCGGCTTACCGTTTTGGCACCCCTAGGGGGTCTCTCGATAAAGATGCCTGCAAAGTGACACCTTCAAGTGCCGGCCGTATGGCCCGAGGTCGGACGGGATACGCACGACTGTTACGGTCGTCCGGCTTTTCCAGTAGCGGGGGCAGGATTTGAACCTGCGACCTCCGGGGTATGCGACGTTGCCTTCCAGGTCAACTCAGGCAAATACGGCATGGTTCCGTCACGCTCGATCGGCTAAGGTCAGTCGGGGTCAGTTCAGGTGGGCAAAAGCTTGGCCAAAGATTTAGCGCGTCCCTAGAGAACAGGGCGCCCGCCACATGCCCGACTCGATCTACGCCATCTCGTCTCACCATCAACCCCACGGTCCCAAGTCCCAAGCCTGCCGCTGTCCGCTCGAACATTGTGCGGAAGTTGACAAGATTCCCGTCAGGGCGGATACTGACGGCCGCAAGCTGCGGCGCTGTGTTCAGGGCCAACTAGGCCACGCCACATAGGAGACACGCGCAAGCCGACCCAGGCCCAGGCGCTTGCAGTGATCGACTTCGAGTCGAAGGCACGCTCATAGGGGGTGCGCGATGCTCGATCCGCGATTCGACACGATCCTTCGTGAGATTGATTTGGACGACCTGGTCATCAAATGGCCGGGACTGGGCTTCGGCATCCGGGGCGTCGAGGTCACCCAGGCCGTCCAGTACTACGAGAGCGCACGGCACCTGACGGACCCTGCGGACAGGCAGCCGGACAACTCCGTCACTCTGATCGCGAACAAGCCCGCCTGGGTGCGAGTCTACGTCCGCAGCGGCTGGTTTTCGGGCGACATGCCTGGAGTAACCGGCTCGATCAGCGTTCGCCGCCGCGAACTAGGCTTTCTGTGGATGCCCGTCGGGACGCTCGCACCGCAGCCCCCCGGCACGGTGACGGCGCGAGTTAGCCCCCCCTACGCGACCGAGCGCGGGACACTCGGCTACACGCTGAACTTCATCATTCCGGCCTCGATGATGTGCGGCAACCTGCGGCTGGATGTGCACATCACGAGTCCTCGTGGCTGGGTCTCGGATCGCCGCGTGTACCTGGATGCCACGCTGCGACAGACGCTGCGCCTCGCCGGCATCATGGTCGGCTACAACGGGCCGACCAGCACCGCGCCTGGGGCTCCAAACCTGACCCTGCCCGCACCGACGCTGGCCGACCTGCAGACAACATCGGCCTGGACGCTCCTGACCTTTCCGGTCCAGAGCTCTGCCACCTATCGGACAGCGGGCACGGTGACCTGGAACCTGCCCTTGACCGACCCGCCGAGCTGCCCCGGCTGTTGCTCGCCGAACTGGGTGGCCCTGAATACCGCCGTGCAGGCGGTTCGGATCGCCGACGGCAACCGGACCGACGTTCTCTATTACGGCCTCATGGCGAACGGCATCCCCATGGGTCCGATCATCGGCTGCAACAGCGGCGGCGTGAGTACGAGTTCCATCGGTGATGGCGTGACGATGGCCCATGAGCTTGGGCATGCCTGCGGCCGCCCCCACTCGCCGTGCGGGACACCAGGCGATCCTGCCTACCCTGCCTATGAGCCATACGATCCGGCGGGAACGCCGACGGCGTCGACCGGCGAGTACGGGATCGACATCAGCAGCGGCGCGATCAAGCCACCGTCGACTTTCAAGGATTTCATGTCCTATTGTGGGCCGAGATGGGTCTCGCTCTTCGTCTACGGGCGCCTTACGAACAACACCGCACTCGATCCAGTACGAGCGTGCGTCGACCGTCCCTGGTGGCGCGATGAAATCCTCTACGAGCGGCAGCTGATCCCGGAGAAGTGGCTCCCCGACCCGCCGCCTGAACCGCCCTGGTTGGAGCGTCTCCCGTCACCGGAACCTTTGATTTCGATCATCGGAGTGCTCCACGGCCCGGACGAGCTGGAGATCAAGAGCGTCATCCGGCTCGACGCCGAGAGCGAAGTCACAAACGGTCGTGCTCTCGACATGCGCGCCGAGCTCGTGAACGGCGAGGGCCGGGTCGTCGCGAGCGGGACCGTGTACAGCCTCCGATCCCAAAGTCAGGGCGGCTGCGGCTGCTGTAGCGATGCCGGCGATGACGCGGAGTCCTACCCACGGCTGATCCAAGCCTTCATTCCCGATGTTGAGGCAGGCGCTCTCCTTCGAATCCAACGCGCCCATGAGCCCATGTGGAGTCGCCGTGCCCCGGCGCGAAAGCCGAGGATTGGCGAGGCCACTGCGAAGCTTCGCGACGGCGAGCTCCACCTGAGCTGGTCCGTCGAAACGAGCCGCGACCAGGAGCCAGAGTGCTGGGCGCAGTGGTCTACCGATCGCGGTCGAACCTGGCACGCACTCGCGGCAACCCTGCGCGGCGGATCGGCAGTGCTGGACGCCCGCAACCTGCCGTCCGGCCGGGTGGCGATCCGCCTGCTAGTTAGCGACGGGTTTCACACTGCGGTCTCTCGATTGCTCACCGTGACGGTTCCGCGCCGGCCCCCGGAGGCGAGCATCCTCAGTCCTCGCGAGGGTCAGACGTTCGCCTCACAGAGCCCGATGCGACTGTGGGGCGCGGGAACCGATGCACACGGTGACCCCGTGCCAGATGAGGGGGCTCGCTGGGTCGTCGACGGTGAGGAAGTCGCGACCGGCTTCGATGCGTTCGTGGAAGCCCCCAAGCCCGGCAACCACCGCGCCATGCTCGCCGTTAGAACGCGCGAGGGGAGCGTCGAGACCACGGTTGCCTTCACCACCGTCGAGCTGTCAGAGGAACGCGACGAGGACTGACGCACCGCAGGCCAAAGGTTTCGCGCCGTTGGATAGTCATGTGTTCGATTGTAAGAACCAGATTCGGGCCGCGGTGCCAGGCGCCGGAAGAGACCTGACGCCGTCCTCATCTCGACACCGCTCGTCCGACATCCACGTCCCGCGAGCCGATCGCCTTGCGCAACCGTGATTGCCTGACCGATGAGTGCCGGCTGCGCATGAGGTCGCAGTCACCGAGCGCGACTCACGCCGATGCGCTGTGCACATGTCTGTGACCGCCTCCGGCTGACGGAGCCGCTGGAGCGCTTGTGGCGGGCTCGCTGAAGGACAACTCCTCTCCATGCGCGAGTGTGCGGGAATGTTCCTTGAGCTCGACCGGGTTTGCACCTTCAGCTGTGACATCTCGCTCACGTGACCGGCGCGGTCTCGCACGAGCCGTGCGCCGCGCCGGCGCAACCCAAGGACTCAGACCTTGAGCGACACTCTGGCGTGCACACGCGTTGCGGAGTGTCGCCTGAGGGCCGTCCTTAGAGGTTGCTCCAGCCGTTCAACACTGAGATATCGAGGGAAACCAGTTCATCGGGCAGATGCTTCGGGGCTAGCGCTTAGGCGGTAAGTCTGACGCGGCCTTCGAGCAGCACTAAGCTCGGGCGCCATGGACGTCCCCGAGATCCACTACACCCGAAGCGGCGACGTGGCGATCGCGTATCAGGTCGTGGGCGGGGGGACGTTCGACCTCGTCTTCGTCCCGACGTTCGCAAACCTCGTCTTTCCCTGGCTCAATCGGGACTGGAAGTCCTTCTACGAACGCCTCGCGTCCTTCGCCCGCCTGATCATGCTCGACAAGCGTGGAACTGGTCTCTCGGACCGCCCACGCGACCTGGGAAGCCTCGAGACGCGTATGGACGACATTCGTGCAGTTCTTGACGCAGTCGGAGCCGAACGTGCTGTGCTTGTCGGGGCCGGCGGTGGTGGTCAGCCCTGTGCGATGTTCGCGGCGACCTATCCGGAACGCACGAAAGCGCTCGTCCTCGTGAACACACCCGCGCGTGTTGTGAAGACGGAGGACTATCCGTATGGACTCGAGCCGGACGCGTGGCGCGAGCAGCTCCGAGAGGTCCGTCGACTCTGGGGCGAGCGCGACTACTTCGAGCAGCAGGCTCGCAGGGCCAACCCGAGGGCGGACGACGAGTTCATCGAATGGTTCGTGACCTGCCAACGATTCAACGCAAGCCCGGGCGCAGCACTGAACTTCTATCGTGTCCTAGGCGAGACCGACCTTCGAGACGTGCTCTCGAGCGTCAGCGTGCCGACGCTCGTACTCCACGGCCCAGGGGAGCGAGACGAGATGCTGGACGTGGCTCGCCGCGTCCCCGGCGCCCGGTCCGTCGCGTTGCCTGCCGACACGCTCGTGGAGACGTTCGAGGATATCGCGCGTGAGACACGGACGTTCGTCGATGATGCACGTCCGGAGCAGGTCCCCGACTCGGTTCTTGCAACGGTTCTGTTTACGGACCTCGTGGGTTCTACGGAGCGAGCAGCAGCACTTGGTGATCGGGCATGGCGAGATCTGTTGACGCATCACCACAAAGATGTGCGGCGCGAGCTAGCGCACTTCCGCGGGGAGGAGGTTGACTCCGCGGGCGACGGCTTCTTCTGCCGCTTTGATGGCCCCGCACGCGCAATCGCGTGTGCGCAGGCGATCGTCGGCGGAGCAAGGGAGCTCGATCTCGACGTTCGCGCCGGAATCCACACGGGCGAGTGCGAGGTCGTAGGGGAGAAGCTCGCAGGCATCTCCGTCGTCACCGGTGCTCGCGTCTCCGCGCTCGCCGACCCTGGCGAGGTGCTCGTCTCGCAGACCGTCAAGGATCTCGTCGCTGGCTCGGGGTTCGGTTTCATCGACCGTGGAGAGCACGAGCTCAAGGGCGTTCCGGGCGCGTGGCGGGTATACGCGGTCGCCGAAGGCTGACGAGCGTCGGCTACTTCGTTGCGGCGATCCGCCTTGCATCGCCCTTCCGCGCCGAAGAGGGGACTGATCGTGCTGGTCGAGCCGTAGTCTGGCACGCAACATGATGCACCCGCCCGAGGTGCGTCCGTCTAGTCGAGGAGATGCCCACACCTTCATGTGCGAGTGTGCTCCTGCTTGAAAGACCTCGCATGACCTGGGCATGGGCGCACTCACCGCGTCCACCAAAGGCAAAAGTTGGGCAAAAGTTCTGCCCACCGATCGCGGCGGTGAGAACAGAAAAGCCCCGTTTCCGGGGCTTTTCCAGTAGCGGGGGCAGGATTTGAACCTGCGACCTCCGGGTTATGAGCCCGGCGAGCTACCTGACTGCTCCACCCCGCGTCGCGGCGCCCAGTATAGCGCCCCGGCGAGAACATCGGCCGCAGCCTCGAGGTTCACCCGGGCGGCTCCGTATGTGGCGATGTAGCCGGCCGCCGCGCTCGGACGCCAGTGCGGGAGGCCGACCTCGACCAACACCCCTTCTCGGTGTCCGGCCAGCAGATCGTCCACCGCGGCCCGCTGCCACACGTGACGGTGGGGATCCCGAACCACGATCACGAGGCGGTCGCATTCGGGAACGTCTCCGACAGAGGTCTCGGCGGAGAGACGCACGAGCTTCGAGTCCGGAAGCGCCTGCCCCAACCACTCCCCCGGTCCCGGAGAGCGTCCGGCGGCGATGCTCGGCGTCGTCGTGAGCTCGACGATGAGGGCGGGGCCATCGAGCACGATCTCACCCTCGGAGCGGAGTGCCCGGCGCGCCGCGAGCGCGCCCACGGAGCGATCGACGGGCTTGCCGGCAGCCGTCTGCTCCGCCCACGCAGCGACCCGTCGTACGCGGCTCGCGGCTGCCCGAAGCCGGGCTTCGGGCAGCCGCCCCGAGTGAACGGCCTCGACAACCGCACGCGTGATGCTCGCAACTGCCTCGTCACCGAGGTCGTGCCCCAGGCAGAGCGCGTCGGCCCCAGCTTGCAGCGCTCGGACCGCGCCTTCCTCGACGCCCACGGTTGCGCTGATCGCCCGCATCTCCAGCGCGTCCGTCATCACCATGCCCTCGAACCCGAGCTCGCCGCGGAGGAGGTCGGTGAGAGCCGCCCGGCTCGTCGTCGCCGGAACCTCGTCCAGTGCGGGAAGGAGGATGTGCGCCGTCATGATCGACCGCACGCCCTCGGCGATGGCGGCCCGAAACGGAACGAGCTCCCGCACGACGAGGGTCTCTCTGCCGACGGCGACCGTCGGGAGCTCCAGATGCGAGTCCGTGCTCGTGTCGCCGTGGCCCGGGAAGTGCTTCGCGCACGCGGAAACCCCGGTGCTCTGCAGCCCGCGCACAAAAGCCGCAACGTGTCGCGCGACGAGGTTCGGGTCGGCCCCGAAGGAACGGATCCCGATGATCGGGTTCGCCGGGTTCGTGTTCACGTCCGCGACCGGCGCAAAGTCGAGGTTCACGCCTACCCGCGCCAGATCGGCGCCCATCGCTTCGGCGACCCGCTCGGTCAGCTCGACGTCATCGACCGCGCCGAGGGCCGCGCTGCCGGGGTAGGAGCTCCCGGTCGTCGCCTCGAGCCGCGTCACGTCGCCGCCTTCCTCGTCGATCGCGACGAGGAGGTCGCCGCGTTCGGCGCGGAGCGCCGCGGTCAGTGCAGTCAGCTGCTCCGAGCTGTTCACGTTCCGCGCATAGAGCACGACGCCCCCGAGGCCGTCCTCGAGTCGCCTGCGAATCCAGTCAGGCGGCGTGAGGCCCGCGAACCCGGGAAAGAGACAGGCGGAGGCGAGCCGCTCGAGCTCGCCGCTCATCCCTTGACGGAGCCGGCCGTGAGCCCGAAGGCGATCTTCCGCTGCACGAGCAGGAAGAAGATGATGACCGGAACCGCGACGAGCGTCGAGGCAGCCATCAGCCCGCCGTAGTCCGTGTTCTTGCTCGAGCCGATCCAGTACGAGAGCCAGACGGTCACGGTGTGGTTCTTTTGATCCGTCAGGATGACGTTGGCGAAGATGAACTCGTTCCAGGCCGTGACGAACACGAAGATCGAAGTGGCGACGAGACCGGGCGCGACGAGCGGCAGCAGGATGCGCACGAAGGCGCCCAGGCGACTGGAGCCGTCGACCATCGCCGCTTCCTCGAGCTCTTGCGGGATGCCGAGGACGAAGCCGCGCAGCGTCCAGACCGCGAACGGCAACAGGAACGTCATGTAGACGAGGATCACGCCGGTCAGCTCGTTCGTCAGGTGGTACCGGGCGAGAACGACGTAAAGCGGGATGACGAGCCCCGTCTGCGGGATCATGAGGACGCCGATCATCAGAACCACGAAGAGCTTGTTTCCCGTGAACCGGTACTTCGCGAGGGCGACTGCGGCCAGGAATGCGAGCACCATCGAGAGCACCACGGTGGCGGAGACGATGATCAGGCTGTTCTTGACCGTGTCCCAGAAGAACGGCCGGTTCATCGCGTCCCGGAAGTGATCCAGCGTCGGCTCGGTCGAGAACCAGGTCGGCGTCAAACTGTTGATCTCGAGGTCGGGCTTCAGCGCCGTGGAGACCATCCAGAAGACGGGGAAGACCATGACCACGAAGACCGCCAGGCCGAGCACGTTCCAAGCGATGCGTCGCATCCGCTGCCTGCGCTCGCGGCGCGTGAGCGCGACCCCGCGGACGCGGGCGGTAGGAGCGACAGGCACGGGCGCCGCGGGCGTGACGGCGCTCATGTGACGTTCCCCATCTTCACCATCCTCCGGACGTAGAAGACGCTCAGCGCCGCGACCATGAGCAGCATGAGGGCCGAGATCGCCGCACCCCGGCCGAAGTCGGAGAACGCGTAGCCCGCGATGTAGACGTAGACCCCCATGACGTAGTTCGAGGCGTCGATATTCGATGCGCCGATCAAGAGGTACGGCTGGGTGAACACGCCGAAGTCCCAGATGATCGAGAGGCTCGTGAGGATGAGCAGGATCGGCTTGAGGATCGGGAAGGTGACGTCGCGGAAGAGCCGGAGCGGGCCGGCGCCGTCGATCTCGGCCGCCTCGACGAGCTCACGAGGAACCTGCGCGAGGCCCGCATAGACGGTGATGGTGACGAAGGGAAGAGCTCCCCACACGATGAGCAGCGTCACCATCGAGAGCTTCGAGAAGGTCGTGGCGTACCAGTCGTGCTGGAAGTAGTCGCCGACGTGGAGCTCGGTGAGTATGTAGTTGAGAACTCCGTTCTGGAAGTTCGTCATCCAGTACCAGACCTGGACCGCGACCACGGCCGGCATCGACCAGACGAGCACGAGACCGGCGGAAAGGAGCACGCGCACAACGGCGCTGACCCGAACGAGCAGGAGCGCGATCAGCGTCCCGAGCACGATCGTGAGGCCGACGTTCGCAGCGGTGAAGACGATCGTTCGAACGAGCGTGTCCCAGAAGATCGAGTCGTGTAGGACCGAGCTGAAGTTGTCGAGGCCGATCCACTCCCCCTTCTTCTGGATCAGCTCGGGTAGCCCGTAACGCTGGAAGGAGAGGGTGGCGAGCTTGTAGAGGGGGTACCCGAGAATCGCGCCGATCACGACGAGGACCGGCAGGATCAGCCAGTACGGCACGGACGCGCGGAGCGCGCGCGTCCACGTAAGCGGCCGCCGCCGCCGAGACCCGAGAGGTGTGATCTCGGCGGCGGCGGCCGTACCGTCGGGGACTCGGCTACTCGTCAACGAGATCCCGCGTCCCGCATTCGACGCCTAGCTCTGGTTGAGCGTGAAGGCGACGTTGTCACTCGCGGCCGCTGCAGCCTCCTTGATCGACATCTTGTTCGTGAGGATCCGAGACAGCATCGTTCGGAGGATGTTCCCATTCTCCACGTTCACCCAGTTCTTCGCCTGCGGCACGAACCAGCTTCGCTTCGCTGCACGCTCGTTCACGCTCGTGCCGAGCAAGCTCGTCGTGTTGGGGATGTTTCCCTTGGCCTGGAGCGCTTTCATCGAGGCGTTGTCGGTGAAGGCACTGATCCAGGCGGCGGCCTCCTCTTTGCTGCCGCCGACCGGGACCGCGAGGTCGGATCCGCCGAGGAAGCCTGGCATCGGCTGGCCCTTCGTGCGGCTCGGCATCACGAACTGAGCCGTCACGTCCTTGAACTTGCCCACACAACAGCTGAACCACCCCGGGCCGGGCATCGACGCAGCCTGGCCCTGCGCGTACACCTCGTACGGGTTGGGGCGAGTCTCGATCGTCGTCTTGCTGGCCCGCGATGCAAGGAGGAAGAACTTCTTGAACGCCGCGAGGCCCGCAAGGGCCTTGGGCCGGTCGAGGGTGCCGATCCACTTGCCCTTGCTCGTGATCGCGATCTGGCCGCCGAAGTCGTAGACGAAGCTCATGGCGACGTACCAGTCGGTGCCTGCGATGTAGACGGGCGAGAAGCCCTTGTTCTTGTTCTTGGCGGCGAGCTTCTTCGCTCCCGCAGTGAATTCCGCGAGACTCGTCGGGATCTTCACGCCGGCCTGCTTGAACAGGTCCGTGCGGTAGGTGATGACCCGCGACCCGGCGTAGTACGGGACCCCGTAGAGCTTGCCACCGAACCTGCCCGACGCCGCAAGCCCTGCAAGCCAGCTACTCGAGTTCGGGAACGACGACTTCATGCCGGTGAGATCCTGAAACGCACCGGCCGCCATGTACTTCGTCATCTCCGTGTTGCCCATCTCGATGACGTCAGGCGCGTTGTTGCCCGCGAGCGTGGCGTCGAACTTCGCGAGATGGGTTGGCCACGTCTGGTACTGGACGTCGACGTTCCAGCCTGGATGACTGCTCTCGAACTGGTTGTTCGCGGCCGCTACGACCTCAGGCCAGCCCGACTGCGCGTCGACCTGGAGCCAGACGGTCAGAGTGTTCGCCGCACTGCCCCCGGAGGCGCCGCTCACGGCTGTCGCCGCCACGGCGAGCGCTGCGACGAGCGAGGCAGCGGCAATGGTACGTACTCTCATGCGCATCTCCTACGGCGTCTGGAGGGCTCACGTCCGCCTTTCGCGTCGCATGGCAGCCTGTGGGGACGCCCGTCCAGTGGTTTATACCAATCTGCCACGAACGAGAGGCTTCCACATTCTGGTGCCGCTGTCAAGGCCTTGACAGCGGTTGGCGGGAACGAGTATTGCCCTTTTTCCAGCGCAAATGTGGCCGCTCGCGAATTCGTAGCACACCAACCCTGTGGTACTGACCAGAGAAAGAGTCGCACTAGCCGCGCCCGTCGGACTTCGCCGCTCGGACCGGCCTCTTGCGCTGCAGATCGGGCGGAAAGCGGTTCAGAGCAGTGACGAGCCTGTAGCGGTCGCCGCGGTAGATCGATTCGACGAACTCGACGATCTCGCCGTCTTCGGAATGGGTCACGCGCTCGAAGCGAAACGCGGGAGAATGGAGCGGAACCCCGAGCGCCTCGGACTCGTCCTCGTCCGTGACCGTCGGCTCGATCGTCTGCTCG
>JBKPDR010000017.1:0-30142 GCA_046727975.1 Actinomycetota bacterium | reverse complement strand
CGCGGACGGGTCTCCGAGGGCGCGTCGGCGATCCGGCGGGCGAGGAGCAGGATCACGACCACGATCACGACCTCCCCGGCGAAGACCCAGCGCCACGAGAAGTACGTCGTGCAGAAGCCCCCGATGAGCGGCCCGACCGCGACGGCGATCGCCCCCGCGGCCGCGACGAGCCCGTAGGCAGCCGGGCGGCGCTCGGCGGGGAAGTTCCCGGCGACGAGCGCGACGATTGCCGGCAGGATGAGCGCGGCGCCGACGCCCTCCAGGAACGACCATCCGAAGAGGAGCACCGGCAGGTTCGGTGCGATCGAAGTCGTGAACGACCCGCACCCGTAGACGACGCAGCCGATCGCGAACGCCCGCTTCCTGCCGATGATCGCCCCGACCTTGGCGCCGGTGATCATCAGCGCCGCCATCACGAGCGTGTAGAGCGTGATCGCGCCCTGTATTCCGGTGACCGTCGTGCCGACGTCCTTCGCGACGGTCGCGATCGAGACGTTCATCACCGAGCTGTCGAGCGTCATCAGGAACTGGCCCGACGCGAGCGTGAACAGCACGACCGTCGCCGCGCTGGCGCGTGCCGACTGTGCGATCTCCGCGGTCACGGGCGCGATTCTCTCGCAGAAGCGTGACGAGCGCCCTGGACGGAGCGAGTGCCCGTCATCACAGGAAGCGACTCAGCTTGTCCCAGAACCAGCTCCGGAAGCGATCGTGCGCAGTCGTGGGCGGCACGCCCGGCGTGGATCGCGCGACGTCGGGCTCGAAGAGGCGCTCCTCGAGGAGCGATGCGGCCTCGGCGCTCCGCGCGATCATCATGACCTCGGAGTTCCGGTAGAGCGCCCAGGCGTCGAGGTTGACGGTGCCGAAGCTGACGACGTCGTCGGCGACCACGACCTTGGCGTGTACGACGGTGCCCGGGAGCTCCCAGATCTGGACACCGACGTCGACGAGGTCCGCGTACCGGTGCTTGAGCGCGGCGGTCGCCTGCGCATTGTTCGAGGTCTTCGAGACGACGATCCGTGTTCTGACGCCGCGCCGTGCAGCCGCGAGGATCGCTTCGATCATGCCGCGATCGGTGAGGTAGGGGTTCATCAAGTCGAGGCGCTCGCGGGCACCGTCGATCTGCTCGCGGATCGCCTGCGACGCTGCGACGTGGCCTCCGGGAATGACCTGGGCGAGCGCGATCGGCGTCGAACCGGGCTCGCTCGACTCCGGGAAGTACGGCGCCAGCTCGGTCGGGAGGGGCCCGCCGTGACCGCGGAAGCTGGTGAGGAACGCCGCCTGCGCTTGCCGCACGACGTTGCCGGTGACGCGCACCATGACGTCGTGGAAGCGGCCGTCCTGGAAGTGGTCCTCGATACCCGCGCCGCCCGTCCACGCGACGGTGCCGTCGATCACGTACAGCTTCCGGTGATCGGCGCGCCCGAGCTCGTCTTGCCTCCAATCGACGCGCTGGCCGTGGGGGAAGAGACCGTCCCGGTCGAGCGGGAACACGTCGTTGACGACGATCTCCGCTCCGGCCGAAGCGAGGTCGGTGAACATGTCGCGGGCCTGCTCGTAGGGCCTCGACCCGAAGCTGTCGACGAGCACACGTAGCTCGACACCCTCCGCCATCTTTCGCTTCAGGAGCTCGGCCATGCGGGTGCCGACCTCGCCCTCGCGCCAGCCGAACATCAGGATGTGGACGCTGGAGCGCGCCTCCTCGACGTCCGCAAAGATCCTGGGAAAGAAGCTCGCGCCCTCGACCAGCGGCTCGATCGTGGCAGCGGTCGACCAGGCGAAGTACAGCGCAGCATCGTGCGGACGGGTGCGTGGACGAGCGGCGAAGGACTCCGTCGCCGCCTGCGCTCCGGCAGAGCTGACGGCGCCGGGCGGCGGGGGCCAGCTCGGCCGCTGCTTGATCCCGAGCACCTGGCGATAGGCGGCCACGAATGCGGCCGAGACCAGAAGCCCCGCGAAGGCGAGGCCACGCCGGACGCGACGCACGGGTTCTCCTCTCCTCACGCGGCAATCCCGTTGACGGTTTGCTCCCCTTCTCAGTTCGGCGAGGGCGCCGCGGCCGGCACGTCGACCGGCGGCTCGAGCGGACTTCGAGCACGCTTGCAGACCAGGTCGAGGACGACGGCCAGGACTGTGACGTGCTCGATGACTGGCTCCTCGTGACGCGAGCGACGCGAGATCTTCGTCAGCATCTCGATGTGGACCCAGAAGGAACGCGGCTCGAGACCCGTGAGCGCCGCTGACGCCTCGACGGGCATGCCGGTCACTTCTCTCCCTGCTCTCGTCGCCGGCATGAATCTCGTCTGCGGGATCACGCGGGTCGCGGTCGGAGCCCTCTGAGCTTGAACGCGATGATCAGCTCGTGTATCCCCCGTGAGAGGCCGATGACGCCGACGTAGACGACGAGCAGGATTGTCTTCTCCCGGAAATTGCCCGCGACCCAGAAGGCGAGCAGGATCTCGACGATGCCGACGACGAGCTGGACCCACCAGAGGTCGAACTCCGGCCTCGTCAGGAACGCTGTCCCGAAGTCGAAGATCCCTTTGAAGAGGAAGAAGAAGCCGATCAACGCGGCGATCGTCTCGAAGGCGTTCCGCGGGTGCACCAGGGCCCAGATCCCGGCGATGACGAACAGCACACCGAGGATCCCGCGGACGATCCTCCATCCTGTGGTCGAGACGGCGATCTGGAGAAACTCGTTCACGGCCGCAAGGATCGCCACGACGCCGAACAGAAACGAGACCGCATAAACCGTCGTGTAATCCCACTGGAATACGAGGAGCGAGAAGACGAACCATGTGATCCCGGTCAGGAGGAAAAGCCACCAGTAAGGTGCGTCTTCGACGACATCGAGTTCTCGGAACAACGTACTCACCGCGCCCTCCGGGATTTGTCGGCGCCGCGGTGGCGGCCAGCGGGATTCTCCACCAGGCCCTAGACGAAGGCAAGCCTGCTGCGCGAGCCGCCGTGGCGCGCCCTCCTCAGTGGGTCACGAGCACCTTCAGGGCAACCAGGACGACTCCGAGGCTCAGGTTGACAGCCACGACCAGCAGCGTGGCCGGCCAGCGCAGTCGCTCGACACGGGCGAAGACGATGCCTTGCACGGCGAGCACTCCGAGCCCGAGCCCGAACGCGATCCAGACGGCGGCCTTCGTCGAGACCGCGCCGAATGCGCCCAGCAGCAGCGCGGCGATCGGCGGCACTGCCGCCTCCACGATCGAGCCCTCGCGGCGAGCGATTCGCCACAGCTGCGCGAACGAAAGGTGCTCGTCGCGGGCGACGCTGTGCGCGAGCCCGTGCGCATAGACGTGCGCGAGCCAGAAGACCACGGAGGTGACGACGACTACTGCGGCGATTTGCCCCGCGTCGTCCGGGAAGGCCCTCGACCCGGCGACGAGCACCGACAGGACGATGATCGTTCCGTAGGTGAAGCCCGCGAGCCGCTCGCCGATCGCCCTGCGGCCGACGCGAGCCGTTAGTCCACGCAGCACCTTGCCGGCCACGCGTGAATCATGCTCGGCCGGCGCGACGCCGGATGCCGCTCACCCGACGCGGTTGTCGTCGACGCGCGCGTGGGCGAGAGCTCGCGCAACCGGTCTTCGGCGACTCCGACCGCCCGTCGAACGTTCGCCGTTCCCAGCGCGGGAGGATCATCGAAGTCTCGCTCGCGGAGGCCGAGCTCGCTCAGCCGGCCCTGGATGTCCTCCGTCGTAGGCCGCCCGGCAGGAGGACGGTCGCGACCATCAGGCCATAGGCGATCGACATGGCCGTCACGAAGGTGTCGAAGGCTGCGGTGATCCCGCTCACCGTCTGGTCGCTCAGGAGCTGCAGCACGCTCGAGAAGCCTGCACTGCCGGGCACCAGCATGAGGACGCCCGGAACGACGAAGACCAGGACCGACTGGCGGAGCTTCATGCCGACGAGGCCGCCGGTGACACCCACGACGACGGCTGCGACGAAGACGGCGGCCTCGTCTCCGAAGACTCTCGCTCCGACCTCGTTCCCGCCGACGGCGAGACACGTGGCGGCGCCCATCAAGAGCGCGTCTCGAGATCGAGCTCGGAGGGTGACGGTGAACGCGAGCGCAGCGAGAAGCGCGGCCCCGAGCCGAACCCCCAGCCAAGCCGGGGCCGGAGCCACTTCGCCGGTGTCGCCGAACCAGTTCGTGGCGATCGAGTGTCCGACTGCGACGCCGAAGGCAAGCCCGAAGAGCTGCACCAACGCACTCGCCGTGTTGGCGACCCCCGACTGCAGATGCTCCGTCGACAGCTCTCGCATCCCGATCGTGAGCGTCATGCCCGGCAGGAGCGTGACGAGTGCAGCGAACGTGATGACGTCCGCCGATGCGTCGACCCCGAGCCGAACGAGCAGAGCGGCGCAGAAACTGGCCGCGACGGCCGCGATCGGGGCGACCATCGGCTCCGTCCGGGCGGTTCGACTCGTGGAGAGGACGATGGCGCCGACCAGGAGCCCGACGAGGGCTGCGGCGCCCGCCTCCCGCCAGCCGCCGCCGAGCACCGGCGTCAGCGCGATGCCCGCGATCGCATAGGCGGCGAGCAGCAGGAGCCAGGGACAGTGGAGCGGCTTGTCCTGGATCTGCCCCAGCGCCACGAGCGCACGTCCGCGTCGAGCCGCCCGTCGAGCGCGTCCTGGACGAGGCCGTCGAGCCGAGCGATCGCGTCCAGGTCGACCGGAGTCGGCCGCACACTAAGCGAGTAGCTCCGCTGGCGCGGGAGCGAATCGAGCGAGACCTCGACGAGCATCGGGGTCGCGGAGACCTCGACGTCGGCGAGCCCGAACGCGCCGGCCAGCGCGAGCACCCGTTCCTCGAGATCTGCAGTCGGATAGCCGGCGTCGTGCCCGGCGCGTGCGAACCGAATCAGGAGCTCCGTGGCCGCGTCGGGCTCCGGGCCGCGGACAGCTTGGCGCCGGGGCTTGGCTCCTCTCCGCGTTCGGTGCCCACGTCCTCGGCGCCGCCGAAGCGACCTAGGGGGACACGGTCGGTGTCACGCCCTCGTCCGACGCGCCGGGCGGTCGTTCCCTCACCCGTTTCCAGACGATGTCGAGACCGACCGCCAGGAGCGTCATCGCGACGATGGCCCCGAACGTCTCGGGAGCGTTGCGGAGCGTGTCGACCGTGAAGAATCCGAGCACGATCACGGTCGCCGCCATCCCGAGCACGACGATTGCGGCCGAGGCGCCCGTCTCCGACCGCAGCCGGTAGCCGGCGAGCCCGACGAGCAGGAAGACGACGAGCGAGCAGGCACTCCCGACCGAGGCGATGGCGGAGAGGTCGACGAGGTTCGCGAGAACGAGGGCGAGGATTGCGGTGACGAGCAGCCCCCCGTGCTTGCCGAGCCGGGAGCGAGGGCCGAGAAGAGGAGGAAACTGCCCTATGTCCGCCAGCGACGCCGTCAGGCTCGCCGAGCCGAAGAGCGTCCCGTTCGTGGCGCCGGCCGTCGCGATGAGCGCGGCGACCGCCATCAGCGTGAAACCGGCGTCGCCGAGGGTAGGTCGCGCAGCCTCGGCGATCGCCGTCTCGCCGTAGCCGATCGCCTCGTCGACGGTGAGCGTCCCGAAGACGCCGATCGCGATGAGCACATAGGTGGCCGTCGTCAATCCCAGCGCGAGGGCCACCGCTCTCGGGAGCTCGCGCTCGGGGTCGCGGAGGTTGGCGACCGTGAAGGTCATAACGCCGAAGCCGAGGAACGCGAAGAACGTCAACGCGATGCTCGAGACGATCTTCGAGAACGGCGGGTAGCCGCTGAATGCGAGGAGGTCGAAGTCGACGTCCGAGATCGTCACGGCGACGAAGACGGCGAACACGCCCAGCAGGACGACGACCATCACGGACGCGACCCGCGAGACGAACGTCGCCCCGGTCATGTTGACCAGGGTCGTCGCCACGATCACCAGCGACGCGAACAGGTTGTCCCAGCCGCTCCACGCGTCGTCGCCGACGAACAGCGTCGTTGCGTAGCTCCCGAAGGAGACGGCGAGCATCGCGGCCACGACCACGAAGGCCGCGGCGTACCCGAGCCACGAGGCGACACCGAGCAGCCGTCCGTTCCCGAAGCCCTGCAGCAGGTACTCGATCAGCCCGCCCTGGGACGGATACCGGATCCCGAGCTTGACCACGTTGTATGCGAGCAGCATCGTGACGAGCCCGGCGAGGAGAAACGAGAGCCAGACGGCGGATCCTGCAAGCGCCGCCGCCTCGCCGAGGAGGGCGAAGATGCCGGCTCCGACCATGGAGCCGATGCCGATGAACGCAGCGCCGCGGACGCTCACGTGCGCTCCGGAATCACCTGAGGATCGTCGCGTTCCTCGGCTTCGGGCGCCGTTGTGGTCGGCACCTTGAACCCGAGGAACCCGTAGACGACGTCGAGGATCGGGCTCAGCAGGTTGAAGTAGCAGTAGGGGAGATACGAGGCTGTCGAGACGCCGAGCACGCCCGAGATGTAGGCGCCGCAGGTGTTCCAGGGCACGAGGACAGAGGTCACCGTCCCGGAGTCCTCGACCGCGCGGGACAGAGCCTCGGGCGCAAGCCCTCGGCGCTCGAACTCGCGACGGAACATCCGGCTCGGCAGAACGTCGGCGACGTACTGATCGCCGGCGACCACGTTGAGGCCGACGCCGCTCGTGTTGACGGCGAGAATCAGCTGCCCACGCGACCGCGCCCGGGTCACGATCGGCAGGAGCAGCCGCTCGAGGAAGCCGGCGTGCTCGAGGATCGCCGCGAACGACAACGCCGCGAGGACGAGCCAGACGGTCGTCAGGAGGCTCGCCATCCCCCCGCGGGAGAAGAGCTCGTCGATCGTCTCGAACCCGGTCTTGCTCTCGTATCCCGTCGCCATCGCGGCGTAGATCGCCTTGATTCCCGTGGCGACGGGCCCGAGGTCGGGCTCCTCGACGAAGGCCTTGACCTGCTCCCACTGCGTGAAGCACGCGAGAATCCCCGCGAAGAGTGCGGATCCGAGAATTGCCAGGAACGGTGGGACCTTCCTGACGGTGAAGACGACGAGCAGCGCCAGAGGGAGCAGGTTGAGCACCGAGATGTTGAACGCGGACCCCAGGACAGCTCGAGCCTCCTCCGTGCTGATCGCGGACTCCGGATTCGCGCTCAAACCGATCACGAGGAAGACGACGAGGCTGACGCCGAGCGCGGGGCCGGCGGTCCAGAACATGTTCCGGACATGGCGTCCGACCGTGAGGCCCCCGCCGACGAGCTTCGGCACGAGGATCGTCGTCTCGGAGAGCGGCGTCATCTTGTCGCCGAAGTACGCGCCGCAGATCACGGCGCCCGCAGCGGCCGCTTCCGAGAGCCCCAGGACCGTTGCCATCCCCACGAAGGCGACACCGAGCGTCCCGGCGGTCGTCCACGAGCTGCCGGTGACGAGGCCGACCGCCGCGCAGATCGCTGCAGTCGCAAGGTAGAAGATACTCGGGTTCAGCAGCCGGATCCCGTAGTCGACGACGGTCGGGATCGTTCCGGCCATGTTCCACGTGCCGATGAGGGCGCCGACCGCGAACAGGATGAAGATCGCACCCAGAGCGGAACTGACGCCGCCGACTGCGGCATCGGCGACCGCGGCGGCGGTGTACCCGTTCTTGAATGCGATGAGGGCGGCGAACGCCGCGCTGAGCAGGAGCGCGATCTGCAAGGGGCCGTCCGTGGCACTGACTCCGAAGAGCCAGATCGTGAGCGCGATCAGCAGGATCAGCACGACCACGGGCAGGATCGCGTCGAGCAGCGTCGGGGCCCGTGGCTCTCGAGCGTCCTGCGTCGGGAGCGCGGATTCGTTCACGTGCGCGTCCGACGCGCCTGCACTGGAGGGCCTCCTACGTCCCGGCGGGAACGAGAGCGGTCCGGACATGGCCGGACCGCCGATCGAAGGCCTTCACGAGCTCCGCGATCGCGAGGTAGACGATCGGCCCGAGCAGGCAGATACCCCACTGCGAGCTCGTCAAGGAGACCGTGTCGAAGATGCGCTGCAGGAAGGACAGCTCCGTCACGAGGAATGTCAGCAGGAGCGTCAGGCCGATCAGCTGCACGAACCGCCGATTCTCGATCGTGTAGCGGCTGAAGATGGTCTGCGTCGGATCCCGGACCTCGAGGGCGGCGACGATGTGCATCAGCGAGAGCGTGGTCAGGCCCATCGTGGTGGCGACTGCGAGGTCGTACCGCTCCTCGCCCCAGGCGACGACTCCGAGTGCGATAGCAGCCATGACGAGGGCCAGGAGGCCGAGTCGGATGGCAAGCGACCTGTTCACGATCGGCGCGCTCGCATCCCTGGGCCGCCGCTGCATGAGGCCGGGAACGGCCGCGTCGAAGCCCAGGCCGATCGCGAGCAGCACGTCGATCGCGAAGTTGACCCAGAGGACCTGCAACGGCGTGAGCGGGGCGCCGTCGGCGACGAAGAAGACCCCCGCGAGGACGAAGAGGAGGATGAACGCGCCCAGCTCGATCAGCTGGATGCGCACGTACTTCAACAGGTTGTCGTAGATCCCTCGGCCGCCCTCGACCGCCGACACGATCGTGGCGAAGTTGTCGTCCGTGAGGATCATGTCCGCGGCTTCCTTCGTCACCTCGGTCCCGGTGATCCCCATCGCGACACCGATGTCCGCTCGCTTGAGCGCGGGGGCGTCGTTGACCCCGTCGCCGGTCATCGCGACGACGTTGCCCTTGCGCTTCAGCATGCCCACGAGCCGTACCTTGTCCTCCGGCGCGACCCGGGCGACCACTCCGATCTCACCCACCTCTGCATCGAGCTCCTCGTCGCTCAGAGCCGCGAACTCGGTGCCGGGCAGGGCGCGGCCCTCGATCCCGAGCTCGGTCGCGATCGCGGCGGCGGTCGTGGCGTGGTCGCCGGTGATCATGCGGACCTGGATCCCGGCCTCCTTGCAGAGCGCGATCGCGTCCCTCGCCTCCTTGCGCGGAGGGTCGACGATCCCCACCAGGGCGAGCAGCGTCAGGTCCTGCACCTCCGCGAGCAGCTCGCCGTCGGCGTCGAAGCTCCCGGGGTCGATGTCTCGCGCTGCGACCGCCAGCACGCGAAGCCCTCCTCCGGCGAGCCGGTCGTTCTCGGCGAGCACGCGCTCGCGGTAGCTGTCGATCGGGACGGGCGACCCGTCCACGTCCCGCCCGCTCGAGGACCTGGCCAGGAGCACGTCCGGCGCGCCCTTCACGAAGCAGCGAATCACCTTCCTGCCGTCGTCCTCCATCTCGTGGAAGGTCGCCATGAACTTGTACTCGGAGTCGAACGGCACCTCGGCCACACGCGGGTACCGCCGCCTTGTCTCGTCGACGTCGAGCCCTCCCTTCGCGGCCAGGACGACGAGCGCAGCCTCGGTCGGGTCGCCGACGATCTCTCCGTCGCGAACGGCCGCGTCGTTGGCGAGGGCCATCGGGAGTATGAACGGCTCCAGGGACGTGTCCGTCTCGCCCGCGACGCGGAGGATCCTGCCCTCGGTCGAGTACCCCTCTCCCTCGATCGAGTAGCGACGCCCCGCGATCAGCAGGTGGCGCGCGGTCATCTGGTTGAGCGTCAGCGTGCCCGTCTTGTCGGAGCAGATCGCCGAGGTCGAGCCGAGGGTCTCCACGGACCGGAGCCGCTTCACGATCGCTCCCTTCGCCGCGAGCGCCTGCGTTCCGAGCGAGAGCATGGTCGTGACGACCGCAGGCAGGCCGGTCGGGATCGCCGCGATCGCGAGGGCGATGCCGATCACGAACAGGTCGTCGAAGTCGTCGCCGCGGATGAGCCCGAACACGATCACCAGGGCCAATGCGATGGCGGCCATGATCGTGATGAGGACGGTCAGCTGGTCGAGCTGGCGCGTGAGCGGCGTCTTCTCCTGTTGGACCCCGGCCAGCATCCCCGAGATCTGCCCGACCTCGGTCGCCATTCCCGTGGCTGTGACCACCATCTCGCCTCGCCCGCGGGTCACGGTCGAGTTCATGTAGGCCATGTCGACCCGGTCGCCGAGAGGGACGTCCTCCCCGGCCACCGGCCCGACCGATTTCAGCACGGGCATGCTCTCGCCCGTCAGCGCCGCCTCCTCGATCTCCAGCGTCGCGGCCACGATCAGACGCCCGTCGGCGGGGACCTTGTCGCCGGCCTCGAAGGTTACGACGTCGCCCGGAACGAGCTCCTCGGCGGGGATGTCCATGCGCTCGCCGCCTCGGCGGACATGCGCGTGGATCAAGAGCATCTTCTGGAGTGCGGCGACGCTCTCGGCGGCCTTGCCCTCCTGGTTCAAGCCAAGGACCGCGTTCACCACGGTCAGGCCGATGATCACGAGGCCGGTGGACCACTCCTGGAGCGCGACGATGCTGACGATCGCGGCGCCGAGGAGAACGAGCTGCATCAGGTCGCGGTACTGGCGAAGGAACGCCCGCCAGCCCGGCTCCTTCTCCGCCTCGGCGAGCTTGTTCGGCCCGTACTCCGCCCGGCGCCGTTCGACCTCGGCGGCCTCCAGCCCGGTCCGTGGGTCGACGTCGAACTGCACGCAGGCCTCGTCCGCGGTCAGAGCGTGCCAGTTCGCGTCGCGACCGACCTGCGGGCTCGTCCCCTGGGCCGTGGCAGCACTCATCGGTCGTCCGTTCGGACGAGGACGACCTTCGTGCCGTGCGTGCCGATCTCGTCACCGCGGTGATGCTCGGGACCGCGAGCGTACGCCGCCAGACCGATCACCACGAGTACGATCGCCAGCACGATCAGCCATCGGATGCCGTCTCGCATCTCGACCCTCCTTGTTCTTGGCAGGTATGGAGCCTTGGGCGAAGCGTCCACGCGGACTCGCCGGCCGCACGAGCGGGCACGACCCCGGCGGCGGTCACGGCGCTAGCTCGCGACATTTGCGAGCTCCTGAAGGAAGAACGCCTGGGCGAGAATCATCCGTTCGATCTCGGACGGATCCACGCTCTCGTCCGAGGAGTGGATTCTTGCCCCCGCGAGGTCTTGGGCCCCCCAGAGGATGAACTCCGCCTCTGGAGCAGCACGCTGGAGTGTCTGCAGCAACGGGATCGAGCCGCCCGAGCCGGCCTCGCCCGGCGGCCGGCCGAAAGCGGACTCCAGCGCACGTCGCGCCGCGGCGTAGGCGGGGCCGTCGGTGGCGCACTGGAACGGGTAGCCGAGATCCCAGTCGATCGGCTCGACCACGACCTGGGCTCCCCACGGCGCATGGGTCTCCAGGTGCCGCACGAGCGCGGCGAGCTCTCCGAGCGGATCGGAGCCGGGGGCGATCCGCATCGAGAGCTTCGCCCGCGCCTCCGGGATGAGTACGTTGGACGAGCCATCGATCGTCGTCATGTCCAGGCCGATTGCCGACACCGAAGGCTCCGACCAGAGCCTGGAGCCGAGGGACCCGGAGCCCGTCAGGTCCACCCCGTCGAGAATGGCGGCGCTCGCCCGGAAGTCGTCAGCCGGGATGTCCGCCCCATGCCACGCCACGCGAGACACGCCCTCAACGGCCACGTTGCCTTCGTCGTCGTGCAGGCTCGCAAGCAGGCGAGCCAGGGCGATCATCGCGTCCGGGGCTGGCCCGCCGAACTCGCCGGAATGCAACGGGTGCTCGAGCGTCCGCACCGTAACGATGCAGGCGACATCCCCGCGCAGCGTCGTGGTGAGGGTCGGCTCGCCGACGCGGAGATTTCCCATGTCGCAGACGATGAAGACGTCGCAGGCCAACAGTTCCCTGTTGGCCTCGCGGAACTCGTCGAGGTTGGTGTCGGTCTCCTCCATCCCCTCGACCATGAGCCTGACCGTGCATGGCGGCTTTCCGTCGAAGGCCTTCAGCGTCCCGAGGTGGACCACCACACCGCTCTTGTCGTCCGCGGCACCGCGGCCGTAGATGCGCCCGTCCGCCCTGCGGACCGGCGTCCAGGGATCCGACGTCCACCCCTGCTCGGGTGGCGCCGGCTGCACGTCGTAGTGTGCATAGAGGATGACGACCGGCGTCTCCGCGCCACCGCGGATCTCCCCGTGTACGGGCGGATACCCGCTCGGGACGTCCATCAGCGCCGCGTCGGTGAAGCCCACGTCGCGGAACAGCCGCAGAGTCTCGGAAGCCATCTCGGTCACCGGCTCCGGGGGATAGCCGGGGAAGGCGACGGAGGGGATTGCCACCAGGCGTTCGAGATCGGCCAAAACCTCCGGCATCAACTCCGAGACCCGAGCGCGGTTGTCCATTGCGCTCACGGGTGGGCTCGCTCCACGCCCACGGGTCACAACACGGCCGACACACCGAGCACGACCACCACGAGCCCTGTGAGCAAGGCGAGCAGCGGCCAGACCCAGCGGAGGTAGGTCCCGTAGGGGACGCGAGCGATCGCGAGACCGCCCATCACGACGGCCGACGTCGGGATGAACAGGTTCATCAGGCCCGAGGCGCTCTGATATGCGGTGACGACGAGCGACTCGGGCACGTCCACGAACCCCGCCAGCGGCGCCGTGATCGGCATGGCCAAGGTCGCGAGTCCCGACGACGACGGGATCAAGAAGGACAGCGGCAGGAAGAGGGCGAACATCACGATCGCGAACGCGGCCTCGCCCGTATCGCCCAAGGCCTGCTCGACCCAATGCAGCACCGTGTCCGTGATCTGGCCGTTGTTCATGATCACGGTGATGCCGCGGGCGATGCCGATGATGAGCGCGACCCCGAGGAGATCGCGGGCGCCGTCGACGAAGGTTGCGGTCAGCTCGCCCTCGCGCATCCGCGCGATCAGCCCGATCAGAATCGCGAACAACAGGAAGGAGGCGGTCATCTCGGGGAACCACCACCACCAGGTCGGAAGCGGGATCCCGATGTCCTCCCACGGGATCACCCCGTATACCATCACCACGAACGCGAGCGCGAATAGCGCCAGGATAGTCTTGTGCGTGCCCGTGAGTGCGACTTCGCCTGCCTCGCCTTCGGCTCGGAAGCGCGCTTCGTTCTCGGCCTTCATGTCGTAGACGAGTGACTTCGACGGATCCTTCTTGACGCGGTCGGCGTAGCGCATGACGAAGAAGATTCCGATCGCCAAGCCTGCGATCAGGATCACCAGCCGTCCGACGAGGCCGTCGCTGATCGAGACGCCGGCGATCCCCGATGCGATTCCCGTCGCAAACGGGTTGACCGTCGATCCGAGGACCCCGATCCCGCAGCCGAGCAGGACGACAGCGGCACCGGTGAGGGCGTCGTAGCCTGCGGCGATCATCACGGTGATGACGAGTGCGTAGAAGGCCAGGCTCTCCTCGGCCATCCCGTAGGACGTGCCCCCGAGGGCGAAGACGCTCATGAGAGCGGGGATCAGCCACCGCTCCCGGCCCTTCATCCGCTGAACGAGGCTGCCGATGCCCGCCTGGATCGCCCCGGTCTTCATGGTCACCCCGAGGAACCCGCCGATCACGATGATGAAGAGCGCAATGTCGATCGCCCCGAACAGCGATCCCGCGTTGTAGTAGTTGATGTTTCCGGTCGCGTCCTCGATGCCGTAGAGGCCGTTGATCGGCGCCGTCAGCGAGTCGACGAGGATCCGCGAAGGCTTCGCGTCCACCTCCTGGTACGTCCCGGGGATCGGCTCACCTTCGGCGTTGAGGTCATAAGTGCCCGCAGGGATGACCCAGGTCGCGATCGCCGCCAGCACGATCAACCCGAACAAGATCGTGTACGCGGAAGGAAGCGTGAACCGGCTCTTCTCGGGTTCAGCCGGCGCCGCGGGCTGGTCACTCACTTGAGCCTCCTTTCGCCGGCGTCATGGCGGGCGTGGTCGCCTCGTCCCGTTCGTCCGCTCTTGGCAACTGCGTTGCCGACGTGGTCGATGGAACCTTGAACCCGATGAACCCGTAGACGACGTCGAGGATCGGGCTGAGGAGGTTGAAGTAGCAGTAGGGCAGATACGTGGCGGTCGGAGCCCCGAGCACCCCGAGATGTAGGCCCCGCACGTGTTCCAGGGCGCCAGGACCGAGGGCACCGTGCCGGAGTCCTCGACGGCGCGTGACAGGACCTCGGGTGCGAGGCCGCGCCGCTCGAACTCGCCACGGAACATGCGGCTGGGCAGAACGTCGGCCACGTATTGATCGCCGGCGATCACGTTGAGGCCGACGCCGCTCGAGTTGACGGCCAGGATCAGCCGTCCGCGTGTCCGCGCCCGCGCCACGACCGGCCGGAGGAGCCGCTCGAGGAAGCCCGCGTGCTTCAGGATCGCCGCGAACGACAGCGCCGGAAGGACGAGCCAGACCGTCGTCAGGAGGCTCGCCATCCCGCCCCGGGGGAAGAGCTGGTCGACCGCGGCGTTCCCGGTTGCGCTCTCGTAGCCGGTCGCCATGGAGGCGTAGATGCCCTTGATCCCGGTCGATCGCCCCCAGACCCGGCTCCGCCACGAATGCCTTGACCTGCTCCCACTGTGTGAAGCAGGCCAGGATGCCGGCGAAGAGGGCGGATCCGAGGATGGCCAGGAACGGCGGCACCTTCTTGATCGTGAACACGACGAGCAGCGCCAGCGGCAGCAGGTTGAGAGCCGAGATGTTGAAGGCGCTCTCCAAGACGTTGAGCGCTGCGTCAGTGCTGATCTGCCCCTCGGGCTCCGCGGTCAAGCCGAGGACGAGGAAGATGACGAGGCTGACTCCGAGCGCAGGGCCGGCGGTCCAGAACATGTTCCGGATGTGCCGGGAGACGGTAAGGCCGCCGCCCACCAGGTTCGGGACCAGGATCGTGGTCCCGGACAGCGGCGTCATCTTGTCACCAAGTACGCGCCGCAGATCACGGCGCCGGCGGCCACCGCTTCGGAGAGGCCCATCACGTTCGCCATCGCAACGAAGGCGACGCCGAGCGTCTCCGCCGTCGTCCACGAGCTGCCCGTGACCATGCCGACGAGGGCGATCACGGCCGCCGTGTAGCCGTTCTTGAACGCGATGAGGCTTGCGAACGCGGCGCTCAGGAGCAATGCGACCTGCAGCGGCCCGTCGGTGGCGCTGACGCCGAAGAGCGCGATCGTGAGCGCGATCAACGCGATCAGCACGACGACCGGGAGGATCGCGTCGAGCAGGCTCGGCGGTCTCGGCTGCGGAGGCCCTTCGACGGTCGTAAGCCCAGCCATACGCGACCCTCACGAGTTGTCGATCCGCGCTGCGCTGCTCGACGTCGTTGCCACCGGGGCGAGCTCGATCCCGGCTGCATCGCGAGTCACGATGGTGCCCCCCTCGCCGCGCAGCAGCGCCGGCGTGTCCGCGATCGAGCCGATCACGGCGAGGCCATCGGTCTGCTCGACGAACGAGCACGCGGCCTTGACCTTCGGCCCCATCGAGCCTGCCGCGAACTCCGTCTCCGCCAGAGCTTCCGGCGTCGCCCGGCGGATCGCACGCTGCTCCGGCGTGCCCCAGCCCTCGTACACGGCGTCGACGTCGGTCACGATCGCGAGCGCGTCCGCTCGCAGGTCACGGGCGAGCAGCGCGCTCGCGAGGTCCTTGTCGATCACGGCCTCGACGCCGACGAGCTGACGTCCGGCGGGCGCCGGCTCGTCCGTGTACATGACGGGGATGCCGCCGCCACCGGCGCAGATCACGACGCAGCCCTGGTCGAGGAGCCACTCGAGCGGCTCGAGCCCGAAGATCCGCTGCGGCAACGGTGACGGCACGACCCGACGGAAGCTGTCGCCGTCCGGCTTGAACACCCAGCCCTTCTCCTCCGCGAGCCGGTCGGCATCCTCCTCCGAGTAGATCGGCCCGATCGGCTTGGTCGGATCGCCGAAGGCGGGATCCTTCGAGTCGACTTCGACCAGGGTGAGAAGTGACGCCAGGCGCTTCTCGAACGGCAGCTCGTTCCCGAGCTCCTGCTGGATCAGGTAGCCGATCATCCCCTCGGTCTGGGCGCCGAGGAGGTCGAGCGGGTACGGATCGACCTCGGTATACGCGGAGCCCTGCAGCGCGAGCAGGCCGACCTGCGGCCCGTTGCCGTGCGAGATCACGAGCTCGTGCTCGAGCGCGACCGGCGCCAGCGCCTTGCATGCCACACGAGCGTTGGCGCGCTGGTTCTCCGCCGTCAGAGGCTCCCCGCGCCGGAGCAGCGCGTTCCCGCCGAGCGCGGCGACGACCCGCATCGCTCAGCTCCCGATCGTGGCGACCATGACGGCCTTGATCGTGTGCATGCGGTTCTCGGCCTCGTCGAAGACGAGCGAGGCAGGCGACTCGAAGACCTCCTCGGTCACCTCGAGCGCCTCCATCCCGAACTTTTCGAAGATCTCCTTGCCGACCTGCGTGTCCGTGTTGTGGAAGGCCGGCAGGCAGTGCATGAACTTCACGTCCGGATTGCCGCTCGCCGCCATCGTCTCCGCGTTGACCTGGTACGACCGCAGGAGTTCGATCCGCTCCGCCCAGACCTCGTCGGGCTCGCCCATCGAGACCCAGACGTCCGTGAGCAGCACGTCGCAGCCGCGGACCGCCTCGGCGACGTCCTCGGTGATCGTGATCTGCGCTCCCGTCTCATCGGCGATCGACCGTGCCAGCTCGGTGATCTCGTCACGCGGCCACAGCGACTTGGGGCTGGCGATGCGAACGTCCATGCCGAGCTTCGCCCCGCCGACGAGATACGAGTCGGCCATGTTGAAGCGCGCATCGCCGAGGTAGCAGAAGACGACCTCGTTGAGCGGCTTCGGAATGCGCTCCCGGAAGGTGAGGAAGTCGGCCAGGATCTGGGTCGGGTGCCACTCGTCGGTGAGGCCGTTGTAGATCGGGACGCCGGCCCAGCGCGCCAGCTCCTCGGCCGTGTCCTGGCCGAACCCGCGGTACTCGATCGCGTCGTACATGCGGCCGAGGACGCGCGCGGTGTCCTTCGCAGTCTCCTTGTGGCCCATGTGCGAGCCACCGGGGCCGATGAAGGTGACGTTCGCGCCCTGATCGTAGGCGGCGACCTCGAATGCGCAGCGCGTCCTGGTCGAGTCCTTCTCGAAGATCAGCGCGATCTCCTTGCCGACGAGCTTCTGCTCCTCGCGTCCCTCCTGCTTGGCCGCCTTGAGCTCGGCGGCGAGGTCGATCAGGTAGGTGATCTCGTCGGGCGTGAAGTCCGCCAGCTTCATGAGGTTCCGCCCGCGGAGGTCGACCATCGTGCTCATGAGTGTTCTCCTTCCGTCATGCGTCCCGGACGATTGGACAGGTCATGCAGTGGCCGCCTCCGCGTCCTCGACCGAGCTCCTGTCCCGCGATCGGGAGCGCCTCGATGCCTGCCTTGGCGAGCTTCGCGTTCGTCGCCTCGTTGCGCTCGTAGCAGATCACGACACCCGGCTCGATCGCGACGACGTTGTTGCCGTCGTCCCACTGGTTGCGCTCCGCCTCGAACTCGTCGCCCCCGGTGGTGACGAGCGTCAGATCGCTGATCCCGAGGGCGTCCTTCACCTCGTCGAGGAACGAGCGCTCCGACACCTCTGCCTGCACGCCTGCGAGCCCACCGGGCCGGAACAGGATCGGGCGGATCTGGGAGACGACCGGCTCGTAGAGCGTGACGATGTTCCGGTCACAGAAGGTGAAGACGGTGTCGAGGTGCATCGCAGCCCGCTCACGCGGCATCTGGGCCCCGATCACGAGCCGGGCCGCGTTCGCCTCGAACATGTTGCGGGCGAGGATGCTGACAGCACGGGCCGTGCTCCGCTCGCCCATCCCGACGAGGACGACTCCGTCGCCCGCGGGCATCATGTCGCCGCCTTCGAGGCGGGCGTTGCCCCAGTCGTGGTCGACGCCTCCGAACCAGATCGGAAAGCCGGCGTCGCGGAACCGCGGATGGAACCGGTAGATCGCCTCGACGTTGAGCGTCTCGGGCTGCCGCGCCGGCCAGAACATCGGGTTGAGCGAGACGCCGCCGTAGAGCCAGGCGCTCGGGTCGCGCGTGAAGAGCTGGTTCGGCAGCGGCGCGAGCACGAAGTCGGTCGGCTGCAGCGCTCGCCCGATGGTCGAGCGGATCTCGTCCGGCAGCTCCTGGACCGTCACCCCGCCGGTCAGCCGCGTCGCGAGCTCGTCGGCCGGCATCTCGCCCAGCCAGTCCGCGATGGGATCGGCGAACATCACCGTCACTTCTTCGGGACGCACGCGGCGCGTCAGCAGCCATTCCCGGGCCTCGCGATCCTCGAGCGTCTGCGCGAGCAGCTCGTGGAGGATCAGGACCTCCACTCCGCGGTCCCGCATGAGGTCCACGAACGCGTCGAACTCCTGCCGTGCACGGCGGACCCAGATCACGTCGTCGAAGAGCAGCTCGTGGCAGTTGCTGGGCGAGAGTCGCTCGTGTGCGAGGTCGGGCCGGTGGACCATCACCGTCCTGAGCTGCCCGACCTCGGAGTTCGCGCCCAACGTCTGGGCCGTCGCGGTCTCGGTGCTCATGGATGCTGCTCCTCTCCTGCTCCCGTCACCATGTCGACGTCCCCTGGAGGACGATCTCGGCGCGCTTCCCGGCGGCTATCGCGGGAACCCTCGATCACGAGGTTGCGGCGGAGTCCTGCCGAAGCGCCTCCAACGTCACAGACCGAGGATCTGCTTCTTCTTGGCCTCGAACTCCTCCTCGCTGATGATCCCCTGGGCCTTGAGCTGCGCAAGCTGCTCTAGCTCCGCGGCATAGCTCGGGGCTGCCGGTGCCGCGGGTGCCGCCGGAGGCGGCTCGGAGTACTGCGGCTCGTCGTAGTACGGCTCAGGTGACATCATCGCCATCTGACGCCTGGTCGTTCGACGAGCGGTTCTGCGAGCCATTCTGCGTCCCGGTCCGAACATCCTCGACTCCTTTCCGATCCGTTACGCGCTCTTGCCTGCGGACTCAGCCGATGCCAGGAGCCCGATCGCGACGAGGTCCTCGGGATGAATGAACCCGTCGCTGATCCGGAAGCCGCCCGCCCGCACGATCGCGTCTCGAAGGGGTATCGCCCACCGGTGCTCCAGCAGGATCAAGGCCGCGGCAGTGTCGTTCGGGATGTCCTCGACGACGTCCCACGCGTCTTCAGCCGAGAAGACGTCGACGCCCTCGCCCGTCGCCTTGGCGCCCGCCTCGGCTCCTGCTTCGGCTCCCTCGAGACCGCCGGCGCCGAGTCCGACGAGGGCACCGACGAGCGCGCCGAATTCCGCGGCCTCTTCCTTGGAGAGATCGCTGCGCTCCAACACGGTGACCTCGCCCTCGGCGTCCTTGTGGACGGCGAGCCCGTCGATGACCCGCACGACGTCCGACTCCTTCAGCCGGTCGAGCTCCGCGAGGATCTCGCCCTGGAAATCGGGCTTCTCGAAGCCGAGCACGAGCAACTGCACAGGTCCGATGGCCATCTCTTCGTCCCCTTTCCCGTCACCTGCTAGCCGGCAAGCGCCTTCGCCTTGATGGAGTCGAACTCCGCCTGGGTGATCGCGCCGCTTGCGAGCAGCTTTTGCGCCGACTCGATCTCCCCCGCCGCGCCACCACTCGCCGCGGTCTGACGCACGTACTCGTCGAATTGAGCCTGCTGGCCCTGAGCACGCTCGATGCTGCGCTTCGTCATCCCCTCGTTCTCGGCGATCAAGTAGATGAACACCCCGAGGAACGGCAGCACGAGCGTGAAGATGAGCCAGGCAGCCTTCCCGAAGCCGGAGAGGTCGTGGCGGCGGAAGATGTCGGTCCAGATGGTGATGAGAAGCCAGAACCACATCACCCAGAGGAAGAAGATGAACATCGTCCAGACCAGGTCGAGGAACGGATAGTCAGCCGCCAGCACTCTGCACCTCCCGTTTGCCGTTTCCACGGCACCCTAGAGCGCGCGCCGAGCAGGAAGTAGGAAAACGGGAAGCGTTCACCCAGGTGATTTCCGTGGAACCGTGGCAGTCGTCGTCGAGCTGCGTCCTGCGCCGACACGCGCCCGAAAGGTGATCAGGAACGAAGCGCGAGCGTGAGCAGAATCGGCACGGAGCTCAGCGCGATTCCGCGAGCTGCCCACCCGCGGGCAACGCCCGATCTCCGAGCACGTCGGAGTCCTTACACGTCGGATCGCGCTCCGTGCGCCCCTGCTCAAGCTCGCGGCGTTCCGAGATCACCTAGGTGAATCGGCCCGTCGGGCGAGACGTGCCTTGACGGTTCCGCCTCGTTTCGAGAGAGTCAACTCGATGTGCTGCATGCTGCTGATCGCAACGGGCCTCGGTCCTCGGATCGCGCTCGCGGTCTGGTGGATCTTCGGGAACAAGGTCGACGTCGCGTTCGACAGCTGGGTCTGGCCGCTCCTCGGCCTTCTGTTCCTTCCCTGGACGACTATCTTCTACGTCATCGCGTGGTCCGCGATCGGAGGCGTGAGCGGGGCAGAGTGGCTGTTCGTGGCCCTGGGCGCCGTGTTGGACGTCATCACGTACAGCGCTCGAGCAGCGAAGTCACGCTACGGGACGTACTGAGCGCGCGACGGACGGTCGCTTCGCGGTAGCGCGCGGCGCTACGAGACGTCGGCGCGGCTCGACACGGGCGGATCTGGCAACGCGTTCTCCGATCTGCGAGCATTTTCCAGGAGAAGCCGCGATGACGCGCGACACTGAGCCGGATCGGGGTCGGCGCTCGAGTGCTCCCTCTCGCGAGTTGCCGTTGCTCGCAGAGGCGAAACTCGCCGCGCCTCGCCGGCGCGCGGGCATCGTGGAGCGCCCACGGCTCGTGCACCTGCTCGATTCCGGGGCGAGTGCGGAGTTGACACTCGTCACGGCGCCCCTCGGGTACGGGAAGACGACCGCGGTTCAGGCCTGGTGTGCGAGCCGACCGATGCCACTCGCCTGGGTGACGCTCGATGCGGGCGACAACGAGCCGACTCGGCTCTGGCGATACGTCGCAACTGCCGTCGACCGCGTCCGTGCCGGACTCGGACGGCCGGCGCTGCAACGCTTGAGCTTGCCCGGAGAGCCGATAAAAGGCTGCGTGGACGAGCTGATGAACGGGGTCAAGGCGTTCGGCGAGGAGCTCGTGATCGTCCTCGACGACCTCAACGCCGTGACCGACTCCGAGGCGATCGCCTCGATCGGTCACGCGATCGAGCACCTGCCGCATAGAGCACGCCTCGTTGCGATCACCCGGTTCGACCCGATCCTGACGCTCGGAGCCATGCGTGCCCGCGGCGGACTCGCGGAGGTGCGTGCTGTGGATCTCGCTTTCACGTCGACCGAGGCACAGGCGGTGCTTCTGGAGCACGGGGAAGTCGACCTCGCCGAAGAAGAGCTCGAGCTGCTCATCGAGCGGACGGAGGGATGGCCCGCGGCGCTCTTTCTCGCCGCGCTGTGGCTCCGGAGCGTCGACGATCCGGGTCGCGCGGTACGCGAGTTCGGGGGGGATCACCGATTCGTCGCCGAGTACCTGAGCACCGAGGTGCTCGGTGCGCTCGACGAGGACGTCCGCTCGTTCCTCCTGCGTGCGTCGGTCCTGCGCCGATTCACGAGCGAGCTCGCGGACGACGTCCTCGGCCTCAGCGACTCCGCATCTAAGATCGCCGATCTGGAGCGCTCGAATCTGTTCGTGTTTCCCGTCGGACACGCCGGCTGGGTTCGCGTTCACTCGCTGTTCGCGGAGTTCGCCGCCCTCCGTCTCGGGTCGGAGGAGCCGGGTGCGGCGGAGCTCATCCACCGGAGCGCGGCCGAGTGGTTCTCCGCGCGCGGTCTCCCTGAGGAAGCAGTGGAGCACGCCGCTGCGGCGGGGGACCACGAGCTCGTCGCCGGGGTTCTCAGCGATTCTCACTTGACGCTGATCAGGAACGGCGAATCCGACTTCCTCCTGCGCTGGGTGCAAACGCTCCCTGATCAGGTGCTCGAAGCTCACCCAGAGCTGACGGCTTCCGCCGCGACGGCCGCCGCGATGCTCGGGAATCGATCGATCGAGAAACGCCGCCTGCTCGGGCTCGCGGACCTCTCGGAGAAGAGGAACGCGAGTCGCGAGTCCACCTACGCGCGCGCCGTCGTGAACATGGTCCGCGCCGGTTCCATCGACGGCGACGTCGGTGCGGCCGTGGAGTACGGTCGCTCAGCTGTCGAGATCGCCATGAGGGGCGCGGACGACGTGCTCCTCGCCTCCCTCGCGAGCTACGCCCACGCCCTCTACCTGGCAGGTGACATGGACGGGGCTTGGGCCGCCGCCCTACGGGCCATCGAACGTCCGGACGCCGAGCGCCAGGTGCCGGGCCACATGTTCGCGCGTTCGACGCTTGCGCTCGTCGCCGTCGAACGGGGAGACCTCGCGCTCGGGCGCCGGCATGCTCGAACCGCCAGGTCACTCGCGTCCAAGCTCGGTCCGAACGCCCGCTGGCTCGCTGCGAACGCGCTCGTCGCGCACGCGGTCGTCCTTTTCGGTGAGGGCGACGTTTCCGCTGCCGAGCGTGCGCTCGGACGTGCCGAGCGATTCCTTCGGGACGAGATTCCGACTTTGGACCATGCCTTCGTGCTCGTCCTGCTCGCTCGCCTGCACTGCCGACGCGGTCGCCTTGACCGAGCGGAACAGACCCTGCGCTCGGCGCTCGGCGAGATCCGGAGCCTTGCCGACAGCGGCCGCGTCGCCTCGCTTGCCGACGAGGTGCGGAGGGATCTCGACGAGGCGAACGTACGAGCCGGAAACGGTGATCTGCTCGAACGGCCGAGCGAGGCCGAGCTGGCGGTCCTCCGTCTGCTGCCCACCGATCTGTCGACTCGCGAAATCGCCGGTCAACTGTTTCTCTCTCCCAACACCGTGCGGTCGCACACGCGGTCGATCTACCGCAAGCTCGGCGTCAACGCGCGGGTCGACGCCGTTGCCCGGGCGACGTCGCTCGGGCTCCTCACGCAGACGGAATCACCCATATGATCTTGCTGCTCTTGCGTAGCTCGCGAGGTGCGCGCAGGTGATCCTTGTGCTGTGGCGGGTCGCGAATATCGGCTGCTCGTCGAAGGAAGGTTGAGCGACCAGGTCGCGGCGGCCTTCGAGGGGATGACGCTGCAGTACGAGGACAGGAACACGGCGCTCGTCGGAGCCGTGCGCGACCAGGCGGAGCTCCAGGCGCTGCTGCAACGCGTCTCGGACCTCGGCCTGACTCTTCTGAGCGCAACCGCGGTCGAGGACGGGGAGGAGCGAGCGAAGGGCCCGGTCCGAACGAACTAGAGCGCGTCGAGCGCGAGCGAGGCCGAGAACCCGACGACGACGAGCGATCCCGTCCAGACGCCTTCGACCTTGTACGCCTGCGGAAGGAGCGTGTCGGCGAGCATGGCCAGCAGAGCGCCCGCGGCAAAGCCTTGCACCATGGCGACGGTCCGGCCGCTATGGGGGTCGAGGAGCGCATAGCCGGCGGCAGCCGCGAGTGACGAGACGGCGACCACGGCGAGCCACATGAGCACGACGCGGCTCCTGGGCCAGCCGGCCGCCTTGAGACCGCTCGAGGACGACATCCCCTCGGGGAAGTTGGAGAGCGCGACGCCCGAGAGGAAGGACACGCTCACGCCGCCCTGCAGCACGGTTAGTCCGAGCACGAACGACTCGGGAATCCCGTCGAGCACCGAGCCGAGCACGATGGCGAGCGGATTGCCGTCAGCCTGCTCTCCCATGGGGTCCTTTCGCTCGGACGCGCCCCTCGCGTCGAGAAACCAGTCGCCGAGCGTGAACACGGCCGCGCCGAGCAGGACGAAGAGCGAGACCCAGGCGACTGTGCTCGTCTCGAGCGCCTCGTCGATCAGCTCGAACGACACAGAGCCGATGAGAAGGCCGGTACCGAGCGCCATGACGATGGCGATCACCTGTCGGCTCGGCGCGAACACGTACGCGACGAGCGAGCCGACGAGAAGCGCCGACGCGCCGACCGCGCCCCAGAAGAACGCTTCCAGCATCCTTTCGCGGTCCCGGCCTTATCCTCGCGTCATCGCGATTTCGACGTCCGGCGCCCGACCTCGACACGACCGCGCCCGAACGCGTCGACGCGCCCCCATCTGCCCGGGATGTCCAGCAGCTCGAGCCGGCCGATCCTCGTCGGGAGTGCCGGGTCGACCACGAGGTGCTCGCCGACGGGCTCGAGGCCGAGCATCGTGCGCAGGAACAAGAGCGGCGCCCCGGTCGACCATGCCTGCGGGCTGCAGGCGGTCGGGTACTGGACCGGGTACTTCGTGAGCGGCCGCTCGTAGCCCCCGAACGCCTCCGGAAGCCGCCCCTCGAAGAACTCGGCCGCCTCCAGGATGCCGGCGGCGACGCTCGCCGCCTCGTCCTTGAAGCCGTACCGGCGGAGTCCCCAGGCGATGAACGAGTTGTCGAACGGCCAGACCGTCCCGACGTGGTAGCCGATCGGGTTGTAGCGGCCCTCACCCTCGGCGAGTGTCCGGATTCCCCAGCCGGAGAAGAGCCTCGGCCCGAGCAGGTGGCGAACGACGGACTTCGCCTTGGACTTGTCGACGATTCCGCTCCAGAGCAGGTGCCCGTTGTTCGAGGAGAGTGCGTCGACCGGATTCCCGTCGGTGTCGAGCGCCAGAGCGAAGTACCCGCCGTCGTCGAGCCAGAAGTCGCGGTTGAAGCGGCGCTTCAGCTCGGCCGCCTCCTTCTCCAGCCGGTCGGCGAGCGCCGGATCGTTCCAGGCGATCCTCGCGAGGCGCGCCGCTCGCACTTTCGCGTCGTACGCGTAGCCTTGGAGCTCACACGTCGCGCGGGGAAAGCCCGGGAGCCTGCCGTCACGGTAGGAGATGGAGTCCCAGGAGTCCTTCCAGCACTGGTTCTCGAGTCCGGTCTCCTCGTTCCGGCGGCGGTACCAGACGTAGCCGTTGCCCTGCAGGTCCGCGTACTCGTCGATCCACGTGAGCGCAGCCCGCGCCTCGACCTCCAGGTCGCGCACGAGCTTCCGGTCGCCGGTCCAGCGCTCGTACTCGTCCAGCAGGACGACGTACAGCGGCGTCGCGTCCGCGCATCCGTAGTAGGGAGAGTGCGGGCGCTCCTCGAACGCCGTCATCTCACCGGAGCGCATCTCATGGAGGATGCGGCCCGGATCCTCGTCGCGGAAGTCGTCGACGCGGCTCCCCTGCCACCAGCCGAGAACGCGCAGGGTCGTGGCCGCGAGCTCCGATGTGAAGGGCAGCGCCTGGAGACTCGTGAAGATGCTGTCCCGACCGAACATCGTCATGAACCACGGCAGCCCCGCGGCCGGGAGGCTCCGCCCACCGGCAATCACCGGCGAGAAGCGGAGGGCGGCGAGGTCGACGAGGCTTCGTCGGTACGTGGCCCCGAGCGGATCCCAGTCGCACTCGAGCCGCGGTGCCTGGGCGACCCAGCGCTCGAGGTCACGCTGCATGTTCGGCCGTGCACGGCGCCCGGCCCGCCCGGCCTTCGATCGCGAGACGCCGAGCCCGGGGAGTCCGGTTACGACGTTCAGCTCGGTCCGCCACTCGCGATGAGGCTCGATCCGGACCGTGAAGGTGAGACCGTGCTCGTCCACCTCGGCCGGAGTGCTCGCGGAGATCGACGTCTCACGCTTGTAGCTCTCTCGCTCGTACCCCAGCAAGAGATGCCCTCTCCCCGTTCGCACGTAGTACGTGCCCTTCTTCTGCAGCGCGTCCTTGACCTCGAACAGATCCGCGAAGTCGCAGCCCGCCTCGACGCGCACGGTGAGGCTCACGGGCTCGTCGTCGTGGTTCAGGATCGTCAGGGCCTCGTTGAAACCGTCGGCGACCGTCCGTTGTCGGATGACCGAGAGCTTCGCGTCGACGTAGACGGTGCCCGTGCCCGGCACGAGGAAGAACCGGCTCTCGTAGTACTGCAGGTCGTCGGTCGAGAGCGCATTCAGTCTCTCGCCGTTCAGCATGAGCACCCAGGTCGAGAGGAAACGGGTGTCGTAGGAGAAGAGGCCCGTGGGATCGGTCGAGGAAGCCTCGATGTCACCGCGGGCGTCGCTGACGACGAATGTGTTGCCATCGAGGATCTTGACCAGCTCGGCGTCATTACACGCTCACGTCGTCTCGACCTTCCTCCCGCGGCGGAGGCGGCCCGGGGAAGACACGTTGGAAGAGCACCAGCTTGCTCGGGTCGCCCTCCACCGACAGGACGCCGCGCAGGACAGCCGTGAGCGCGTTCAGCCGACCCGTGGCGATCTCGCCGAACCGCTTCCTGTCGGTGCTTAAGACGCACTCGGCCCTGCGGTTAAGGCGGGCGACCGTGACGTCACCGTGGTCGACCGTGACGTGCCAGTGGTCGACGCCTCGGTGGTGCTTCAGATCGATCCGAAAGGTGCCCGTGAGTCTCCGTATCGACGGGACGTGCTCCCGTTGGTTCAGGTCGTCGAAGAAGTTCGAGATCGTGTCCGCCATGGCTCGGCCGTCCACACTCTAGGCTAGTCGGACGCCCGCGCAGCCGCTAGCTCTCACTCGAGTGCCCCGGCGCGCAGCGGCTCGGGTCACTCTCGGGGGGCCGCATCTCGACCCGCGAATGAGCCGCCGAGCGGAGACCTGACCTTGTAGACAGTGCTGCACTCCGGTTGTACGATCGCCCCGCCGTCAATAAGCGCGACGTGCTGTTTCTGGCTCTTCGTCACGTATCGGAAGGAGGGGCATGTGGTTTCTTCGACGTCGCCGCCCGCCTCGCCGTGGCGAAGACTTGGCCCGGGCAACACGAATCGACGCTATCCGGGAAGCGACAGCGCGTTGAGAAACGTGGAGAGGAGGACCTGATGGCCCAGTACGAAGCCGATTCCCCGAGAGTGTCGGGTTGGGCGATTGGCGGTCTGACGTTCGCAGCTTCGATGCTGTTCCTGATCGGTGCTTTTCAGGTAATCGCCGGTCTCGCTGCGATCATCAACGACGAGTTCTTCGTCATCGGTCGGAACTACACGTTCGACCTCGACGTATCGGCCTGGGGTTGGATCCATCTGATACTCGGTGGGCTCTTGCTCTTCGCTGGGTGGGGTCTCTACGCGATGCGCACGTGGGCGGTGATCACCGCGCTCGTGCTGGCCATGCTCAGCGCGATCGACAACTTCTTCTTCATTCCCTACTACCCGTGGTGGTCACTGCTCATCATCGGGCTCGACATCTGGGTGATCTGGTCGCTCACGCGAACCGAGGTCATGAGGGCGGCGTAGCGGACAGCACGGGATCGGTCCCCCGAAAAGGGACCAGTCGGAACCACACGGAAGGCGACATATCACCCGCTGGGTGGTGCGTCGCCGTGAGCTCTCCCGGATCGGCGCCGCCGTCGTTCGGGCCGCGAGCCGCGAACCCTGCCTCAGCTCCCGCGGAGGCGGCGCTCCCACAGCGTCGCGTTGAGCACGGCCGGCGTGTCCGCGCGGCCTGCGAGCGCGCAGCGACTTAGTGCCCGTTGACGGAGAAGTGCATGTAGTCCTTCGTGTCGCCCGTCCAGTAGCCGCCCCAGCCCCAGCCGATCGAGGCGAACGCGCGCACGACCGCCGGTGTGACCATGCCCTTCCGCAACGGCGTGCGGTCGACGTAGCGCAGGCTCGTCGGATCGCGCGTCATGCCGCAGCCGACGTACGGGTTCTCGACGGGGTTCAAGTCGATGGCGTGCCCGTACGCGTGGTTCGACCAGCTGCCCGTCCCCGTCCCGCCAGTGCAAGGTGAGGGGACCGCCTCCCGGCACTCGAACGACCCGCTGAGGTCGCCGTCCTTCGGCCGGTCGCGCGCGGGTCCGTACACGTCGGCGAAGCGCATGTGCCGGATCGGGAAGCGCAGCTCGTAGAGCCGTCGGAAGACGCCGACGAGCGCCCGCGCGACGTCCCTGTTGACGACGAGCTCGCCGGTGCGCACGCGACCGTCGAAGTCGTGGTGGAGAACCCTCAGGACCCGGAGCTGCGAGAGCGCGACGGGGCACCCCTCGTGCCAGTAGCGGCCGTCGAGTCGCGCCTGCATCGACGTCGAGAGCGGCCGAATCGAGGAGTGGAACGGCTGGGGCTGCGCCCCGGCGGCGAGCGGCAGAAGTGCGAGCGCGAGCAGCACGAGCGCGACGAGCGGCCATGAACCGATTCGCATGGACATAGGATCGCATTCGATGCGAGTCCTCGTCCTCCAGCACATCGCCTGCGAGCCGCCCGGCGTGTACGAGGACGTGCTGCGGGAGCGCGGGGCGACCATCCAGCGCGTCGAGCTCGACGAAGGTGAGCCTCTCCCCGACCGACGAGAGATCGACGCGATCGTCTGCATGGGCGGCCCGATGAGCGCAACCGATGACGCGAAGCTGCCGTGGCTCACGGAAGAGAAGGCGTTCATCGCCGACGCGGTGCGCTCCGGCACACCGTTCTGGGGCGTCTGCCTCGGCGTCCAGCTCCTCGCCGCGAGCCTCGGCGCACGCGTCTACCCTGGGCCTGCACCCGAGGTCGGTGTGCTCCCCGTCGAGCTGATTGAGGAAGGGCAGAACGACCCTGTCTTCTCGGCCCTTCCGCCGGACTTCATGACCCTGCAGTGGCACGGCGACACGTTCGACCTTCCGGAGGGAGCCGTGCGCCTCGTCGGCTCGCGGGCGTATCCGAACCAGGCGTTCCGCATCGGCGAGTCCGCGTACGGCCTGCAGTTCCACGTCGAGGTGTCGCCCGACCTCGCGCGTGAGTGGGGCGAGGTACCCGAGTACAGGGAGTCGCTCGAGCGTATGCTCGGCCCCGGTGCGCTAGACGATCTCGTCGCCCGGCTCGAGGGCCACGGCGACGCGATGAGCGGGCACGCGCGTGCTCTCTTCGAGCGCTGGCTCGACCACGCGCTCGTCGCGTCTCCTTCCTGAGGCCGTTCGACCGTCTTGCTCGTGCGTCGAGCGAGGCTCTACGATGAGCCCGCTAGCAACTGCGTCGGGAGGTGGGCATGTCCGAGAAAATGTGGGGTTCCGAGCCGTATTGGGGACTCGGCTACGACTGGGATCCCGACTGGTTCTTCACCGACCGGCAGAAGGAGCTGCGCGCGACGCTGATCGAGCTCTGCGAGAAGGAGCTGCGCGCGAACGCGAAGCGCTCGGACGACGAGCTCCTCTTTCCCCGCCGCAACCTCGAGCTGCTCGGCGAGCACGGCTTCCTCGCGCTCACCGTTCCCGAGGAGTACGGCGGACTCGGGGAGAACCACGTCGCTTACGCGATGGCATGCGAGACGATCGCGCGCTACGGATGCGCATCGACGGCGATGTGCTACGTGATGCACATCGGCGCGGTCAACACGATCATGCTCCGCCCGACGCCGGAGCTGGTCGACCGCTACATCCGGCCGCTCGGAAGCGGGAAGATCGGAACCCTCTCCTACTCCGATCCCGAGACCGGCTCACATTTCTGGTACCCGATCTCCTCGGGCGCGGAGCGTGTGAACGGCCGCTTCAAGGTTCGCAAGAAGGCGTCGTGGACGACTTCCGCCGGCTTCGCCGACTTCTACGTCGTCCAGACCACGAGCCCCGACTTCTCGGGCTACGACGACCTCTCCGTGTTCGTGATCGACGGCGACGACGTGCAGGCGCAGCCGTCGCTCTGGGACGCACTCGGGCTGCGCGGAAACCAATCGGGGCCGCTCGAGGTGCCGGACGTCGAGATTCCCGAGGACCAGATCGTCGGCCCCGTCGGGGACGGGGCGGCCTCGAACGACGAGTCCGTCGATCCCTGGTTCCTCATCGGCTCGTCCTCCGTCTGGAACGGGATCGCGCTCGGCGCGATCGACATCGCCAAGCGCCACACGACACGAAAACGCCACGTCGACGTCGGCATGCGCGTGGCCGACTATCCGACGATCCAGGACTACGTCGGCGAGGCGGTCATGGACACGAACGCCGCCCGGACGTTCGTGCTCTCGGTGGCCGAGGCGATGGACCGGGCGACCGACAACAACACGAAGACGCTCGCTCCCGGGGAGTTCGCACGGGCCGACTATCTGCACTGGGCGTGGCAGATCAAGTTCGAGGCCGCGAAGAACGTCGCGCATGTCGTGGACAAGATGCTCCACGCCTGCGGCGGCTCGGGCTACAAGCGCGACATGGAGCTCGAGCGCTACCTCCGCGACGCCAAGGCCGGCTGGGTGATGGGCCCGACGAACGAGGTGCTGCGCCAGTTCGTGGGCAAAGCGGTGTTGCTCGGCTTCGACTCGCTCGACTACTGGAACCAGAACTACAACAGGCGGGTCGTCGAGAACGAGGTGAAGAAGCTCGATCCGGACGCGAAGCGCGACCTCGCGGAGCAGCTCGTCGCACAGGCACAAGAGGAAGAGGCCAAGGCGCCGGCACAGAAGGCCTGATGGCCACCGAG
>JBKPDR010000016.1:0-29661 GCA_046727975.1 Actinomycetota bacterium | reverse complement strand
TCGGCTCCGCGACACCAGTCCGTCGCGCTGCCCGGGGGCATGCAAGCGAGGTTCGACGAACCGATGCCCGGCCGATAGGAGTACCGGATCGCGGCCGCGATTCGTGACGCGATCGAGCGCTTCGCGCGGTCCCATTCGTCCGGCGGGAGCCGGAAGTTGTTCGTCGGCTGCCAGGAGAAGCCGAGCCGGCCTCGGGGCGCTCCCGGCGGATGGTTCGCGGCGTAGCGCCGGATCGAATAGACCTGCTCGGAGACGAACGAGAGCATCGCGTCGAGCGGCATCAGCGTCCAGCCGTGACCGCAGCAGAAGGGAGGCGTGTACGGATCGGGCCCCCTGGCGGGCCAGGTGGCGCTTCCGAGCGGCATGTACGTTCGGTTGAAGAGCGCCCGCGCTGGGCCGATCTCGGCCGGGCCGGCGTTGACGAGGTTCATCGCGTGCTCCATGTACTGCGTCAGCTGGCGCGCCCGGTTGTTCCGCGACGTCCCCGGCACGCCCCAGAAGCGGGCGTCCGGGTAGACCTCCTTCGTCAGCACGGAGACATACGGCGCGATGCGGGTCCAGAATGCCGAGTCGAGGAGCCAGGCCTTGAGCTCGGACTTGTAGCCCTCGACATCGGGAATGTTCTGGTGCGTGTAGGCGATCCCGATCTCGATGATCCCGGGAACGGTCGGCCCGCTCCCGTCACCCGTGTACAACCCTCGCAGCAGCTCCGCCATCGCAGTGCGCGAGTACGGCGCTTCGTTCTTCCGTGTGCTCCGCTCGAACTCGTTGAGAAGCCACGTCTCTCCGAGATCGGGCCGGTACCCCGCCGCGTTCATGCGCCTGCGAAACTCAACACCTGCGTCGAACCAGGTGCGCCCGGGAGCTGCAGTCACCCATGTCGCCCAGCCCGTCTCGCCGGCGAGCGTGATCTCGGCGACCGGATGGAACTGGCGGCCGAGTCTCCTGATCACGTCGTCCTGCGCTGTCCGGAGGCCCGTCTTGTCCGAGGCGAGCGGGGGGATCGAGATGTAGTAGTCGGCACAGGGAGAGAGCTGCGTCTTGAGTTCCTGACCGAGAAGCTCCCAATCGGTCGACGTCCAGAAGACCGCCTGAGCCTTGAGGCGACACGGTGGCCCTGCGACGTCCGTCACCGCCTCCCCGCCGTTACCAGAGCTTGCGTCGAGATCGTGTGCCGCTGTCGCGCCAACGACCAGCAGCAGCGCGACAAGCGTGACGGTTGCGTTGAAGAGCGTTCGAACTCGAAATGCCGTCGACACGGGAGCCTCCTCCTCGAGGGTTCGCGCTTAACCTGTGCGGAACCGTCTTCCCATGCGCTCAAGAAGCGCTCAAAGAGGAATGCCACACTGAGTTCGACTCACGCCGTGGAGCTCTCCGAGTCGAGGGAGACGGATTCCGTCGGCCAGGCCGCTGGCTCCGAGAAGTACGCTCGGATGGCACATGACGACCGGCACGCAGTGGCTCGACTCGATGTCGCCCTGGCCGAGCGAGGGCTTCGGGCTCGAGCGGATGGTCGCTCTGCTCGCCGCGGTCGGCGATCCCCAGGACGCGTTTCTCGCAATCCACGTCGTCGGAACGAACGGCAAGTCGACCGCGGCGGTCACCATCGAGCAGCTTCTGCTGGCCGACGGGCTCTCGGTCGGCACCACGATCTCGCCACACGTCGCAAGCTGGCACGAGCGCATTCGGATCGACGGGGAGGAGGCGGACTTCGAGGGCGCGGTTGGACTTGTCCGCCCCGCAGTGGAGCAGATCGGAGCAACCCAGTTCGAAGCGGTCACGGCGGCCGCGCTCCTCGCGTTCGCGGAGGAGGGCGTCGACGCCGCAGTCGTCGAGGCCGGCCTCGGTGGGCGACACGACGCCACGAACGTCCTCCGCACGCGAGTCGTCCTGCTGACGAACGTCGGTCTCGAGCACACGGACGTTCTCGGAGACACGCTCGAGGAGATCGCGCGCGAGAAGCTCGCGGTGGCGAAAGAGGGAAGCATCGTCGTGCTTCCCGACGACACCTGGTCGCATCTCGTCCCGGGAAACGAGATCAGGATCGGCGCGGCCCGTGAGGCGGCAGAGGCGTTCGTCGGCCACCCGATCGAGGCCGACCCGGAGATCGTCCTCGCCGGCCGCTTCGAGCAAAGGGAGACCGAGGTCCGAGACGGCGCGCACAATCCTGAGGGTGTGCGTTTCCTCCTCGACCGGCTTCCGGCCGGAGACTGGACGATCGTCGTCTCGATTCTCAGCGACAAGAATGCGGACGAGATGCTGCGAGAGCTCAGCCGCGCGGGCAACCGACTCGTCGCGACGCGGTCCTCGTCCACGCGAGCGCTCCCTCCCGGCGAGCTGGCCGACCTCGCTCGCCGTCACTTCGCCCAGGTCGAGGTCGTGGACGACGCGGGGGAGGCACTCGACCGTGCACACGAGCTCGGCGAGCCGGTGCTGGTGACGGGCTCGCTGTACCTGCTCGGCGACCTCGCGCAGGCGGAGCGTGCGGGATGGCGAAGGTAGGAGAGCGGCTCGGCGTGCTCACGTTCGCGCTCGTCTTCGTCGCGGCGATTGTCGGTGGGGCCTTTGCACTCGGCTATCTCGTGGGCAAGCTTCTGTTGTGACCGTGTTCCTTCTCGCAGACGTCTTCGACTCTCAGGGCTGGACACTCGCCCGGAACATCACGATCGTCGTGCTCGTCCTCCTTTGGCTGGCGACCGGGTACTGGACGTTCAAGGACGCGCGCCGGCGAATCGAGGATCCGCGGCTCATCGGGCTCGCAACGCTGATCGGCCTGGTGCCCCCGTTTCTCGGCCCCGTGATCTACATGTTCTTCCGCCCGCCCGAGTACCTCCAGGACGCGCGGGAGCGGGAGCTCGAGATCAAGGCCATGGAGGAGCGGCTCTCACAGCTCGACCAGCGCTGCCCCGTCTGCCGGGCCCGCGTCGAGCCGACGTATCTCGTGTGCCCCGTGTGCACGACGCGGCTCAAGCAGGCCTGCCCGTCGTGCGGGCAGCCGCTCGAATCGTTGTGGCAGGTCTGTCCCCACTGCGCGACGCCGATCACTCCGGCCCTTCCGGTGCTCGACGAGGTGGCGCCGCCGCGCGAGCTTCCACGACGGTCGACTGCAACTGACTGACTAGACTCGGCGGCCGCATGGCCCGCGAAGGCACGCTCGTCCTCATCAAGCCCGATGCCATGAAGCGCGGCCTCGCCGGGGAGATCCTCTCGCGCTTCGAGGCCCGGGGGCTCGAGCTGCGCGCAGCCAAGCTGGTGCGTGTCGACCGCGACCTTGCCGAGCGCCACTACGACGTGCACCGGGACAAGCCGTTCTTTCCCGAACTCGTGGAGTTCATCACCTCGGGCCCCACGCTCGCCATGGTGCTCGAGGGCGAAGGTGCGATCCAAACGTGCCGCAAGACGATCGGCGCGACCGACCCGGCCGACGCCGAGCCGGGATCGATCCGCGGCGACCTCGCCCTCTCCATGCCGGACAACCTCGTCCACGGCTCGGATTCCCTCGATACGGCCCGGCAAGAGATCGCACTCTGGTTTGGCGACGAGCTTGGCTGAGCCGGACTACGTCGTCCGCAACCGCGAGCGCTGGACGCGGAACAACGCGGAGTACACCGACGAGCACGCCTGCCGGGCGTGGGCTGCCGAGGAGATCACCTGGGGCGTCTTCGGATGGCGGGAGACCGATGTGGTCGCGCTCGGTGAGATCGCCGGCCTCGACGTGGTGGAGCTCGGTTGCGGCACGGCGTACTTCTCTGCCTGGCTTGCGAAGCGGGGCGCGCGGCCGGTGGGCGTCGATGTCACTCCTGCGCAGCTCGAGACAGCACGCCGCTGCATGGCGGAGATCGGAATCGAATTCCCGCTGGTCGAGGCGAGCGCGGAGGACGTTCCGCTCCCGGATGCCACTTTCGATCTCGCGCTCTCGGAGCACGGAGCGAGCAACTGGTGCGACCCCTACCGCTGGATTCCGGAGGCTGCGCGCCTCCTTCGACCCGGAGGACGTTTGGTCTTCATGCACGGCACGCCCCTGGCGGCGATCTGCTACCCGGACGTCGGCGATGCGACGACCGAGCTCCAGCGACCGTATTTCGGGATGCACCGCTTCGAGTGGACTCCCGAGAGCGGCGTCGAGTTCCAACTCACGTACGGCGACTGGATCGACGTGCTTCGTCGCTCCGGCTTCGAGATCGAGCGGCTGATCGAGCTTCGCACGCCGAAGGACGCGCAGCGGCACGAGTACTACAGCGACCACGACCCGGAGTGGGGTCGAAATTGGCCCGCCGAGGAGATCTGGGTCGCGCGCAAACTCGAGGCTGATGTGAAATCGGAGCGACCGCGGCCGCGAAGCGGCCGCGCTCTAGGGGTCTTCGCGCGACGAGAATCCGCGTGAGCGGATTCTCGTCTTGCGCATAACCGCGTGACCGTGGCCGAGCTCGACGTCGTCACCGGGGCGTTCTCGTACACGGGTCGCCACATCGCGGAGGCCCTTCTCGATCGTGGCCGGCGGCTGCGAACCCTTACGCGGCGTCCCGATCCCTCGCACCCGCTCGCGGCGAAGGTTGAGAGGGCGCCGCTCGCGTTCGACGACTCGCTCGACGAGAGCCTGCGCGGCGTGGACACCCTCTACAACACCTACTGGGTACGGCTCGAGCGGGGCGAGACGACGTTCGACCGTGCCGTCGAGAACACGGGTGCGCTTTTCCGGACGGCGAAGCGGGCGGGAGTGCGGCGGATCGTCCACATCAGCGTCGCGAACTGCGATGCGCGGTCTCCGTTCCCGTACTTCCGTGGCAAGGCCCGCACGGAGGAGGCGCTTCGCGCGGTAGGCGTCTCCCACGCGATCGTGCGTCCGACGCTCGTCTACGGGCCCGAGGACATCCTCGTCAACAACATCGCATGGGCGCTCCGGCACGTGCCGCTCTTCCTCGTCCCCGGCGACGGCCGCTACCAGGTGCAGCCCGTGTCCGTCTGGGACACCGCCCGGATCTGCGTCGACGCCGGAGTGCGCGAGAGCGACACCGCGGTCGACGCTGCGGGCCCAGAGCGCTGGGCCTTCGAGGACTTCGTCCGGCTGATCGCCTCGGTTGTGGACGGGCGTGCATGGATCCGCCGCGCACCGAAGCCGGTTGCCCGCGCCGTCGGCCTGGTCGCCGGGCTCGGGCTTCGGGACGTCGTGGCGACCCGGGATGAGCTCGACGCACTCGAGGCCGGCCTGCTCGCCTCGCACGAGCCGCCGCTCGGACGCGACCGCTTCGACGACTGGGCGGCCGAGAACCGAGAGAAGCTCGGCGGCCGCTACCACTCGGAGCTGGCGCGGAACTTCCGAGGGCAGCCGTCACCGTGAAGCTGATCCTCGCCTCGACTTCGCCGCAGCGGCGCGCGATTCTCGAGCAGCTCGGGATCCCCTTCGACGTCGTACGACCGCAGTACGTGGAAGGCGACGAGACCGACCTCGATCCCACTGCCCTCGTGCGAGCGCACGCGGAGGGCAAGGCGCGCTCCGTCGCTCGGGAAGAGGACGTCATCCTCGGCGTTGACACGGCCGTCGTCCTCGCCGGGCGCACCTTCGGCAAGCCCGTCGATCGCGAGGACGCCGCGCGGATGCTGCACGAGCTCTCCGGTCACACGCACACCGTGGTCTCGGGCCTCTGCCTGCTCGGACCGGGGATCGAGTTCGTCGGCAACGAGTCCACCGAGGTGCGCTTCCGGCCGCTCTCCACCGAGGCGCTGCACGCGTACCTCGAGAGCGGGGAGTGGGAGGGACGCGCTGGGGCCTATGCGATCCAGGGCCTCGGAGGTCGGCTCGTCGAGCGGATCGACGGCGACTACCTGAACGTCGTGGGGCTCCCAGGCCCGCTGCTCGTTTCACTCCTCGAGCGTCACGCGCCAAATCTGCTGCAAACACCCAGGTAGACTCGGTCCCCCTTCATGGCGTTCTTCAAGACCCTCACGGGCTTCGGCGGCCGCGACATGGCGGTCGACCTCGGCACCGCGAACACGCTCGTGTACGTGCGCGGACGCGGCATAGTCCTCTCCGAGCCCTCGGTCGTGGCCATCGACCAGAGGACCGGCGAGGTACACGCGGTCGGGGTGGAGGCCAAGCGGATGCTCGGCCGGACCCCCGGGACGATCTCGGCGATCCGCCCGCTCAAGGACGGCGTGATCGCCGACTTCGACGTGACCGAGCAGATGCTGCGGCACTTCATCCAGAAGGTGCACCAGCACCGTTTCGCGCATCCGCGGGTCGTCGTCTGCGTACCGTCCGGTGTCACCGGCGTCGAGAAGCGCGCGGTCGAGGAGGCCACATTGTCCGCCGGGGCTCGTCAGGCGTACTTGATCGAGGAGCCGATGGCGGCCGCGATCGGAGCGGGTCTCCCGGTTGCCGAGCCGACGGGGAACATGATCGTCGACATCGGTGGAGGCACGTCCGAAGTGGCCGTGATCTCGCTTGGAGGCATCGTCGTCTCCCAGAGCATGCGCGTGGGCGGCGACGAGATGGACGAGGCGATCGTCAACCACATCAAGAAGGAGTACAAGCTCCTCGTCGGGCAGCAGACGGCGGAGGAGATCAAGCTCGAGATCGGCTCCGCGTTCCGCCTCAAGGAGGAGCTCCAGGCGGAGGTTCGCGGTCGCGACATGCTCACCGGCCTCCCGAAGACCGTGGTCATCTCCTCCGAGGAGATCCGCCGTGCGCTGGACGAGCCGGTCACGCAGATCATCGACGCCATGAAGTCGACCCTCGACAAGACGCCGCCCGAGCTCGCGGCGGACATCATGGACCGCGGGATCGTGCTCGCGGGCGGGGGCGCGCTCCTGCAAGGGCTCGACGACCGCGTCCGGCACGAGACGCAGATCCCGGTGCACCTCGCGGACAGCCCGCTCACGTGCGTCGCGGTCGGCTCCGGTCGGAGCCTCGAGGAGTTCGAGGTCATCCACCGCTCGGCGAGGAGCCGCGCCGCCCGCCGTAACGGCCTCCTGCGCTACTGACCGGTCAGGGTCAGACCCCACACGTCTGACCCCATAACGGAAACTAGCCCCAAGCCCAGCTACCATGCGGCGTCATGCCGCGCCACCGCACCGCGCGACCTGCGGCGCTGGGCGTGAACGTCCGGCGCATCCCGACGACGCGACTCTCTCCGCGCAGCGCGAGTGCGATGCGGCGTCGCCTGATCGTCGGCTCCCTCTTGCTCTGCGCCCTCGTTCTCATCACGCTTTCGTTCCGATCGGGGGAAGACGGCTCGCTGAGCGGAGTCCAGTCGGCCGGCGCGACCGTGCTGCGGCCGTTCGCCGTGGGCGTGGAGCGCGTTGCGCGGCCGTTCCGCGACGCCTACGGCTGGGTCGACAGCCTGTTCTCGGCGCGCTCGGAGGCAGAACGTCTCCGCGAGCAAAACGAGGAGCTCCGCCAGCGCGTGATCCAGAACGAGTTCGCCGTGCAGGAGAACGCGTTCCTGCGGCAGCAGCTGCGCTATCTCGGAGGGCCTCGCTTTCCCAGCGACTTCACGGGGTTGTCCGTCGCCGTCATCGCTCGTCCCGCGGGCGCGTTCACGCAGGCGATCGTGGTCGACGCGGGATCGAAGAACGGCGTGCGTGTCAACGACCCAGTCGTCACTCCTGAAGGGCTCGTCGGGCTCGTAACTCGCGTCACGTCGGGGTCCGCTCGCATCCAGCTGCTCACGGACCAGCAGGCCGCCGTCTCGGCCATCGACCTACGAACTCAGGCATCGGGGATCGTGCGGCACGCGCGCGGCACGCGCGAGACGCTCGTCCTCGATCGTGTCCGCAAGGCGGACGTCGTCAAGGTCGGACACGAGATCGTGACCGCGGGCTGGCGCGCGGGTGGGTTCAGCTCGCTCTATCCGAAGGGCATCCCGATCGGCGAGGTGACGAGCGTCGGGCAGACCGACACGGACTTCTTCCAGCAGGTGCAGATCGACCCGTACGTGGACTTCGGAGCACTCGACGCGGTCCTCGTGCTCGTACCGATCGACCGGTCCGCGCCACGATGACGCCCGGAGACGCGCTCCGCGCGACGGCGCTCGTCTTCGTCGCAGGCCTGCTCCAGGCCACAGTCGCGTCTACGATCTTCGTGTTCGGCGGCACGCCCGACATCCTGCTCGTCGTCGTGGTCGTGCTCGGCCTGCTCCGCGGATCGGTTCCCGGCGCGGTCTTCGGCTTCGGAGGAGGGCTCCTCGTCGACACCCTCACGCTGGACACGCTCGGCTTCACCTCGCTCGTACTGACGCTCGCCGGGTTCTGGGCGGGCCGCTACGGCGAGACGACGGGGCGTGGACGGGCGCTCGCCCCGCTCGTCGCCGTCGGCGTGATCACCGTTCTCTCCGGAGTCTTCGCCTTCGCTCTGCACTACATGCTCGGCGAGGAGGTCGTCGCGCGGCAGGCACTCGTGACTGCGCTCCTCCCAGCGATCTTCCTGAACCTGGCCCTGGCCTTTCCAGTGCGCCGCCTCATTCGTCGATTGATCGGAGAGCGCACCGTCCTCGAGCCTGCGGCGGAGGTCGAGCTCGTTGTCTAGGCGGGCGATCATCCCGAAATGAGCTCTGGCGCCTACCGCGAGCCCCGCTCACCCTCCGAGCGCTTCCTTCCTCCCGACCCGAGGGTCCGCGAGCCGTACCGGCTCACGCCGCCGCTTGCGCTGCGGGTCGGCATTCTGGGCGCGGTCGCGCTCCTCGTCTTCGCGGTGCTCTTCTTCAGGCTCTGGTCGCTGCAGGTGCTCTCGGGCGCCGAGTACTTGAACGCGGCCCAGAACAATCAGCTTCGACACCTGCGGGTCGAGGCTCCACGCGGGCCCATCCTCGATCGCCACGGCCGGGTCCTCGTCGCCAATGTCTCCGGCACCGCAGTCCAGCTCTCGGTCGCCGACATGCCGAGACGGCGCAAGCACGAGATCGTGACGCGTCTCGCGGGCATCCTGAACGTGTCCGCGACCGCGCTCGCCCGCGAGGTCGACGAGAGGCGCTCAGACCCGTTGACTCCGATTACGGTCAAGCGGGCGGTCGGAGAGGCGCAGGTCAACTACCTGTACGAGCACCAGGCCGAGTTCCCGGGTGTGCGGATCGTCGAGACGTACCTCCGCGACTACACGTATGGGGCGCTCGCGTCGCACATACTCGGCTATGTCGGCGAGATCTCTCCGGAGGAGCTGAAACGCCTTCGCCGCGAGGGGCTTCGCGGGGGAGACAGGATCGGCAAGTCGGGAATCGAGGCGGCGTACGACTCCTATCTCCGCGGAAGAGCGGGGATCGAGCAGCTCCGGGTCGACTCTCTCGGCCGCCCCGTGAGCGGGCCGCAGCTTCGGCAGGAGAAGCAGGCCGGGCTCGCGCTCCGGCTGACCATCGACACCAGGGTGCAGCGCTCGGCCGAGCTCGCCCTTCGGTACGGGATCGATCTGGCGCACGCGGACGGCCACTGGGCTGCGAACGGCGGCGCGATCATCGCTCTCGACCCGCGTGACGGCGCCGTCCTGGCCATGGCCTCGTCGCCGACCTACAAGCCGTCGCTCTTCACCGGAACACCGGACCTGGACAAGCTCGCGCCTCTCCTGAACGAGGAAGCCGCCGAGCGTGCGAATACGCCGGGGATGAACCGCGCCCTGGCCGGCGCGTATCCGCCCGGCTCGACGTTCAAGCCGGTGACCGCGCTCGCCGGCATGCAGGAGCACGTCTTCTCGGCCTACGAGTCGCTCCAGTGCCCGCCGGTGGCCTACTACGGGCTCGACCGCCAGAAGTTCCGCAACTGGAACCCGTACGTGAACAGGCCGATGACACTGCCCGAGGCACTCGCGCAATCCTGCGACACCTACTTCGACGAGATCGGCAACCGCTTCTACGAGCGCGGCTCCGAGGGCCGCGTCCGCCTCCAGCAATGGGCACGCCGCTTCGGCTTCGGGAAGGCGACCGGGCTCGACATCGGCGGGGAGTCCGAGGGTCTGCTCCCGACTCCCGACTGGAGGCGGAAGACGTTCAAGAGCGACTGGGACCGCGCGTGGAACCCGGGCCACTCGATCCAGCTCGCGATCGGCCAGGGCGACCTGCTGGTCACGCCGCTCCAGATGGCGACGTTCTACGCGATGCTCGCGAACGGGGGAAACGTCGTCACTCCCTACCTCGTCTCCGACGTGGAGCAGCCCGGGAACGGCAAGGGATCGCCGGAAGTGGTGCTCCGCCGCTTCGCCCCGCGTCCACCGCAGCCCTCCGGCGTCGACCCCGGGGCGCTCCTCGCGATACGAGAGGGCTTGTACGCGGCAACGCACTCGTCGAGCGGCACCTCCTCCGGTGTCTTCGCGAACTACGACGTGCCGATCTCCGGCAAGACGGGCACGGCGGAGAAGGTCGTCCCGCTCCCCGGCTATCCATCGGATCACCTCGAGGACCAGTCGTGGTGGTGCGGCTGGGGCCCCTCGGACAACGCACGGCTCGTCGTCTGCGCGCTGATCGAGAACGGTGGCCACGGCTCGACCGCAGCCGCGCCCGCGGCCCTCCGCCTCTTCGAGAAGTTCTTCGGCGTCCCCGCTCCGCAGACCGTGTTGGTGCAGACCGACTGATGGTCCAGTACGCCGAACAGCGAGTCACGCTCCGCGGTGAACGTGCGGGCTTGGCGCCGCTCGCGCTGCTCCGTCGGCTCGATTGGGTGCTGCTTGCGGCCGGCGCGGCTCTCGTCGCCTACGGCCTCTGGGTGGTCGCCGGGATCACGCGTTTCGACGTTCCCGGAGACGAGGACTACTACGTCGTCCGACAGGTGTTCGCAGCGGGCGTGGGTATGGCTGCACTGGTATTCGCCACCGTGACGCCGCTCGACCTCGCGCGACGTCACTGGCGGTTCGTCTACGGCGCGACGCTCAGCCTCATGATCGTGGTGTTCCTCGCGGCCGAGACGATTCGCGGCTCGAAGCGCTGGATCGACGTCGGTCCCATCCAGTTCCAGCCCTCGGAGCTCGGCAAGGTGCTCTTCGTCCTTGCGATTGCGGCGTTTCTCGTCGAGCGCGCAGGTCGGGTCACGCGCCGGCGGACGATCGTGTCCGCTCTCGGGCTGGGTGCGGTTCCGATCGGTCTCGTCTTCCTCCAGCCCGACCTCGGCACGGCCCTCGTGTACTCGGCAGGCCTTTTCGCCGTTCTCTTCTTCGTCGGTGTGCGGTGGCGCCAGCTGCTCGCGCTGCTGGTCGTCGCCGGCGTCGGAGCGCTTGCCGTCCTCTGGATCCTTCCCGCCTCGGGGATCCAGGTGCTGAAGCCGTACCAGGCAGACCGTTTCACCGGGTTCCTCGACCGGGGCCGGGATCCCGGCGGGCTCACGTGGAATGTCAATCAGTCGATCACTGCGATCGGCTCCGGCGGGCTCGACGGTCGCGGTGTGATCGAGGCGAGTCAGACCCGGCTCGACTACCTGCCGGAGCACGCCACGGATTTCGCCTTCGCCTCGTTGGGAGAGCAGCGCGGCTTCGTGGGGTGCGCGATCCTGCTCCTGCTCTACCTCCTGGTCGTCTGGCGCGGCCTCCGCGTGGTGACCGTCGCAGGCGATCTGTACGGAGCGGTTGTCGCCGGCGCGCTCGTCTTTCTCTTCCTCTTCCAGGTCTTCGTGAACGTCGGCATGTCGATGGGGCTTGCTCCGGTGACCGGCATTCCGCTGCCCTTCGTCGCCGTCGGCGGGACATCGATGGTGTCGAACCTCTTCCTCATCGGCGTCCTGCAGGGAATTCACGCCCGAGGTATCCTCGCGGAGCGACCCGCTCGATGAACGTGGCGGCGATTCGCTCGGCGGTCTTCGAGGCCCGCCGTCTCGCCGGGGAGCTGCAGGCCGAGGCTCCGGCGCCTTCGGGACCGGTCGTCGTCAGCGGAATGCTCTGCGAGCAGCTTGCAAAGGAGCTTGCAAGAGGCGCAGAGCCGGGTGCGGTCGTCGCGAACGGGCAGTCGCGGCTAGCAGGCGCCTCGGTGATCGTCCATGTGATCGCAGGCGCGCCGAGCCCAGCGGACTGGGCGCTCGTCCGCGCGGCTGACCGCTCCGTCGTCCCGGTCGTTCTCGTTCAGCTCTGGCCCCAGAAGGAATGGACGTCGTCGTTCGTCCTCACGCCGTTCGTCGTCGAATGCGAGACGGGCAAAGGCTTCCCTGTGGACGAGGTCGCGCATCGCATCGCCGAGGCCGCGGAGGACGCGCCCGCGCTCGCGCGCCGGATTCCCGTCCTGAGCGACGCAGTCGAGAGCAGCCTCGTGAGCGCCTCGGTCGTCCGCTCGGCACTCCTCGGGCTCGGGGGTGGGGCGATGGGCCGGTCGCGGCCGCTGCTCACCCTCGAGCAGGTCCGGCTGCTGGCGCGCCTCCGCGCGCTCCGCGGAAGCCCGGTCCTGGAAGGAGCTCCCGTCGTCGCCGGCGCGACCACCGGCGCCCTGGCGCTGAGCTTCGCGCTCCGCGCCGTGGCTAGGCGAGGGAGCCGTTCGCTGCCCGCTCCACTCGTCAACGCTGCCCTCGCGGCGATGACGACATGGGCGCTCAGCGAGGCGCTTCGGCGCCTCGAATCGCCCCGCTCCTAGCGACCGTCAGTCCGTCCGGCCCGGGACCTAGCATCCGGCCTGAACGGAGTGATGAGAGGCACCACTCACAACACAGAACTGGCCGAGGAGCTCCTGCAGCTGGAGGAAGCCGACGCCTGGTTCGAGTACCTCGAGGCAACCCGAGGGCAGTCGGAGACACGCTACTCCGAGCTCGAACCGTGGGCCTGGGCGCGTCTCAGCCAACGGCTCCGGGCCGTGAGCGGCAGGCGCTCGCGCCTGCGGCCGGCGGCGGCCTGACGCCTTCACCGCGCCGGCGGAGGGCTCTGCCCGGCGGAGAGCCGGTGGCGGCGAGGGACGCGGGGGCGGCTGCTACCCTTCGGGTAGGCCTGTGGCCGTAGCTTTCAACATCCGCAGCGCGTTGCAGGAGACGCCCACGGCGTCTCCTTTCACGCGCGCGATCAAACGAGGAGAAAGAAACTTTGCCACTACGTTGGTTCCGCTTCGGCAAGAAGGAACACGAAGAGACCGCGCCGCAGGACACCGCGGTCATGGAGGTATCGGAGGCCGCTGAGGCCCCGACGACGGGGCCGGAGCCGAGTGAAGCTCCGGCGCCCGCAAAGAAGAGGCGCCGCCGCGGGAGCCGCGGTGGGCGTGGCAGAAAGAAGACCGGCGCAGCAGAGACTGCGGCGGCGACCGTAGAGCCCGAGGAGGCGCCGAAGGAACCGCCGGCTCGCGGCCGCCCCGAGCGAAAGCCGGACCGCAAGTCCGCCCGGGGAGGTCGGAGGCGCACTGCGACCCGCCGAGCCCCGCTTCCGGCCGCGAAGCGCGAGCTGCTGATCTCGGTCGACGTCGGGGAGCAGCGGGTGGCGATCCTCGAAGACGATCGAGTGGCCGAGGTCTACCTCGAGCGCCCTGAGCGCCGCTCCATCGCCGGGAATATCTACCTCGGCGTCGTCGACAACGTCCTGCCGGGAATGGAAGCCGCGTTCGTCGAGATCGGGCTGGAGAAGAACGGCTTCCTCTACGTCGACGAGATCGTCGGGCCCGAGCTCGAGGGCCGGAAGGGCGCCCGCAAGATCCAAGACTTGATCAAGCGCGGCCAGACGGTGCTCGTCCAGGCGGTCAAGGACCCGATGAGGTCGAAAGGCGCTCGGCTGACCACCGAGATCTCGCTCCCCGGGCGCTTCCTCGTCTACGTCCCGAAGGGCGAAGGCTCCGGAGTCTCGCGCAGGCTCGACGATCAGGAGCGGACGCGTCTCAAGGACATCGTCGGCAAGCTCGACCCGAAGGGCGGCGGCATCATCGTCCGCACAGCTGCGGAGGGCGCGTCCGCGGAGGACATCGAGCGCGACCTCGTCTTCCTGCAACGCCTCTGGAAGACCATCCAGGCCCGCACGGACGATGCGACGACGCCGAGCCTGGTCTACGAGGAGGCCGAGCTTCCCTTGCGGATCGTCCGCGACCTGTTCGCGGGCGACTTCGTGGGGGCGCAGATCGACGATGACCGCACGTACCGGCGGATCGTCAGCTATCTGAAGAAGACCTCGCCGCACATGATCGAGCGCGTCCATCGCTACCGCGAGAAGGCCCCGCTCTTCGAGGCATACGGAGTCGACGCGGACATCCGCTCGACGCTGGCTCGGCGTGTCGACCTGCCGTCCGGTGGCTACCTCGTCTTCGACTATGCGGAGGCGTTCACCGTCATCGACGTCAACACCGGCCGCTTCGTCGGCTCGCGTGGAAAGTCTTCGACGGCACGGCTCGAGGACACGATCGTCAAGAACAACCTCGAGGCGGTGAAGGAGGTCGTCCGCCAACTCCGCCTTCGCGACATCGGCGGGATCATCGTGATCGACTTCATCGACATGGCGAATCCCAAGAACCGCGAGACGGTCGAAGAGGCGTTGCGGAACGAGCTCGAGCGCGACCGGACGAAGACATACGTCGTCGAGATCTCCCCGCTCGGGCTGGTCGAGATGACGCGGCAGAACGTGACCGACGGGCCGCGGGAGATCCTCACCCACAAGTGCCCGGTGTGCGGCGGCGACGGGTTCGTCGTCTCCGAGGCGACCATGGCTCTGGAGGTCGAGCGGCAGCTCCGCACGATTGCAAAAGGGGCCAGGGCACAGGCCTTCCGGGTCGCGGTTCATCCCAGGGTGCTCTCGTTGCTCGTAGGTCCGGGCGGCGAGCGGCTCGCCGCGATCGAAGCAGCCGCCCGCCGGCGGTTCTTCCTCGTCCCGGCAGAGAACGGCCACGTCCATCTCGACCACTTCGAGGTGCTCGACCAGGGCAAGCTCGACGCGCTCCGCCCGGCTGCGCCGGTCGCCGAGGACGACACTGTGGAGCTCAAGCTCCTCGAGGTCGGTCTTCACGACGCGAGTGCGGGAGTCGGAAAGCTCGACGGCTACGAGGTCCTGGTGGCGAGTGCCGCGAAGCTCGTGGGGAAGAAGGTGTCCGCGAAGGTCGGCCGCGCCCTCGACGGGGTCGCCTACGCGACGCTCGCCGACGAAGCGCCTCCGGCCGCGCGGATCACGTTCGAGGCGGAGGCCGAGAAGCCCACGCGCGCGGCGAGCGCGAAGAAGGTCGCGCCGGAAACCACCACGGAGCCGGTCGAAGAGGAAGAGGAAGAGGACGCGGCCGAAACGGAGGTCGCCGCCGAGACTGCCGCGGAGCCTGCGCCGGCCGGTGAGCAGCCGAAGAAGAAGCGGACGCGCCGCGGCACCCGTGGCGGCAGGGGCCGCAAGAAGAAGGCTCCGACGACTGCAGCTTCGGACGCGCTCGTTGCCGACAGCGCGAAGCCCGTCCCCACCATCCACGTCCCACCGCCGGATCTGGGGAAGGCCGAGGAGGCCGAGCCCGAAGCCGCCCCGATCGCCGAGGGCGAGGCTGCCGCCGACGGCCAGCCGAAGCGGAAGCGAACGCGCCGAGGGACCCGCGGTGGTCGCAAGCGCCGGAAACCCGTGGCGTCGGACAACGGTCAGCCGGTGGTCGACGAAGAGGCAACGGCTACGGAGTCGACGGAAGAGGGAGAGGAAGCAGCGGAGTACGTCCCGATGTCCGAGTGGATCGAGGACTTCGACCGCGGCCCCCGCGGCCCGGGGGGTCAGACCCCACGGGTCTGACCCTGCTCGAACCTCGCTCGTCGGCTATGATTTCGCGGCTCGCGGGCCTCTGCCCGCGATTCCTACGCAGGAAGACCAATGACCTACGCGATCATCAAGGTTGGGGGGAAGCAGTACCGCGTCCGTGAAGGCGAGCGCCTGCTCGTGGACCGGCTGCCGGAGGCTGACGGAGCGACGTTCACGCCCACCGTGCTGCTCGTCGGGGGCGACGGCGAACCGACGCTCGACGGCGGCGCCGAGGTGACCGCACGGGTCGTCGGTGCCGTCAAAGGCCCCAAGATCCGCATCGGCAAGTACAAGAAGCGGACCGGGTACCGCCGGCACACCGGTTTCCGAGCCTCGCTCACCCAGATCGAGATCGAGTCGATCGGTGCCGCAGGACCGCGAAGACCGGCGAAGGCCGAGCCGACAAGGGAAGCGCCCGCGAAGGCGGCGGCGGAGGCAGCACCGAAGGTCGACCACGTGAAGGGCATGCCCTCGGGCTACGAGGAGATGACCGTCGCCGAGATCAAGAAGGCTGCGTCCGACTGGAACGCGCCGATGCTGGCCGCCGCGCTCGAGTACGAGCAGGCACATGGAAAGCGGAAGGGAGCGCTCGCGGCACTCGAGTCCGCGATCGCCGCGAAGGAGGAGGGCTCGTAGATGGCCCATAAGAAAGGACTCGGGTCCTCGCGGAACGGCCGCGACTCGGAGTCGAAGCGGCTCGGGGTCAAGGTGTTCGCGGGCCAGCCGGTCAAGGCCGGCATGATCATCGTCCGCCAGCGCGGGACGAAGTTCCGGCCCGGCCCGGGTACCGGTCTCGGCCGAGACGACACGATCTTCGCGCTTCACGCGGGCACGGTCGAGTTCAGTCGCTCCGGCGACAAGCGCACGATCTCCGTCGCCGCGGCGGCGGAATGAGCTTCTAGGCTCCCTTGCCGAAGGCGAGGGTGCCTTGTTCCGAGACCGCGCCCATATCCACGCCGAAGCCGGCCGCGGCGGCGACGGCGGCCTCAGCCTCCGGCGCGAGAAGTACGTCCCCAAAGGAGGCCCCGACGGGGGAGACGGCGGCCGTGGCGGGGACGTGATCGTGCAGGCAGATCCAGCTCTCCGCGATCTTTCGTCCCTGCGCGGGACGCACGTCGCGCGCGGCGGGCCAGGCGGCAACGGCACGGGTAGTCGCAAGCACGGAGCGGATGGGAAGTCCGTCGAGCTGCGGGTTCCGGTCGGCACCGAGATTCTGGACGGCGAGGGCCGCCTCGTTGCGGACCTCAGCCTGCCGGGTGCGAGCTTCGTGGTCGCCCGGGGTGGGGCGGGGGGACGCGGCAACGCACGCTTCGCCACACCGACACGCCAGACGCCGCGCTTCGCCGAGACGGGCCTGCCGGGCGAGGAGCGTGATCTCGTCCTCCACCTGAAGCTCGTCGCCGATGCCGCGCTCACCGGTCTCCCGAACGCGGGCAAGTCGTCGCTCCTGCGCCGTATCTCGAACGCCAAGCCGAAGGTCGCGGAGTACCCGTTCACGACGATCGAGCCCGTGCTCGGCACCGTGGACGCACCGGACGGCCGCCAACTCGTCGTCGCGGACGTGCCTGGCCTGATCGAAGGCGCGGCCGAGGGAGCTGGGCTCGGCCACGAGTTCCTCGCCCACCTCGAGCGCGCCCGCGTGTTGATCCACGTCATCGACGTCGTGGCGGAGGACATCGCAGGCAACTATGCGGCGATTCGAAACGAGCTGATCAAGTACGGCGCAGGCCTTGCCGAGCTCCCCGAGATCGTCGTCCTGAACAAGATCGATCTCGTCCCGGCGGTACCCGAGTTCGCGCCTGCCGGAGGCCACCAGGTGCTGCGCACCTTCGCCGTCTCCTGTGCGACCGGCGAGGGCATCGAGGAGTTCAAGCGCGCCCTCTTCGAGCTCTGTCCGGCCGAGCCTCCCAGGCCGGCAGCCGACGAGTCTCTCCCCGACTTCCTCGAGTACCGGCCACGCCCGAGCCGCCGGCCTGCCTTTCGGATCCTCCGCACCGACCGCGGCTTCCGTGTCGTGGGCACGCCGCCTCCCGCCGCGGAGCTCGAGGAGGCCCTCCGCCGCGCCGGAGTGCGGCGTGGGGCTGAGGTCGAGATCGGGGAGGAGACGCTCGAATGGCAGTAGCAGGGTCGCTCGGGATCCTGGGCGGTGTGTTCGACCCACCCCATGTAGGTCACGTTGCGCTTGCCCGGACAGCGATCTCGCACTTCGGGCTCGTGCGACTCCTCGTGCTCGTCGTCGCCGACCCCGGTCACAAGCTCGCGACGACCCCGGCGGCAGCGCGGCTCGAGCTCACGCGACTCGCGTTCGCTGAGCTTGCTCAGGCGGAAGTGGAGCTCGATCGGCACGGACGCACCGTCGATTCGCTCGAGGAGCTGAAGCCACCTCCGGACTCGGTCTTCCTCGTCGGTGCCGACGAATTCGCCGACTTCCCCAACTGGAAAAAACCCGGGCGCGTCCTCGAGCTCGTCCGGCTCGGTGTGGCGATGCGGCCGGGCGTCCCCGACGAGCGGCTGCGCGAGGCGCAGGCTCGCGTCCCAGCGCCCGACCGCATCTCCTTCTTCGAGATGGATCCCGAGCCGGTTTCCTCGTCGCAGGTTCGTGAGCGGGTCGCGCGCAACGAGCCGATCGACGGGCTCGTCCCGCCCGCGGTGGCTGCGGCAATCGCGCGCCTCGGTCTCTATTCCTGAGCCGGGCTACACTGCGCCCGTAAGTTTGGGACGAACCACGAAAGGCGAGTCGAGCATCTGAACCCCCTCGAGCAAGCACGCCACACCGCAGCTCTCTGCCAAGAGAAGCTGGCGACGGACGTCACGATTCTCGACATGCGGGGCGTCTGCGACTACACCGACTTCTTCGTGATCGCCTCGGGCCGGAACGCACGGCAGACGAAAGCGATCTACGACGACGTCGCCGGTCAGCTGAAGAAGGACCACCGGTTGCTTCCGCGCTCCACGGCCGGGCTCGTCGAGGCGAACTGGATCGTCGCCGACTACCTCGACGTGGTTCTCCACCTCTTCACACCGGAGACGCGCCGCTTCTACCGTCTCGAGCAGCTGTGGAGCGACGTGCCGAAGCTCGAGCCGGCAGCCGTCGCCGGCTAGCTGCGCTCCTCGTCGCCGACCGCCCATACGTCGCGGATCTCCTCCGGAGGCGCTTCGAGAGCGACGGCGCCGCTCGAGCTCGGGCGAAGCGGCCGCCTTGGCTCGCGGACGCCAACTCCGCCTTCGACGTCGCGTGGATCGTCCGTAGGATCCGCCGGCGGTCCGCTCGAGAAGAGCTCGCGGACGACCTGAACTGCGCGCGCGATTCTGCGGCGTTCTCGGCGGCGCTTGCCCCTTCGTTTCGGCCGCCAGCCCATGCCAGCAGGGTACCCGTGCCAGGTCGTGAGTCTGGTGCCTGGCTCAAGCCAGGCACCCTTGTACGCCGCTAGACTGAGGTCTCTCCTGGGGCCATAGCTCAGTTGGGAGAGCGTCTGCTCGGCATGCAGAAGGTCGCCGGTTCGAGCCCGGCTGGCTCCATCGTCATCGGCGTCCGTCCTACGAGGGTGACGTCGCCCAGGGATCGGGACCTGGGTCGCCACCGGCATCCACCGTGATCAGACGCTCGAGGAAATGCGCCCAGCCGAGCGCGTCCTGCCGCGCTTCGAGCTCCGGGAGATCGCGATGGTCGATGCGAACGGTCGTGCCTTCGCCGTCGGGTGTGAGCGTGACCTCGAGTGTGCTCGAGCCCGGGGGAAGTCGCTCGGAGCCGGCGTGGCCCCAGCTGATCAACAGCCGCCTCGGGCGCTCGACGTCGAGGTACCGACCGCGGACGGGAACGCCGTTGATGTCGACCGTGAACTCGCCTCTCGGTCGCGCATCGAGAACGGCGTAGTCCCCCGTCCATCGACACCATCGCCTCGGGCCGGGTGAAATAGTCGAAGACTTGCTCGGGCTGCGTTGCGACGTGCACCGAAGCCGTGTACGGGTCAGCCGCCATGGTCGGACTCGACCGCGTCCTTCAGGCGTTCGAGCGATCCGAACTTCGTCGAAGGGTTCCCCGGTGTCGCGTGCTCGGACATTGACAACCGTATTCCTACGCCGGTTGGTCGGCTGCCGGGGGCGCGGCCGAAGCGCAGCTCGGTTACTTCGGCCGCATCTAGACATGGGTGTCGAGCGTCTGCGCCGAATGAACCTGCGCGGACGCCGATCGCTACACGGGGCCGTTCACCGCGCGGACCTCGAACCCCGTGCTTGTCGTCGGCACGCAGTTCGATCCTGTGACGCGGTACGAGGCGCGGTGACGGTCGACGGCCTGCTGCCGAACTCGGCGCTCCTCACCGTGCACGGTTGGGGCCACACGTCGCTTGGCCGTTCCGCGTGCGCGGAAGCGCTCGTCGGCAGCTACCTACTAACCCTGAGTGTCCCACCGCCTGGCACCGTGTGCGAGCAGGACCATGTGCCTTTCAGGTAGCTAGCGAGGCCGGATTGTCGCGATGTGGTGGTGTCGACAACGTTGCGCGCCGTTCGTCGTATTGAATGAAGGCGGCGAAGTCGGTGGCTTCGCCGAATCCGTCGCAGAGGGAGGAAACAATGGCAGGAGCACCTGTCCACGTCGAGATTCCCGCCAAGGACACCGCGAAAGCCCGCGAGTTCTGGGCGGGGCTCTTCGGATGGCAGTACCAGCAGTATCCCGGCCCGGTGGAGTACCACATGACCAAGCTCACCGAGCAGACGGGCGGGGCGATCTACAACAACCCAGAGGGGAACACGGACGGCATTCGCGTGTACTTCGACGTCGACGACATCAACGCCGGAACCGCGCGCGTGAAGGAGCTCGGCGGCGAGGCGAACGAGCCGCTGCCAGTCCCGGGCATGGGCTGGTTCGCCGGCTGCAAGGACGCGGTGGGGAACGACTTCGGCCTCTGGCAGAACGACCCGTCCGCGCCCGCTCCGAGCCAGTAGGAGGAAGAGCCAAGCCGCTTCGCAGACCTCGTTGCAAAGGAGGATGTATGGCCGGTCAGATGGTGCACTTCGAGATTCCCGCGGGCGACACAGCCCGCGCGAAGCAGTTCTGGGGCTCGCTCTTCGGCTGGCAGTGGCAGTCGATGGAAGGGCCGCAGGAGTACCACATGACGCGGATCACCGAGCAATCGGGTGCAGCGGTCTTCCCCGCTGACGGCGACGCGCGCGGCCCGCGCACGTACTTCGACGTCGACGACATCAACGCGGCAACCGCGCGTGTGAAGGAGCTCGGGGGCGAGGCCGACGACGCCCTGCCCGTGCCCGGCATGGGCTGGTTCGCGACGTGCAAGGACAGCGAAGGGAACAAGTTCGGCTTCTGGCAGACAGATCCGTCTGCCCCTTCGCCGAGCCAGTAGCTGCGGCGCTCAGGTCACCTCTGCCGGGGAGCGCGTGAGGCGCTCCCCGGCAGGCGGGCGGGCTACGGCGCGAAGTCGAGTGAGTAGACCGTCTCCCCGGCCGTGTCGACGATTCCTGCGGTCAGCTTTCCGTCTTGACCGACGACGAGCGTCCCGAAGTTGAACCAGCGCTTGGCCTCGGCCCAGGAGGTCACCGCGCCGGCCGACTCCGGCGCGTAGAAGAAGAGCCGCTCGGGATTCAGCGTCTGGTCGAAGTCGTGGTTCGGGAAGATGCCGGCGTTGAGCGGACCGGTGGCAAGCTCGTGAACCGTGAACGAGGGGTCCTCGCCGAAGGGGCGATAGCGGAAGACCTCCGCGAAGTGCACGTCGGTCGTGATCCAGATCGAGTTGTCGATCCCCCGGTCCTGCATGAAGTCGAGAATGTCGAGGAGCTCCCGCTCGAACCCGGTTGCCTGGTCGAAGTTCGCCCAGCCGTCCCGTCCGTTCGTCGGCGGGAACCCCGTCGGGATGGACATCGGGACGCTCGACACGATCACCTTCCACGTCGCGTCGGAGCTCGCGAGGCTCTCCTTCAGCCATGCGAGCTGCTCGCTCCCGAGCATCGTCTTCGGCTGCGCGGCGTTGTCTGGGGCGAAGTTGGCGTCTCGATACCGCCGCGTGTCGAGCACGAAGAGGTGGAGGTGTTTGCCCCAGCGAAACGACCGGTACAGCCTTCCTGGGTCACCCGGCGCGGGCTCGATGGGCGTGTAGTCGAGGAACGCCTCCAACCCGATCGGGAGGAGATGGGCTCCCGAGTAGGGAGGTGTCGTGGGGGCGTCCGTCAGCGGGCCGAAGTCGTTCACGACCTCGTGGTCGTCCCAGACTCCGACGTAGCTCGTCGTTCCGAGCAGCCTCCGGGACCCTCCGTCGGCACGGTTGTATCGCCAATGCGCCCGAAATCCCGGCGCGTCGACGGCGATTCCGAGATCTCCGACCTGACCGTTCCCGTAGCGACCGGGGGTTTCGCACGCGTTGTCCGCATAGATCATGTCGCCGAGCCCGACGAACACGTCCGGCCGCCACGACCGGATCGTGTCCATGATCGGAAATCCCTCCTCCGTATCGCGGCAAACGTTCTGACCCGCCACGTCGCCTCCGAAGGCGAGTCTGACACCGGCGGCATCGCCGTCCGCCGGAGCAGTCCTGAACGATCCCCGTACGACCGGACCCCGAGCCCGGCCAGGCACGCCGAGGCTGAACCAGACTCGGTAGGCGTACGTTGTGGCCGGATGCAGGCCCTCGAGCCTCACGTGGCCTGTGTAGTCGTCGGCAGCCCGGACATCGAGTCGCGGGACGCGGTCGTGGCCGCCGCCTGAGAGTGTCACGTTCAACGTCGCGGCGCGATCAGCCCGCGCCCATAGAACCGCGGACCGGGCGGTCACGTCGCCGACGACGACGCCGTGCGTCACCGAGGGCGTGGCTGGGTGGGACGAGACCGCGGACTCGGAGGCCGAGAGCGCCAGAACCGCTGCAATCACGAGCACGAGACCAGGAAGCCCAAATCGAGAGATGACCGCCATCACTCCTCCCCTCGGGTGCAATAGCTGAGAGTAGTCTGGCTGTCACCGAGTCGAAACGAAAGGGACGGCCATGCCCTTCTACCAGCGGCGCGGCGAGGTTCCGCGCAAGCGCCACATCGTGTTCCGCGAGAACGGCCGGCTCCTCACCGAAGAGGTGATGGGGCTCGAAGGCTTCACCGGAAACGAGTCGATCCTCTACCACCTCCAATCGCCGTGTCGTGTGAAGGAGCTCGGCGCGTTCACGCAGATCGAGCGCGAAGAGTGGGTGCCCGAGACCCATGCCCATCGCCGGATGAACACGTACGACGTCGACACGGGCGGCGACGAGATCAGCGGGCGCCGGACGCTCATGTGGAACCCGGACGTCGAGATCTCGCTCTGCCGGCCCGACTCCTCGATGGACTACTTCTTCCGCAACGGGGAGGGCGACGAGGTGATCTTCGTCCACGAGGGAACGGGAACGCTCGAGACAATCTTCGGCGACGTCTCCTACAAGGACGGCGACTACATCGTCGTGCCGCGGGGAACCACGTACCGCTTCGTGCCGCAGGGCCCGCAGCGTTACCTCGTCTTCGAGACACCCGGGCTCATCGAGATCCCCCGCCGCTACCGCAACCAGTACGGCCAGATCCTCGAGGGGGCGCCCTACTTCCACCGGGACATCCATCCACCCGCCGAGCTGAAGACGCACCGGGAGCAAGGTGACTTCCTCGTGAAGGTCCGCGTTCGCGGCGGCTTTCAGGACTACATCCTCGACTATCACCCCTTCGACGTGGTTGGCTGGGACGGCTATCTGTACCCGTGGACGTTCTCGATCCACGACTTCGAGCCGATAACGGGGCGCATCCACCAGCCGCCGCCCTCGCACCAGACCTTCCAGGGCCCGAACTTCGTGATCTGCTCCTTCTGCCCGCGCCACCTCGACTTCGACCCGGAGGCGGTGCCGATCCCGTACCACCACTCGAACCTGCAGTCGGAGGAGATGATCTATTACGTCTCCGGCAACTTCGGGTCGCGCAAGGGGATCTCGGTGGGCTCGATCACGCTCCATCCCTCGGGCCTCCCGCACGGGCCGGCACCGGGGCTCGCGGAGAAGGCGCTCGGCGTGCGGGAGACCACGGAGCTCGCGGTCATGTGCGACACCTTCCGCCCGCTCAAGCTCTCGACGCTTGCGCGCGACCTCGACGATGGGAACTACGCGCTCTCCTGGTACGAGCCGCCCTCCGAGGAGCCCGATCTCGCGGGGGTGACGAGCCACCTGTAAGAAAGCGGGGTCAGACCCTACGGTCTGACCCTTCCCTTCACGGGTCTGACCCGCCCGTTCTGCGATTCTGCGCCTGTGGACGCCGACCGCTTCCTTCGAGAGCTGCCCGAGCTCTTCGCGGACTTCCCGGCCTCCGAGCACCCGCTCGACCGGCGCTTCGCGCCCGTCGTCGAGCGGATCGAGGGCCTGACCCGCGAGAACAACGTCGCGCTGCTGAACCTCGCCGCCTCGTGCCTAGGGCCGGACGAGGCATACGTCGAGGTCGGCGTCCTCTACGGGACGAGCCTCATCGGGGCGATGTTGGGAAACGGGCAGCACCGTTTCGTGGGGATCGACGACTTCCGCATGTGGGAGGGAAACGTCGATCAGCTGGAACGGAACCTCGAGCATTTCGGCCTTACCCGTCCGGAGCTTCTCGTCGGCGACGTCTTCGAGCTCGTCCCCGGAGGCGCGCTCGAGGGGACGCCGGTGGGAGTCTGGTACTACGACGCCGAGCACTCGTACGAGACGCAGCTCGAGGGGCTTCGGGTCGCTGAGCCGTTGCTCGTCCCCGGCGCGCTCGTCATCGTCGACGACACCGACTGGAAGGACGTCGAGCGCGCGATGGACGACTACCTGGCGTCCCAGCCGCGGACGCGCAGGGTGCTCACCTTGGAGGGAAAGGAACACGGCGCTCCCCAGTGGTGGGAGGGCATGCAGGCCTTCGTCTGGGAAGGTTGAGGAGCTAGGTGCCGCGGATGGTCGCCCGGCGCGTGAGCTGGGTGCCGCTGATGGCGTTGAGCGAGAACGTCGCGGTATAGGTCGCGCCTTTGACGATCCTGTAGCGGAGACGGGCGTCGATCGTGCAGTCACGCCTGAGCGGGGCAGTCTGCTGATCGACCCTGAGCAGCTTGCCGGCCCTGTTGTAGAGGCGCCACGTCATGCCGATCGGGGTCCCCACGGGGTCGTTCGCGCAGAACCGCCGCACGAAGAGCTTGACGAGCGGGGTCAGTGTCCCTCCCCTGACGCCGAAGACTCCGTTTCGGGCATCGAGCGGCCTGGCCGCAGCGCTGAATCGCGACGGCGATGCCGCCTTCGGGGCACCTCCCTGCGTGTACAGACCGGATTCCCAGGGCTGGCCCTGGTCGTCCTGATAGACGAACCAGATGAACATCGTCACGAACTTCATGCTCTTCGCGATCTTGATCGCCTGCTGGATGTACGACCCCTGCGTCGCGTACGGAATCCCGAAGGTGTCCGGAGGCCGCGTCTGATGCCCGTACTCGGTGACCCAGATCTCGGTCGACTTGCGACGGAACCACGTGTTCAGGCTGTCGACGAAGCGCGGAAGCGAGCGCAGCGAGACGTTCGGCCACCGCACGAGCTGCGACGGCCTGTCCTTCGGGTTCTGCGGATATGGGTGGTGCGCCCAGGCGTCGAATTTGAGCCGCGGGTTGGCCTTCGCGACGAGTTCGGCGAACCGACCCGGCGAATGGATCGGGCGCACGCCGGTCGGCCTGTCGCTCCCCCGTGCCGAGGTCTCGCCGATCGCGATCTTCGCCAGCGGGTTCCCTGCCTTGATTCCTGTGTACGCCGCGGCGTAGAGCTTCGCGTAGTTAGCAGGCGCGACGGACTTTCCCGCGCCGTTGAACTGAGGCGCGAGGAACTGCTGCAGGTTGGGCTCGTTCCACACCGACCAGAAGCGGACGAACGGGTAGCCCGCGAAACGTCCCGAGTAGCGAGTCGCGAGGGCGCGCGCAAAGGTCGTCAAGTCGGAGAGGCGCCGGGGCATGATGTTCGGCTTCTTGCCCCCATTCGCCCACGACGGCGTTCCCGAGATCGTGAGCATGACCTCCTGGTCCATCTGCTGCGCGGCCCGCACGGCCTCGTCGACGTCGTCCAGGTTGTAGGCGCGGTCGAACGGGTCGCTCGCCCTTGACGGCCGTCGCGGCACGACGGCGTTCCACTGCACGAGCAGGCGCATGATCGTCGCGCCCTGCCCTGCGGCAGCTTCGATCCGGCTCTCCCGGTCGGGGACCCAGCGGAAGCTCGGGTCGTCGTGGAAGCCGACCCACATCCGCTCCGAGGAGAAGGCGACCGGCGCGCAGAGCGCAGCGAGCGCGGACACGACGAGTACGAGGCGGAGAAAGCGTCTCATGACATCTCTGACGTTGCGAAGTGTGCGTGGTCTGAAATCTGCGGCACGAAGGCTCCGGGCACCCTAGCGATTCGACTATGAGTTTCGTGTAAGGACCTGACGACATGCCCAAAAGGGGCACAAAGGGCGATGTCGTACACTGGATACACAGTGGATTCGGCGTGGGAAGCCATTTTCATGCTCGTCGTCCTGAAGATCCCGCTCGTGTACCTCGGCGTCGTGGTCTGGTGGGCGATTCGGGCCGAGCCGGCCTCGGGCGAGGGAGGCGACGAGGTGCGGGCTCCCGTGCCGCTGACTCCGTGCGGCTGGGAGGACTGGAAGCGCCGGCGGCACGGCACGTGGCGACTCCGTCCGTCCGGCGGGCCGGGTGGCAGGGCAGGCGTGCGCGCCGCACGGATCAGGGCCTTCTCATGAGCGCGATCGAGCCGACCAGGCGCGCCGACAGCGTCGCCGGCTTTCTCTGCGCGATGTCGCTCACACTCTCCGGAATCGCCTTTGCACGGCAGCCCGGCCTGCTCGCTCCCGCGGCGATCCTCGTCGCGATCGTCGCCGCGCGGATGACGAACACCCATCGCACGCTTGCGAACATCTCCGTGGCGGCCGCGACGCTCGCATTCTTCTTCGGGATGGTGATCGCGATCTCGACCGATAACCCGCTCTACTGAGCCGACACAGAGTCGTGGCTCCTTCACCGCAGCAATCGGGCCTCAACGCCGGTTACGTCGGTCAGCTGCTCGAGCAGTACCTCGAGAACCCCGAAGCCGTCGACCCGGCCTGGCGGAAGCTCTTCGAGCAGGCCGACGACGGAGTCCTCTCGACGCTGCCGGGGCTCGCCCGGCTGATCGGAGCACGCTCGGCCGAGGACGGAAACGGTGCAGCGACCGCGGCCCCGCCGCCGCCAACGGTCCCCGCGCCTCCCGTCGAGGCGGCTCCCGCCCCCGCGCTGCCGGCTCCGCCCCCCGCCGTGGAGGGACCCCCGGACGGCGAGCTCGTCGCGGCCGTCGCGGCCGCGATGGCGCTCGTCAAGGCCATCCGCATGCACGGGCACCTCGCCGCACGTCTCGACCCCCTCGGCTCCGAGCCTCCCGGCGATCCCGCGCTCGAGCCAGAGAAGCTGAATCCGCCCCTCACTCCCGACGTCCAGGCGAAGATCCCGGCCCGCCTGCTCCGGCTCTCGGTCGAGGGAGAGACCCTGCTCGACGCGTTGCCGCGGCTGCGCGAGGTCTACTTGGGCACGATCGCCTACGAGATCGAGCACATCTCCGACCACGCCGAGCGCGTCTGGCTGCGCCAGGCAATCGAGACCGGGCGCTTTCGCATGCCGCTGCCTCCCGAGGAGCGTCGGCGACTGCTCGACCGCCTGTCCCAGGTCGAGGCGTTCGAGAGCTTCCTCCGGCGCGCCTTCCTGGGACAGAAGCAGTTCTCGATCGAGGGCCTCGACGCCCTCGTGCCGATGCTGGACGAGGCCGTCGAGCTCGCGGTTGAAGGCGGCGCCCACGAGGTCGTGATCGGGATCGCGCACCGCGGTCGGCTCAACGTCCTCGCACACGTCGTGGGGCGCGAGTACGCGTCGATCCTCCGCGAGTTCGAGGGAGAGCGCACGATCGACGCCCTCGTCTCCGACCTCGAAGGCGGGACGGGCGACGTGAAGTACCACCTCGCGGCATCCGAGTCCCGGATGACGCGCGCAGGGGAGATCCAGGTCACGCTCGCGCCGAATCCGAGCCATCTCGAGGCCGTCGATCCGGTGGTCGTAGGGCGGGCCCGCGCCGAGCAGACCGATCGCTCGCGCGGCGAGGGCCGGCACGATCCGACCGTCGCCTTCCCGATCCTGATCCACGGGGACGCCTCCTTCGCAGCGCAGGGTGTCGTGGCCGAGACGCTGAACCTCCACTCCCTGGACGGCTACTCGACCGGCGGCACGTTGCACCTGATCGCGAACAACCAGGTCGGCTTCACGACCGATCCGACCGAAGGCCGCTCGACGCGCTATTCGAGCGACCTCGCCAAGGGCTTCGACATCCCGATCATCCACGTCAATGCAGACGACCCGGAGGCGGCGCTCGCCGCGATCCGCCTCGCACTCGCGTACCGCTCCGAGTTCGGTCACGACATGGTCATCGACCTCGTCGGCTACCGGCGCTTCGGGCACAACGAGCAGGACGAGGCCGCATACACGCAGCCGCTCCAGGCAGAGCGAATCGAGCAGCAGCCGCCGGTGCGCCAGACGTACGCGGCCCGTCTCGTCGCCGACGGGGTGCTGACGCAGGCCGAGGCGGACGACCTCGTCGATCGCACGCAGCGCACTCTCAGGGAGGCGCATGAGCAGCTCAAGGCATCCTTCGCACCGCCCGAGCCGCCCGTCGAGCCGAAGAAGGGCTGGGCCACGGGAGAGGCGGTCGTCACGGCCGTCCCATCGGGCCGCCTGGCGGACCTGAACGAGCAGCTCCTCCGCGTACCGGACGGCTTCACCGTGAACCCGAAGCTCGCCCGCCAGCTCGAGCGTCGGCGCGAGGCCATGCGCGAGGGCGGAATCGACTGGGGTCAGGCGGAAGCGCTCGCGTTCGCGTCGCTCCTCGAGGAGGGAATTCCGATTCGCCTCTCCGGCCAGGACACCGAGCGCGGGACCTTCTCGCACCGGCATGCGGTCTTCCACGATCCCGTCACGGGCGAGACGCACGCTCCGATCCAGCACTTAGCTGCGGCGGCAGCCTCGTTCGAGGTCTACAACTCACCGCTCTCCGAGTACGCGGCTCTCGGCTTCGAGTACGGCTACTCGGTCGCCGCACCCGATGCGCTCGTGCTGTGGGAGGCGCAGTTCGGGGACTTCATCAACGCCGCCCAGATCGTCGTCGACCAGTTCATCGTCTCGGGTCGCTCGAAGTGGGGCCAGACCTCCCGCTTGACCCTCCTCCTCCCGCACGGCTACGAGGGGAACGGGCCCGAGCATTCGAGCGCGCGCCTCGAGCGCTTCCTGCAGCTGGCGGCGCAGGACAACATCCGCATCGCCAACTGCACCACCGCGGCCCAGTACTTCCATCTCCTGCGCCGGCAGGCTCTCGACGCCACCGCCCGTCCGCTGGTGGTAATGACTCCGAAGGGCTTGCTCCGGCTCAAGCAGGCGACGTCGACGCCCGAGGACCTGAGCGCAGGGTCGTTCCACCCTGTCCTCGAGGAGCCGGTCGCCGACAAGTCGAGTGTTCGCAGGCTCGTGCTCTGCAGCGGCAAGGTGTACTACGACATCGCGGGTCACGACGTCCGTGGTCTCGCCTCAGGCACGGCGGTCGCGCGAATCGAGCTCCTCTACCCGTTCCCGGTCGACCGGGTGTCCGCGCTGCTCGGGTCTTTCCCGGAGCTCCGCGAGATCGTCTGGGCGCAGGAGGAGCCCCAGAACATGGGCGCGTGGCGCTCCCTGCGGCACCGGCTCGAAGATGTCGCCCGATCTGCACCCCTCGTCGAGCGCATCGAGTACGTCGGCCGTCCGTGGCGTGCGAGTCCGAGCGAGGGCTACCCGACGCTTCACCACCGGGAGCAGGACCGCATCGTGCGCGAGGCGCTCGGGTTTCGGGCGAGCTAGAGCTTCTTCGCCTTCAGACGCCGGTTCACGAGCGAGGACGCGACGCGCGGGCCGTGGCGGCGGGCGACGCCGACGAGTCGCTGGCGGTGCTCCGGCGGCAGGCGCCGCCAGACCTCGTACGCCGTGAAGACGAGTCCGACGGGCCGCA
>JBKPDR010000015.1:0-34185 GCA_046727975.1 Actinomycetota bacterium | reverse complement strand
CTCGTCGAGGTCGGCCTCTGGATCGTCGCGGCCGGGCAATTCGACTTCGACGACGGCAGTCTCCAGCTCGCGACTTCCACCGAGTGGGTGGAGAGCCTCGGCATCTCCTATTCGGTCGGCTTCTACGGCTTCTCGCTCTGGCTCGCAGGTGTCACCGTAATCGTCTCCGCCGCCGCCATCGGCTACGCGCTCTGGGTCGGCAGGGATCGCGCGCGCGGCTACCACGCGCTGATGCTGGGACTCACCGGAGCAGTCGTCGCCACCTTCGCCGCCCAGGATCTGCTCCTCTTCTACGTCTCGTTCGAGGCGATGCTGATCCCCCTCTACGTCCTCGTGGGCGTCTGGGGCGGAGCACGGCGGGCGGCGGCGACGCTGACCTTCGTCGTCTACACGATGGTCGGCTCACTGCTGATGCTCGCGGCGGTCGTCGCCTTCGGGGTCACCGAGGGGACCTTCAGCCTGCTCGGCTCGGGGACGAGCGACAACACCTGGATCTTCCTCGGTTTCGCGGTCGCGTTTGCGATCAAGGCGCCGATCTTCCCGTTCCACGGCTGGCTCCCACTCGCATACCGAGAGGCACCCGTCGAGGTCACCGCGGTCCTCTCCGGAATCGTCTCCAAGACGGCCGTGTTCGGCTTCCTCCGGATCGCGCTCCCGAAGTTCCCGGAACCGGTGGACGATCTGACCGGGCTCATCCTCGTGCTCGGAGCCGCAGGCCTCGTGTACGGGTCGGTGCTCGCGTTCCGCGCCGCTGATCTCCGCGGGATAGTCGCGTACTCCTCGCTCGCCCAGATGGGCCTGATCACCCTCGGGCTCTTCGCATTCGACGATCTCGGACTCGACGGTGCAGTGCTGCAGTCCGTAAACCATGCGCTCATCTCTGCGAGCATGTTCTTGCTCGTCGGGATGGTGGAGCGGCGCTGCGGGACCGGCGACGTCGCGCAACTCGGGGGCATGGCTCGAGGCCGTCCGGTGCTGGCGACGATGCTGCTCGTGGCCGGGATGATCGCGCTCGCCGTGCCGGGGTCGACGACGTTCGCCGGTGAGTTCCTGATCATGGCCGGCGTCTACGACCAGGGCTGGGGGTACGCGGCGATCGTCGCGCTCGGGGTGGTGCTGGGAGCGATGTACGTGCTGCGGCTGATCTCGGCGGTGCTTCACGTTCGGCCTGGGCCTGCGGTCCGCGACGAGGCGCTCGACCTGCGGGTCGGGGAGGTCGCGCTCCTGCTCCCGCTCGTCACATGCCTGCTGGTCCTCTCCGCCTGGCCCGCTCTCGTCAGCGAGAGCTCGTTCGCCGGGGACGACCCCGCACGAGTGCTCTCCCAAGAGTTCCGGTGATCGACACGCCGACAGTCGACTGGTTCGCGCTTTCGCCGACGCTGGCGCTCCTCGGCGCCTCCGGCGTCGCACTCCTCGGCGCCGTCCTCGTTCCGTCCTGGATGCGGCGCGCGGTCGCGGCCACCGTCGTCTTCGCCGGCTTCGTCACGGCGGCCGTCCTCGCTGCATTCGTCTACGACGGGACGCCGACGGCGCAGACGCTCCTCGCGGAGTCGATGGACCGCGACCGCCTGGCGGCGCTCGCGCAGGCGATCCTCGCGATCACCGGCGCGGCGGTCGTCTTCGCGGCCTGGGGAGAGCGAAGGCGACACGCGGGCGCTGAGTACTACGCGCTGCTGGCCGCTGCAGGCGCGGGGATGGTGTTCTTCGTCGGCGCCGCGAACCTCATGACGCTCTTCCTCGGGCTCGAGTGGTTCTCGCTCTGCCTCTACGTCCTGGTCGCGTACGACACCGAGCGGCCGACCTCCCTCGAGGCGGGCCTCAAGTACGTCATCGTCGGGGGATTCGGGTCCGCGGTGCTCCTGTTCGGCTCTGCGCTCGTCTACGGAGCGACAGGCGAGCTCGGCTTCTCGCAGATCGCAGGCGCTTCCGCCGGAGACGACGCGTTTCTCGTCGCCGGCCTCGCGATGATCCTCGCGGGCCTGGCGTTCAAGATCTCCGCCGCGCCCTTCCACATGTGGACGCCGGACGTGTACCAGGGCGCGCCGACCTCGGTGACCGCGTTCATGTCGGCCGCGACGAAGACCGCCGCGTTCGTCCTCACCCTCCGCCTCCTGACGACGGCCTTCCCGGACGAGACCGAGATCTGGGAGATCGCCGTCGCGGTGATCGCCTGCGTCTCCCTCGTCTGGGGCAACCTCGCCGCGCTCGCGCAACGGGACGTCAAGCGTCTCCTCGCCTACTCGTCGATCTCCCACGCCGGGTTCATGCTGATCGCCGTCGCCGCCGCGAGCGAACGCGGCGCCGAGGCGCTCCTCTACTACCTCGTCCCCTACTCGGCGATGTCGGTGGGCGCGTTCGCCGTCGTGGCAGCGCGGGAGCGGGAGCTCGCTCGGCCCGTGACGCTCGAATCGCTCGCAGGTTTCGGCTGGGAGCGTCCGTTCTACGGTGCCGCGATGTGGGTCTTCATGCTCGGTTTCGCGGGCTTTCCGCTCACGGGCGGCCTGTTCGGGAAGTTCTTCGTGTTCTCCGCTGCCTACGACGCCGGCGATTGGTGGCTCGTGATCGTGGGCGTGGCGGCGACGATGCTCTCGCTCGCCTACTACCTGAACGTCGTCCGCTGGCTGTACATGCGCACGGCGCCCGCCGACGCTCCACTCGTCGCCGTCGGCGGCTCGCCGCCGCGCGACACGGCGCTCGGCGTGGCGGTCGCAGCCACGGTCATCGTGACGGTGGGCAGCTTCTTCGTCGCGCAGCCGATCCTGGACCTGGCCTCGGATGCGGCGACCTCGCTCTCCTTCTGAGGCGAGCGGGCGACGAACCGCTAACGGCGCGCGTCCGCGAGTGAAACGACGACCGCGAGATCGCGGCCTCGCTCGCGGAAGCGGCCGAGCACGAAGAGAACGCCGACGACGAGGTAGGGAACAGCGGCCAGAGCGGCCGCGGCGGCGAGCCATGCAACGCCCGCGACGGCGGCTCCCGCCGCGGACGCCGTCAGGCCGACGCCGGTAAGGAGCTGGCTGCTCATGGCAGTCGCGTTCGGCGCTCCTCCACTACATTCCTGCCTGTGGCGGCGTCGGTCACCTGGCTCGGGCATTCGGCTTTCCGCGTCGACTCGCCCGGGGGCAAGCGCATCTACGTCGACCCGTTCTTGCACGGCAACCCGAAGTGCCCCGACGACGAGGTCGAGCCCGAACGCTGCGACCTGGTCCTGGTCACGCACGGCCACAGCGACCACGTGGGCGACACGGTCGCGATCCACCAGCGGTCGGGCTGTGCGGTCGTCGCGCAGGCGGAACTCCGTTACTGGCTCACGGGCAAGGGCGTCTCCGACGACGGCTGGGCTCATTCGCCGAACAAGGGTGGAACGGTTTCCGTCGAGGGGGTCAAGGTGACGCTCACGGACGCCAACCACTCGTCCAGCACCTCCGACGATGCGTACGCGGGCGAGCCCTGCGGCCTCGTCCTCGGGCTCGAGGACGGCTTCACGATCTACTTCGCCGGCGACACGAACGCCTTCGGCGACATGTCGCTGATCGGCCGGATCTACTCGCCGGACCTCGCGGTGCTTCCGATCGGCGATCACTACACCATGGGCCCGCGGGAGGCGGCCGTCGCCTTGGAGCTGCTCGGTGTCATCCGTTGCGTCCCCTGCCACTACGGGACGTTCCCCGTCCTCGTCGGCACGCCGGACGAGCTGAGAGAGCTTTCGCCGGCCGGGGTCGAGATACTCGCTCCGGAGCCCGGCGAAACGTTGACCTTTTGATGCGCGAGCGCTGGTTCGGGTCCACCGGGCGGAAGGTGCCGGAGATCGCCCTCGAAGGGACGATCGACCTCGAGGGTACGCTCGTGCTCGACGACGTCTCGGATCTCGAGGCCATCCGCGCGGCTCACGAGCGCGGAACGCCCGTCGTCGTACGCGCGGCCTCCCCGGAACAGGTGCTCGCCGCGCTCAGCCGGGGCGAGGTCGCCTGCGCGCTCGTCCGCGACGAGTCGTTGCTCTCGCTCGATCTCGCGGAGATGACGTACGGCTAGAGCCGTCGCCACGTACTCCATCTGCGCGTGCGACCTCGAGGCGCAGCAGTGGGGTGTCGCCGTGCAGTCGAAGTTCCTCGCGGTCGGCTCCGTCGTACCGTGGGCGGAGCCGCACGTCGGTGCGATCGCGACGCAGGCCCACGCGAACCCGAGATACGGATCCGAAGGGCTGGCTCTCCTGCGGGAAGGGATTGCGGCCGACGAGGTCGTCCGGCGCCTGACCGACGCCGACGAAGGCCGAGCGGAACGTCAGCTCGGGATCGTCGACGGAGCCGGCCGCGCTGCCACGTTCACGGGCGAGAAGTGCAACGAGTGGGCGGGCGGACGCACCGGCGAGGGATTCGCGGCCCAGGGCAACATCCTGGTCTCCGCCGACACGGTCAATGCCCTCGCCGACACGTTCGAGGCGACGGCAGGCGCTCCGCTCGCCGAGCGGCTCCTCGCCTCCCTCGACGCCGCCCAGGCGGCTGGCGGCGATCGTCGCGGCCAGCAGTCGGCGGCGGTTCTCGTCGGCGGGCCGAACCAGGGCTACGCCGGCCTATCGGACGTCGCCGTCGACGTGCGCGTCGACGACCACGTACGCCCGCTCGTGGAGCTACGGCGCCTGTACGCGCTGCACCGGCAGCTCTTCGGGAGGACGCCGCGCTCCGAATGGGTCAAGGTCGACGACGGCCTACGAAAGGAGATCGAGGACCGCCTCGCCGTGCTCGGCTACGAGACCCTGGACGAGTGGGCGGAAGCGGCAAACCTGGAGGAGCGCGTGGAGGGAATGGACGCGATCGACCCCGTGGTGCTCACCGAGTTGCGAGAACGGTCGACCTAAGAGCCCTAAGCGTCACCGGGGAGGCGGCTGCCCCCGGCGAGCGCGCGAAACGCCGGGACCGGGTCGTGCTCAGGACGCGCGACGATGAGCACAGCGCCGTGCTCGGGCCCGGCCAGGGCGCCTACGAGCAGCTCGAGCCCCACGGCCAGCGCGAACGCCTTGTGCGCGTGCTCGGCCCCAAAGGGAACGAGCTCCTCGGGACGCGCACGGCCTTCGAGCACGTCTCCGGACGTAACGGCGCCCATCGACACGTCGGCGACGAGCGGGGCTCCATCGCCGGACGGGATCGCAATCGCCAGCGGGTTCGTCCCGGTGAGCGCTGGGCCACCGTCCGGGTGCGGCAGCCGCCGCGGCGACGTCGCCGTCAGCGCCGCGACGAGGCCGTCTTCAGCGAGCCGTCGCACCCAGTAGCCGAGGACGCCGCTCGGGAAGCAGCGCTCCGCCACCACGACACGCGCGTGGGCGGGTTGGTTCTCGAGTGTCGCGCGCACGATCTGGTCGAGAACGAGGTAGCCGAGAGTACCCTGACCGTCCCAGCGCTCGAAGCCCTCCTCTGCGACCACTCGCCTGGGCCGCGCTGACGGATCGAAGTCGATCGTCTCGAGCCAGGCAACGCGGCCGAGCCCATGCCCGCGCTTGCCGCGACGCTCAGCGTCGTCGAAGTGTGCGACGAGGGCATCGACGGCGCCGGCGTCGAGCCCGAGTCGCCGTAGGCGTTCACGCGCCTCCTGCGAGCCCACGCGCCGGGCTAACCGAGAACGGTGAGCGCCTTGCGGATCGTCCCCGCCCGTGATCCCGCGATCACCTCGGCAAGCGTCGAGATGGCTTGCGCCGCCTCCGAGTCGGGAGCCGCCTCGAGCACGGGAACCCCCTCATCTGTGCATTCGCGCAAGACAGGGTCGAGCGGGATGCGGCCGAGGAGAGGCACCCCGATCTCCTCGGCGAGGCGCTGGCCTCCGCCTGCTCCGAACAGCTCCTGGCCCGTGCCGACGAGGTAGGACATGTTCTCGACGGCGCCGATGACGCGCATTCCGGTCTTCTGCGCCATCTGCGCTGCGCGCACCGCGACCTGCTGGGCGGCGGGCTGAGGGGTCGTCACGACGAGCGCCTCCGCGCGCGGCAGCAGCTGACCGAGGGACATCGGCACGTCGCCCGTCCCGGGAGGCATGTCGACGACGAGCGTGTCGAGGTCGCCCCAGTGGACGTCGGAGAGGAACTGCTCGAGCGCCTTGTGCAACATCGGCCCGCGCCACATGATCGGCGCGTTGTCGTCGAGGAAGAACCCGATCGACATCAGCTTGAGATCGCCGCGCACCGGGGGAACGATCATCTCGTCCACGGCGATCGGCTTCTGGTGGACGCCGAGCATGTGCGGGATCGAGTGCCCGTACACGTCGCCGTCCAGGACACCGACCTGCTCACCGAGCTCCGAGAGTGCGTACGCGAGGTTCGCGGTGAGGGTCGACTTGCCCACGCCTCCCTTGCCCGAAGCCACTGCGATCACCCTCGTGGAAGGGGAAAGCGAGATGGTCCGCTCCGCGCGGCCCCCGCGCAGGCGTGAGACCAACGCCGCCTTCTCGTCCGGGCTCATCACGTCGAATCCGAGGCGTACGGCGGTCACTCCCTCAACCACGCCCACCGACCGTGTCACCTGCTCCTCGAAGGAGTGGCGCAGGGGGCAGCCCGCCACGGTCAGCGCGATCGTGACCGAGACGGCCCCGTCTTCCTCGACGAGGACGTCGCGAACCATGTCCAGCTCGGTGACCGGGCGCTTGAGCTCGGGATCGATGACCTGCTCGAGGGCCTTCAGAATCGCATCGCGGTCGGGCTTCACAGGAGCGAGCGTACCCGAGCGGAGCAGGTCGGCCTCAGGCCAGGGCCTCGCCGACGGCGGCGACCAGGTCCCGCGACCCGGCGGCGACGACCCGGGAGCGCGGTACGAGGTCGAGCGGCGCAGCGACGAGTGGCGGCTCATCGACGAGCTCGATCGCAAGCCCGCATTCCCGCACGAGCAGCTGCGCAGCAGCCACGTCGACCGAACGCGCGCCCTTCAACGAGCAGACGGCATCGACGCGGCCTGCGGCGAGATGGCAGAGGGACAGCGCCAGGGACCCCATCACCCGCACGCGGCGGGCGACGCCGACCAGGTGCGGGATCTGCTCGGCGATCGACGCCGTCGTGGTTCCCTCGAAGGAGAGGATCTCGATGGCGTCCTTCGGACTGGTCGCGCCGACTCGCGCGTCGCCGAGAAAGGCGCCTCGCCCGCGCTCGGCCCGCCATTCCTCACCGGTTCCGAAGTCGTAGACGTACCCGAAGACGACATCGCCCATCGCCGGCCCTTCGGCGACGGCAAGCGAGAAGGAGAAGAACGGGATGCCCCGCTTGGCGTTGACGGAGCCGTCGATCGGGTCCACCACGACGTGCAGAGGCCCACCCGCTCCGAAGGTCCGCTCGCCGAGCTCCTCGGAGACGAGCACGAAGCTCTCTCCGGTCGCTGCCAGCCGCTCGACGACGACCTCCTCCGCCGCCGCATCGATCGCTGTCGTGTCGTCGCCGCCCTCGCCCAGCCGCAGCACCGGCTCGCGCTCGAGGCGTGTCGGCAGTTGCTCGAGCACGGCGGCGATGTCCGCCACACATGAGCGGCAGGTCCCGAGCCAGTTCACGGGCCGACCTTCGGCCCGTGAGCGGGGAGGGGGGTGGGGAACCGGGAGGTTCCCCACGTTCTCAGGAAGAAGGGGGTGCGCGGAACTTTCGCAATTCCACAATTCGCTCTCGCGAATTGCGGACGCGGAAAGGCGCGGGGAGACATGGTTCCCCCCGCGACCGCGAGCCGAAGGCGAGCGGTGGTCACGTCTCGAGTGGGTGGAAGAGGAGGCCCGAGAGCGGCTTCGGGAAGAAGTAGGTGCTCTTGGGAGGCATGCGCTCGCCGCGTCGCGCGATCGCGTAGACGTCTGCAATCCGAGGCGGCCGAACGAGGTACGCGACACTCGCCTCCCCGCGATCGACCGCTGCGACCGCCTCGGCCGGCACCTGCGTGTAGGAGATGCCCTCGAGCCCGTGGCGGTCGACGAGCTCGACGTCGAGCTCGCCCTGACCCCCGCGCACGAGCTCGACCTGTACCGGCCGATATGCGACGGCCGCGGCGTGCGCGAAGCGCTCGTCGGCAAGGCGTCCGAGCGCCTCGTCGAGTGTTGCGCACGCCTCCCCTTCGCGCAGCTCAGCGAGATCCGGACGCCCTGTGAACACCCGATGGGTCGGGAACACCTGCAGGCCCGGGTCCTCCGTGGAGACGAGCAGTGCCATGATCCGGCTCCCTGCAGGACCGGTCTCAGAGCCGAACTCGAGTGCGCTCTCGTAGCGGTGATGGCCGTCCGCGATCAGGAGCTCGGCATCGGAGGCCAGCGCGGCGGGATCGAGGTTCGGAAGCCGCCAGAGGCGGGCACCGTTCGCCTGCAGGTCTGCGGACCGGTCCGGGACCTCGACGGGGAGCGGTCGGTTGTCCAGCAGGAAGATCGGCTCGAGTTGCGCGCCGGTCGCTCTGAGCAGCCTCAGTCGGTCCTCCTTGATCTTGGGATGCGTCCGCTCGTGGGGCAGCACGGCACCGGTCTCATACGGTTCCGCCGCCAGCGAGACGACGATGCCGTGGCGCACCCGTGCAACGCCGTCGGGCCCGACGAAGTCCTCGACGAGGACCCAGCTGCTGGGCGCCTCTTCACGGACGAGGATGCCGTCGGCGAGCCAGGATCGATACAGGTCGCCCGCCTCGTCGATCGAGTCGGGAAGCGTCAGCCGGACGACGTTGAACGGGCTCTTCGCGACGAGGCGTTCACGCTCCGTGTCCGAGATGGCGTCGTAGGGAGGGGCGACGAGATCCGCGAGCCGACCGGCCGCGCCGGCAAAGCGGACGGCGCGGAACGGCTGCACGTCGGCCATCCGCGCGAGCGTACCAACGCCTCTCGGAGCCACCAACTCGCTCCGGAAGGATCGCCCGTCGCGAGGCGGATGATGGGTGGCGCGAGGCAAGGACGCAGGGAGCGCCCATATCGGAAGAGATATGGGTGCGACCGAGGACGCAGCATCGCGGCGCCCAGCGCCGCGTCGCGACATGGCAGCTCCTTTCGGAGAGAGTTCATACACTTCTTCGGCCGTGACCACGATCGCCGAGCTCGCCGAGGACAGGGTGGTCGAGGGCGTGTTCGCCGTCACGAAGAAGGAGCGCCGCCGGACGCGCGCAGGCGCACCGTTCCTGTCCCTCGAGCTCGCCGACGCCAGCGGGCGCATCGAAGCGCGGGTGTGGAGCGACGTCGAGCTGCTAGACCGCCGCTTCGACGAGGGCGACGCCGTTCGCGTCCTGGGCCGAGTCGAGCGCTTCGGCGGAAAGCTGCAGGTCCAGGTGCGCGCGCTCGAAGCGGCCGACGACGCCGACCCCTCGGCGCTGACCCCGTCGCTCCGACGCGATGCCGACGAGCTCGACGGCTTCTTCGAGTTCCTCGCCGACGAGATCTCGCACGACGGGCTCGCCAGGCTCGTGGACAGCTTCGTGCGTGACGCCGAGATCCGCGCCGCCCTTCGCGCTCTTCCCGCGGCCGGTGCGGAGGGCCACCACGGATACGCGGGAGGGCTTCTCGAGCACACCGTCGGGGTCGCCACCCTCTGCCGCGAGACGGCACAGCTCCACCCTCGGCTGCGTTCCGATCTGCTCCTCGCCGCCGCGCTGTTGCACGACGTGGGCCGCGTTCGCGAGCTTCGCCGCGGTCCGGCGTTCACCCAAAGCGCGGAGGGCCGCCTCCTCGGGCACGTCCATCTGGGCCTACGAATGCTCGAGGAGCGCGTCGCGAGCCTCGCACCGGAGCTCCTCGCAGAGCTACTCCACGCCATCGCCTGCCACCACGACCGCCAGGCGGCGCGCACCGCCGAGGCCGCAGTTCTCTACCACGCGAACCAGCTCGACGCGCAGGCAGCGACCCGCCCCGTCGGCGACGACTAGCTCCGGGTGGCGGCGCTCCTTGCGCTCAGCGGCGCCCTCTTCTGGGGCGCCGGGGACTTCCTCGGCGGTCTCGCGGCGCGTCGGCTCGCCGTGCTCACGGTGCTCGCGACCTCTCAGGCGATCGGCCTCGCCGGTGTCGTGCTATGGGTCGCTCTGGCACGCGATCCGTTCCCGGGCCTGGGCGAGGTTCTTCCCGCGGCCGCGGCCGGCGTTGCAGGGCTCATCGGGCTCGCCGCCCTCTATCGCGGGCTGGCCGTCGGCGCGATGGGCATCGTCGCTCCGATCTCCGCTGCGTCCCCGATCGTCCCTCTCGCGGTCGATGCAGCGAAGGGCGAAGTCCCCGGAGCACCGCAGTGGCTCGGCGTCACGCTCGTGCTCGTCGGCATCGTGACTCTCTCGCGAGAGCAATCCGCGCTCGGCCGTCAGCGTGTTGCTGCAGGGGCGGGACTGGCGGTCGTCGCGGCCCTTGGGTTCGGCGGCTTCGTTGTCGGGCTCGATGCGGGAGCCGACGAAAGCGCGCCCTGGGCGGTCGTCTCATCCCGATCGGCGGCGGTCGCGCTCACACTCGTCGCAGCGCTCGCCACCGCCACGTCGCTCTTTCCACCCAGACGATTCCTGCCGACGCTCGTCGGCGTCGGCGTCTTCGACACGAGCGCGAACGTTTCGGTCGCCTTCGCCACCACACGAGGGGCGGCCGGCATCGTGGCCGTCCTCAGTGCGCTCTATCCCGTCGTGACCGTCCTACTGGCGCGACTCGTGCTGGCAGAGCGGCTCGGCATCGCCCGGAGAGTGGGCGGCACACTTGCACTCGCCGGTGCAGCGCTCGTCGCTGCCGGCTGATCGCGGCGATCGCAGGAGCCGAAAGCCCGACGGAGAAGCTCGGGGGCGTTGAGCGAGACGCCCGTTGCCTGGACGGGAACCCCGGTCGAGATCGGAGCCTTGATCACTGCCGCGCTCTGGTTCGGGACGCTCGCGGCGGATCGCCTCGAGCGAGGACGTCAGATCACACGTTGAAGCGGACGTTGAGGACGTCGCCGTCCTCGACGACGTAGCTCTTCCCTTCGAGACGCTGCAGGCCACGGCGCGCCGCCTCCGGTCGCGAGCCCGAGGCGACGAGATCCTCGAAGCGAACCACCTCGCAGCGGATGAATCCACGCGCCATGTCCGAGTGAACCGCCGCGGCGGCGTCGAGCGCCGTGCCGCCGCGCCGCAGCGTCCACGCGCGCGCCTCCTTCTCGTTCGCGGTGAAGAACGTGATCAGGTCGAGTTCGTCGCGGAGCCGGCGCACGACCTCGTCGAGTGCCGACGGGCCTTCGCGGAAGGCGGCGGCCTCCTCGTCGGGGAGCTCGGTGAGCTCGGCCTCGAGCTTACAGTCGATCCCACCTGGACCGTTCTCCACGGCGAGCAACGGCTTCGTCGTGAGCGGCTCGAGCTCGCCGGGGAGCTCCCCAGGCCAGTCCGCGAGCGGCGACTCCTGCTCAAGGTGCGCAAGGATCGCCTCGAGCTGCTCCACCTCGCGCCGCCTGGCCGGCTCTCCAGACTTCGCCTCTTTGCGCACCCGCTCCAGCCGGCGTTCGACGTGATCGCGGTCGGCAACGAGGAGTTCGAGCCGAATCGTCTCGAGGTCCCGCTCCGGATCCGCCGTCGACGAGTACCCGTCGACGATTGCGAGCAGGGCGTCGACCTGGCGGAGCGTCCCGACGTGAGCGGGACCCGTCCCGGGAGCGTCGACCATCTGCATCGCCGCCGGAGTCGCTTTCGCCGACCCGATTATCGCCGCGATCTTCTCGAGCCGGTCGTCGGGGATCGGCGCGACACCGAGATGAGGCTTGTCGACGGAGGCATACGCGGTGACCTTCGCGCCTGCGTGGGTCACGGCGTTGAAGAAGGTCGTCTTTCCCGCATTCGGCAGGCCGACGATCCCGACCTCCAAGGACATGCGTGATCAGTTTCCGAAGCCGACGCGCCCTTCCCGAGCGAAGCGCTTCGCGTAGATAACACGCGGGAGGTTGAGCAGGATGTTGCCGTCCTGGGCCTCGAGGGTGAGCGCGCCGGCGGCACCGGCGTTCAGCGCACGGTCGAGCGACTCGGCACTCTCCGGCGTCACGAGCGTGGACAGAATCTGGCCTCCTTCGAGACCGATCTCGATCCGAACGAATCCGTTTTCAGCCACCGGATACCACCTCCGTGAGGACGCCGTGGACGGCGTCTGGATGGACGAATGCGGCCTCGAGACCGTTGAGCCCCAGGCGAGGCGTCGCATCGATCAGCTGCGCCCCCGCCGCCGCGAGATCCGTGAGCGCCGCCTGCAGATCGTCAGCCTCGAACGCGACGTGGTGCATCCCGGGCCCGCGCCGTTCGAGGAAGCGGCCGACCGGTGTGTCCGGGCCCGTCGATGCGACCAGCTCGACACGACCTGCCCCGATCAGAAGGTACACCGCCTCCACGCCCTGGTCCTCGAGGAACGCACGGTGCTCGACCGTTGCGCCGAAGAGCCGCTCGTACGTGGCGATCGCCTCGTCGAGATCGGAGACCGCCATGCTGACGTGGTGGATGCCGCGAAACTCCACTGCGGACGATGCTACCCGCGTGCGCTTCCCAGCCCGTCTCGTCGCCGCGCGTCTAATCGCGCAGAGGAAGGGCGCGGACGGTTCCGACGGTCTCCGACGACCGAGACTCGGGCCGGACGTCGGCGAGCAGCGCCTGGAGCTCCGACCGGTCCAGTGTCTCCTTCTCGAGCAACGCCTCCGCAACCCGGTCGAGCGCTGCCCCGTGCTTCGCGAGCAGGCGCTGCGCCTCCTCGTACGCGTAGTCCGTCAAGCGCGCCTGCTCGGAATCGCGCAGGCGCTTCGTCTCCTCGGAGAGCGCGTAGTTGTCGGCCCGCATGGTCCGGGAGGGCGCGATCTCGGACATCCCGAACTCGAAAACCATCGAGCGGGCGATCTCCGTCACGCGCTCTAGGTCGTTCGCTGCCCCGTTCGTGATTCGGCCGAAGACCACCTGCTCGGCGGCGCGCCCGCCGAGAAACACCATCATCAGGTCGACGAACTCCTCGCGTGTGTGCAGATAGCGGTCCTCGCTCGGCATGTTGAGCGTGTAGCCGAGCGCCTGTCCGCGCGAGACGATCGTCGCCTTCTGTGCGGGGAAGAGATCGCCGACGAGGTGCGACATCACCGCGTGGCCGGCCTCGTGATAGGCAAGGATCCGCTTCTCCTTCTCGGAGACGACCCGCCGCTGCTGAAGCCCCGCGACGATGCGTTCCATCGCGGCCTCGAAGTCGGCCTGTCGGATGTACTGCATGGAGGCGCGCCCCGCGAGGATCGCAGCCTCGTTGCACAGGTTCGCGAGGTCGGCACCCGTGAGGCCGGATGTCTGCCGCGCAATCCGGTCGAGGTCGACGTCGGCGGCGAGCGGCTTGTCGCGTGTATGCACGGTGAGAATCGCCTCACGGCCGGCGACGTCCGGCGCGGCGACGAGCACCTGCCGATCGAAGCGGCCCGGGCGGAGAAGCGCGGAGTCGAGATCCTGAAGTCGGTTCGACGCGGCCATGACGACGACCTCGTCGCGCGCGCCGAAGCCGTCGAGCTCGACGAGCAGCTGGTTCAGCGTCTGGTCGTGCTCGCGGTGGAAGCCGCCCCCGATCCGTGACGACCCGACCGCGTCGAGCTCGTCGATGAAGATGATCGCCGGTGCGTTCTTGCGAGCTTCCTCGAAGAGCTTGCGGATGCGTGCGGCGCCGAGACCGGCGAACATCTCCACGAACGACGACGCGCTCGCCGAGTAGAAGTTTGCGCCCGATGCGCTCGCGACCGCCTTGGCGAGGAGCGTCTTTCCCGTTCCGGGCGGCCCGTGCAGCAAGATGCCGCGTGGAGTGCGTGCGCCGAGGCGCTCGAAGCGCTGGCGGTTTCGGAGGAACTCGACGACCTCGACGAGCTCCTCCTTCGCCTCGTCGAGCCCGGCGACGTCGCTCCACGACACCTCGACCTGCGACCCCTTCACCACCGGCGCAGGCTTCGCGCGCGGCATGAACCGCAGCATGTAGAGGAGCAGCACGATCAAGATTCCGAAGAACACGATCGGAAGCCAGATGATGAGCGTGTTCTCGAGATCGCCCACTGCAGGGCGTATCGGCATGCCGGGAAGCGGCCTGAAGCGAGCGCGATGCTCTAGCCTTGCCGCATGGCCGGCGAGCTCCCGCTCCCGCCGCATGTCGATCTCGAGCGGGTCGAAGAGGTCTTCCGCGTCGAGTACGAGGCGCGCTTCCACGAGGCACTGTCGTGGGCAGCCGCCCACGACATCGGCCCTGCAGGCAGAGACGCTCGGCGTGTGTGCCTGCTCCTCGTCGACGTCCAGAACACGTTCTGCACGCCGGGGTTCGAGCTCTTCGTGGCAGGCCGGTCGGGGACCGGAGCGCTCGACGACTCGAGGCGTCTCTGTGCGTTTCTCTATCGCAACCTCCACACGATCACGCAGACCATCGTGACCATGGACACGCATCAGGCCTTTCAGATCTTCCATGCGCCGTTCCTGGTCGACGAGGAAGGACGACACCCGGATCCGTACACCCTCGTCACCGCCGCCGACGTTGCCGCAAGCCGTTGGCGAGTGGACCAGGAGGCAGCCGAGGCCACGGGCATTGGAGGTGAACGCAGCACGAGGCATCTTCGCGCGTACGTCGACGCCCTCGCCGCGGGCGGCAAGTACGACCTCACGATCTGGCCGTTCCATGCGATGCTCGGCGGCGTCGGGCATGCGCTCGTGAGCGGCGTCGAGGAGGCCCTCTTCTTCCACGCGATCGCGCGACGCTCGCGGACGCGTTTCGAGATCAAGGGTCGCCATCCGCTCACCGAGCACTACTCCGTTCTCGGCCCGGAGGTGCGTCGTGGCGCCGACGGTGAGACGCTCGGGGAGCGCAACACCGCCCTGGTCGAGACGCTGGCCGGATTCGACACCGTGATCGTCGCCGGACAGGCGAAGAGCCATTGCGTGGCATGGACGATGGAGGACCTGCTGGAGGATGCACCGGACATCGCTCCGCGGCTCTACCTCCTCGAGGACTGTTCCTCGCCGGTGGTGGTCGCCGGCGCCGTCGATTACACCGAGGACGCTGACCGGGCCTTCGCACGCTTCGCGGAGGCGGGTGCGCACGTCGTGCGCTCGACCGAGCCGATGACGTCGTGGCCCGGCCCGGTGGCGGCTGCGGTCGCTACCTGACGAGCTCCAGGCGAGGGTTGGGCCGGCTCCTGCGCCCGACCTTCGCGACCTCGACCCCGTCCGCGACGACGACGTCCGCTGTGAAGTCGTTCTCGCCTCGGATCAGCCACGACCCGACCCCGTACGCCTCCACCGGCACGCCGCTCTCCTCGAAGCGGCGGATCTTCTCGATGGTGAAACCGCCGGAGACGACGATCTTGACGTCGCGGAAGCCCTCGGCGTCGAGCGCCTCGCGGACTTTCCGGACGAGCTGCTCGTTGACGCCCCTGGGGTCGAATTCGCCCATCCGGTCCCAGAGCGAGCGGTCGACGAGGCTTTCCGAAGTGTCGAGGCGGACTCCCCAGAGCCGTGGGCCGAGCGTTCGCGCAACCTCGAGCGAGGTCTTCACCGAATCGTTTTCGAAGTCGACGAGGGCGACGATGTTCATGTCTGGCGGCGCCCACTCGGCGAACTTCGTCGCTGCGAGCGCCGTGTCTCCGCCGTAGGTGGCGATCAGCGAATGGGGCACCGTCCCGATGCCGCGGCCGCCCCACCAGGACGCCTGGGCATCCGTCGAGACACCGATCGCACCCGCGATGTGGGCCGCGTAGCCGTCGCCCGTCTGCACACGATGATGATCGTGCCGCGCCGGGAAGTAGAGGATCTGCTTGTCGCCGGCAGCCTCGACGACACGACGAACGTTCGTCGAGATCAGGGTTCGACGTGCCAGCACGCCCAAATAGACGGTTTCCAGGTGCGCGAAAAGCGTGTAGTCGCCTTCGATCGTCAGCACCGTCTCCCACGGCTCGACACGGTCGCCGTCGTGGAGGGCATGCACCACGAGCTCGTCCCAGCCGTGCGAACAGAGCTTGAGGATCGCGATCGCCTCGTCCAGCCCGCCGAGCATCGCGTCGTGCTTCTGGAAGACCTGCATCAGCACCTGTGGATGCCGACCGTCGGCCAGGAGAGCCGACCGAGCGTGGTTGAAGTACGCGTCGGTGTAGTAGCCGTCGCGCATCTTCTCGACCGGCAACTCGAAGACCTCCGGGTCGAGGCGGGCCCTCCGGGGGGCGCGCGTCATCTCTCGAGTGCGAGACAAGCGTCGCGGGCGGCGTCCGCGACCTCGACCTGAGCCACCGACGGCTCGGCCGTGGAGAACCGCCGCTGCAGCTCGAACCCGGGGCGGGCGAGGAGGCGCGCCAGCGGATGCTCCGGGTTCCGCGACATCCAGGCGAAGAGCTCGACGGACGCGCCGACCGCAGCCGTGGTTCCGGCGAGCCGCGCGAGACCCCGGACGGTCCGCGGGAGCCGCGACACCGCGACGTTCGCGACCAGTGACGATGCGAGCAGCGGCGCGATCAGCTGAGAGCCACAGCGCGGATGCTCCTTCGGCGCCGGCTTTCCGGTCTCGTAGGTGCCGATCGAGACGTGCTCGGCGCCGTGATACGCGGCGAGGTCGGGTCCGCGCAACGCGAGCGCCGCGGGAACCAACGTGACCGTGGCAGCCGCGAGCTCTCGTCCCCCGGCAGTGAGCACGCGCGATCGACGGACGGTACGGGCAGCGAGGCTGGAGGCGACGATCGAGCCGAGGACGGAGGGCCGCTCGAACGGGAAGCGGACTTGCGGCAGCGTGCGGCGAACGACCGGCAGAACCGCGAAGGCCTCGGCGAGCTTGAGGGGGCCGCGCAACACCGGAGCGGAGACCGCGTCCGCGAACCGCGGCTTACGCCCGGACGCGACGTGCAAGGTGCCGTCCGCATCCCGAACCGCGCAGCCCCACGAAGTCGGGCCATGGACGAGCACCCCGTTCTGGAGCGCCATACCGCCGAGTCGCACCGTCTCCACGCCCAGAGCGTAGCGACGGGATCGGTCCCGCCCGGGTTCTCGCGCATTACGGAGGTCGGCCGGCTCTGCCGAGGGCCCGAAGCGCGCGCTGGAGCTCGTCGGCTGCCGGCCCGCGTGCCAGACCGTGACCGTCCAGCTCGACGACGGGCATGATCTCGCGAACCGACGAGGATGTGAAGACCTCGTCGGCCCCGAGGACTTCGCCGAGCGGATAGATGCCCTCCTCGACGCGGTAGCCGCGCTCGGGGGCGAGCTCGAGGATCGCTGCGCGAGTGACCCCCGCGAGGATTCCCAGCTCGAGTGAAGGCGTGCGGAGCGTGTCGCCGAAGCGCCACCAGACGTTCGTCACCGTACCCTCGAGGACGAGCCCCTCCGTGTCGACGAAGATCGCGTCGTCCGCTCCGCGGCTCTTCGCCTCCGCCTCGGCAGCCATGTTCACGGCGTAGCTCGTCGACTTGACCCCCGGCAGCAGCCACGGAACAGCCGCGCGTACGCCGAGCAGCGAAACGGCATGCGATCCTCGCACACGCACCTCCTCGATCCAGGCAGGCACGCTGCTGAGAAGGGCGAGCCCGGTTGCCGGCCCTCCCTCCGGTCCCGCGGTCCAGACGAGCCGCAAGACCGCGTCCTCGGCGTCCGCTCGCGTGAGAACGAGAGACGAAAGCCGTTCGAACTCCTCGCGGTCGAGCATCGGCAGATCGATGCTCTCGGCCGACGCGGTCAGACGGTCGAGATGCGCCTCGAGGCGAAATGGACGGCCCGCATACACCCGCATCGTCTCGAACGCGGCGCGGCCCCTGAGGAGCGCTTCGTCGTCTGCGCGGACGGCCGGTTCCGTCGGATCGCACAGACCCCCAGCAGTCGTCGCGAGTGCGAGCACCGTCACCCGCGACCCCCGACGGCTCCGAGGAACGCGGGCTCGGGCGCAGTCCGGTACGTCATCGTCGGACCGCCTCGGGCAGCGGACTTCGGATCGCCTCGAGCAGCGGCCGCGCCTTCGTCCACGACTCCTCCACCTCGGCTGCCGGATCCGAGTCCCAGACGACCCCGCCCCCGACCCACAGATGAATGCGATCGTCCGCGATCGCGAACGTCCGAATCGTGAGCGCGAGCTCGAGGTCGCCGTTTCCGCGGACGCGTCCGAGCGCGCCCATCGAGGCCCCACGCCCGACCGGCTCGAGCTGCGCGATCAGATCGACCGCCGCGATCTTCGGCGCCCCCGTGACCGATCCCCCCGGGAACATCGCCTCGAGCAGCTCTGCAAGCCCGACGTCCTCCCGAAGCACACCCTCGACCGTCGACACCATGTGCTCGACGCCCGCGAGTCGCTGCGTGGCCATGAGCTCGGGCCAGCGAACGCTCCCCGGCTCGCAGACCCGGGAAAGATCGTTCCGCTCGAGGTCCACGATCATGACGTGCTCGGCGGCATCCTTCTCGGAGACGCGGAGCTCCGCGGCCTGCCCGGCCGGGCGCGTTCCCTTTATGGGCATCGTCCACACGCGTCTGCCGCGCCTTGCGAGGAAGAGCTCGGGCGATGCGGACGCGACGGCCCATCCGTCTCCGAAGAAGGGCTCGCTCAGCGGCCGCAGATGAGCGAGCGCGGCGGCGACCGAGCCAGAGTCGCCGGAAAACGGAGCCGAGACATGCTGGACGACGTTGACCTGATAGACGTCGCCTCGCGCGATCGCCTCGCGGACGCGCTCGATCGCGGCCTCGTACTCCCCTGCGCTCCACGTGGGTCGCCACTCCCCGATCGTTCTCTCTGCGTTGACACACTGGGCAACAGAGTAAGGGTCGGGTCGGACGGAGCAAGCGGCCAAAGGCAGGCGGCAGGGCTCCGGAGGCGGCGGCGACGTGCCGCGGCGGATCGTCTCCGAAAGCCCGTAGCCGAGATAGAGGTCGGCCATGAGGCTCTCACCTCCGCGTGCGAAGAAGCCCTGCGCGCGCAACCACTCCTCGATCCGCCGAAAGGCACCCTCGGGCTCGTCGAGCTCGAGCGTCGCCGTGCGCGTCACGGGGAATCGCGGAGCCGCCGGTAACGCTGGATCAGGGCGTTCGTCGAGGAGTCGTGCAACAGCTCGTGCTTCCAGTCCGCGGCGAGCTCGGGTGCGATCTTCGATGCGAGCTCTTTCCCCAGCTCCACTCCCCACTGATCGAACGGGTCGATTCCCCAGATCGCCGCCTGCGTGAAGACGCTGTGTTCGTAGAACGCCACGAGCGCGCCCAGGGTCGACGGCGCCAGCTTCGCCGCGAGGAGCACCGACGTCGGCCGGTTTCCCGGCATGACGCGGTGAGGAATCGTCTCGTGCGGAGCGCCCGCGCGCTCCAGTTCCTCCGCCGTGCGCCCGAACGCGAGCGCTTCCGCCTGTGCGAGGAGGTTCGCGGCCAGGAGGTCGTGACGGTCGGAGTCGCCGCCGACCGGACGAGCGAACCCGATCAGGTCCACGGGGACGAGCGTGGTTCCCTGGTGCAGCAGCTGGAACACGGCGTGCTGGGCATTCGTTCCCGGCCCTCCCCAGGTCACCGCGCCTGTGTCGACGTCGACCGACTCGCCGACCGACGTGACCTGCTTCCCGTTCGACTCCATCGTGAGCTGCTGGAGGTAGGCGGGAAGCAGGCGGAGCGCGTGGCTGTACGGAACGACTGCCGTCGTCTCCGCACCGACGAAGTTGCGGTACCAGACCGACAGCAGCCCTGCGATCGCGGGCAGGTTTCCGCCGAGCGGGGCGGCCAGGAAGTGCTGGTCCATCGCATGGAAGCCGTCCAGCAGCTCTCGGAAGCCGTCCCCTCCGAGGGCGATCAGCGTCGAGAGTCCGACCGCCGAGCACATGGACGTTCGCCCCCCGACCCAGTCCCACATGCGGAAGACGTTCGAAGGGGGAATGCCGAGCTCCGACGCTGCGTCCGGATGGGCCGCCACGCCGAAAAAGTGCCGCTCGATCGCGCCCTCGCCCGCCAGGGCCTCGCCGGCCCACGCCTGCGCCGCACGTGCATTCGCGGTCGTCTCGAGCGTGGTCATCGTCTTCGAGACGACGATGAAGACCGTCTCTTCCGCGTCGAGGTCGCGAACGGCCGAAGCGAGATCGGTCGGGTCGACGTTCGACACGAACCGAAACTCGACCTCCGGGGTCGTGTACGGCCGAAGCGCCTCGTACGCCATCGCAGGACCGAGATCGCTGCCTCCGATCCCGATGTTCACGACCGCACGGATGCGTTTGCCGGTAGCGCCCAGCCGCACGCCCGAACGAATCTCCTCGGCGACCGCGCTCATGCGGTCGAGCTCCTCGTGCACCTCCTTGACGACGTCCACGCCGTCCACGACGAGCGACCGCGAGCGCGGCATGCGCAGCGCGACGTGGAGAGCCGGACGATCCTCGGAGACGTTCACGTGCTCGCCGCGAAACATCGCGCGCACCCGATTCTCGATCCCGCACTCGGCTGCGAGCTTCCTGAGGAGCTCGAGCGTCTCGTCGGTCACGAGATGCTTCGAGTAGTCGAAGTAGAGGCCTGCGATTTCGGCGGCCAGGCGCTCCCCTCTGGCCGGGTCGCCCGCGAAGAGATCGCGCAGGTGCCAGTGGCGGACGTCCGCGTAGTGCCACTCCAGGCGGCGCCACGCCGACGTCTCGCGCAACGTCTCAGCCACGAGCGGGTTCCGTGACGCTTTCGACGAGCTCGCGGTACGCAACTGCCGGGTCGTCTCGCCAGAAGATCGCGCTGCCCACGACGAGCAGGTCGGCACCCGCGTCGCGCACCGAGCCGATCGTCCGGGCGTTGACGCCGCCGTCCACCTGCACATGCACGGCGTCCGGGAGGAGCGCGCGCAGCCGCGCGATTCGCTCGAGGGCTTCCGGCATGAACTCCTGACCCGAATAGCCCGGATGGATCGACATGCACAGGGCGAGGTCGGCTCCCTCCGCGGCGCGAGCGGCGTCCTCGACGGTCGTCTCCGGATTGACTGCGACGCCGACGGCGAGATCGAGCGAGCGGGCCTCGGCAATCGCCCGGGCGGGGTCCCTGGACGCCTCGACGTGGAACGTCACGCTATCCCCTCCGGCCTCGGCGATCGCGTCGAAGTGGCGTTCAGGCTCGGCGACCATGAGATGGCAGTCGAGGACGCCGCCCCAGGCGTGCACGAGCGGCGAGATCGACGCGAGCACGATGGGGCCGATGGTGATCTCCGGGATGAAGTGGCCGTCGCCCGCGTCGAACTGGAACACGCGCGCGCCTGCGCCGACCACTTCCGCCAGCTGCTCGCCGAGGCGGGAAAAATCGGCCGCGTAGATCGAGGGCTCCACCTCGACCTCGCGCGCCCAGTCGCTCCAGGCCATGGCCGTCACGCTAATCGAACGCCGGAGAGCGCTGTAGAGTTGCCCGCCGACGTGGGCACGGACCTCGAGCGGGAGAAGCGGCTCGCCGCCGAGGCTGCCGCCTCGCTCGTGGAGGACCGCATGTCCGTCGGGCTCGGTACCGGCTCGTCGGCCGCCTATTTCGTCCGTGCGCTCGCGGCGCGTGGCCTCGAGTTGCGATGTGTGGCAACCTCTCCGGCGACCGAGCGCCTGGCGACGTCGATTGGGCTACGCGTCGAGCCGTTCGAGGGCCCGAACACGCCGGCGCGGCTCGACGTCGCTGTCGACGGCGCCGACCAGGTCACCTCGGACGGCTGGCTCGTGAAGGGAAAGGGCGGCGCGCACACGCGCGAGAAGATCGTCGCCGCTGCGGCTGAACGCTTCGTCGTGATCGTCTCCTCGGACAAGATCGTCGACCGGGTCGGGCCTCCGGTGCCGCTCGAGCTCCTGCGTTTCGGGCTCGCTGTGACGCTCGCGCGGCTCGAACACGCTCGCTTGCGCGAGGCCCCCGCAACGCCGGACGGCGGCGTGCTCGCGGACTACCTGGGACCGGTCGGGGATCCCATCGCGACCGCCGGCTGGCTTTCGTCGACTCCCGGCGTCGTCGACCACGGCCTCTTCCCACCCCGGCTCGTGTCCGAGGTGCTCGTCGGCCGCGAAGATGCGGTCGAGCGCCTGCCCGGAGGACGGAGCTAGCTTGCCGCCGCACCGCTGTAGAGGATGGCCTTCAGGCGCGCCGCGTCGGTCAGCACCGCGGCATCACGCACCCGGGCATCGAGGGCGTGCAGGTGCAAGCAAAGCCGCGGCCGGACCGCGCCGTCAAGGTGCGGCTAGGCGAGCAAGGAACGCGCGGCGTGTCGGAGCATGTCGACGCCGAGCTCGAGATCGTCCACGGCGATGCGCTCGTCCGCCGAGTGAACCAGCTTCGTCGCGAGCTCCGCATCCATCGCCTTGATCGGGAAGAAGCCGTACGCGACGGTGCCGAAGCCCTCGCGGAGGTAATGGCTGTCCGTGAAGCCGGGGCAGGCGATCGGGGCCAATCGGGCGTCCGGCTCGAGCTCCGAGACGAACGTCTCGAGCGCGTCCCAGAGCGGAGTCGCCAGGTCGGAGCGCGTTCCACCGGTCGGCTCGATCCATTCGAGCTCGTAGTCGCCCGGCCCGAGTGCCGCCCTGATGAGCTGCTCGGCGTCCATCGGCGTCTGACCGGGAAGCAGCCGACAGTCGACTGTGACTTCGCAGACCGCGGGAATGACATTCCGCTTGTGCGAGGCGTCGATCATCGTCGGCGAGACCGTAAGCGCGAGAAGCGGCGCCACGAGCTCGGCCATCGTCGAGTCGAGCGCTCGTGCGCGCGCGAGTGCCTCTGGGGGAGGCGGGGCCTCGCCGAGCACGGCCTCGAGGAAGGCTCGCGCCTCCGGAATCAGCCGAGGCTCGGGCTCGTAGTCGCCGAGCGCCTCGATGTAGCGCGCTGCCTTGACCAACGCGTTGTCGGCGATCCCCGGCATCGAAGCGTGCCCGCTGCGGCCGTGCACGCGAAGCACGAACGGCGCCGACATCTTCTCGGCGGTCGCGCAGAGGTAGACGGGCTTTCCTCCGAGGACGAGCCTGTCGCCGGCACCCTCGTTGATCGCGTAGTCGCAGCGGACGGCGTCGGGGTGCGCCCCGACGAGCCACTTGAGCCCGTAGCCCTCGCCCTCTCCCACCTCCTCGTCGGCGGTCGCGATGAAGAGCAGGTCTCCAGACGGGAAGAGGCCGTCGCGCCGGAGCGAGGCGAAGGCCACCGCCGACGCTGCGACCTGGCCTTTCATGTCGAGCGCTCCTCGACCCCAGATCTCACTGTCGACGACGTCGCCCGACCACGGATTCCGGTGCCACTCCGCGGGATCGGCGAGGACGGTATCCGTGTGACAGAGAAACGCGAGGGAGGGTCCACCGCCTCCTGGAGCACGGGCCACGAGGTTGGCCCGTTCCGGTTCCCGCGCGATCCATTCGCACTCGATCCCGTCGCGCGCGAGGTAGTCGCGCAGGATCGCGGCGGCGATGCTCTCGTTACCCGGCGGATTGACGGTGTCGGCGCGAATCAGCTCCTGGAGGAGCGCGGTCGCCTCCTCGCGGAGGCTCGCGGGCTTCTTGGTGAGCGCCATCTAGGTCGACGCCTTCGAGAGACCGGTCAACTCGTTGCGCACGTCCCAGAGCTCGGGAAACGAGGTCTTCGTGACGAGCCGTCCGAGGAGCTCGACCGGTGTTCCCTGCGTGCCCACCACCTTGTCGCCGATCACGCGCGCGACGACCTGGTAGTGGCGCAGGCGCCAGAGCTGCGTCTGCTCGTCCAGCTCGAGGAGCGCCTCGGCGAGCTGGTACAGGTGCTCGTGCTCTCGACCCTGTGTGTAGACGTCAGCGAGGGAGAGCCCTGCCGCGCGCCTCGTCGCGTGGAACGCCTGCCCGAGCCGGGGGAGCACTCGGCGAAGCTCGTTCCAGCCCGGAGAGTCGAATCCCGAGCCATGCCCCAGGACCTTGCGGATCTCCTGGTATTCCCACGGAGACATGTGCTCGAGCATCTCGAGCTGGGTGATGAGAAAGCGGATGCAGAGCGACGCGCGCCTGAGAAGACGCAGGGCGCCCCGAAGGTCGCCCTCCTCGACGAGACGCGCAGCCTCCTCCGCGTCGTTCCACGAGAGCTTGAGCCACAGCTCCGAGGTCTGGTGCGTCACCTGGAAGAGGAGCTCGTCGCGGTGCACCCACTCGTCGGAAGTCTTTTGGAGCGCGAGAAGCTCCTCGGTGTTCAAATAGCGCTCGTAATCCGAAGCCGCACCGCCCGGAAGGATCGGCTGCGAGTAGTCCTCGGCCGTAGAGCTCGCTTCGGAATGAGCAGCCATGTCGCGATGCGGCGCTGCGCGCCGCGATGCTGCGTCCTCAGTCGCGCCCATATCTACCTCGATATGGGCGCTCCCTGCGTCCTTGCCTCGCGCCGCCCATCATCCGCCTCGCGACGGGCGATCATCCAGAAGCAAGCTCATGCGCTCCATGGCCTGAGCATACTTTCCCCGTGGGAGACCTCTTCACCGAAGCCGCCAACCAGCGGCAGCTCGAGAATCCGCCGCTCCCGATTCGCCTGCGGCCGCGGACCCTCGACCAACTCGTCGGTCAGCAGCACGTTCTCGGGGAAGGCTCCGCGTTGAGGCTCGCGATCGAGCAGGACCGGCCTCCCTCGATGATCCTCTTCGGGCCGCCCGGCACCGGCAAGACGACGATCGCGCGGATCGTCGCGGAGCGGACGGGCGCGACGTTCGAGGAGCTGTCTGCCGTCTCCGCTCGCGTGGACGACGTCCGAGCGGTGATCGCACGCGCACGAGAGCGACTCGGCGCGAACGGGCTGCGAACGATCCTCTTCATCGACGAGATCCACCGCTTCAACAAGGGACAGCAGGACTCGGTACTGCACGCGGTCGAGGACGGGCTCGTCACCCTGATCGGAGCGACGACCGAGAATCCGTACTTCGAGGTCAACGCCGCACTCCTCTCCCGCTGCACTGTCATCGAGCTCTTCGCACTCGACGAGGAGGAGCTCTCGGAGATCGTGCGGCGCGGCGCCGCGGAGGTGGAGGTCGAGCTCGACGACGAGCTCGTACGGCTGATCGCGACACGTGCGGGAGGCGACGCTCGCAGTGCGCTCCAGATCCTCGAACTCGCTCGTGACACCGCCCGCACTGAGGAGGTCCCGCTCGCCGCCGACCACGTCCTCGACGCCTCGAGGAAGCGTCCCCTGCTCTACGACCGCAAGGGCGACCAGCACTACGACTTCGCATCGGCCTTCATCAAGTCCATGCGAGGTGGGGACGCCGATGCCGCCGTCTACTACCTCGCGGCGATGATCGAGGCGGGAGAGGACCCGCGCTTCATCGCGCGCCGCATGGTCATCCTTGCCTCCGAGGACATCGGCAACGCCGACCCGCGGGCACTCTCCGTTGCCGTCGCCGCCGCTCACGCACTCGAGTTCGTAGGGCTGCCCGAGGCTCAGCTCAACCTCGCGCAGGCCGCGATCTATCTCGCGCGCGCTCCCAAGTCGAACGCCTCGGCGACGGCGATCTGGGAGGCGCAACGGGATGTTCGGGAGCACGGGAACGCACGGCCGCCCGCGATGCTCCGCTCCACGGGCCATGCGAAGGCCGCGAGGGCGCGCGGCCACGGAGAGGGCTACGTCTACCCGCACGAGGACCCGCGAGGCTTCGAGCTCGAGCACCTCCCGGAGGAGCTTCGTGGACGGCGGTACTATCGCCCGTCGGGCAGCGGCGAGGAGACGGGCGATGACACTGGTGAGGACGGGTGACACGGCACCCGAGTTCGATCTCGAGATAGCGCACGGCGAGCGGGTGAGGCTCTCCGACTTCCACGGCCGCTCGAACGTCCTCCTCGTCTTCCATCCGTTCGCGTTCACCCCGGTGTGCGAGGAGGAGGCGCGAGATCTCCAGGAGAACATCGAGGCGTTTCGCAACGCCCAGACGGAGGTCGTGCTCGTCTCGTGTGACCCCACTCCCGCCCGCGAAGCCTGGAAGCGCGACCTCGGCGCCGAGTACACGTTCGCGTCGGACTTCTGGCCACACGGCGCTGCCGCACAGGCCTACGGCGTCTTCAATGAGCAGAACGGCGCACCCCACCGCGGCACGTTCCTGATCGACCGGGAGGGGACCGTGATCTGGTCGCTCGTGAACACTCGGGACGAGCGGCGGACGGAGATGGTCCCCGACTCCCTGCACACACTCGATGCGGCTCGCTAGCCAAGTGACACGTTGTCACTTGCGGAGTCGATCGCTGTAGGTCGATGGCGCGTCTCGCGCTGAGCCAGTGGGGCGATGCATCCGCACCGAGGGTCGTCTGCCTGCACGGCGTGACGAGCCACGGGCGGCACTTCGCCATGCTCGCCGAGGATGCGCTCGACGACTTTCACGTCCTCGCACCGGATCTCCTCGGCCATGGCTCGTCCCCGTACGAGCCGCCCTGGAACATCGAGGCACATCTCGATGCAATCGTCGCGACCGTGGGAGACAAGCCTGCCACACTCGTCGGCCACTCCTTCGGCGCCCGCCTGGCGTTCGAGCTCGCGGCGCGTGCTCCCGACCGCGTGGACCGGCTCGTGCTCCTCGATCCCGCGATCAAGCTTCACCCGGACGTCGCTCTCTTCGCCGCGGAGAACGCCCGCATCGAGCGGTCGTACGTCTCGTTCGAGGAAGGCATCGAGCAGCGGTACGTCGAGAGTCAGCTCCAGCGTGCGCCGCGAGAGCTCGTCGAGGACGAGCTTCGCGTGCATCTCGTGCCCGACGACGAGGGCCTCTACCGCTACCGCTATTCCCAGGCTGCGGTCGTTGCCGCGTACGGCGAGATGGCGTCCGAGCCGCCCCCCTTCGACCGGGTGCGCCTCCCGACGCTCCTCGTCCTCGGCGAGCAGTCATACCTTCCGTACGACCATCTCCTCGACGCACACAGGGCTGCGCTGGGCGGCCTGCTCGAGGTTTTCGTCGTCCCGGGTGGGCACACCGTCCTCTGGGACGCGCTCGAGGAGACGGCCGACGCCGTCGGCGTATTCCTACGGTCAGAAGCCTCCGCTCTCGCCGAGCAGACCTAGAACACGTACTCGTCTGTGGTCGCGAGCGCCTCGTCGAGAATCGCGAGGCCCTCGTCGACCTCCTCGCGGGTGATCGTCAGGGGCGGCACGACCATGATCACGTTCCAGTGCGTCATCAGGTAGAGGCCACGCTCGAGCGCCGCTTTCGCCATCCGCGCAACGGGCGCCGTCGCCTCCCCTGAGGCGTTGAAGGGCACGAGCATCTCGCGCGTCTCACGGTTCTTCACCAGCTCGACGCCCCAGAAGCAGCCGAGTCCCCGCACGTCGCCAATCGACGGATGGCTGGCCGCCAGCCCACGGAGCCCCTCGCCGAGGTACGCGCCGACGTCGGCGGCGTTCTCGACGATGCCCTCCTCGCGGAAGGCCTCGATCGAGGCGACAGCGGACGCGCAGGCAAGTGGATGGCCTGCATAGGTGAGGCCCCCGGGGAAGAACTTGTCCCGCACCCAGTCGCGGAGGTGCGGCCGCATGATCATCGCGCCGAGCGGGACGTAGCCGGAGTTGATGCCCTTGGCGACGGTGATGATGTCCGGAACGACGTCCCAGTTCTCGCAGGCGAACCAGCGCCCGGTGCGGCCGAACCCGGCCATCACCTCGTCGAGGACGAGCAGGATGCCGTGCCGGTCGCACACTTCGCGGATCCCCTGCAGGTAGCCGTCGGGCGGGGGGATCACGCCGTTCGTCCCCGTGACCGTCTCGAGGAAGACCGCCGCGACCGTCTGCGGCCCCTCGTACTCGAGGACCTCCTCGAGGTGTGGCGCCCCCGTGCACACCGGACACGGATCCGGATGTCCTGCGGGACAGCGATACGTGTACGGGTCGAACATCCGGACGATCCCGTGCATACCCGGCTCGTTCGGCCAACGGCGCGGGTCGCCCGTGAGCGAGATCGCCCCGTGCGTCGCCCCGTGGTACGAGCGGTAGCGGACGACGACCTTGTGCCGACCGGTCGCGAGCCGGGCGAGCCTGATGGCGTTCTCGTTCGCCTCCGCGCCCGAGTTCGTGAAGAAGGACATGCAGAGATCGCCGGGCGTGACCTCGGCGAGCAGCCGGCCGAGCCGGGAGCGCGACTCGTTCGCCATCGGCGGCCCGATCGTGCACAGCTTCTCGGCCTGCTCCTTGATCGCCGCGACGATCTTCGGATGCTGGTGCCCGATGTTGACGTTGACGAGTTGCGACGCGAAGTCGAGGTACCGCTTGCCGTCGTAGTCCCAGAAGTACCGCCCGTCGGCGCCCGCAACCGGGATCGGGTTGATCGCGTCCTGCACCGACCAGGAGTAGAGGACGAACTCCTTCGCGTCCGCGACGATCTGCGCGCCGAGATCGGTCTCAGCGGTTGCCACGCGCCGCATCGTAACGCTGCTCCGCGAGGCGACGGTGCGCGGTGGGCACTGGGCTAGGGGGAAGGAGCCCGGCACACCACCGCGCACCGCTGATTGTGCAAGACCACAATCCGCTCGCGCGGATTGTGGTCGCACGCACACCCCTGAAGGCGGGCGCGTCGCGCCCGCGCGCACCTGGTTGCGACCAGCCGCGTCACCGTGCCGCCGCGGGCAGCAGTTCCTGCCCGAACGCGGCCCGCTCGACGAACTGACCCACACCCGGCTCCGCGACGAGCTCGCCGGTCTCCACGAGCACGCTTCCTCGCAAGAGGACGATCTCGGGGGAGCCGGTCACCTCGATCCCTTCGTAGAGGTTGTAGTCCACCTTCGAATGATGCGTGTCCGCGGTGATCAGATGCCGCTTTTCCGGATCGAAGATCACGATGTCGGCGTCGGAGCCTGGCGCGATCGTGCCCTTCCGCGGATACAAGCCGAAGAGCTTCGCCGGGTTCGTGGAGAGAAGCTCGACCATCCGGTTCAGGGAGAACCGCCCCGTGCGGACGCCGAACTCGTGGATCATGTGCAGCCGGTTCTCGAGCCCCGGCCCCCCATTGGGGATTCTCGAGAAGTCGTCCTTGCCGAGCGTCTTCTGGCCGTCCCAGAGGAACGCGCAGTGGTCGGTCGAGATCGCCGACAAGGTGTCCGACCGCACCGCGTGCCACAGCACCTCCTGGTTCTCCTGTGCGCGGGGCGGCGGCGTGTAGACGTACTTCGCCCCCTCGAAGTTCGGCCGCTCGAGGAAGGTGTAGTCCACGAAGAAGTACTGGGTGCAGGTCTCGCCCCAGACGTCCCAGCCCTGCTCGCGCGCACGGGCGATCGGCTCCACCGCCTCCCGGCAGGAGACGTGCACGACGTAGAGCGGAGCGCCGGCGACACGCGCGAGCTGGATCGCCCTGTTCGTCGCCTCGCCCTCGAGCTCGGGGGGCCGCGTCAGCGCGTGGAAGTGCGGCGCCGTGTTCCCGGCCGCGAGAGCCTGCTTGACGAGGATGTCGATCGCATCGCCGTTCTCGGCGTGCACCATCACGAGAGCGCCCGTCTCCGCCGCCACCTCCATCGTGCGGAAGAGCGTCTCGTCGTCGACCATGAGCGCGCCCTTGTACGCCATGAAGAGCTTGTACGAGGTCACGCCCTGCTCCGGCAGCCTCGCGAGCTCGTCGAGCGAGCCGCCCTCGCGCAGGTCGGTGACGGCCATGTGGAAGCCGCAGTCGATGATCTGCTTGCCCTCGCGTTTCGCGTGCCACATGTCGAGCGCGTCGGCGAACGACGACCCCGGCGGCTGGATGACGAAGTCGACGTGGCAGGTCGTGCCGCCGAAGGCCGCCGACGTCTGGCCGGAGGTGAAGTCGTCGATCGTGACCGTCCCCCCGAACGGCATGTCGAGATGCGTGTGCGGGTCGACGCAGCCTGGGAGCACGTACCTGTCCGTTGCGTCGATCACGCGATCCGCGTCGACGTCGAGCGATTCCCCCACGAGTGTGATCCGCTCGTCCTCGACGTAGACGTCGCCGACGTAGTCGTCGGCCGCCGTGATGATCCGCCCGCCTTTGATCAGAACCGACACGTCACCTCACTTCCTTCCTGGAAGGCCCGGGCCGCGGGAAAGCGGCCCGGTTCGTCGATCGTTCCTTTCTACTCGCCTCCCGGAGTCACGTCCACCTGTTCCTTCGTCCAGTCGGCGCCTTCGACGTCCTCGCCCTCGTCCCGAAGCTCCTGCGAGGCCGCCTCGGCGAGGTCGGAGCGGTACGCGGCCTCGGGAGCGATTCGCTTCTTGATGATCTTGTAGTCGAGCGCGATCTGGACCGTGTTCGCGAAGTCGTCCGGGTTCATGACCCCGATCCCCTGTGGAGCGGGCCAGATGAGCGCGTTGATCTCGTTCATCTGCCACGTCTGGTGGCCTTCGCCCAGGGTCGGACCGTTGTCGAGCACCGTCGCGACGCAGTCGTCCGGATTGTCGCGGCAGTAGATCCAGCCGCGGAAGCTCGCCTTCAGGAACCGCTTCGCGATGTCCTGGTTCGCCTCGTCCTCGATCCAGTCGCCGCGGACGAAGATGCCGTCCTCGAGAGCCCCGGTGCCGAGATCGGACATGAGGAACACGTTCAGGTCGTCGACCGTGTAGAGCTCGCCCGTGTCCGGGTTCTCGACCTCGAGGACCTGGGCGAGCTCGTTGTACGTCATCGCGGCTGCCGCGTCGACCTCGCGGTTGAGAAAGAGGTCCATGTTGAAGGGCTGGGCGACGACGTCGACGTCCTTCTGCGGATCGATGTTGTTCTTCGTCAGCGCCGCGAAGAGCTTGTGCTCGTTGCCGCCGAGCCAGACGCCGACCTTCTTGCCGCGCAGGTCCGTGATCTCGTCGAGACCGCTGTCCTTCCACGTGATCTCGGTCATCCCGGAGCGCGTGAAGACCTGGGCAATGTTGACGATGTTCTGGCCCTGATCGCGCGTGGCCAGCAGGTTGTCGAGCCAGTCGATTCCGAACTCGGCCTGCCCTCCGAGGACGACCTGCTCGGGAACGATGTCCGGGCCGCCCACCTTGATCGTGACGTCGAGCCCCTCGTCCTCGTAGAAGCCTTGCTCCGCCGCCGCGTAGTACCCCGCGAACTGCGCCTGTGTCACCCACTTGAGCTGCAACGTGACCTTGTCCAGGTCACCGCTCGCAGCCTCGTCGTCGTCGCCTCCGCCACAACTGACGAGCGCGAGCGCGGACACGGTCGCGGCGAGAACCGCGAAGAGCGTCCACCTCCTGCTCCGCATGCTTTCCCTCCTTGTCTTCTGCCTGCTCTCGAACCCTACTTCGCGCTCGCGCCTCGGATCGAGGGATGCCAGCCCATCGCCCACCGCTCGACGAGCGCAATGGACCCGTAAAAGGCGATCCCGAAGGCGCTCGCGAGCACGATGCCCGCCCACGCCTGCTCGAACGCGAAGATCCCCACCCATCTGCGGATCTCGACACCGAGCGCGCCGGGCGCTCCGCCGAAGTAGTCGCCCACGATGGCGCCGATCATGGCGAGAACGGTCCCAACCTTCAACCCTGCGAAGACGTAGGGCAGCGCGTTGGGTAGCCGGACGCGCCGGAAGATGGTGAACTCGCCCGCCGCGTAGGAGTGCATGAGCTCGATCGACGCCGCGGGGACAGAGGTGAGCCCCTTCATCGTGTTCACCATCATCGGGAAGAAGCAGAGGATCGCGGCGATCGCCATCTTCGAGACCATCCCGGTGACACCGAACCAGTTGTTCGTGATCGGTGCGAACGCGATGATCGGCACGGCGCCCGCAGCGATCGCGTAAGGCATCACTGCAGACGCAAGCAAGCGCCAGCGCGCGAGGGCGAGCGCGGCGAGGAAGCCGAGCGAGCAACCGATGACATAGCCGCCGAGCGCCTCGCGGAAGGTGAAGAACGCCGCGCTCCACAGCTCACCGCGTTCCTCCCACAGGGTCTGCGCGATGTCCGAGGGTGGCGGCAGGAGAAAGTTCTCGACGTCGAACCCGCGAACGCCTCCCTCCCAGAGGAGGATCCCGAGCACGAAGACCATTGCCGCGGGCACCCAGTCGCGCAGCTGCCTCCCGAACCGCCCGAGAAGGCCGGGGGGCAGAGGCTCGACGAGCGCCGGCGTCGTCACGATGCCTCCTCGCCGACGAGCAACTCGCCCTCCCCCGGTGCGGTGCGGTTCTCCTCGAGGCCACCGTCCCGCAGACGATCGCGGACGACGGTGACGAGCTCGAAGAAGTGCGCGTCCTCGCGCGTGTCGGCGGTGCGCGGCTGCGGAAGGTCGATCTCGACAGTCGCCGCGATGCGGCCGGGTCGCCGCGACATGACGACGACGCGGGTCGAGAGGAAGACGGCTTCTGCGATCGAGTGCGTCACGAACATGACGGTCGAGCCGATCCCACCCCAGATCCGGAGCAGCTCCATATTCAGGCGCTCACGCGTCATCTCGTCGAGCGCGCCGAAGGGCTCGTCCATGAGCAGGAGCTCCGGGGAGAAGGAGAGTGCGCGGGCGATCGACACGCGCTGCTGCATTCCCCCCGAGAGCTGCCAGGGGTAGTGTCTCTCGAATCCTTCGAGCTCGACCAGCTGCATCAACTCCCGGGCCCTGCCCGCGCGCGTCGAGCGATCGATGCCCATGAGCTCGAGCGGGAGCTCGATGTTCTTCGAGACCGTGCGCCAGTCGTAGAGGACGGCGTCCTGGAAGACGATGCCGTAGTCCCGGTCGAGGCGTGCCTGCCGCGCCGCCTTCCCGTTGACGATCACCTCACCCGAGGTCGGTTGCACGAGATCGCCGACGATCCGGAGTAGCGTGGACTTGCCACACCCGGAAGGCCCGATCAGCGAGACGAACTCGCCGGCCCGGACGTCGAGGTCGATGGACCGGAGCGCGGTGACGCCGCCGCTCCCGAAGGTCTTCGACACGTTGCGGAGCGAGACGACAGCCGCGGCTTCGTTCATGCGACGTGCTCCGGGGCCCGCCGCACCACCAGGCGCTCCGCGCACACGACGGTCAGGAAAAACGCGATCCCGAGGAGTGCGGCTATGAGATTCGTCGCCCAGAGCCGCGGCGGAGACGTGATGTAGTACTGGTTGAAGTTGAGGATCGCTCCGCCGAGCCCGTCCTGGATCGAGGCGGGGAGCTCACCTATGATCGCGCCCACGACACTTGCCGGCGCCGCGATCCTGAGGGCCGCGAAGATGAAAGGCAGAGCTGCGGGCACGCGAAGCTTCCACAGCACCGACCAGTCACGCGCTGCGTACGACCGCATCAGATCGAGTGCGCGGGGATCGACCGAGGTCAGCCCGCGCAGCGTGTTGATCGTGACGGGGAAGAACGTGAGATAGGCGGAGATCACCGCCACGGCGCCCCAGTCCCGCAGGCCCGGCGGGAGCCTGGGGTTGACCCACACGACCACCATCGGGGCGACGGCGAGGATCGGCACCGTCTGCGAGGCGACGATGTACGGCAGGAACCCGCGCTGCATGAGGCCGGAATGGGCGAGGAGCACTCCGAGGGCGAAGCCGACGAGCGCGCCGAGGGCGAGCCCCACGGCGGCCTCCTTCGCCGTGAAGAGCGCGGCGTCGAAGAGCACGTCGATCAGCAGCGGCCCGTTCCGGCGCGAGGGCTCGAAGAGCTGGCCCAGGATGTCGTGGATGTGGGGCATCGTCCGCTCGTTGGGCTCGAACTGCCCGATCCTGAGATCAATGGCCTCTCCGAACGCGCGGAACCCTTCCCAGAGCCCCCAGAGAACCGCGAGCACCGCGACGAAGAGGCCGATGCGCACTCCGGCGTCGCGTGCGCGCTCCGCGTCGAAGAGCCTCGAGCGTCCGGACGCCATCGCGGCGTACGCCATCTGCGACATTCCACCACACCGGGTAACGAGGGATAAGCTCGCGCCGTGCCGCTCGACCCGACGCGAACGGTCGCAGAGCTCAAGGAGCTCCGTGAGCTGACCGGCGACGAGAACGGCGCGCAGAGGGTCGCGTGGACGGTGATCTGGGAGCGCGCGCGGGGGTGGCTCCGGGAGAAGATCGAGCCGACGGGTGCGGTCGAGGAGATCGACGCGGCAGGGAACCAGTGGTTCACGCTCGCCGGCGGCTCCGACCGAGCGGTACTCATCGGCGGGCACATCGACTCCGTCCCGAACGGCGGCTGGCTGGACGGGGCCCTGAACGTCATGGCGGGCATAGAGGTGTTACGGCGCATCGCGGAGGAGGGACCCGCGCCGGTCACGATCCGACTCGTCAACTGGGCCGACGAGGAAGGAGCCCGTTTTGGTCGCAGCCTGTTCGGCTCGAGCGCCGCTGCGGGATCGATGCGCGACCAGGACGAGCTGCGCGGTCTAACGGATCGCGACGGCATCGCACTGCCGGACGCGCTCGCGGAGCACGACGTCGACCTCGACCGCGCGCGCGAGGCCCGGAGTCAGCTCGAGTCGGCGGCCGCCTACCTCGAGCTGCACATCGAGCA
>JBKPDR010000014.1:0-128792 GCA_046727975.1 Actinomycetota bacterium | reverse complement strand
AGTCTGTACGAGCGGCTCGGTGGTGCATTCGCCATCGCAGCAGTAGTTGACCACTTCAGCGAAGCGGTCGTCCGCAACCCGATCGTCGGCCAGGGATCGGAGAATCCGGCCCTCCGGGAATGGCACACCAACAACCTGGGGCAGACTTCCAGGCCTGAAATTCATGCGCACCCTGTGGGTCTGCGACGTTGCCGGTGCACGCCAGCAATATGAAGCCACGAAAGCGGGCAGTACTCCGCTCGGCTTGGAAGAAGCGCATCGCGAACTGAAGATCTCTCCCGCCGAGTTCGACGAAGTCGCGGCGGAACTTGGGCGAACGCTTGACTTCTTCAAGGTGCCTGAGCGCGAGCAGGAGGAGGTTCTGGCGGCATTTGCCGCACATAAAGGCGAGGTGACCGAGGGATACTCCCAGTAGTCCTTCGTTTCCAAGCGGCACTCAAGCCTCTGGTGCCGGGTGAGCGCGGGTCGGTGAGGATCAAGATCCGACGTACTGGCGTCGCGATGCCGAGCGAGAGGCGATCGCCCGGAAGCACGAGCAACGGGCGCGAGCTGTCGTGTAGTCGAGTCCTGACTGCCCAACCCGGCGTGGTTTCAGTTCCTGGCATCGAGGGATACACAGAGTCGGATCCGGAGGCGGTCCTGCCCGTCCTCACGCACCGAGTCCAGGGGGAGACACGGCTCGTGACCCTCGGAGGATCGGCGAGCCCTCCTTCCCTAATCGAGTAGCGCAGGGATCCTCTCGACCATGAGCCTGGAGAGGCCCCTGCCGAATCTACGGATGACCTTGCAACACAGCACGGAGGGCCGATCGCAGTCGTCAAGAAGGCCTTGAGGGCGCGACTTTTCGCACTACGATTTGAGTCCCATGACGTCTATAACGTTCCGCCTTCCCAATGGAGAGACCCAATGGGCGTTTCGCGAGAGCGTCCCGGTGCTGGGAGACACCATCCATATCGCCGGGGGAAACTGGACTGTCGCGGCCGTTCAGGAGGATGGCGACGGACGCCACGTGGTCGTTTTGGCTCCTGCTCAGGTTCTCACACAGCAGACCTGAAGGACATCTCGTGCGTGTCGGAGCGGAAGTCATTCCAGGTGCTCGCGGGAGCGTTGGACGCAAACGCGCGTCTAAACAATGACGTGCTCTTCAGCCCAAGCCGCTGAGACGTGTTCAATGTCCATGACGGTCGCGGCGTCTTCGAGGACGGACTTCCATTCGGCGGTGTCTGAAGCCTTCTGAGCGGCGGTCCGGTTCTCGAACCAAACCTCTCCGAGACCAGACACTCGGCTCGTCTTCCCTGCGCCGTCTGGGGGCGTCCACCGCTTGGACAACTTCAGGCCGCGCGAGCTCGCGTGGGCTGTTGAGCAGCCGGGCTGCCCGAGTCGACGACGCCATACTCGCTGAGACACAGCGATATTTCGTGGACGTCGCGGCCGGCGTCCAGCGCCGGATGTTGCGAGGTTCGGCGGCACGAGCATTTCCCGGCTCGAGGCGACGTCTCACCACTTGCTCGTGTCGAGCGCGGAGAGCGCACGGGCACGGCTCGATGCCTTCGCAGCTGAGCAGGAAGAGACAGCCGAGCCGCAATGCCGCACGCCCGTTGACTTGTGACGGCGAAAGCGAGACGATTTCGAGCAGTCCGGGGTGTGAAAGGGGGGAGACCATGAAACACCGCATGGCAGTTCTGCTGATCGTCGGGGTGGCCGCAGGAATCTCGTCCGGCGCGGCGCTGGCCGATCCGCAGGAGAACAACGGGCACAATTGCTCCGGTTTCACGAGTTCATTTGTTCCCGAGGAAAACCTCGGGGCCGAAGTGAGCGCTCTCGCTGGAGCCTTCCCGACAGCGATTCCGGCCTCGCTCGACTTTGCCAACTGTGGCGGAAACGGTTTTCCGCCAGGCTAAGGGTGTGATTCGCGTCGAGCGTTTAGGCGTGGAATAGGCGTCGGGGCGAGCGGAGAAATCGCATCCGAGAAGGACGAAAGCCCCGGTTTTCCGGGGCTTTCTCGTGATGCGCCCGGCAGGAATCGAACCTGCGACCTCTGGCTCCGGAGGCCAGCGCTCTATCCCCTGAGCTACGAGCGCGCGAGAAGCCAGTGTACCGCCACTCCCTAGTCGCTCTGAGTTCGGACGTCGTACGCTCCCGGCATGCCGCTCGCGGATGTCGCCGACACCTACACCGACATCGTCACGACGGTCTTCTCGTCAACCATCGCGGCGAAGGCATGGCTCGCGAGCGTGGCGGCGGTGCTCGTGCTCGTCCAGCTGACGACGGCGGCGCGTATCTACGGGCGGTTGCGCTTCCTGCCGGTGCGAGGCGCGGCCGTGGCGCGGGTCCACCGCTGGTCGGGCCGAACCGCATTTCTCTTCACGCTCCCGGTCTTCTTCCACTGCGTGACGATCCTCGGCTTCCAGACGCCCGACACGCGGGTCGCCGTCCACTCGGTGGCGGGCACATTCCTCTACGGCGTGTTCGCGGCGAAGGTCCTGATCGTCCGCGACCGCGCCCTGCCAGGTTGGGTTCTGCCGGCTGCGGGGGCGACGCTTGCCTCGACGCTCGGAGTCCTCTGGCTGACGTCGAGCCTCTGGTACTTCACGAACGTCGAGTTCGCGTTCTGATGGCGCGCCTGTGGAGGCCGCTTCTGGTCGGCGCCGTGATCGTGATCGCGGTCTTCGTGCTCGCGAAAGCCCGCATCTTCGAGCCTTCGGCGACGCCGCTCGCGGGAGTCGGCGATCCTGAGGCCGGTGCGCTCGTGTTCGAGCGGGAGTGCGCGGCATGCCACGGCTCGGGCGGGGAGGGCGGCGACCCGGGACCGCGGCTGATCGGCGGCCGCCTCACAGCTGACGTGGTGACGGCGAGGGTGGAGCAGGGTGTCGGCGTCATGCCGGCGGGCCTCGTCGCGGGCCAGGACGAGGCCGACGTCGTCGCATACGTGGTCTCCATCGCCACGCCGTAGCGGCGCTAGTCTCCGCCCGTGGAGGTCGAGGCCCGGATCGTCCGCCTGCGCCTGGCCGAGACCTTCGTCATCTCCCGCGACGCGACCGATGTCTCGGACGTCGTCCACGTGGCTCTGACCCACGAGGGTGTGACGGGATACGGCGAGGCGGCGCCCATCGACCGCTACGACGAGTCCCCGAAGTCGACTCGGGCCTTCCTCCTCGAGCACGCGGAGCTTCTCGGCGTGGACCCGTTCGCGCTCGAAGACATCGGGGAACGCCTGGCCACGATCCCCGGCCGGCAGGCGGCGAAGTCCGCCCTCGACGCCGCTTTGCACGATCTACAGGGGAAGCTCCTCGGCATGCCGTCGGGCCGTCTCCTCGGTCTCCCGCGCTCGGGGCCGCCGACCTCGTGGACGATTTGGCTGGGCGAGCCGGACGACATGGCGCGACGGGCGGAGGCGGCGAGGCCTACCTATCGGCGCCTGAAGCTGAAGCTCGGGGGCGGCGACGGTCTCGACGTCGAACGCGTACGGGCGGTGCGTTCCGTCGCCGATCTCCCGCTGCAGGTGGACGTCAACGAGGGGTGGTCGCTCGACGAGGCGCTCGACGCCCTCCCGCGTCTGGCCGAGCTCGGCGTGGAGTACTGCGAGCAGCCGCTGCGGGCGGGGGACGACGGCGGCGACGAGCTGCGGGCACGCTCGCCGATCCCGATCTTCGCCGACGAGGACTGCCACACGCTCGCCGATGTCGTGCGCTGCCGGGAGATCGCGCACGGGATCAACATCAAGCTCGCGAAGGCGGGAGGCATCCGCGAGGCGATCCGGATGGTGCATGCGGCGCGCGCGCTCCGCATGGGCGTGATGCTCGGCTGCATGCTCGAGTCGGGGCTCGGGATCGCCGCCGGATGCTGCGTCGCACCGCTCTGCGACCACGTCGACCTCGATGCGAACCTGCTCCTCGCCGAGGATCCCTGCCCGGGAGTCCAGCTCGTCGACGGCGTGCAGATCCCGGCGGTGGCTCCGGGGCTGGGCGTCGAGGTTACCCTCGCATGACGGCAAGGCCCCGGCGGATCCTCATCCTGGGCGAGGGGTTCTCACACGACCCGCACTACGGCAAGACGATGCGCGGGATCATCGCGTACGGCCGTGACCCGGTCGTCGCCATCGTCGACTCGCACCGAGCGGGGGAGACGCACGCCGAGATCCCGATCGTCGGGAGCGTCGACGACGCGCTCCGCTTCGACCCGACGGTGGCGATCGTCGGGGTTGCCACGCAAGGCGGCCGGTTTCCGCCCGCGTGGCGAGATCTGCTGCGGAGCTGCATCGCGAAGGGGCTGGACGTCGAGAGCGGCCTGCACGAGTTCATCTCCGACGATCCCGAGCTCTCCGCGCTCGCGCGGCAACACGACGTCGAGCTGCACGATCTCAGAAGGCCGCCCGAAGGGCTAAGCGTCCCCACCGGCGCGAACCTCGAGGTCGACGCGCACATCGTCCTCACCGTCGGTTCCGATTGCGCGATCGGAAAGAAGACGACTGCCGTCGAGCTCGACCTCGAAGCGCGGCGCCGCGGGCTCGAGTCCGTCTTCGTGCCGACCGGCCAGACCGGGATCGAGGTCGCGGGCTGGGGAATCGCCGTCGATGCCGTGGTCGCCGACTTCCTCGCTGGCGCGGCCGAGCGTCTCGTGGTCGAGGGCGCCGAGCGCGGCGGAAAGCTCCTCTTCGTCGAGGGGCAGGGGTCGATCGTCCACCCCATGTACTCCGGGGTGACGCTCGGGCTCATCCACGGATCGGCGGCGCATGCCTTCGTCCTTTGCCATCTCACGGGGGCGACGGAGATCGAAGGCTGCCCCGGCCATCCCATCCCTCCGCTGTCCGAGCTCGTCGACCTGCACGAGCGGTTAGCTCTTCGCCGGCGGCCCGCGAGGGTGGCCTGCATCGCCTTGAACACGGCGCCGCTCGAGCGTGACGAGGACGCGCGAGCAGCGGTCGAGGCCGCCCAGGAAGAGACGGGTTTGCCGGTCGACGATCCCGTGCGCTTCGGCGCCGGACGCCTGCTTGACGCAGTCCTGGCACCGTCTTAGGCTGCGACCCTCGGCGGGCCGTGGGGAGCTCGCGGGATGGGTGAGATGCGACGCTTCGCTGCGGCAACGGTGCTCGTGACGGCGCTCCTCGTCGGGGTGCCGGCGGCGCCTGCCGCGGACGTAGGAGCGAACGACGACTCCGGCAAGTACGACGCCGACGGAGGCGCGGCTTTTTACGGCGAGATGGCTGCCCTCGGCTTGCGTCAGGTCGTTCTTCCCGTCCGCTTCAAGCCCAGCGAGCCGCTGACGATCCAGGACAAGCCGCTCCTCGACCGCACCATCCCGAGCGCGATCGACGCGGGGCTCAAGGTCGTCCTCGCCGTATATCCGTACCCGCCTCGTGAGCTCGAGGCGCGGCTTGGGACGCCGTCGCTCTTCGGTTCCTACGCGGGGGCGGTTGCGCAGATCTACCCGCAGGTGAAGGAGTTCGTCATCGGCAACGAGCCGAATCAGCCGGCGTTCTGGCGTCCGCAGTTCGGCTCGAGCGGGCGGAACGTCTCCGCTGCAGCGTTCGGCCAGTACCTCGCGACGGCCTACGACGCCCTGAAGGCCGTCGATCCCGCGATCACGATCGTCGGCGTCGGCCTCTCCCCGCGTGGGAACGACCGACCCAAGGCGAGGAACAACATCTCGACGTCGCCGGTGCGCTTCCTGCGCGCTCTCGGTGACTGGTATCGGGCGAGCGGACGCGCCGAGCCGCTCATGGACGCCTTCAGCTTCCACCCGTATCCAAACCGCGCCACCGATCCACTCGAGCGGGGCTATTCGTGGCCGAACGCCGGCTTCGTCAATCTCGACCGCGTGAAGCAGGCGCTCTGGGACGCGTTCCACGGCACGGCGCAGCCGACGACAATCCAAGGTCTCAAGCTTCACCTCGACGAGATCGGATGGCAGGTCGGCACCGCAGGTCGAGCCGGGTACATCGGGCTCGAGAACGTCCCGGTGACGGACGAGTTGACGCAGGCCGCGGTCTACGGGGAGCTGATCCGACGTGCGGCGTGCGATCCGGACGTCGCCGAGCTGAGCTTCTTCGGCTTCCGAGACGACGGACTGCGAGTCGGGTTTCAGGCGGGGCTGCATCGCCTCGACGGATCCGCGCGGCCTGCGGCCGACGTCGTGGCGGCTGCGATCGCCCAGGGCGCCGCCGTCTGCGGCGGGCCACAGCCTCTCTGGGGGCCGCAGGTGAACGTGGTCGGCGCGCGCGTCGTGTTGGCAACTCGCGAGCCCACGGCCATCACCGTGAAGGTCGGCGCGGGGGAGGATGCACGCGCCCTGGTCTGCATACGTGCCCTCGAGGGGACGGGGAGGTCGTGTCGCAGAGCCGTTGTGCCCGGCCTGCGGGCGCTCGATCTCGCCGTTGCCGCACCGCGCCGGGCGGTAAGACGTGTTGAGATCGCGGTCGATTTGCGAGCCGAGGCGAACCGAGCCCGGCGAACGTGCGTGGTCAGGGACGCGAGCCTCGGCGGTTGACATCGAACATGCGTTCGCCTACTGTACGAACACGTGTTCGCTCGCGTCGCACTCGTCCTTCTGACCGCCGCGCTCCTGTGGGCGGTATTCGCCAGGGATACGGGAGCGAGTGGAACGCAGCGCGGCTACCGCGTCCAACCCGGCGACACGCTGTGGTCGATCGCCACTGAGCGGTATGCCGGAGACCCGCGCGAGGGTGTGTGGAAGATCCAGGAGCGTAACCACCTGACGGGGACGATGATCCTGCCCGGGCGCGTGCTGGCCCTCCCGTAAGCTCGCTCTCTCCCGACCGAAAGGACACCGATGGCGAGCGAGCGCGTCCTCGAGCTTCTCCGGCGACCCGTCGCGGAGGACGACTACACGCAGATTCGCGAGCTCTGGAAGACACACTCGATCGCGGAGGACAACCGCGATCTCCCGGGCCTGATCTCGACGTTGACGGAGGACTGCGTCTACGAGGTGCGCGGAACGGGCGCGCGGTGGGAGAGGCACGACGGCGCGGCGCGTTTCTACACCGAGCTCCTGACGGCGTTCCCCGACATTCACTTCGACCTCGAGTACATCGTGGTCGGACCGCAGGGGGTGTGCGAGGAGGCGCACGTGACGGCCACTCACGAGGGGCGATGGCTCGACCACGAGCCGACGGGCGAGCGCCTGGAGTGGCGTAACGCGATCTTCTTCCCCTGGGATCCCGAGGCGCGGAAGTTCAAGGGCGAGACCGTCTACACGGATCTCGTCCTCGGCCGCTCGCCGATGGCTTAGACCACTGCGACGGTGGCGCTCGGCGTGTCGGGCGGCAGGACGTCCGCGGGCCGGGCCTTCGCGACCTCCCAGAACGCGTCTACGACGACCGGGTTGAACTGCTTTCCCCGACCCGCCCGGACCTGCATCATCGCTTCGTTCAACGAGAGCGCGGTCGCGTAAGGCCGGTCGGTCGTCATCGCGTCCCAGGCGTCCGCGAGGCCGATGATCGCCGCCTCGAGTGGGATCTCGTCACCGCTCATGCCGTCGGGGTAGCCGAGCCCGTCCCAACGCTCGTGGTGGTAGCGAATCGCGGGCACGGCGCTCGAGAAGGAGGGGAACTTGGCAACGATCTCCGCTCCCCGCGTCACGTGCTCGCGCATGAGCGCGGCCTCGTCCCGGGTGAGCTGCTCGGTCTTGGTCAGGATCGAGTCCGGCATGCCGATCTTGCCGATGTCGTGGAAGAGGGCCGCGGTTCCGAGCGCCTCGAGTCGCTCGGCGGGGAGCGCGAGGGCGCGCGCGACCGCGAGCGCTACACGGCGCACGCGCTGGGAATGGCCGGCGGTGTACGGGTCGCGGGCCTCCACGGCGGCATTCAGCGTCTCGATCGTGTCGAGCAGGCTCTGCTCGAGCTCGCGGGTGGTCTGCAGGAGCTCGCGGGCGTCCCCGCGCACGGCCGCGTTTCGTCGCGTGAACCACACCCAGACTGCCGTCGCGAGGAGCGTGAGCCCGATCCAGAGCGCAGCGAAGACCTCGGCGTAGACGCGCACATCGTTCTCCTGCCCCGCTTCGCGGCGAGGTCGGACGTCCGGAAGCATCGACGACAACGCGAAGCCGCCGATCGCGAGGATCACCCCCGAGCCCACGAGGAACACGAGGAAGGGGGCCAGCGGGCGGGCCCGCCGCAACGTGTGTACCGACATGTCGCGTATATCGGCAGGCCGGCGCGGGGATTTGAGAGGGACGCGGCGTAGAATCGCCGGTCGTGGACCTCGACGTCGTCTTTCTCGGGACGTCCGGGGCCACCCCCACTGCGCAGCGGGCGCCGGCTGCAACGCTCGTCCGGCGGGGCGGCGACCGCCTCCTCTTCGACTGCGCGGAGGGGACGCAGCGGCAGCTCCTGCGGTGCGACATCGGGCTGCTCGAGCTGCGCGAGGTCTTCCTCACGCATTACCACGCCGACCACTACCTCGGGCTGCCGGGCATGTTGAAGACCTACGCGCTTCGCGGTCGCGAGCTCCCGCTTACGATCTACGGGCCGCGCGGCCTGCGCGATCTCCTCTCGGCGCTTCGCCGCATCTTCGGACGTCTCACCTACCCGCTCGAGACGATCGAGCTCGAGCCCGGAGACCAGCTCGCGCGGGCCGGCTATCGGCTGGAGACGTTCGCGGTGAACCACGGGGTCTCGGCGGTGGGATACGTCCTCGTCGAGCACGGGCGGCCAGGACGCTTCGACGTCGAGGTCGCCGACGCACTGGGGATACCGGACGGCCCGGAACGCGGAATGCTGCAACGCGGCGAGCCGGTGACGCTTCCCGACGGGACGCGAGTCGAGCCCCCGCAGGTGCTCGGGCCACCCCGTGCGGGGCGGAGACTCACGCTCAGCGGCGACACCGCTCCGGCGGCCTCGGTCGTCGAGGCCGCGACCGGCGCCGACCTGCTCGTGCACGAGGCCACGTTTCTCGCGGACGAGCGCGAGCGCGCCCGGGAGACGCTCCATTCGACGGCGGGCGAGGCGGCCCTCGTCGCACGCGAGGCGGGCGTCCGGATGCTCGCGCTGACGCACCTCTCGACGCGTTACTTCGGTCACGAAGTCGTGGAAGAGGCCCGGGAGCTCTTCCCAGATACGGTCGTCCCCCGCGACTTCGACGTCATCGAGCTTCCGTTTGCCGAGCGCGGCGCGCCGGAGCTCATCCGGGCCGGCGCGCGTACGCACGGGGCTACGGTAGGGTCCGAGGAGTCGTGACGAGGCTCGTGCAGGTGGCCGTCGCCGGCGACGTGACGGAGGCGGAGCAGCTCCAAGGCCTCCTCTCGGCAGCCGGCATCGAGAGCCGTCTCGAGACGGCGGTCGAGCACGATCCTGCCGCCCTCGACGATCCGCCTCTGAAGGTGCTCGTTGCCGAGTCGGACGTGGACGATGCCCGCGACGCGATCGAGGCACTCACCGAAGAGGACGACGAATCCGGACTACCGGACGAGTCGTAGTCAGCCGCGGACGAAGTCCACCCGCGTCGATCCGATGAGGCCGTCCGTCTCGAGCCGGTAGACGCAGACGGTCGAGCCATCGGCCGACACGGGCGCCGGCACGCTGGGCCGCCACACCCCGCCGGGTGGGATCGCTTGCTCCGCAGCGACCGCGCCGCCGACGAGCACCCGCGTAGGGGCCCCCTGCTTTCCGAGGAGGGTCAGCTCGAGTCGTCCGTGCCCGCACCCGAACACCCTCACGACGGCGCTCTCGCCGCCGTGGAGATCGCCGTTCGGCCTCAGCCCGGATACCCGGTACGAGACCTTGAGCGGAGGAGTCGCACGCCAGAGCGCCATGCCTCTTTGCTCGAACGAGGCCGGAAGCTCCGCGAGACGTTCGCCGACGATCGAGACGCCGGTCGGCGCGGCCAGGTAGCGCGCCGCCACCAGCTCTCCGGAGCTTGTCGAGAGCCGCCCATCGGCCTGCGGCGTCGCCACGTCCTGCCGAACGAGTCCCGGATTCTCCGTCCGTGGGAGCCGGATCACCCTCGTGATCGACTCGTTCCAAAAGAGCGTCTCCCACGCGCTCGGCCAGAAGCGCTCATTGGTGAGAAGGAGCGTCACGTCCCGGGCGCCGCTCGCGTCGATCCAGTCTGCTTGCACGCCCGCGAACGTGCGCTCTCGCTCCGTCTGCGACCGGTCGCGGACCTGCACGGACGCGACAAGCGACCCCGTCCCCAGAGCGAGGGCCACGATGCCGGCGAGCGCGGGAGCGACGCGGCGGGGGAGCAGCACGGCCAGCAGCATGACGAGCGCCGCGACGCCAACGTAGACAGCCTCGAACGTGCTCTCGCCGAGCCACTTGCTGAGCCTTTCGAGCGGGATCATCGAAGGCGCATCGGCATAGGCCGCCGGCGCGGTCACGCGGTCCAACGGAAGCAAGAGGGTGGACGCCGCAACCGCGAGCGTGACGAGCGAGGTGGCGGGCTGTGGCCGCGGCGCGCCACGCTGCAGCCAGACGGCGAAGGCGACGAACATGGGCGGCGCCACCGAGAGGAGCTGTCGCTCGGTGACGTGCTCCACGAACCGCGACGCAAACGCGCTCACCTCGACCACGGTGACGGCTGCGTACGCGAGGGCTGTGGCGACGAGGGCACGTACGTGCGGGTCGGCCTCCCGTCCTCGCAACGCCTCCCACGTGAGCACGCCGAGCGCGACAAGCGGAATCCCGATGGTCAAGAGCGCAAGTGCGCCCGTCTGCCAGGCAAGCGACTGTGCGACGTCGGTCACCGAGTATTCGCCGGCCCTCGCCAGCGGCGCGTACGCGCCGAGCAGCTCTCCGACCCCGCCGAGCGCGATCCGAGAGCCGACCCATGCGACCGCGACCGCGGCGAAGATGCCGAGCGTCGGCAGCATGCGCCGAAACGGAGCCGTCGAGCGCTCGGCCGCCGCGAGCAGCCCGAGCGCCACCACGATGGTCGCCGCGAAGCCGACCGCCTGCAGGCGCGTGGCGAGCGCCAGCCCCACCGCCCCGAGCAGGAGGCCCTGGCGGGCGAGCGTCGGCTCTCGTAGACAGGACGCGAGTGCCCAGGCGGCGAGCGTCGCCGCCGGGTAGTAGAGCGCCTCGCTCATGAGCAGGCCGCTGTAGGCGAGACCGGGGATCAGCACGGTCAGTCCCGCCGGCAGCAGGGCCCATCTGGGGCCCGCGATCGGCCGAGCCCACAGGTACGCGGGAAGCGCGGTCGCCGACATGAGGAATGCCTGCAGCGCCTGCACTCCCGTGACGCCTCCCGGCAGGTCGGTCCAGACGAACGGCAGCCCGACGAGCAGCGGGTAGAGAAGGCTGTAGTACGGCACCGAGCCGCCGAGGACGGTCAGGCCGTCTCCGGACACGAGAGACCTGCCGAGGAGCCCGTAGAGCTGCTCGTCCGGCGCGATCCAGGGGGCGTCCACCCCGCGCGAGAGAGCGAAGCGTGCGACCGTGGACGCGAGCACGAGCGCCCCCAGCGCCAGCAACCCGCCATCGACTGCGAGTCGGCGAGACACCTGCGGAAGCCTGCCAGCACGGGAAGTCGTCCCTCCGGAGCAGCCGTCATGGGTTCTGGCTAGACTGGGCCGACCTTTAACCCGGTCCAGCGAGGCCGGAAAGGAGCGAGTTGACGACGCACGTCCCCGATCGAGCCCCGGCGAAAGCGCTTCTCGACGCCGAGGCGCTCTCGAGGTCTCTCTCCCGTATCGCACACGAGCTGATCGAGCGCACGGACGTCGGGAGCGTCGCCTTGGTCGGCATCCAGACGCGCGGCGTCCCGCTCGCGTCGAGGCTGCGCCGCCTGGTCGAGGAGCGGAGCGGGGTGGAGGTCCCACTCGGCACACTCGACATCACCTTTCACCGGGACGACGCACACGTACGGCGCGACAACAGCCCCTCCGGTCGGCAGCCGGTCGTGCGCGCGACGAGCATCCCGTTTTCCCTCGAAGGCATGACGGTCGTCCTCGTCGACGACGTGCTCTATACGGGCCGAACCGTCCGCGCCGCCATCGACGCCCTCCTCGAGTTCGGACGCCCAGCCCGCGTGCAGCTCGCCGTCCTGGTCGACCGCGGGCACCGCGAGCTCCCGATCCGTCCCGACTACGTCGGCAAGAACCTTCCGACGGCGCAGGACGAGCGGATCCAGGTCGAGCTCGTGGAGGTCGACGAGGTGGACAGAGTCCTGCTGGTTGCGGAGAGCGAGAGCGCCCATGTCTGACCTGCATCCGCCGGTGGCCGCCCGCCGCCACCTGCTGTCGGTGCGGGATCTCTCCCGCGACGATGTCGAGCGGGTTCTCGAGACGGCACGAGGCATGCGGGCCTCGCTCGAGCGCGACGTGAAGAAGCTCCCGACGCTACGCGGCCGGACGGTGGTCAATCTCTTCTTCGAGGCCTCGACGCGCACGCTCGCGAGCTTCGAGCTCGCCGCGAAGCGGCTCTCGGCCGACACCATGTCGATTCGGTCGAGCGGCTCGTCCGTGGACAAGGGCGAGTCGCTCAAGGACACCGCGCTGACTCTCGGCGCCTACGCCCCCGACGTGATCGTGGTCCGGCACGCCTCGGCGGGTGCCCCGGCTCTCGTCGCGCGACACACGCACGCGCACGTGGTCAATGCGGGCGATGGAAAGCACCAGCACCCGACGCAGGCGCTTCTCGACCTGTGCACGCTCGAGAACGCACTCGGGCGGCTCGAGGGCCTGCACGTCGCGATCGTCGGCGACGTGCTGCACTCGCGCGTCGCGCGCTCACTCGTCCAGGCGCTCGGGCTCGTGGGCGCGCGGGCGACCGCCGTCGGCCCGCCCACGCTGTTGCCCCGTGCGAGCGACGCGCTCGGCTGCGAGGTCGCGACCGACATCGCGGCGATTCGCGACGCCGACGTCGTTTACGTCCTGCGGATGCAGCGGGAGCGGATGACTTCGGGGGAGGCGCTCATCCCTTCGCTGCGGGAGTACACCGCGCTCTACGGGATCACGCGTGACCGCGTGCGGCCGGGTCAGGTTGTCATGCACCCGGGACCGATGAACCGCGGCATCGAGATCGATCCCGGCGTCGCGGACTCGCAAGCGGCGCTCGTGACCGACCAGGTCCGGGCGGGCCTCGTCGTGCGGATGGCGGTGCTCTACGACCTGCTCACCGTTCCTGCACCTACATCGGTCGAGGCTGCGATGGAGGTCGCCTAGTGCTCGTCTGCCGGAACGGAAGGTCCGACTCGCTCACGCTCGAGGGTCGCGTCGTCGCGCCGTCGCAAGGCATCGACGAGTGCCTGCGCGTCACGATCGAGAACGGCGTGATCGCGCGACTCGAGCCGGCGACCGCGTCGCCGCTCGTCGTGGCTCCGGGATTCGTCGATCCGCACGTGCATCTGCGGACGCCGGGCCGCGAGGACGAGGAGACGATCAGCTCGGGCTCGGAGGCCGCGGCTGCGGGTGGCTACTGCGCGATCCTGGCGATGCCGAATACGGACCCTGTGGTCGACTCGGCTCCGGTGCTCGCCGGGCTCGTCGAGCAAGCACGGACGCAGGCCCGTGTCCCGACCGGATTCATGGCCGCGATCACGAAGGGGCAGGACGGCGAGGTGCTGACGGAGATGTGCGAGCTTGCCGCCGCGGGTGCCGCGGCGTTCACGGATGACGGTCGGCCGGTCGTCTCGGCCGGAGTGATGCGTCGCGCGCTCCAGTACAGCGCGCTTGCGAAACGCCCGCTCGCACTTCACTGCGAGGAGCCGACGCTCTCTCGGAGCGGTCACGCGCACGAGGGCCGCGTCAGTGCCGAGCTCGGCCTGGGCCCATATCCGTCGGTGGCAGAGAGCGTCATGGTCGGCCGCGACCTGGCGATCGCGGCCTATGAAGACCGGCCGGTTCACCTCATGCATCTCTCGGCCAAGCAGTCGGTGGAACTCCTCAGACGAGCGCAGGCCGAAGGCGTGCGCGCGTCTGCCGAGGTGACCCCGCACCACCTCTGCCTCACCGACGAGGCGGTTCGCTCCCTCGACCCGAACGTGAAGATGAATCCGCCCCTCCGCGCCGAGGACGACCGTCAGGCGCTCCTCGACGCGCTGCGCGAGGGCGCAATTACCGCGGTGGCTACGGATCACGCGCCTCATGCGCAACAGGAGAAGGAAGTGCCCTTCGAGGAGGCGCCGTTCGGGGTCACGGGGCTCGAAACGGCCTTCGCGTCGCTCCACACCCGTCTCGTCACGCCGGGGATCGTCTCCCTCGAGATGCTCCTCTCCCGGATGTCGACCGGACCCGCGAGCGTCTTCGGGATCGACGAGCCGCGGATCGAGGTCGGCGCGCGCGCGAACCTCGTGGTGCTGAACCTGGATGCCGAGTGGGTGGTGACCGAGGACGGTTTCCGCTCCCGCTCGACGAACTCGTGGCTTTTGGGGGAGACGCTGCGCGGCCGTGTCCTCCGGACGGTTGCGGACGGACGGGTGGTGTTCGAGCTGTGAGCGGCTATGTGCTCCTCGAAGACGGGACGGTCTTCCGCGGCCGCTCGGTGGGCGCGGACGGCGTCGCCTTCGGGGAGGCGGTCTTCACGACCGCGATGACGGGCTACCAGGAGACCGTCACCGACCCGAGCTATGCCTTGCAGCTCGTCTGTTTCACGGCCCCCATGGTCGGAAACTACGGGGTCGCGGACGAGCGCGGCGAGTCCGATCGCCCGCACGCGACGGCGGTGCTCATGCGCGAGCTCGGGGGCGAGGAGTGGTCGCAGTGGCTACGCGGCATGGGCATCGTCTCGCTCGCCGGGATCGACACCCGCACGCTCGTCCTGCGCCTGCGCGAGGGAGGTGCGATGCGTGGGGCGGCGGTCGCCGACGAGGCTGAGCTTGCGCCGGAAGAGGCGCTCGCCCAGGTTCGCACGCAGCCGCTCATGGAAGGCCAAGAGCTCGTATCGGCTGTCTCGACGAAGACGTCCTACGTCTTCAACCACTCTGGCGAAGCCAGCGTGGCAGTGATCGACTATGGGACGAAGCAGTCGATCCTACGCCGGCTCGCAGGACACGGCGTGTCGGTCACCGTCTTCCCCCACGACGCGTTGGCAGAGGAGCTCGAAGGCTTCGACGGCGTCGTGCTCTCGAACGGCCCGGGCGACCCCGAGCCGCTCGCGGCCGAGGTCGACACGGTGCGAGCCCTGCTCGGCCGCGTCCCGCTGCTCGGCATCTGCCTCGGGCATCAGCTCCTCGGGCTCGCGACCGGTCACCGCACCTTCAAGCTGCCGTTCGGCCACAGGGGCGCCAACCACCCCGTACTCGACCGTCGGGCGGGCCGCGTCCTCGTGACGAGCCAGAACCACGGCTTCGCCGTCGAGCCCTCGGAGGGACATGAGGCCACGCACGTCTCGCTGTACGACGGGACGATCGAGGGCTTCGACTTTCCCGAGCTGCGCGCACGCTCGGTGCAGTTCCATCCGGAGGCAGGCCCTGGGCCGCACGACGCGTGGCCGGTGCTCGAGTCGTTCGTCGAGGAGCTGCGGCACTAGATGCCTGCCCGCCGAGACCTCGAGAGCGTGTGCGTCGTCGGCTCGGGCCCGATCGTCATCGGGCAGGCCTGTGAGTTCGACTACGCGGGCTGCCAAGCGCTCAAGGTGCTGCGCGAGGACGGCTACCGCACGATCGTCGTGAACTCGAACCCGGCGACGATCATGACCGACCCCGGCTTTGCCGATCGCACGTACATCGAGCCGCTCGATCTGGAAGGCGTCACGTCCGTCCTCGAGCGCGAACGCCCGGACGCGCTCCTGCCGACGCTCGGCGGCCAGACCGCGCTCAATCTCGCCGTCGCGCTCGCGGAGGGCGGTATCCTCGCCGAGCTCGGCGTCGAGCTGATCGGCGCGCCCGTCGACGTCATCCGGCGCGCCGAGGACCGCGAGGCGTTCCGGGAGGCGGTCCGGAGCCGCGGACTGCGCGTACCGGCGTCGACGATCGTCACCGCGATCGACGAGGTCGCCGGTCTCCCTTTGCCCGCCGTCGTCCGACCCGCATTCACCCTCGGCGGTCATGGGGGCGGGTTCGCCGAGGACTTAGCCTCTCTCCACCGACAGGTGGAGAGAGGCTTGGCAGAGTCCCCGATCGCGCAGGTGCTGGTCGAGGAGTCGGTGCGTGGCTGGGACGAGTTCGAGCTCGAGGTGATCCGGGATCGCCTGGACAACGTCGTCGTCGTGTGTTCGATCGAGAACCTCGACCCGATGGGAACCCACACGGGGGACTCGGTCACCGTCGCACCCCAGATGACGCTCTCCGACGAGGCGTATCAGGAGCTTCGCGACGCGGCCTGCGCCGTCATCCGCGCGGTGGGCGTGGAGACGGGCGGGTCGAATATCCAGTTCGCGCGCAAGCGCGAGACGGGTGAGCTGCGCGTCATCGAGATGAACCCGCGCGTCTCGCGCTCCTCGGCTCTGGCCTCCAAGGCGACCGGCTATCCGATCGCCAAGGTCGCAGCCAAGCTCGCGGTCGGGTACACGCTCGACGAGATCCCGAACGACCTCACCAAGACGACGCCGGCGAGCTTCGAGCCGACGCTCGACTACGTCGTCGTCAAGTTCCCGCGCTTCGCCTTCGAGAAGTTCCCGGGCGCCGACCGCTCCCTCGGCACGCAGATGAAATCCGTCGGCGAGGCGATGGGCATCGGCCGCACCTTCGCCGAGGCCTTCCTCAAGGCCTTCAGATCACGAGAGCTCGACCCAGGCTCGCCCAGTCCCTGGGCGAGCCTGGAAGACGAAGATCTCCCCGAAGGGCTACATCGCTGGTTCGCCGAGCAGATCTCTAGAGCGAAGCGTGAGCTTCGCTCGGGCGACCTCCTGCGCGCAAAGCGAGCAGGATGGGGGGACGAAGCGATCGGCGCCGGCCTCGGTGTCCCGAGGGACGAGGTGCGTCGCCGCCTCCGCGAGCTCGACATGCGCCCCGCGTACCGGCGCGTCGACTCCTGCGCGGGCGAGGTCGCGGCCGGCTCGAACTACTACTACTCGACCTGGGGCGAGGAGGAGGAAGCGGCGCCGCGAAACGGAAAACCGCGCGTCGTCATCCTCGGGTCGGGGCCGAACCGCATCGGCCAGGGAATCGAGTTCGACTACTGCTGCGTCCACGCGGCCAAGACGTTCCGGGCGCTCGGCTACGAGGCGGTGATGGTCAACTGCAACCCGGAGACCGTCTCCACCGACTACGACACCTCCGACCGCCTCTACTTCGAGCCCCTCACGCCGGAGGACGTCCTTGCAGTGTGCGAGCGGGAGGAGCCGGTCGGCGTTGTGACGCAGTTCGGCGGTCAGACGCCCCTTCGGCTCGCCCACGCGCTCGAGGAGGCGGGGTACCGGATCCTCGGCACGCCGCACGCGGCAATCGACCTCGCAGAGGACAGAGAACGATTCGGCTCGCTCGCCCGCGACCTCGGCATCCGCTGCCCGCCCTGGGCGACGGTCGCCGGCGCGGACGAGGCGCTCGCGGCCGTCGCGGAGATCGGATACCCGGTGCTCGTCCGTCCTTCATACGTGCTCGGAGGGCGTGCGATGCGGGTCTGCTACGACGATCTGCAGCTCGAGGCCGCGATGGCCGCCGTCGACGGCCCCCAGGTTGTCGGCGCGACCGGAATCCGCGCGTCAGCGGATTCCGGTCTTGCGCACTCGGTTCTGCTCGACCGCTTCGTCGAGCATGCGATCGAGCTGGACGTGGACGCGCTCTGCGACGGCGAGGACGTGTACATCGCCGCCGTCATGCAGCACGTCGAGGAGGCGGGCATCCATTCGGGCGACTCAGCCTGCGTCCTGCCGGCACCCTCGCTCACGCTCGCTGCTGCGCTCGAGGTGGAGCACATCGTGAAGCGGCTGGGGCCCGCGCTGGGGGTCGTCGGGCTCCTGAACGTCCAGCTCGCGATCGCGGATTCGGCGGTCTACGTTCTGGAGGCGAACCCGCGCGCCTCACGGACGGTGCCGTTTGCGAGCAAGGCGATCGGCGTGAACCTGGTCGACGCCGCGTGCCGGCTCGCCGCCGGCCGGAGGCTCGCCCAGCTGGCGCTGCCGACACCGCGGCCGACGCAGGTGAGCGTGAAGGCCGCCGTCCTCCCGTTTTCCCGCTTTCCGGGCGCGGATCCGGTCCTAGGCCCCGAGATGCGCTCGACGGGGGAGGTCATGGCGAGCGCCGCCGACCTGCCGACTGCGCTGGCGAAGGCCGAACGCGCAGCGGGCAGGCCGCTTCCGACCTCGGGGACGGCGTTCCTCTCCGTGCGCGACGAGGACAAGCCCGCGGTGGTTGCGATCGCCGCAGCGCTCGCCGGGCTCGGGTTCGAGCTCGTCGCGACCGAGGGTACCGCGCGCACCCTGCGTGCGGCGGGCCTGGACATCGAGGAGGTGGCGAAGGTCGCCGACGCGGGTGGAGGGGAGGACACCGTCGTCGACCTCGTCCGGCGCGGGCGTTGCGACCTCCTCGTGAACACGCCGCAGGGAAGCGGCGCACGCGCAGACGGCTACCTGATCCGGGAGGCTGCGCTCGTCGCCCGCGTGCCGTGTGTGACGACCATCTCGGGCGCCGCCGCGGCGGTCCACGCCATCGCGAACGCTCGGGCGGAGTCGACGCTCTCCCTGCAGGAGCGAATCGGGGCCGAAGCGTGAGCCTGCAGGCTGCTCGTAGGGGCGAGGCTCGCCTCGCCCGGGCGACCCAAGCATCGCCCCTACAGGGAGCGCGTCGAGCCCGCCTCGGTGTCGTCGGGACGGAGCGGATCGGCCCGTACACCCTCCTTCGGTTCGAGCGCGGCTCGCTCGAGCCCGGGAGACCGGGGCAGTTCTTCATGCTCGAGGCGCCAGGGCGGCTGCTTCCCCGGCCGATGAGCCTGTGCCGGGCACCTGCGGGCGAACTCGCCTTCCTCATCGACTCCGTCGGCCCAGGCACGCGCGCGCTCTGTGCTCTGTGCCCGGGGGAGGAGATACACGTGCTGGGGCCGCTGGGTAACGGCTTCGATCTCGACGTCGCGAGGCCTCTGATCGTGGCCGGCGGGATCGGGATCGCGCCGATGCCGTACCTCTCCGAGGCCCTCGGCGCTCCACCCGCGCTCGTCGGATTCCGGAGTTCACACCACGCGGAAGCCGCGTTGCTCCTCCCGAATGCCGACGTCGTGGTCGAGCCGCAGCTCGTAACGGACGTTATGCCCGCGGAGCCCGTCGACGTACTGGCCTGCGGCCCCGAGCCGATGCTCGAGGCCGTCCGCAGGCTCGTTCCGAGCGCCCAGCTCGCCTGGGAGGCTCCGATGGCCTGCGGCTACGGCGCCTGCTACGGCTGCGTCGTCCCACGCGACGGCCGATACGTACGCCTCTGCCTCGAAGGTCCAGTCCTTTCCGGTAGAGCGGGAAAGGACTAGGAGAGGGACGATGCCCGCAGTCCAGATCCTCAACGCCAGTGGCTGTCTCGACGCGTTGACGGCGCCAGAGGTCGCAAGAACGCTGGACGTCTTCGTGACGAAGACGGTCACGCCGCTCCCCCGCGAGGGGAATCCACCCCCGCGCATAACGGAGACGGAGCGCGGGATGCTCAACTCCATCGGCCTCCAGAACCCGGGGATCGACGCCTTCCTCGAGCAGACGCTTCCGCGTCTGCGCTACCTGGAGAAGCCAATCTGGGTATCTGTCGGCGGCTTTTCCTCGGCTGACTACGCGTGCGTGTGCTCTCTCCTCGATGGTCACGACGAAGTTGTGACCATCGAGCTGAATCTGTCCTGCCCCAACGTCGAGGAGGCACCCGAGACCGCGGCGGAGATCGTCGCTGCCTCGCGGGATGCGACACGCAAGCCGCTCTACGCGAAGCTCTCCCCCGCCACGGGGGACGTCGCGGAGTCGGCCCGTGCGGTCGCGGACGCCGGAGCCGACGGCCTCTCGCTCGTGAACACGATGCGCGGCCTCGCCCTCGACGGTTGGACGTTGTCGCCCCGCATCGCCCGCGGGCCGGGCGGCTACTCGGGGCCCGCGCTGCGGCCGATCGCGCTCGCGTGCGTGTTCGCGTGCGCGTCTGCGGTCGACTTGCCCATCGTCGGCATGGGCGGTGTCGCCACCGGACGGGACGCCCTCGAGTTCGCCGCGGCCGGTGCGAGCGCCGTCGCGCTCGGCACGGCGCTGTTCTCGGACCCGTTCGCGGCTCTGCGCGTGCGCGAGGAAATGGAGCGAGAGGCCGTGTCCCTCGGGTACGCGTCGGCCGCCGCGGTGCGGGGCGCCGCGTCCAGGACCCTCGCACCCGCAGGTCTGTATGCGAGCTAGGCAACACAAAAAGTCCTGCAAATAGCGCAAAACATTCCCGCTTGACCCGCGAGGCGATCTTGCTAGACTCGTGCGGCTCATGGTCTCGAAGACGCACGCCCAGGCCCCTGCTCGTTCCCTGACGCAGAGGATGGAGGCGCTCCAGCGAGCCAACGACGTGCGCGTGCAACGGGCTCAGCTCAAGCGGGACCTGAAGGCGGGGCGGGTGCAGATCGACGAGATCCTCCTCCGGCCACCCGAGTTCGTGTCCACCGCCAAGGTGTTCGACATGCTCATGGCCGTCCCCAAGTTCGGGCGCGTGAAGGCAGCGCGGCTCCTGAATCAGTGCCGGATCAGCCAGTCGAAGACCGTGGGCGGCCTCTCCGAGCGCCAGCGCACCGAGCTCGTCGAGCTCTTCAACCACCGCTCGTAGCTTCAGTGGTCGCCGCCGCGAGTACGCCCAGCCCGGCCGGCTGCGACCCTTCGGATCCCGGCGTCCTCGGTCGCACCCGTATTTCACTCAATATGGGCGCTCCCTGCGTCCTTGGGCTGCTCGGTTCTCGCGCGGCCCGACAAGACCGTACTCACGGCGGAGACCATTAAGGCGTGCCTTCGCGGCCCGTCTTCGTCGTCACCGGACCTTCCGGCGCCGGCAAGGGCACGCTGATCAGGGGGCTGGTCGAGCGCATTCCCGTGCTCGAGGTGGCGGTCTCGGCGACGACGCGGCCCCAGCGCCCAGCGGAGATCGACGGTCACGACTACTGGTTCCTCACGGACGAGGAGTTCGAACGCCGCGTGCGGGCCGGAGAGTTCTTGGAGCACGTTCCCTACGTCTCCGGCAGGCGTTACGGGACGCTGCGCTCCGAGATCGAGCGAATCACCGCGGAGGGCCGGGTGTGTGTGCTCGAGCTGGAGCTCGAGGGCGCGATCACGGTGCAGCGCCAGGTTCCGGGCAGCGTGACCATCTTCATCGCCGCGGACGTGCCCGAGCTCGAACGTCGCCTACGTGAGCGCGCGACCGAGAGCACAGGAGAGATCGGCGAGCGCATCGAGCTCGCGCGAAGGCAGCTCGAGCAGGCGCATCGCTTCCGATACATGGTGCGCAACGACGATCTCGAGCGGGCGACCGCCGTGCTCGCGGCGATCGTCGAGCGTGAGCTCGAGCTCGCGGGGGCAGGTAGCATGAGCCGGCCATGATCTACCCCCGCATCGACGCTCTGCTCGACCGAGTCGACTCTCGGTACGCACTCGTCATCGTCGCCGCCAAGCGCGCACGTCAGATCAACAACTACCACCACCAGCTGGGCGAGGGGATGGGCTTCGACGAGGCGCCGCCGCCGCTGATCGAATCCCGCTCCAAGAACTATCTGACGATGGCGATGGAAGAGATCGCGAACGGGAAGATCACGCACACCTACGTCTCGGGCTAGCCGAGGCACGGCCGATGGCACGCATCCTGGTCGGAGTGACCGGCGGGATCGCGGCCTACAAGGCGTGCACGCTCGTCCGGCTTCTGGTTCGGGCCGGCCATGACGTCTACCCGCTCCTGACGGCGTCCGCCGAGCGGTTCGTCGCCGCCGAGACGTTCTTCGCGCTGGCGCGGAAGTCGCGGAGCGCCGATCCCTACCCGCACCTCGAGCGCGCAGACCTGCTCGTCGTCGCGCCGCTCACGGCGAACACCCTGGCCAGGCTCGCCTACGGGCTCGCGGACGACCTCCTGACGGAAGCTGCGCTCGCCCATACGGGGCCGGTGCTCGTTGCGCCGGCGATGAACACGCGGATGTGGGAGCACCCCGCCACGCAGGCCAACGTCGCGACGCTCCAAGCTCGCGGGGTCGAGCTCGTCGGCCCCGTCTCGGGCGAGCTCGCCGAGGGCGAGGTCGGGGTCGGCAGGATGGTGGAGCCGGAGGAGATCGCCGCGAGGATCGAGTTGCTTCTAGGCCCGACCGACGTCCGGACGCTTCGGGGCCGACGCGTCGTCGTGTCGGCCGGAGGGACGCGGGAGCCGCTCGACTCCGTCCGCTACGTGGGCAACCGCTCTTCCGGGCGGATGGGAGTCGCGCTCGCGGAGGAGGCCCGCCGGCGGGGCGCTGACGTGACTCTGCTCGCGGCGAATCTCTCCGTCCCACCGCCAGCGGGCGTTGCGGTCGTCGAGACGCCGACAGCCGCCGATCTCGAGCGCGAGGCGCTCGCCCGAGCCGACGCCGACGTGATCGTCATGACGGCTGCCGTCGCCGACTATCGGCCCTCCGCGCCCGTGGACTCGAAGCGTCAAAAGGACGGCGCCGGCTGGACGGTCGAGCTGGAGCCGACGGCGGACATCCTCGGCGCGCTCGGTGCGGCTCGCACGGCCGAGCAGGTCCTCGTCGGCTTCGCGGCCGAGGACGGCGACGGGGGGCTGTCGCGCGCACGAGAAAAACGGCGAGCGAAACATGCCGACCTCTTCGTCTTCAACGACGTGAGCCGAGGCGACATCGGGTTCGACGCGCTCGAAAACGAAGCGATCCTCATCTCCGGTGACGACGAGCAGCACGTGCCGAAGGCGCCGAAGCGGGAGGTCGCGGCCGCCGTGCTGGACGCCGTGGAGAGGCTCCTTACCACGAAATGAGTGAGCCCTCGCCTTCGCCCGTCCGGGAAGCGGCGACGCCGCTCGTCGGGTCGGAGGTGGTCGCGCGCGTCGTCCAGAACCTCGAGCTCGCCGTCAAGGCACCGCGGGACACGCTCGAGCTCTGCGTCCTCTGCCTGCTCGCCGAGGGCCACCTGATCATCGAGGACTTTCCAGGCGTAGGGAAGACGGTGCTCGCGAAGTCGCTCGCCCGCTCGCTCCATCTCACGTTCTCCCGCATGCAGTTCACGCCCGATCTGCTACCGACCGACGTCACGGGCGTCAACGTGTTCAACCAGAGGTCGAACGAGTTCGAGTTCCGCCCGGGGCCGGTCTTCGCGAACGTTCTCCTCGTCGACGAGATCAACCGCGCTTCCCCGAAGACCCAGTCGGCGCTGCTCGAGGCAATGCAGGAGTGTCAGGTGACGATCGACGGTGCGACCTACCCGCTCGAGCCTCCGTTCCTCGTGCTCGCGACGCAGAACCCGATCGAGTACGAGGGGACATATCCGTTGCCGGAGGCTCAACTGGATCGCTTCACGGCCAGGCTCGCGCTCGGATATCCGCCACTCGCGGAGGAGGCGAAGATGCTCGCCGAGCAGACGACCGCGCCGCCGCTCGACCGGCTCGAGGCCGTCGCCGGACGCGAGGATGTGCGCGCCGCGATCGAAACCGCACGGGGCGTCTACGTCGAAGAGAGCGTCGGGCGCTACGTCGTCGAGCTGCTCCGGGACACACGCGAAAACCCACGCCTGGCTCTCGGGGCAAGCCCCCGCGCCGGGATCGCGCTCCTCCGCATGGCGAAGGCGCGGGCGGTGGCCCGCGATCGCAGCTACGTGCTGCCCGAGGACGCACAGGCGGTTGCGGTGGCCGTGCTCTCCCATCGCCTCATCGTCGCCCCTCACGCACGCGCGAGCGGCGTGACGGCGGCGGAGACGGTCATGGAGGCGCTCGAGCACACGCGGGTGCCAGGATGAGCGCTGGCCGGCGAGCGGGGCATGGCGGCGCGCTCGTTCTCGGCGGTGTCGCGCTCGCAAGCGCAATCGTCTTCGGCTCGCGCCCGTTGGGCGTCGTCGGCACAGGGCTGCTCCTTGCCGCTCTCACGGCGCGTTTCTGGGCCGGCTTCGTTCGCCAGCCCGTCTCCGTGACGCAGTTCACCGAGCCGTCTCATGCAATCGAGGGCGACGACGTGCGTCTCAGAATCGAGGCGACGCGCGCCTCCCGGCTTCCTGTCGGGGCGCTCAGCGCGCACGGTGTCATCAGCGGCGTCGGGCCGTACGAGCACACGTTACGGGGGCGAGGGCGGACGGCCCGCGCGGAGATCTCGCTCGGCCGCCTCCCGCGCGGCCGCTTTCTCGTCGCCGGCACCTCGCTCGAGGTCGCCGACCCACTGGGCTTCGAGTCCGTCTCGCTTCCCATCGAGCCACCTGCGCCCCTCCTCGTCTATCCACGGCTCGTCGAGTTGACCAGCCTCTTCAGTGATGCCGGCCGTGTTCTCGGCGACGGACGGCGGGTGCTCCTGAGGCGGCCAGCCGGCTTCGACTTCCACTCGGTCCGAGAGTACGAGCAGGGCGAGTCTCTGCGCCGGGTGCACTGGCCGACGACCGCCAGGCGAGGCCAGCTGATGGTCAAGGAGCTCGAGGACTCGCCGCGAGACGCAGTCGTCGTCATCCTCGACTGCGACCCGGCGGGATCGGCGGGGGATCCGTCGGACTCGAGCTTCGATGCCGCTGTCCGAGCCGCCGGCTCCGTGCTCCGGGCGTATGCCGTCCGCGGAAAGCGGGCGATCCTGATGACCACTGCCGCGGAGCCGATCACGGTAACGGTCGCCTCGCTCACGGGTGACTTCGACGCAGCGCTCGGAGGACTCGCCGCCGTGCAGGCAGATGCCCCCCACGGCCTGGCCGACTTCCTCCACCGGCTCCGAGATCCGGCGGCGCGCAGCGGCGAGCTCGTCGTCGTGACGGGAACGCTCGACCCTGCGGTCGTCGACCGGCTCGTTGAGACCGCGGCGAAACGGTTCGTGTCGGTTGTGTGGATCGACGCCCCAAGCTATGCGGGGCGACCGACTCGAGCTCACCCGGGAGCACTACGACTCGCCGGGAGCGGCATCGCCGTCGCCGTCGTCCGGAGGGGCGAGGACCTCGCGGGTGCTCTCGAGCTGCAGCTGAGCGAGGCGCGTGCGCATGCGTAGAACGCTCGCTGCCTCGACCATCCCGGCGCTTGCGGTAGCCGCCTCGTGGCTCCGGCTCGAGGAGCCGCGGCGCACGAGCGAGGTGGTGGCCGTCGTCCTCCTCGCGCTCGCCCCCGCGTTGCTTCCACACGCTCGGCAACGACTTGCCGCGGCACTGGGAGCAGTCCTGGGCGCGGCGTGGATTGCGTTCGGCGCGCAGCCCTGGGAGCTGCTCCCGTTTCGTGACGAGCACGTCGTCGGTCCCATCCTCGACTTCGTCGAGCGCGGGCTCAGCAACTACTACAGCGTCGTTCTCCCCTTCGACGCCGGCCGGCACTCCGAGATGCACGCACTCGTCGTCGTTGCGGTCTTCGCGTTCGTGCTGGCCACCTGCCTCCTCGTCGCAGCGCGACGAATCCTCCTCGCAGCCGCGGTCGCCGTGGCCGGAGCGGGGTGGCCCGCGACGCTCATCGGTACCGATGCCATCGCGGCAGGCGCCCTCGCGCTCGCGGCTGCGCTCTCGATCCCTCTTGCGCTCCGCTCGCGCTCGGCGCCGGCTCTTGCCACCGGTGCAACGCTCGCCGCGCTCGTCGTCGCGAGCGCCGCCTGGGCCTCCTCGGCGACGACCTTCGCTCGCGAGGCCGCACTCGACTGGACGAAGTGGAACCTCGGGGCCTCTCCGCAGCCGGCGCTCGGGGTGCGCTTCATCTGGGACTCGAACTACGGCGGGATCAGCTTCCCGCCGACGAGGACGGCCGTCCTCGAGATTTCGGCCTCGGATCGGGCGCAGTACTGGCGGGCATCGACGCTCGATACGTTCTACTCGGACCGCTGGTTCGAAGACCTGGACGTCGTGCAGCTGCGGGAGGCCTCGGGCCCCATTCCGCTGGACAAGCTCGCGCCCGCACAGGCGCGCGATCCGAGCAAGCGACTCGAACAGCGGGTGGAGGTGAAGGCACTGGTCGACGAGCGGGTGGTCGCCGCGGGGACGCCGGTCGCGCTCGAAGCGCGCTCGCTCGGCAGCGTCTTCTTCTTCTCGGGCGGGGTCGTGCGCTCCCAGAATCTGATCGAGCGAGGCACGCGCTACCGCGTCTGGAGCTACGCGCCCGATCCGTCCCCGGCAGCCCTGTCGTCCGCGCCCGCTCGGTATCCACGCGCGGCGAGGAGATTCCTGGAGGTCTGGGGTCACTCGCTTCCCCCGTTCCGCGCGCACGGCAGGGATGCTCGTCTCCGAGACCTCCTCTCCGATCCCTCGTTCGCGAACGTCGGGGCATACCGTCCCCTGTACGCGCACGCCCGGCGGATCGCAGGCCACGCGAGGTCGCCGTACGCCGCAGTGCTCGCGCTCGAGTCCTGGTTTCGCCAGCGGGGCGGCTTCCGCTACGAGGAGAGGCCGCCGCGTAGCCGCGACGCTCCTCCCCTCGTGTCCTTCGTGACGACGACTCGAGCGGGGTACTGCCAGCACTTCGCGGGCGCTATGGCCGTCATGCTTCGGTTCCTCGGGATCCCTGCCCGGGTCGCGGTCGGGTTCACGAGCGGAAGATACGAGGACGGAGCGTGGATCGTCACCGACCACGACGCACACGCGTGGGTCGAAGTCTGGTTCCCCGGCGAGGGCTGGGTCCCGTTCGATCCCACCCCCGGACGGGGACGATTCGCCGGGATCTACAGCTTCGCCTCCGACTCGCCGGAGGCCTTGGCGTCACTCAGGCGAGGCGAGTTGGACGGAAGCGGCACGAGGATCCGGAACCCCGGCCCCGACATCCCGGACACGACGCTCGGAGCGCGGCGGAACGCCGACAACCGGCCTTCGCTCGTTGGGCTCGTCCTTCTCCTCGGCGGCCTCGGCGCGGGGGTGATCGGCGTCGGGAAATGGTCGCGACGGCGATCGCGTTACCTGACCCGCGATCCCCGCGCGAAGGCGGCTGCGAGCCTCAGCGAGGTCGAGGCATTCCTTCGCGACCAGGGAATCCTCGTCCGGAGATTCGTGACACTCGACGACCTGAAGCGAGCACTCGCCGACGTGGGTGTGGATGGGCGCGCCTTCGTCGACGCCGCCGGAAGGGCGCGGTTCGGGCCCCCTGGTGACGCCGCCTTTATGGCGGGCACCGCCCGTCGAGAGCTGCGAGCGCTCCTTCGCGGGCTCCGTCGGCAGCTCTCCGCATGGGCGCGTCTGCGTGGATTCGTCTCGCTACGCTCGGTGCGAGGATGAGCGACACCTATGACCTCTTCCAACAGGGCCGGCGACATCTCCGGAGCGGGATGCCGGCACAGGCGACGGTCGCGCTCGAGAAAGCGAAGCGGCGCGAGCCACGGTCCCGCTCGATCCGCGAGGCTCTCGGCATCGCGTATTTCCGGCTCCGGCGGTGGGAGGAGGCCGAGGCCGAGTTTCGGGTCCTTCTCGAGCTCTCTCCCGCGGACGACTTCGCGCACTACGCGCTCGCCCGTACCCTCGTGAACCAAGGGCGCCGCCGCGAGGCGACACCACACGTCAAGCTGGCTCGATCGCTTCGTCCGCGTCGAGACCCTCTAGCGTCGGACGAGCCTGCGGCGTAACGTCTCCCACCACTCGCCGTAGCTCCGCGGCCGTCGTGATTCCCTCGAGGCAGAGGCGGACTCCGTCCGCGCGAAGCGTGCGCATGCCGGCCGAGATCGCCGCCTGCTCGATCTCGGCTGCCGGCGCACCGCGGGTCACCAGCTCGCGAACCTCGTCCGAGACGACGAGCGCCTCGAAGATCGCCGCTCGACCCTTGAAACCCGTCCCGCCGCAGGCGTCGCATCCGCGCCCGCGGGCGAGCAGTCGCCGCCCCGCTTCCTCAGGCTCTCGCTCGAGCTCGGCGAGGTCGGCTGCCGAGGCGTAGTACGACTCGCGGCAACCGGGGCAGATTCGGCGGACGAGGCGCTGGGCGACCACGCACGTCAGCGTCGCCCCGAGAAGACCGCGTTCGACTCCGAGATCGCCGAGCCGGCGGACGGCCGCGGCCGCAGTCCCCGCATGGAGCGCGGTGAGAACGAGGCGACCGGCGAGCGCGGCGTCGAAGGCAACGCGCGCGGTCTCGTCGTCTCCGATCTCTCCGACGAGGACCACGTCCGGATCCGACGCGAGGATCGCGCGCAGGCCCGACCCGAACGTGAGACCGACCTCGGGATCGACCTCCGTCTGGTCGACTCCGGCCACGAGGTGCTCCACGGGGTCCTCGATCGTCAAGACGGTGCGCTCGGGCGTGTTCAGCTCCTGCAGGGCGGCGTAGAGCGTCGTCGTCCTCCCGCTCTCCGCCGGGCCGCAAACCACGACGGCGCCCGACTGCCGAAGAATGGAACGTCGGAGCGTCTCCTCCGTGTCCGACGCCATCCCGAGGTCCGCGAGCGCCGCCGGAGCGGACGCGTGATGCCGGACGTGGAAGGTCACCTTCTCGCCGAGCTTCGTGGGAAGGACGACCATGCGCAGGTCGACCGTCGCCTCGCCTACGGGAAATGTGACCCGGCGGTCCTGGGGCGAGCGGCAGTCGCTCGCGTCGAGCTCTCCGAGCGCGCGCAGCCGGCTCTCGATCGCGGCTTGCTGCGAGGCGGGAAGCGCTTCGAGCTCGCGCATCACGCCGTCGATCCGGGCGCGGACGACGACCGCATGAGACTGGGGCGTGAAGTGGACGTCCGAGGCGCCGAGCGAGAGCGCGTGCTGGATCACTTCATCGATGCCGACGAGCTCACCGCTGTCCCGAGTTTCTTCCGTCGTCATCGTGTCCGTCCCTTCCGTCGCTGCGGGTCGCCGCCCGAAAGCGACGTCGATCGCCTCCTCGAGCGCGTTCGGGTCGGCGACGGCGAAGCGAACGGGGGCAGCGACTGCAAGTCGTATCTCCTCGGCATACAGGGTGTTCGTCGGGTCCGCGACGACGACGAGCAGCGAATCGTCGGAGAATCCGACCGGGAGCGCCGAGTGGCGACGTGCGACCTCCTCCGGGAGAAGGAGGGCGGCGCTCGGGTCGAGCTCCGTCTCCTCGAGCTCCACGAAGGGAAGGTCGTATTGTTCCGCCACCAGGCGCGCGACCTGTGGTCGCGTCACGCTCCCGCGCTCGACGAGGATCTCGCCGAGGCGCTTGCTCCCCGAGATTCGCTGCTGCGCGAGCGCGGCGTCGATCTCGTCCTCGGTCACGAGGCCGTCGCGGACGAGCAGTGTGCCGAGCGCCGGAGGGAGCGCTTCCGACCGCGCCGACCCGAGCCCCGCGAAGGGCCCATCGATCACCGATGTCTCGAGCTGCTCGGTCCCGACGTCCCGGCTCGTCCTGACCGCCAGTGCACGCCTGTCGACGGAGGCAATCGCGGCTTCGAGAGCGTCGGGCGTCGCGACCGCGAACCGGAGCGGCCGCGCCAGAGCGCGCCGAAGGTCGTCCGAGTGCAGAACCTTGGTCGGGTCTGCGACGGCGACGAGCAGCGAGTCGTCGGGAAGCATGCTGACCGGAAGGACGGAGAGGCGATGTGCGACCTCGGTCGGCAGGAGGGTCGCCGCCTGCAGGTTGATCTCTGACTCCTCGAGCTCGATGAACGGAAGCTCGTACTGCTCGGCGACGAGCCGCGCCACCTGCTCGCTCGTGACGAGTCCGCGCTCGACGAGGGCCTCGCCCAGCCGCTTACCCGAGATCCGAGACTTTCCCGACTCGCTCTGCTCGGCGAGCACGGCCTCGAGATCGGCCCTCTCGACGAGGCCGTCGCGGACGAGCAGCGCACCGAGCGCAGGCCACGGGTGGCGTGCAGCTTCCATCCCAGGGGGAATATCGGCTCGTTTCCCCGCGTCCGTGAGCCGGGGGGGACAATCACGGCGTGCGTGCTGTCGTGCAGCGGGTGCGCGAGGCATCCGTGCGGGTGGAAGGCGAGGTCGTCGGAGCCTGCGAGCGCGGGCTGCTCGTCCTCCTCGGAGTCGCGGACGGCGACCGGAAGGAGGATGCGTCGCGCCTCGCGGGAAAGATCGCGCGACTCCGCATCTTCGAGGACGAGGCGGGGCGCTTCGACCGGTCACTCGTCGAGGTCGGGGGCGAGGCGCTCGTCATCAGTCAGTTCACGCTGATTGCCGACACGCGCAAGGGGAACCGGCCGAGCTTCACCGGCGCCGCCCGCCCCGAGCGAGCCGAGCCGCTCTATGCGCGCTTCTGCGAAGCACTGGAAAGCGAGGGCGTGCGCGTGGCCCGGGGTGTCTTCGGCGCCCGCATGGACGTCACTCTCGTCAACGAAGGCCCTGTCACGATCGTGCTCGACGGTTAGAAGTGCCGACGTCCTCACTGGCGCTCGCGCTCGTCGCCCTCGGATGGAAGGTCCCCGGAGCCGTCCGGTGCTATCCTTTCCACACCACATTTCATCCGCTTGGAGAAATGGGCGCTCGGCGCCCATTTCTTTTAGAGAGGCACCAGATGACCACCATGTATGCACGCGAACGGACGCTCCAGGACGAGATCGCACCGGCGGTCGAACGGGACGTGCCAGGGGTCGAGGTGCTCGCCGTCGAGCTCCTCTCGCCGAGCCGGTTCCGGGTCTACATCGACCATCCCGCCGGTGTCGACCACGCGCTCTGCGAGCGCGTGACCCAGGTTCTGCGCGGATATCTCGAGCACTTCACCGTCGAGGTCTCCTCGCCAGGGCCCGAGCGCCCAGTGCGCACGCACAGCCACTTCGGGAACGCGATCGGCCGCCGAGCGGCGGTTCGGACGAATCGCGAGATCGAAGGCCGCAAGCGTTTTCGGGGCCAGATCCTGGCCGCGGGCGTCGAGAGCGTGACGCTGGCGGTGAACGGATCGAAGCACCTGCGCATCCCGTACGACGCGATCGCACGTGGCAATCTCATCGACGAGGGGTAGAGCCATGAGCCAGGAAATCATCGAAGGCATTCACGTCATCGAGAAGGAGAAGGGGATCGAGGAAGGGATCCTCATCTCCGCCCTCGAGGACGCACTGCTCGCCGCGTACAAGAAGACACCCGACGCGACCCGCCATGCCGAGGTCAAGCTCGACGGCGACGGGGAGTTCAGGGTGTACGGGATCCAGATCCCGGGCGATATCGAGACGCGGCTGCTCGAGGAGGCGCGCGAGGCGCGCATCCAGGAGCTCGAGCACATCGAGGAGGAGACCGGAGAGCGACAGCACACGCTCGTCGCCGACGAGGATCTCGACCTCGACTGGTCGCAGGTGCCTCCCGACCAGATCGTGCGCACGGACGTCACGCCCGACAACTTCGGACGTATCGCAGCCCAGACGGCGAAGCAGGTGATCCAGCAGCGGATCCGCGAGGCCGAGCGCGCGATCATGTACGAGGAGTACGTCGATCGCCAGGGTGAGGTCGTCACCGGGATCGTGCAGCAGGCGGGTGACCGCAACAATGTCCTGGTCGACCTCGGTCGGGTCGAGGCCCTGCTGCCGCGCTCGGAGCAGGTCGACGGCGAGCGGTACGAGCAGGGCAGCCGGATCAAGGCTGTGATCGCCGAGGTTCGCTCCGGGACGAAGGGGCCGCAGGTGATCCTCTCCCGGCGCGATCCCGAGCTGATCCGCGCCCTCTTCGAGCTCGAGGTACCCGAGATCGCCGACGGGCTGGTCGAGATCCGCGGCGTCGCTCGCGAGCCGGGCTACCGGTCGAAGATCGCGGTCGAGTCGCACATGCAGGGAGTCGATCCCGTGGGTGCGTGCGTGGGTCCGCGCGGCTCCCGTGTGCGGATGGTCGTCTCCGAGCTACGGGGCGAGAAGATCGACATCATCCCCTGGAACACAGAGCCGGCGCGCTTCGTCGCGAAGGCGCTCTCGCCGGCTCGCGTCCGCGAGGTGTACATCGACGACGAGACGCGCGAGGCGACCGTGATCGTCCCGGACGACCAGCTCGCGCTCGCGATCGGAAAGGAAGGGCTCAACGCTCGTCTCGCGACGCGTCTCACCGGCTGGAAGATCGACATCCAGTCGGAGTCGGAGTTCGCGAAGGCGGAGGCGGAGGCGGCGTTCGCCGGCGACGCGGATGACGAGGAGTACTCCGGCCGCTGCGCCGCGATCCTCTCCAACGGCAAGCGCTGTCCGAACGCCGCGCTTCCGGGATCTCGGTACTGCGGAGTTCCGGCGCACCAGGCCCTGGCCTCCGCCGCTGGCACAGAGGAGGTCAGGACGGCCCCCGAGCCCGTGGACGAGCTCGAGGAGGCACCAGTCACGGCGGTAGACGACGAAGCCCGGGTGCCCACAGACCAGGACCTCCCGGTCGCGTCCGAGGAGGCTTAGGGCTCTACACTGCTGACGATGGCTGACGGACGAAACAGACCGAATCGACCCATCCGCCCACGGGGCGGTCCCGGTGGGCGCAAGCGCCGGGTCGTCATCGAAGGCGGAGGCGCCCGCGGTCGCGACGGGCGTCAGCCGCGAGACCGCAGCGCGCCCGCGGCTCCGCGTCCGGCACCTGCTGCGCCGCCAACCGGTCCGATCACCGTCGAATCCGGCGTCACCGTCAAGGACCTCTCGCATTCGCTCGGCGTCCCGATGCCCGAGCTCATCAAGATCCTGATGGCACTCGGGCAGATGCGGACGGCGACACAGTCGCTCTCCGACGAGGAGGTCGAGGTCATCGCCACGGAGCTCGAGCGCGAGATCACGATCAAGCATGCCGCGGAGGAGGAGCTCGAGCCTGAGACCTTCGATGACCGCGACGAGGATCTCGAAGCGCGTCCACCGGTGGTGACGATCATGGGGCACGTCGACCACGGCAAGACGACTCTCCTGGACGCGATCCGCGAGACGTCCGTCGTCGAGACCGAGGCCGGCGGGATCACACAGCACATCGGCGCCTACCAGGCGAAGGTCGACGGTCGCAAGATCACGTTCCTCGACACCCCGGGCCACGAGGCGTTCACGGCCATGCGTGCCCGCGGGGCGAAGGTGACGGATATCGCGGTGCTCGTCGTCGCGGCCGACGACGGGGTCATGCCACAGACGAAGGAGTCGATCTCCCACGCACGCGCGGCGGAAGTGCCCATCGTCGTCGCCGTCAACAAGATCGACGCCCCGAACGCGAATGTCGACCGCGTCAAGACGGAGCTCGCGGCCGAAGGCCTTCAGCCCGAGGAGTGGGGTGGGACAACGCAGTTCTCCGAGGTGTCGGCGAAGGAGAAGACGAACCTCGACGACCTCCTCGAGCGCATCCTGCTCGTCGCCGATGCGGAGCTCGACCTGCGGGCCAACGCGGGGGCGGACGCCTCCGGTTTCGTCATCGAATCGCGCCTCGACGTGGGTCGAGGGCCGGTGTCGACCGTGCTCGTGCTGCGAGGCACGCTGCGGGTGGGCGATGCAGTGGTCGCGGGTGACGCGTCGGGGAAGGTTCGCGCGCTCTACGACTACCGGGGGGAGCGCGTCCAGGAGGCGAAGCCGGGTGAGCCAATCGAGATCCTCGGCTTCGACCACCCGCCCGTGGCCGGTGAGTTCTGCCGCGTAGTCGAGCACGAGCGTCAGGCGAAGCACCTCGCGAACGTGCGCGCGGAACGGCTTCGCCGCGAGCAGCTCGCTCGGCGCCCGGGCAGGCGCGTGTCGCTCGAGACACTGTTCGACGAGATGCAGGTCGGCGAGGTACGGGATCTGAACATCGTCCTCAAGGGCGACGTCCAGGGCTCCGTCGAGGCGCTCATGGGCGAACTCGGAAAGATTCAGCACCCGGAGGTCGGCGTCAACGTGATCCATACCGGCGTCGGAGGAATCACCGAGAACGACGTCAACCTCGCATCCGCATCGGATGCGCTCGTCATCGGCTTCAACGTCCGGCCGAGCGCGGACGCCCGGCAGCTCGCCGAGCGCGAGGGCGTCGACATCCGCACCTACCGCGTCATCTACCAGCTCACCGAAGACATCCAGCAGGCGCTCGTCGGCATGCTTTCCCCGGTCCAGACGGAGGAGACGCTCGGCGAGGCCGAGGTGCGGGCGCTCTTCCGGGTGTCCCGGCTCGGCACCATCGCCGGCTGCATGGTCACGAGCGGACAGGTCCGACGCGGTGCCCGCGTGAGGATCGTGCGCGACGGCACCGTCATCCACGAGACCTCGATCGCCCAGCTCAAGCGCTTCAAGGACGACGTGCGCGAGGTGGCCGAGGGCTTCGAGTGCGGGATCCTCCTCGAGGGCTTCAACGACGTGAAGGAGGGGGACATCCTGGAGGCCTACGAGACCCGCCAGGTCGAGCGCACCGAGCTCGAGGTCCCCGCGGGCACGACGACAGCCGGCGCCGCGCCGCCCTCGGCGGACGCCGAGTAGCCGGCAGCGACCTGCGAACGCCCACCCCGGACCAAGTGACAAAATGTCACGTCGTCCTCTGACGCCGCATGGACGGTCGAGGCGGTTGAATAGGCGTCGTGGCGAGCGGCTACGTCGGAATTCTCACCGCCGAGCTCCACTTCCCCGAGAACGGCTCGCTGAAAGGGAAGCGGAAGTACCTGAAATCGGCGCGGGCGCAGCTCCACGAGCGCTTCGGCGCCTCGGTCGCAGAGGTCGACCACCACGAGCTCTGGCAGCGCGCACGCCTGACGATCGCATGTGCGGCGAGTGGGCACCGCGAGCTCCAGGAGCGGCTCGACGCCGCGGAGCGCTATCTCGGCTCGCAGGAGTTCGAGCTCGTCCGCGTCGAGCGGGAGGTGGTCGTCCCTGGCGACTAAGAGCTCCTTCCGGAATGAACAGCCATGCCGCGATCCGGCGCCCCGAGCCCCGATGCTGCGTGCCCGGTCGCACCCATATTCCACTACGGGTGCTCCCTGCGTCCTCGCCTCGCGGCTCGGGGCATCCGCCTCGCGGCGGGTGATCATCCCGGAATGAGCTCAGGCCGCCGCCGGCGCGTCAACGAGGCGATCCGGCAGGTGCTGTCGGACGCGCTCCCGACGCTGAAGGATCCGCGCATCGGTTTCGTCACCGTGACCGGGGTGGAGGCCACGACCGATCTGAAACAGGCGACGGTTTGGGTGAGCGTCCTAGGATCCGAGCAGGAGCGTGCTATCACATTGGAAGGATTGCAAGCAGCCCACGGTGTGCTCCAGGCTCGCGTGGCACGAGAGCTCCGGCTTCGCCGAACCCCCGTCCTGGCATTCAAATACGATCCGACGGTCGAGCGCGGCGTGCGGCTGACACGGATGATCGACGAGCTCGCGCCCGAAGCCCCCGATGTCGAAGACCGAGACTGACACCGCGGCCGTGGTGGCCGTGCTCACGGAGAACGAGCGCTTTCTCGTGACCTCCCACGAAGCGCCCGACGGCGACGCACTCGGATCGTTGCTGGCGATCCAGCTCGCGCTCGAGCAGCTCGGCAAGGACACGGTGATGTTCCTCGGCGGCCCTGCGCCGCTCCCGGGCGAGTATCGGTTCCTGGAGCTCTCCGAGCGGGGGCTGCTGAGGGAGCTGCCAGCCGATGCCGCGGAGCGCGTGCTCGTCGCCGTCGACTGCGCGAGCCCGAATCGTGTGGGTGCGGAGCCCGGACTCGTCGAGAGGGCGCCGTTCACGGTCAACATCGACCACCACCACGACAACCCGCGCTTCGGAGACGTCAACCTGATCGTGGAAGACGCCTCATCGACGGGGGAGGTGCTTTCGGACGTCCTTCGCGAGCTCGGCGTCGAGCTGACGCCGGAGATTGCGGAGGCGCTCTACATCGCCCTCGTCACCGACACGGGCCGCTTTCAGTACGCGAACACGACCCCGAAGGCGCTCCGGCTGGCCGCCGACCTCGTGGAAGCGGGCGCCGACGTCCACCGTGTCTTCCAGGGGGTGTACGAGAACGTCCAGTTCGCGAAGCTCAAGCTGCTCGCGCGCGCGCTCGACCGGGCTCGCGTCCTGCAGGGAGGCGAGATCGTCGTCTCTCATCTCCTGCGGGACGACTTCGCGGCCGTCGGCGCGTCCGAGCCCTACTCCGAGGGGATCATCGACGTCCTGCGCTCGGTCGAGGGCTCCCTCGTCTCGGCGCTGATCAGAGAGCCCCCACGAGACGGCGCTCCGCCGCGAAAGGTGTCGCTGCGCTCCTCTGTCGACGAGGTGGACGTGAGCGCGATCGCGCGCAAGTCGGGCGGAGGGGGCCATCGCGAGGCAGCCGGGTTCTCGAGCGACCTGGAGATCGACGAGATCACGGAGTTCATCGTCCGCGAGGTCACCGCCCAGCTCAGCCGAGCCCCGAAGACCTAGTGCCGCCCCGAGGGCTCGAGCCGAGCGGGATCATCCTCGTCGACAAGCCGGCGGGGCCGACATCGTTCGCGATCGTCGCCGCGGTGCGGCGCCGCACGAGAGCACGCACGGGTCACGCGGGAACGCTCGACCCGTTCGCGACCGGGCTGTTGTTGCTCCTCTCGGGTACGGCGACTCGTCTCCAGCACCGGTTCGTCGGCCTCGACAAGCGGTATCTCACCGACATCGACGTGTCCGCGCGCACGTCGACCGGCGATCCGGAAGGTGAGGCGCTCGAGGTCCGCGAGCCTCCGCCGCTCGAGGACTTGGAGGAGCGCCTTGCCGACATGCGCGGCACCGTCGAGCTCCCGATTCCCGCCGCTTCGGCGGTGAAGATCGGCGGCGAGCGCGCGTATCGCCTGCACCGGCGCGGAGTGGCGGTGGAGATGCCTCGCCGGCACATGGGGATTCACGAGTTGACGCTCGAGCGGTACGTGAACGGCATCGTCCGCCTCGATCTCCTCGTCTCGTCGGGCACGTACGTTCGGGCGATTGCGGACGCCCTCGGCGGCCATTGTCGAACGCTGCGCCGAACCGAGATCGGCCCTTTCTCGATCGAGGAGGCCGACCTCGAGCGAGTCATCCCGCCGGACGAGGCTCTGGCCAGACTCGGATGAACGTCGCTCGCTCGCCGTCCGAGGTCGAGCACCGGTCCCGCGCCGTCGCCGTCGGGACGTTCGATGGCGTCCACAGAGGGCATCGAGCGGTGTTCGCGGCCGCCGTCGGGACAGGCCTCGTTCCCACAGCCGTCACGTTCGATCCGCATCCGCGGATCGCTCTGGGAAACCGAGTCGACCTGCTCACGACGCTCGAGCGGCGGCTCGAGCTGATCGAGGAGGCAGGCATCGAGACGGTGCTCGTGGCGGCATTCACGCCGGAGCTCCAGCAACTCAGGCCCGAGGAGTTCGCCGAGGCGTACCTGCGGGCGATCGGCGCCCAGGCCGTGGTCGCAGGGGAGGACTTCCGCTTCGGGGTGCGGCGTTCCGGTGATCTGGCTCTGCTCGAGGAGCTCGGGTTCGAAGTGGTCGTCCCGGCGGAGGTCGAAGGCGTCTCGTCGACGGCGATCCGCGCTGCAGTCACCGACGGCGACATGGTCGCGGCCGCACGCATGCTGGGCCGCCCCTTCGAGCTCGACGGCATCGTCGTGGCAGGCGACCAGCGTGGCGGGACGCTCGGCTATCCCACGGCGAATCTCGCGCTCGACCCCCAGCTCGCGTGCCCGCGGTACGGGATCTACGGAGGCGCGGCGCTCGGCCATCGCGCGGCGGTCTCGATCGGCACGAATCCGCACTACGGCGGTACGGAGCGCCGCATCGAGCCGTACCTCCTGGACTTCGAAGGTGACCTCTACGGGCGCCGTCTCGTGGTCGAGTTGTGGGAGCGGCTCCGAGACGAGGCCGCCTTCGACTCCGAGGAAGCGCTCGTAGCGCAGATCGCCGGCGACGTCGACGCAGCGAGGCGGGCGCGGCGACCGGTATAGGGGTCAGGCCCTCCGGGTCTGGCCCTACCGGCAACGACTAACGTAGGACGTCGTGGCAACACAAGACGGACAGCCGCTGATTCACGCCCGCGGCCTCGTCAAGCGCTTCGGCGACCTGGTCGCGGTGGACACGATTGACTTCGACCTGAGGCGCGGCGAGGCGTTCGGATTCCTCGGCCCGAACGGTGCCGGGAAGACCTCGACCATGCGGATGATCGGCTGCGTCTCGCCGGTGACCGATGGCACCCTCCGCGTCTTCGGGTTGGACCCCATGCGAGACGGAGTGAAGATCCGTGCGCGGCTCGGCGTGGTGCCCCAGCAGGACACGCTCGACATGGAGCTGACCGTGCGCGAGAACATCGTCATCTATGGACGATACTTCGGCCTGCCTCGGCGCGAGCTCGGAAAGCGTGCGGACGAGCTTCTCGACTTCGTCCAGCTCAACGAGCGCGCGAACGACAAGGTCGAGCCCCTCTCAGGCGGAATGAAGCGGCGACTCACGATCGCGCGCTCGCTCGTCAACGACCCCGAGGTCATGCTTCTCGACGAGCCGACGACGGGCCTCGACCCGCAGGCGCGGCACGTGGTCTGGGACCGTCTCTATCGGTTGAAGCAGTCAGGCGTCACGCTGCTCCTGACGACGCACTACATGGACGAGGCGGAGCAGCTCTGCGACCGCCTCGTGGTCATGGACAAGGGCAAGATCGTCGCCGAGGGCTCACCCCTCGAGCTCATCGCGCAGTACTCGACGCGGGAGGTGGTCGAGCTGCGCTTCGGCGATAGCCGTCCCGACGACTTCGGCTACTGGACCGATGGGCTCGTGACCCGCGTCGAGCCTCTCCCCGATCGCGTGCTTCTGTACACGGAGGACGGAGACGCGACTGCTCATCAGGTCCACGAGCGCGGACTCGTCCCCGACAGCGTTCTCGTCCGCCGAAGCACGCTCGAGGACGTCTTCTTGCACCTCACCGGCAGGAGCCTGATCGACTGATGTCCTCCCTCGCGCTCGCAACCAGGCCGCTCGAGTTCTACTTCGCCCAGTATCGCCGAGTCTGGCGCGGCACCGTCATCTCGAGCGTCGTGACGCCGATCGTGTACCTGCTCGCGCTCGGCTGGGGACTCGGCCAGTTCGTCGGGAACGATCTCGCCTTCGGGGGAACGCGCTACGAGTACCTCGAGCTCGTGGCGCCCGGGTTGCTTGCAGCGACTGCGATGCAGGTCGCAACCTTCGAGTCGAGCTGGCCCGTCCTGTCCGCGATCAAGTGGGACCGCCAATACCACGCGATGCTCGCGAGCCCGCTCCGCGTGGGGGACGTCGTGGCGGGTCACCAGACGTTCATCGCGCTCCGGATCCTCGGAACGGCGACCGTGTACGTCCTGGTCATCACCGCGTTCGGCGCGATGAACTCGCCGCTGGGTGTCCTCGCGATCCCGGCTGCCGGGCTCGTCGGCATGGCCTTCGCCGCTCCGATCGCGGCGTGGGGGGCGTACACGGACTCGGACGCGTCGTTCGTCGCCATCTTCCGTTTCCTGATCCTGCCCATGTTCCTCTTCTCCGGGACGTTCTTCCCTGTCGACGAGCTGCCGAGAGTGCTCCAAGCGGTTGCGTACGTGACCCCGCTCTGGCACGGAGTCGACCTCTGCAGGCAGCTCACGCTGGGGGAGGTCGCCGCAGCGAGCGCGCTCGCACACGTCGTCGCGCTCGTCGCGTTCGTCATCGCGGGCCTGACGATCGCGCGGGTCAGCTACCGGCGGAGGCTCATGCTATGAGCGAACTCGTCGCCCGCACGCGCATCGGAACAGGCTCGCGACCACGGGTCGGCGGACTGCTGATCATCGAGCGCAACGTGATGGTCTACCGCCGAACCTGGCTGATCATCTTCTCCGGATTCTTCGAGCCGCTCTTCTACCTCGCCTTCTTCGTCCTCCCGCTCACCGGGATCGTCGACGACATCATCCTGAACGGAGAAACCGTCGAATACGCGTCGTTCGTCGCGCCGGCGCTGCTCGCGGCCTCGGCGATGAACGGAGCGTTCTACGACGCGACGAACGTCTTCTGGAAGCTGCGCTACGGAAAGGTGTACGACGCGATGCTCTCGACGCCCGTGAGCCCGAAGGACGTCGCCGTGGGGGAGACGCTGTGGGCGGTCGTGCGTGCGATGCTCTACTCGGCAGCTTTCCTCATCGTGATCAGCGTCCTCGGGTACGTGGACTCGCTGTGGGCGGTGCTCGTCCTGCCCGCGTGCTTCGTCATCGGGTTCGGTTTCGCCGGGGCGGGGATCGCCGCGGTGACGTGGATGCGGAACTGGAAGGACTTCGACCTCGTCCAGCTCGTGATGCTCCCGATGTTCATGTTCTCCGCGACCTTCTATCCGATCGCGGTCTATCCAGACGCGGTCGAGTGGCTCGTACAGGCGCTCCCGCTCTACCACGGAATCGAACTCGTCCGGTCGCTCACGACCGGGACGGTCGGCGCGATCCAGCTGCTGAACGTCACCTATCTCGGGCTTCTGGGCCTCGTCGGGATGGCCATTGCAGGGCGCCGGATCGACGGGTTGCTCCTCAAGTAGGGCGAGGCTTGCCTCGCCCTGAACGACCCAAGGGTCGCCCCCTACAGCAAGATGGCCGCTCCGCTCCGGCGCGGATCGCCGGCGGCCCCTGTCCGGCCCACGCAACTGACGCCGCCGAAGTAGTGGTGGAACCGCTCCCAGCGGCGAACCGACCGTCCCTGGGACTCGAGCGTGGCGAGCGCGTCCTCGTCGACACCCGGCTCGGCGTCGACGACGTCCGGGGTGGGGTGGAGCCGCGGCCGCGAGACCGCAGTGTCCGGGTCCACGCCCTCGTCGAGGATGCCTGCGAGCACCGTGGCGAGCGCAGTCCGCAGGCGGGTGGCGCCCGCGGCGCCGATCGCGAGCGCGAGGCCGTCCACGTCGAAAGCCAGGGTGGGCGCCATCCGGCTCTCCAGGTGATCGCCGCGCAGCGGCTCGCCGAACGCGATGTCGCTTTCCCCGAGGAGATTGTTGAGCTGAATGTCGAATCCCGGCACCCAGACTCCAGCTCCGACCCCGAGGCTGTGCGTCAACACAGAGGCGCGCCCCGCGCCATCCACGGCAACCATGTTCGTGGTGTGCTCGCCGCCCGGCGGTGAGACTCCGAACGCCGAGACGAGCGCCAGGACGCGCTCGGTCTCCGACAGCCCGACGAGGCGCGGGAGCCGCGGAAGGAGCTCCGGCACGCCCGACAGGCCACCCCGAGTAGCGACGCGGTACTCGTGCCATTCGACGAGCACCGGGTCGCGCCACCGAGCGCGGTAGTCGCGCAGGTCGCCGGCAGTGAGGACGATTCCCTCGATCCGGAGCAGCTCCTCGGCGATGGATCCGCGATAGACGCTCGCCGCCCCCTCCTCGGACAGCGCGTCCAGCGCGTCCACGAGACCGGGCTGCACGAGGAGCTCGCCGGACTCGAGGGTTCGTCCCTCCCTCGCGAAGAGCTCTCGCCCTCTCTCGAGCGTGAAGAGCTCTGCGAGCATCTCGAGCGATTTCTCGTGCATCGCGGGAAGCGGAACGCCGTCTCGCGCGAGCCGCAGCGAGGGCTCGACGAGGCGATGCCAGGGCATTCTCCCCAGCTGCCGCCAGAGCTCGTCGAGCGCGGCGGGCAGCCCCGGCACGGCACACGATGCCGGGCCGATGGAGTAGGTGACGAGCTCGTCTCCGAAGGCGACGGGGAGCTCTCTGAGGTCACCTTCGTGCGAGGGAACCGCGGCGAATCCGTCGAGGTTGCGTACCGTCGAGCCGTCGAAGACGATCGCGTGGCAGCCTGCGAGCAGACCGCTCATGACGGTCTCGCCGACGCACGAGGCAAGAGCCATCGCCACGACGGCGTCGGCTGCGGTGCCGCCCTCGGCGAGGATCCCGAGGCCGATCTCTGCCGTCGCCGGATGTCCCGCTGCTACGCCGGTGCGCATGCCGCGGTCAGTCGCAGGACACTTGACCCGGGGGAGCGCCGGGCTTGCGCGAGGGAAGGCCACCGAAGTCCCCGAGCGGCCAGTAGATGAAGAAGACCCGCCCGACGATCGCCTCCCGCGGGACCGGGCCGAAATCTCGGCTGTCCTGCGAGACGGAGCGATTGTCTCCGAGCAAGAAGTAGTCGTCGGTGCCGAGGTCGACCCGCGCGAAGCCGGAGGTCGTGATGTCGTCGAACTTCTGGCCGTTGACGTAAACGCGCCCGCCACGAGCAAGGACCTGGTCGCCCGGAATGCCGGCTACCCGCTTTGCGAGAGGGAGATCGCCATCCGGATCCGGCGTGATCGTGCCGCCGAGCACGCCTGTCGTTCGTATGAGGACCATCTCGCCGCGCCTGGGGTGACGGAACTTGTACGTGAGTCCCTCCGCGAGCGCCCGATTGTCGCAAGGGTCGATCGTGGGGGCGCTGCTGGAACCTCCCGGGCCGATCGACACGAGGAGCCACGTCCGATCAAAGATGAAGAGAGTGAGTCCGAGCAGAGCTGCGACGACGACGATCCCCACGATCCAGCGCCGCATCAGCGAGAGCCTCCGCGACCCTCCCGAAACCGCATGGCTGCTACCCTTCCCGAGACCGCAGTCGCGGCTTTGCCGTGTCTCTTCCTTCGCGCGAGGCGGGGACTGCGGAGTTGTCTACCAGGAGGAGCTGTATGAGCCTCACGAAGGAAGTCAAGCAGGAAGTCGTGGAAAAGCACGGGCGGGCGCCGACGGATACGGGCTCCCCGCAAGTGCAGATTGCGCTCCTCACGAGGCGCATCAACGACCTGACCGAGCACCTCCGGCAGCACCCGAAGGATCACTACTCGCGACGGGGGTTGCTGCGGCTCGTCGGCCGGCGCAGGCGCTTCCTCGACTACCTGCAGCGGAAGGACATCGAGGGGTACCGCGCCCTCATCAAGGAGCTCGGCCTGCGTCGCTAGGCGGACACTCCTGAACGCGGGAGGTGGATGTTTGAGCGAGCTTCGGTGTCCGACGTCGAAGCTGTCTCAAACCTCCACCTTCCGGAATCGAACGGAAGAGTGAAGGGATACAGCACATGAGCACAATTACCGGGCGTAACGCCACGGTGTCCGTCGACGTGGGCGGTCAGGAGATCGTCTTCGAGACGGGCAAGCTCGCCAAACAGGCGGATGGCGCTGTTCTCGTCCGCTCGGGCGAGACGATGATCCTCGCGACAGCCGTCGGGCGCGCAGACTCGCGGCCCGACGCGGATTTCTTCCCGCTCACGGTCGACGTGGAGGAGCGCATGTATGCCGCCGGGAAGATCCCCGGCGGCTTTTTCAAGCGCGAGGGGCGTGCGAGCGAGCGCGCCACCCTGACGGCGCGGATGATCGACCGGCCCATCCGGCCGCTCTGGCCCAAGGGCTTTCGCAACGAGGTGCAGATCATCTGCACCGTACTCTCCGCCGATCTCGTGACCCCACACGACATCCTCTGCATCAACGGCGCATCGGCGGCCCTGATGATCTCGCCGCTGCCGTTCCTGGGCCCCATCGGAGCCGTTCGCATCGGACAGCTGGACCGAGCACTCGTCGTCAACCCGTCTCTCGAGGCGCTCGACGAGTCCACGCTCGATCTCGTGGTCGTGGGTACCCGCGACGCGCTGACGATGGTCGAGGCGGGAGCGGACCAGGTTGCCGAGGACACGATCCTCGAGGCATTCGAGCTCGCGCACGCGGAGATTAGGCGGATCTGCGACGCGCTCGAGGACCTGCGGAGGGAGGTCGGGAAGCCGAAGTGGGTCGATGTCGAGCTCACCGCAGAGCTCGAGGCCGCCCACGCCGCCGCGGTTCGCGGCGCGATCGCCGAGTACGGCCTGCGCGAGGCGAGCTCGGTCGTCGACGAGCTCATCGCTGGGGCGTCGCCCGAGATCTCGATGACCTCGACCGAGGAGGACATGGTTCGGCGGACCCAGGTTCGAGCAAGCTTCGCCTCGATCCTCGAGAAGGCACGGATGGAAGCCGTGGAGGGCCCGGTCCGCGACCAGTTCGTCTCCGAGCTCCGTGAGCTGACCGATGCCGAGCAAGACACGAAGGAGCTTCGCTCGGCGAAGCGCGATCTCTTGTTCGAGGCGATCCTCGAAGAGATCGAGCTGCCGTTCCCGGTCGGCTCGACGCCGGCGGAAGGCGAGGCGCCGGTCAAGGATTCGATGACCCGCCAGTTCGTGAAGCGGGCCTCCGAATCCGTCTACAAGGACCTCGTCCGCAAGAAGATCGCGGTCGACAAGCGTCGGCCCGACGGGCGCGGTGCGGAAGAGATCCGGCCGATCGAGTGCGAGGTGCAGGTGAGCCCACGCACGCACGGCTCGGCCCTGTTCACCCGCGGACAGACCCAGATCATGACGCTGCTGACGCTCGGCACCGTGAAGGAGGGGCAGAAGATCGACGACCTCTCACGCGAGCAGCAGCGCCGCTACATGCACCACTACAACTTCCCGCCCTACTCGGTCGGGGAGACCGGCTTCATGCGAGGCCCGAAGCGGCGGGACATCGGCCACGGTGCACTCGCCCAGCGCGCGCTGCAGGCCGCGATCCCCTCGGTCGAGGAGTTCCCCTACACGATTCGCCTCGTCTCCGAGACACTCGAGTCGAATGGCTCGTCCTCCATGGGCTCCGTCTGCGGCTCGACCCTCGCGCTCATGGATGCGGGCGTCCCGATCAAGGCGCCGGTCTCCGGCATCGCGATGGGGCTCGTCAAGGAGGGCGACGACTACGAGATCCTGACGGACATCCAGGGGGCGGAGGACCACCTCGGAGACATGGACTTCAAGGTCGCAGGAACACGTGACGGGATCACGGCCCTGCAGATGGACATCAAGATCACGGGCGTCACGCAGGAGATCATGCGGTCGGCCCTCGAACAGGCAAAGCGGGCGCGGGACTCGATCCTGGACACCATGCTCGCGGTGATGGCGGAGCCTCGCTCGGATCTCGCGGGGCACGCGCCACGCATCTCGACGGTCAAGATCGACCAGGAGCAGATCGGCCTCGTCATCGGAAAGGGCGGCGAGACGATTCGCGCGCTCGAGGCCGACTTCGAGGTGCAGATCGACATCGAGGAGGACGGCACGATCCTCATCTACGCGACCGAGGGCACGAAGGCCGAGGCCGCGATCTCAGCGATCAACGCGTTGACGAAGGAGCCGGAGGTGGGGGACACCTACACCGGCAGGGTCGTCAAGACGACCCAGTTCGGAGCGTTCGTCGAGCTCAAGAAGGGCACGGACGGCCTGCTCCACGTCTCGAACGTGGGGCCTGGACGGGTCGCGCGGATCGAGGACGTGATGGACCGCGGCGACATCCTCGACGTGCTCGTCCAGGAGGTCGACAAGGAGCGGGGCCGGATCGGGCTCAAGCTCATCGCCAAGCACGAGGACGGCGGTCTCGTCATGCCGGAGGAGCTCGTCGAGCGCGCGAAGGCGATCGCGGCCGCGAATCCGGACCGCGAGAACGGGCGGCAGGACGACCGCCCGCGCGGCGATCGTCGCGGTGGACGCGACCGCGGCCGCCGCCGGGAGCGCGACTAGTCAGATGCCGGCGAGGGGCGGCTTCGAGCCGCCCCTCGACTCCTACAAGCTGAGGGCCGGCTCGCTTGGGCCGAGCTCATACGGGAGCGCGTGCCCGACGACGTCACTCCCGACGAGCCCACGGCGGTAGGCGGCCGCGACCGCCTGCGCGCGGCTGTTCACCCCGAGCTTCGCGAGCAGGTGCTGGATGTGCGTGGCGACCGTCTTCGGGCTGATCACGAGAGCCGAGGCGATCTGGTTTTGCGTCTTGCCCTCGGTGAGCAGCGTGAGGATCTCGCGTTCGCGCGGGCTGAGGCTGAGATCGGCGACGGGTTTCCCGTTCCCGTTGCCGTTCCTGCCGCGTGACCTCCGCAGGGAACGACGGACGCGCGCGAGGAGCTCGCCGGCGTCGAACGGCTTGACGATGTAGTCGTCCGCCCCGAGGAGGAGCCCGGCCACATGGTCGAGCGGCGCAGTGCGTTCCGATGAGACGAGAAGCACCGGCAGCTCGTCGCCGAACTGCTCGTGCAGCTCGCGGAGCAGCTCGAGGCCACTCGACTCGCCCGGCAGCTCGACCTCGACGATCGCGAGCGCGGGGCGTTCGCCGTTCAGTCTCTCGAGGAGCAGCTCCGCGTTCTCGGCGGAGGTCACGTCGTACCCGAGCCGAACGGCAACGCGGACCGCCTCTGCTCGAGCCGTCTGGTCGTGATCGACGATCAGGATGGTGCCGCAGTCGTTCATGTTCCCCTCAGTGTCAACGCGGATCTTGCCCCGGAAATACCTGGAAATCAAGCTTTTGACTTAAGGCAACGGTCGCAAGCCGATTACGGCAACCGCCGCTAGCCGAGGATCCGGCTCCGGCTCAAGGTTGTTAAAGGAATTGCGGCAGGGGGTGCACCGGTGCCCGAGGGGGGCGCCGGCTGCAGTCCCATGGGGTGCCTGGGACGGGTGGGAGATTTGACCGACGCTCCGAGCGGCACGTCCACGAGGCCGCCAACGAAGAGAGGGGAAAGGAATGACAGAGCGAGTTCTCGGGCCCACAGGAGGCCGGCGCCGCAAGCGCTTGCTGGTATTCCTGCCGATCGTGGCGATCGCGGCCCTAATACTGGCGATCGGCGCGTCCGCGGGTGCGATCAGTAATGCCGCGGGGTTCGAAGGCGATGACGCGAATCTGAACGTCGACGCCACATTCGACTGGAACGGCTTCGCACCCACAACGTGGACCGGCACGGCACCTTCTCGTCAGTCGACGAAAGTTGCCAGCGGGTGGACGTTCACCGGCATCGAGGACGCTCAGGAGGTCACGAGCGACAGCGCATTCGCCGGCGGGACGAAGCAGGACGACGCGTGTGCCACCGTGGGAGGGGGCAAGGCGCCGAACAAGGACGACCTGAAGCGGATCTATATCGCGAGCAAGACTGTGGGGACGCACACGTACCTGGCCCTTGCCTGGGCCCGCATCCCGCAGAACACGACGTCCTCGTCGGCGCACGTCGCCTTCGAGTTCAACCAGAACAGCACCCTTTGCACGGGCACCGGCCATGACGGATTGGTTCCGCGCTCGACGGCGAACGGCGGGGACATGCTGATCGTCTACGACTTCGAGGGCGGCGACAGCCCGGTCATCCTGAAGCTGCTGCGTTGGAAGGACAGCTCGACCGATGCTTCGGGCGACCTCTGTGAGGCTTCCGGCAAGGCCGTGCCTGCCGCTGGCTGCTGGGTCTTCGACGAGTTGCTGACGGGCACCGGCAACGGCGAGGCCAAGGTCAACCTCGAAAGCGCTACCGACAATATCGCGCCTTCACCGGGTGAGATTCTGCAGTCCCAGGAGTTCGGCGAGGCGATCGTCGACCTTACCGGTGCTGGTGTTTTCCCGGAGACTCCCACGAACTGCTTGTCGTTCGGGAAGGTCTTTGGTGTCAGTCGCAGCTCCGGAAACTCTGCGCAGGCGCAGATGAAGGATCTCGTTGGTCCTGGGAACATCAGCATCTCGAACTGCGCGACGGTTATCATCCGCAAACAGACCTCGCCGGATGAGGATCCGAATGCGACGGACTTCACGTACTCGACGAACGTCCAGACGCTGCCCGGACCCGCAAACGTGGCGAACTTCACCCTCAAGGACGACGGCGTCAAGACCGTCGCTGATGTCCAGCCGAACACTGCTCGGACGGTGACCGAGAGCGATCCAAGCCCGCTCTACGCGCTCACCGGCATTGATTGCACCGCGAGCACGGTCCCGCCGGCCAACATCAGCGCAAGCACGGTCACTCGCAGGGTGACGTTTTCGATCGCCGCCGGTCAGACCCTCGACTGTACGTTCACGAACACGAAGCAGAAACAGCAGTCATCGCTCAGCACGTCGCCGTGGATCTATCCGAATGACAAGGCGACAATTGCGCAGAACGATGCGACCGGCAGCGTGTCGTTCAAGCTTTTCGGAGCGACGAACGGCGTCACCCCGAAGACGGCGCTGGAAAACTGCCAGGCCAACGGAGCGACCGGGCTGCTCTATAGCCAAAGTGTGAGCTTACCGGTGGCCAATCCCAACACGGTGAACACCTCGAACACCTCGGCGAAAGTCGAGAGCAGCGCGACCGTGTACTGGAGGGTTGCATACAGCGGTGACACCAACTACTTCGGACGCCTCAGCGATTGCGTCGAGAACATCGACGTGACGCTGAACCCTGACGCCGGACCGGGAACGAACGTTCCGTAAGTCTGAAAAATAGTCCGACGAGACGAGAGGCCCTCACGGGCCTCTCGTCGTTGGCGAAGACGTTCCACGCGCTACTGCACTACCGTGACGGACGTCTTCCCCGTTTCGGTCCACTTGTTGTGAACGGACTGATACGCGGTCACCTGATAAGTACCGGGCGAAAGCGTGTCGCCCGGAGGGCGGGAATGTCCGGAACCGTGAAGCAACCATTCGAGTCGAGCGATGATCGCCAACCGCCCCCGGTCAAGCTGACGACCACGTTGCCAAGCGCTGTGTTGTAGCCGCAACCACCCACGGTGAAAGTGGTCACCTGCATGGACGACGTTCGGGGTGGCAGCGAGGGATCCGGTGTAGACGGGCGAGCCTCCTCCGGCCCCAGCCGTTCCCACCCCCGTTGCCATTTCCGCTGGTATCCCCACCTTTGCCAGCGACGGCGGGCGCCGCAGCGGCGCCGACGAGAGTGACAAGAACGGTACCGACGTTGAGAAGACGCATCTGGCGGCACTCCTTTCGGACGCCACTTGCCTCCCGCACATGACGATCGTTTTCTCATCGGGCGACAGGTCTGACGTAGCGCGACGGGCGCGAGGGAAGCAGCGGTTCATTCAGAACGGGGGATACGATCCGCGCGTGGCGAGGCACGAGCTCACGGCGCTCGCCGGCGGTGAACGCGTGATCAGCGAGCGCGTGCCCGGCGTGCGGTCGGTCGCGCTCGGTTTCTGGATCGGGGCGGGGTCGCGCGACGAGCCCGACGCACGAGCGGGAGTCTCACACTTCATCGAGCACCTGCTCTTCAAGGGCTCGTCTCGCTACACGGCGCAGGAGATCGCCGAGCTCTTCGACGAGCTCGGAGGCGAGCTCAACGCCGCGACGTCGAGGGAGACGACCGTCGTCTATGCCCGCGTGCCGGACGATCGCCTCGAGACCGCCGTCGACGTGATGGCGGACATGGTGTTCCGTCCGGCGTTCAGCGACGTCGACTCGGAGCGCGAGGTCGTGCTCGAGGAGATCGCAATGGTCGAGGACACGCCGCACGACCTCGTGCACGACATCGCTGCGGAGGCGGTGTTCGGCGGACACCCGCTGGGCCGTCCTGTCATAGGGCGTGCCGATGTCATCTCCACCGTCTCGCGCCGCGCCCTCGCCACGTACCACCGCCGTGCGTACTCGGGCGACCGGGTCGTTCTCGCCGCTGCCGGGAACGTCCGCCACGACCAGCTCGTCGAGTTGCTCGAGGAACGTAGGAATGGCGCGGGAGTGGGCGGGCGACTGTCGGCACGGAAGCCCGTCCGGAGCCTGCCGGCGCCCGGGCTGCGATTCCAGCGCAAGGACACGGAGCAGTTCCACGTCTGCTTGAGCGCGCCCGGGATCTCGCGCACCGACGAGCGCAGGTTCGCCGCGTCGCTCCTCGACGCGATCGCCGGCGGGTCGGCGTCGTCACGGCTCTTCCAGGAAATCCGGGAGAAGCGGGGGATGGCGTACTCCGTGTACACCTACTCCTCTCAGTACTCGGACTCGGGCCAGGTCGGCCTCTATGTCGGAACGCGTGACGAGAACCTTCCCGAGTGCCTGGAGATCGCCGTCGCAGAGCTGTCGGACATCGCTGCCGGGAACGTCCGGGCGGGTGAGCTCGAACGTGCAAAGGAAAACCTGAAGGGCAGGCTGCTCCTGTCGCTCGAGTCGACGTCCAACCGCATGACGCGGCTCGGGAAGGCGACGATCACGGAGACGCCGCTGCTCTCGGTCGAGGAGGTCGTCCGGCGGCTCGAGGCGGTCGCGGCGGAGGAGGTCGCCGAGCTCGCGAGGACGCTGTTCCAGCCGGATCGGCTGTCCGTCGCAGGAATCGGGCCCGAAGAAGGGCGTTTTCGCGAGGCCGTGCAGCGCGTGAACCCGGAGCTTCTCTCCGAGGCCGCGTAAATGCGGGTCGCAGTCTTCGGGATCGGCGGCAAGGTCGGGTCGGTGCTCGCGCCCTCCCTCCAGGCTGCAGGGCACGAGGTCGTCGACGCGAGAACGACTGGGCCCACCGGCTGTGACGCGGCGATCGACTTCACGCGACCGGACGCGGTGCTCGAGAACGTGGCGAGCTGCCTCACGGAGGGCGTGCCGGTCATTATCGGAACCACAGGATTCGAAACGGATGCAGTCGACGAGCGCGCACGCGAGGCAGGTGTGCCGTGCTTCCATGCGCCGAACTTCGCCCGCGGAGCCGTGCTGATGATGCGCTTCGCCGAGGCGGCGGCGAATGCGTTTCACCGAGCCGAGATCATCGAGCTCCACGACGAGGCCAAGCGGGACGCACCGTCCGGAACGGCCAAGGCGACCGCGGCTCGGATGGGAACGGAGCCGACGATCCACTCGGTGCGCCTACCGGGTCTCGTCGCCCACCAGGCCGTGATCTTCGGGGGGCCCGGGGAGATCCTGACGATCCGGCACGACACGACGTCGCGAGAAGCATTCGTGCCGGGCGTTCTGCTGGCGATGGAGAAGGTCGCCGGCCTTCCTCCGGGACTGACCGTCGGACTCGAGGCGCTCCTGTAGCGAGAGAGAGGCCCGCTTGTGCGAGCGTCTCGGCGCCGAGCGCTGATCCCCGTGCTGCCCCCGACCCCACTGAAAACCACTTGCTCGGAGTTGCGCGGTCCGCCGGCGCGCCAGTATCGCTACCAGGGCGAGGGCGGCGACTACCGCGACCAAAACTGCGAATCGACTTTCAAGCCCCACCTCCTTGCCGCGAACGCCATCGAACGCCGCTGGCGCGACGGAGTCGATGTGCTACATTGTAGTACATGGTCAGAGTCGGGGTGAGAGAGCTGAAGCAGAATGCAAGCGCGGTGCTGCGGCGCGTGATCGGCGGAGAGTCCGTCGAAGTCACCGAGCGTGGCCGGCCGGTCGCGCTGATCGTTCCGCTCCCGGCACCCGACGATCTCATTGACCGCCTGATTGCGCAGGGGCTGGCACGTCCCGCGAAAGGGAGTCTCAGCGATCTTCCGCCTTCCCTGAAGCCAGAACCCGGGACGATGCTCCCGTCGCAGGCGCTCGCCGAGTTGCGCTCGGACGAGCGCTGAGCGTGTCTTCTGCCGCGTACCTCGACTCGTCTGCGATCGTGAAGGCGATCGTGGAGGAGCCAGAGTCGCCGGCACTACGAGGTTTCCTGCGCGATTTCCAGGTGCACGCATCGGCTGAGCTGGCCCGTGCCGAGGTCCTCCGGGCGGTGCGGCGCTCCCAGCCGCAAGCCGTGCCACGCGCGTATCAGGCCCTGGAGCGCCTCGTGCTGATCGCCCTTTCGGAGACGCTTCTCGAAGCCGCAGGCATGCTGGACCCCCCAACGCTGCGTACGCTGGACGCGATCCATCTGGCCGCTGCGAGAACCGTTGCGGCGCAACTCGGTGCGCTGGTGACGTATGACGAGCGGATGGCTGCCGCTGGACGCGAGCTCGGCTTCCCGATCGAGGCGCCTCGCTGATGGCCGGAAGGATCACCTTCGTTGTCGGCGATCTGACCGAGCAGCGTGTGGACGCGATCGTCAATGCGGCGAACGAAGGGCTCGCGCCGGGTGGGGGCGTATGCGGGGCGATCTACCGCGCGGGAGGTCGGGAGATCTTCGACGAGGCCGCCCTCTTCGGCGGTTGCCTCACGGGCAACGCGAAAGCGACCAAAGCGGGGCGGCTCCCCGCACGTTACGTCATCCATGCGGTAGGGCCGGTGTGGCACGGAGGTGGGGCGGACGAGGCGGAGCTCCTGTCCTCCGCCTACCGCCGTTCGCTCGAGGTCGCAGAGGAGCTCGGCTGCCGCACGATCGCGTTTCCGGCCCTCTCGACCGGTATCTACGGCTACCCGCCGGAGAAGGCGGCGCCTGTCGCACTTGCGGCGGTTCGGCCGCTCGAGGACCGCTTCGACGAGATCCGCTTCGTCTTCCTCGACGATCAGCTCCGCGACTTGTTCCAGCGGCATCTGGGGGAGAACTGATGACGCCGACCCGCCTCGAGACGTTCGCCGACGGAGTCTTCGCCATCGCGGCGACACTGCTGATCATCGACGTGGGGCTGCCGGAGGAGCTCGACGACTCGCTCGGTCGAGAGCTCCTCGACATCTGGCCGCAGTACATAGCGTACGCCATCAGCTTCCTGACGATCGCGATCATCTGGGTCAACCATCACACCGTGCTGGGCGTGATCGGGTCCGTCGACCGTACGTTCCTGTTCCTCAACGTCGCCCTGCTTCTGGCGATCGCCTTCATTCCGTTTCCGACAGGGATCCTCGCCGAGCACGTGCGCACGGACGACGGTCGAGCGGCGGCGCTCCTGTACGGAGTGACCATGCTCGCGATGTCGATCTCGTTTCTCGCCGTATGGCTCTATGCAGCCGTCGGTCGGCGCCTGATCCGGTCGGACGCGGATACACGAACGGTCACCGGGATCACGCGCAGCTTCCTTCCGGGAGTGCCGATCTACGCGATCTCGACGCTCGTCGCGTTCGTCTCACCCGAGGCGAGCGCTGCCCTCTTCGGGCTCATCGCGCTCTTCTACATGCTCTCGAGCTCTCTCTTCGGCCGTGCAGGGGCATAGGCGTCACCGGGTCGCGAGGCGCTCGAGCGCTGCGAGCAGCTCCTGGTGGCGCCGCTCCTCATCCGGGATCGCCTCGTCTTCGAGCGGCCGGACGCGGGCCATGACCGCGTTCACCGGCTTCACGACGAAGAAGAAGATCGCCGCGGCGATCGTGACGAACGTGATCAATGCAGTGATGAACGCTCCATACCGGAACACCGCGTCGTTGATCGTGAACGTGAGGTCGCTGAAGTCCTGCTTCCCGAAGATCATCGCGATGATCGGCATGATCAGGTCGTCGACGAGCGACGTGACGACTGCGGCGAAGGCGACCCCCATCACGAAGGCGACCGCGAGCTCGACGATGTTGCCGCGGAGCAGGAAATCGCGGAAATCCTTGAGCATCGTGTCCCCTCTCGTCTCGTAGAATCCCGACGTGCTCGGCGAAATCCTGACCGCAATCGTGACGCCCTTCAAGGCGGACGGCTCGATCGACATCGGAGCATTCCGCGGGCTGGCGGCGCATCTCGTCGACTCCGGCTCCGACGGCCTCGTCGTCACCGGAACGACGGGCGAGTCGCCGACGCTCTCGGACAACGAGCGCTTCGCGCTGTACGAGGCGGCCGTCGACGAGGTCGGGGAGCGTGCGACGGTCGTCGCCGGCACCGGGACGTACGCCACCGAGCACTCGGTTCATCTGACGGCCCGCGCGCACGAGCTCGGCGTGCACGGCTTCCTTGTCGTGACGCCGTACTACTCGAAGCCGCCGGTGCGGGGCATCGTCGAGCACTTCCGCGCCATCGCGGATGTCTCGGATCGACCGGTCATCGCCTACAACATCCCCGGTCGGGTCGTCCTCAATCTCGAGCCCGAGACGATCGCGCGGCTCGCTGAAATCCCGACCGTGCGCGCCGTCAAGCAGGCGAATGCCGATCTCGATCAGGCGCGGCGGATCGTCGAGCTGGGGCTCGACCTGTATGCGGGCGACGACGATCTCGTCCTCCCGTTCCTCGAGCTCGGCGGGAAGGGTGGCGTCTGCGTCCACACGCATGTCGTCGGCCCGCGGGTGCGCGAGCTCGTGCGGCGCTTCCGTGAGGGGGACGTGGAAGCGGCGAGAGCGCTCGAGCAAGAGCTTCGGCCCTCGATCGACTTGCTCCGGGTGGCTCCGAATCCGATCGCGATCAAATGCGCGTTGAACTTGCTCGGTCACGAGGTGGGCGGGCTTCGGTTGCCGCTCGTCGAGGCGAACGACGAGGAACGCGTGCAGGTGCGGGCATGCCTCGAGCGCCTGGGCCTGCTCGCGCCGGTCGCCGCCTAGCAGCCGGGGTCGCACGACCCCCGTAGACTCAGTCGCATGAGCGGCGCAGGCTCGACGGAGCCTCCCAAGAGCGGAGCGCCGGCTTTGCCGGCGCGGAGCGGGAAATGAGCGACACGCTCAGGATCATTCCGCTCGGCGGCCTCGGCGAGGTCGGCAAGAACATGACCGTCTACGAAACGGCGGGTGAGATCCTGGTGATCGACGCCGGCCTCGCGTTCCCGCGCGACGAGCACCTGGGGGTCGATCTTCTCCTACCCGACGTCAGCTACCTGCGAGAGCGCGTGGTCCGAGCGGTCGTGCTCACGCACGGGCACGAGGATCACGTGGGCGGGCTTCCCTATCTCCTGCGCGAGGTCGACGTCCAGACCGTGATCGCGACCCGCCTCACGCTCGGGCTCGTGAAGTCGAAGCTCGACGAGCACGGCGTCGGTCAGGCGGCGGAGCTGATCGAGGCCGAGCCTTCGGACGATCCCCTCGAGCTGGGGCCATTTCGCGTCGAGCTCGTGCGCGTCGCCCACTCGATCCCGGACTCCGTCGCGCTCGTCGTCGAGACCTCCGCGGGCCGGGTCGTCCATACGGGAGACTGGAAGCTCGACCACACGCCGGTGGACGGGCTCAAGACCGACGTCGGCAAGCTCGCAGAGATCGGCAATCGCGGGGTCGACCTCCTGCTCGGCGACTCGACCAATGCCGAGCGAGCCGGGACGACCGGGTCGGAGCGGCTCGTGGGAGAGGCGTTCCGCACGCTGTTCCCGCTGCGGCGAGGCCGAATCCTCGTCGCGACCTTCGCCTCGAACATCCACCGCATGCAGCAGGCGGCAGACGTCGCGATCGAGTGCGGCCGCAAGATCACGGTGGTCGGGCGTTCGATGCGCAAGAACCTCAACATCGCGCGCAGCCTCGGCTACGTCGACATTCCGGAAGACGAGATCGTGCGCCCGGACGACGCCGCCTTGCTCCCGCCCGGCGATGTGCTCGCGCTCTGCACCGGAAGCCAGGGCGAGCCCCTCTCGGCGCTCACGCGTGTCGCGTACGGCGACCACCCGACGCTCGAGGTCTCGCCGGGCGACACGGTGATCATCTCAGCGAAGCCCGTGCCCGGGAACGAGCTGCGGGTTCACGACTCGATCAACCAGCTCGCGCGCTCGGGTGCCGAGGTGCTGCACGAGGAGATCGCGCCGGTACACGTCTCCGGCCACGCGTATCAGGAGGAGTTGCGGACGATGCTCTCCCTCCTGCGGCCGCGCTACGTCATGCCGATCCACGGCGAGTACCGGATGCTCGCCGCGCACGCGAAGCTCGCACGCGACGCCGGAGTCGCCGACAATCGGATCGTGCTGGCAGAGAACGGATCGGTTGTCGAGCTCGCGCGAGGTGGGGCGCGCCTCGTCGACCAGGTCGAGTCCGGGGTCACGTTCGTCGATGGGCTCCGGGTGGGGGACGTCCAGGATGTCGCTCTCCGCGACCGGCGCCGACTGTCCGAGGACGGCGTGCTCATCGTCGTCACGACCCTCGCGTCCTCGGACGGCGGCGAGATCGCACCGCCCGAGCTCATCGCACGGGGTTTCGCGGAGTCCGACGATCTCCTGGACGAGCTCCGCAACGAAGCCGACCGCGTGGTGCGGGAGCTCGCCGCCGAGCACACGACGGAGATCAAGCTCCTCCAGGAGCACATCCACGACGCGGTGGGCCAGATCGTCTACGACCGCACGCGGCGCCGCCCCATGGTCCTGCCCGTGGTCATCGAGGTGTAACTGAGTCTGGGTTGGCACACGGTCATCGAGACGAACGCGGCCAGCGAGCTGACCGCGGCGCGGCTCGTGCGCCAGCTGCGGGCGTGTGAAGCGGCGTCGCTCGCTTTCTGCCGGCTTCTCGAGCGTTGGGGCCGCGGTGACGCCGTGCCGGCGACCCCGGGAGCCCGGCAGGCGGCGCTACGTCGTGCGGCAGACCGCGTCGAGACCGCGCTGGCGGGGCTCGAGCAGCCGCTCTCCCGCTATCTGCTCGAGCTGGAGCCCGACCGCGCCGAGGGCCGCTCCTGGTATGCCGGCCCGGGCGCCGGGGAGCTCGTCGAGTGGCGACCGGTGCTCGACCGTGCCGGGGTGCGTGCGTGCCCGTACCGCGTAGCCTCCGTCTATCTCGAGCTTGCGGTGCTCGTTCGCGCGCTCGAGGGCCTCGCGGACGCGGCTCGCATCGGATCGACGCCGGATCGCTCCTCGCTCTGGGCAGGGCTCTTCGACCTGCGGGACACCCTCTTGAGCTCGACGGTCGACGACCTGCGCGCCTTGGCGGCGTGATCGGGGTCAGACCCGTGGGGTCTGACCCCAGCTTTCAGCGCATACCGTCGATCTCGGCGAGGAGCCGCTTGGGCGCGACGACGCGGTAGCTCTCCTCGATCCAGTCGCAGAGCAGGTGGCGAGAGACTCCCGTCGCCTCGAGGGGCACCGTCACCCAGCCCGACTTGCCCAGGCCGTAGCCGGTTGGCTCGGCGCCGTCGATCGAGAGGGCGTGACCGTGCGACTCGACGAGCTTCACGGTCATCCGCGGCGTTGCCGACCCGGCGGTGCCCAGGAAGACGAAGACCTTGCCGCGCACCTTCGCCACGTCCTCGCCCCACGGATGGTCCTCGAACGCCTCCGGCAGCGAGAGCGCAAACTCCCGGACGATCTCGCGAACCTCCGCCACCCCCGGAAGATAGTGAACACGCGGGTGCGATCCCCGGATTCACGCTGAGATCGGAGGAGCAAGCACGGGTGCGTCGAATCGCGTCACATGGCTCGCCGGAAGAGAAAGCGGCCGCTTCGGCCACGCGTCCCCGCGCGCGTGAAGAAGCGGGCGAAGCGAGCTCGCTCAACGCACGAGGGCGAGCTCGTCGGGCTGGCGTCGCTGGCGCTCGGCCTCGTTCTCTCCGCGATCCTGTACCTCGGGTTGGACGGAGGATCTACCGGCTCGTGGATCGCCGGTGCGCTGCGCGCTGCGATCGGCGATGCCGCGTACCTGCTCCCGCTCGCGCTCGTCGCAGTCGGCGGGCTCATGCTCGCTCGCAGTGGGCTGCTCGACGTTCGCCCGTTCAGGCTCGGGCTCGGAGTCGGCTTCCTCGGGCTCATGACGCTCCTGGGACGGGACAGCGGAGGCTGGATCGGCCTTGCGCTCGGTGGCCTGCTCGCGGGACTGATCGGGGAGACCGGAGCGGCGATCGTCGGCGGCGCACTTCTGCTCGGCGGGGCGCTCCTCGTGACCGGAGCGTCGACGGGCGCGATCCTGCGCAGGACGGGCCACGTCGTACAGCGGGCGAGCGTCGGCGCGCGCCGCGCACTCGATTGGGTCTCGAGCGAGTCTCAGACCGACGAGGACGTCGCGCTTCCTCCCGAGCCGCAAGGGCTCCCGGCTCGGCGCGCCGTGGTCGACGGGGCCGAGGCGTATCCCGATCTGGTGGGCATGCCGAGCTCAAGCGAGCAGCCGGGGCTCGCGCCGGAAGAGCTCGAGCCGGAGGAGTCGAGCCTCGAGTCGGTGTTCGAGGGCGCGACCTCCGCCGAGCACACAGAGTACCGGCTCCCGGATCGCAAGCTCCTACGCCGCTCGCCGGCAACCGCGGCCTCGAACGGAGACGCGGGTGCACGCGTGGCGGACCTCCTCGTTCGCACGCTCGCGGAGTTCGGCGTCGAGGCGTCGGTCGTCGGGCAGATCTCGGGCCCGCGGGTCACACGCTACGAGCTCCAGCTCGCCCCGGGCACGAAGGTCGCGAAGGTCGCGGCGCTGAAGGACGACCTCTCGTACGCGCTCGCGACGACGGAAATCAGGATCCTCGCACCGATCCCCGGCAAGCAGGCGGTGGGGGTCGAGGTGCCGAACCTCTCGCCACGGCTCGTCACGCTCGGCGACATCTACGACGACCTGCCGGCGACCGCGAGCCCGCTCGCCGTCTGGCTCGGCAAGGACATCTCGGGGAACGCGATCTGGACCGATCTCGCCCGTATGCCTCACGTCCTGATCGCCGGAACCACCGGCTCCGGAAAGTCGGGCTGCATCAACACGATCCTCACCTCGATCCTTCTCCGGGCGACGCCCGACGACGTGCGCATGATCCTCATCGACCCCAAGCGAATCGAGCTCGGGTACTACGAGTCGATTCCCCACCTCCTCACGTCGGTCGTGTCGAGCCCGAAGGAAGCGGCGACCGTGCTCCACAACGTCGTCACGGAGATGGAGCGCCGGTACGAGCGCCTCTCGTTCGTGCGGGCGCGCAACCTCCCGGAGGCGAATCGAGCGCTCCGCTCGCGCGGCGAGGCGACGCTCCCGTACCTGCTCGTCGTGATCGACGAGCTCGCGGACCTGATGATGGTCTCGCCGCAGGCCGTCGAGGACTGCGTGATCCGGCTCGCGCAGAAGTCGCGTGCGGTCGGCATCCACCTCGTGCTCGCGACGCAGCGTCCTTCCGTCGACGTCATCACCGGCATGATCAAGGCGAACGTCCCCTCGCGCATCGCCTTCGCCGTCTCGAGCCAGACCGACTCGCGCGTCATCCTCGACACCGCCGGCGCCGAGAGCCTCCTGGGGCAGGGCGACATGCTCTTCAAGCCGCTCGGGACGTCGCGGCTCCAGCGGCTGCAGGGCGCGTACGTGACCGAGGAGGAGATCGCGCTCGTCGTCCAGCAGTGCCGCTCCCAGCGCGGCCAGGACCTCGACGAGTCCCTCCTCGAGGCGCCCGAGGCACCGCTCGGGGAGGACGGCGAGGACCTCGACTTCGACCCGGACGAGGATCCGCTGCTCGAGCGCGCCATCGACGTCGTCGTGCAGACGCAGACCGCCTCCGTCTCGCTCATCCAGCGCCGGCTGCGGGTCGGCTACACGCGGGCAGGGCGGTTGATCGACATGCTCGAGCGGCGGGGGATCATCTCGGGCTACGAGGGCTCGAAGCCGCGGCGCGTGCTCGTGTCCGAGGCCGAGCTCGAGCGCAGCTGAAGCCCCGAGAAGCGCTCTTTACATTCTTGTGAAGCCGCACAACTTGCGGTTAGATCTACCGTCCAATTCGGGGCGCAGGCAAAACTCGTAAGGAGGGCAAGTGATCAGAAGCAAACTCAGGCTCGGGCTCGCGCTCGGCCTGATTGCCACGGCCGCGCTCGTCGTGAGTGCAACCGGATCGGCGAGTCATAACGACTTCAAGATGGCGATCGTCACTGACATCGGAAGCCTGCAGGACAAGTCCTTCAACCAGCTCGCGAACCAGGGCCGCATCCGGGTCGGCAACCAGCTCGGCGTCCCGACGCGCGTCTACGTAACGACAAAGGCGGAGGATCGCCTTCCGAACTTGCTGGCGGCCGCCTCGGCGGGATACGACCTGATCTTCGGCGTCGGCTTCTTCCACGCCGAGCATCTGAACACGGTCGCGCCGCGGTATCCGGGTCAGCAGTTCGCGGGGATCGACGTCACGAAGTTCCTGCTTCCGGACAACCCGCCGAACTTCACGGGAATCGTGTTCGCCGAGCACGAGGCGGGCTACCTCGTCGGGTACCTCGCCGCCCTCGTCGCGAAGCGTCAGGGCGGCAGGCAGGTCATCAGCGCTGTCGGCGCCAACTCCGTTCCCCCGATCGTGAGGTACATCAGCGGATACATCCAGGGCGCGAAGAAGGCGAACCCGGGCATCACGGTCATCGCCAACTACGCGAACGATCCAACCTTCTCGGACCAGGCGAAGTGCAAGAAGGTCGCCCTGCGCCAGATCGCAAGGGGCTCGCAGGCCGTGTTCCAGGTCGCCGGGGGCTGCGGCCTCGGCGCTCTCTCGGCCGCAAAGGAGAAGGGCCGGTGGGGGATTGGCGTCGACGCCGATCAGCGATATATCGGAGCGCACATGCTGACGAGCGCCACGAAGAAGGTCGACCTCTCGGTGGAGATCATCACCAAGCGTGCTCACCTGGACAGGCTCAAGGGCGGCAACGACTTCCTCTTCAACGTGAAGAACGGGGGTGTAGGCCTCGGCAGCGTGAGCCCGAAGGTCAACAAGGCCGATCTGGCCGCGACCAAAGCGATCCAGAGGCAGATCGCAAAGGGCAAGATCAAGATCAAACAGACGATCGAGTTCTAGGCTCGGTTCGCGGGGGGTGGGGCTTTCACAGGCCCACCCCCTTAGAATCGCCACCCAGTGCCAGCCGAGCCCCCGATCCTCGAGCTTCGTGGCATCACGAAGCAGTTTCCAGGGGTGCTCGCGAACGACCACATCGACTTCGACCTCGGCCGCGGCGAGGTGCATGCCCTTCTGGGGGAGAACGGCGCCGGCAAGTCGACGCTCGTGAACATCCTCTACGGGCTCTATCACCCGGACGAGGGGGAGATCCGGATCTCGGGCGAGCCCGTGCGCATGTCCTCGCCACGAGAGGCGATCGCGCGCGGAATCGGGATGGTGCACCAGCACTTCATGCTCATCCCCGTTATGACTGTCGCCGAGAACATCGTCCTGGCGCTCGAGCCGACGCGCGAAGGGGTCTTCCTGGACTACGGGGCGGCGAGAGCCCGTGTGCGCGAGCTCGCCGCGGCTTTCGGCTTCGCGATCGACCCCGACGCGCTCATCCAGGACATCACCGTCGGACAGCAGCAGCGGGTCGAGATCCTGAAGGCGCTCTACCGAAGAGCGGACATCCTCATCCTCGACGAGCCAACGGCGGTGCTCACGCCTCAGGAGGCGGTCGAGCTCTTCGGGATCCTCCAGACCCTGAAGCGCGAGGGCATGTCGATCATCTTCATCAGCCACAAGCTGAACGAGGTGCTCGAGATCTCCGATCGCATCACGGTCCTGCGGCGGGGAAAGCGCGTCGAGACCCTTCCAGCCGAGGGTGCGACGGAGGAGGGACTCGCCAAGCTGATGGTCGGCCGCGAAGTGCTGCTCCGGGTCGAGAAGAGTGCCTCCCAGGCAGGGGAGTCCTTTCTCCAGGTCGACGAGCTGCACGTGACCGACGAGCGTGGGATCGAGAAGGTGCGCGGCGTCTCCTTCGACGTGCGTGGAGGTGAGATCGTCGCCGTCGCCGGTGTCGACGGCAACGGACAGACCGAATTGATCGATGCGATCACGGGACTTCGCCGACCGGAGGGCGGGCGCGTCCTCGTCGAGGGGTTGGACGTCACAGGCGCGAACGCGCGACGGCATTTCGAGATCGGCGTCGGGCACATCCCCGAGGACCGACAGCGGCGTGGGCTCGTGCTCGACTTCACCATCGCGGAGAACGTCGGCCTCCACGACTACCGCAAGCCGCCGACGTCGCGGTTCGGCTGGCTCTTCCCGCGCCAGCTCATCGAACGTGCGCGGCGACTGATCAAGGAGTTCGACGTTCGCGGCGGCGGCCCGCGGACGGCCGGAGGGTCCCTCTCGGGCGGCAACCAGCAGAAGGTCATCCTCGCGCGTGAGATCGACCGCGATCCACGCGTCCTCATCGCCGCTCAACCGACGAGAGGGCTCGACGTCGGCGCGATCGAGTTCGTTCACCGACGTCTCGTCGAGGAGCGAGACGAGGGCCGGGCGGTGCTCCTCGTGTCGCTCGAGCTCGAGGAGGTACTGTCGCTTGCCGACCGCATCCTCGTCATGTACGAGGGCAGGATCGTCGGCGAGTTCCCGCCGACGGCATCCGAGGAGGAGCTCGGCGTCGCGATGACGGGCGGCGGCAGGCGCGAGGCGGTCGCGTGAGCGTCAGTGTGACGCAGCCGGGGGCGCTGCCGCCGGAGGAACCCGGATCGGAGGGGCCGGTTGCCCGCTACGCGGTGCTCCAAAAAGCAGGAGGCCTCATCGCGCCGCTCGTGACGGCGGTACTCGCGTTCCTGATCAGCGGCTTCGTCGTCTTCGCCACGACGAAGAGCGTTCCCGACACCCTGACGACGTACAAGGCGATCTTCGAGGGCGCGGGGCTCAACTGGTTCCTCCCCTGGGAGACGTGCAGCGACCCCTGCCTCGCCGCGATCAGGCTCGAGCAGACGCTGCTCGTGTGGGTGCCGCTCGTGCTCACGGGGATCGCGGTCGCGTTCGCGTTCCGGTGCGGGCTCTTCAACATCGGAGGACAAGGGCAGTATCTCGCGGGCGCGATCGCGTCCATCATCATCGCCGCGGAGCTCCCGCTCCACGTCGACCTTCCGGCAGTGCCGCTGATCCTCCTCACGATGCTTGCTTCAATGGCTGCCGGTGCGGCGCTTGCCGGGATCGCAGGGCTGCTCAAGGCGACCGTCGGCGCGCATGAGGTCATCACGACCATCATGCTCAACTGGGTCGTCATCTGGGTCGGCACATATCTCTTCGGGTTCGACGGTCTACTGCAGAACGACACCTCGAAGGAGATCCCGGCCTCGAACTTCGTCGTGGCCGAGTCCAAAGTGACCCAGGCAGGGGTGTGGGGGCACCCCGATCTGCAAGGCCTCCCGTGGATCAGCTTCGGAATCGCGGTCGTCTCCCTGATCGTCTACACGCTGCTCCTGAACAGAACGACGCTCGGGTACGAGGTGCGCGCCGTGGGGCACAACCCGGAGGCCGCCCGCTACGGGGGAATCAGCGTCGCGCGGAACTACATCGTGGCTATGGCGATCGCCGGTGCGTTCGCTGGTCTCGCGGGGTCGCTGGACGTGCTCGGCTGGAAGTTCCGGCTCGACACGACCGACTTCACCTCGACCATCGGCTTCATCGGCATCGCGGTCGCGCTCCTCGGCCGCAACACGTCGATCGGCATCGGCCTCGCCGCCTTGCTCTTTGCTGCGCTGCAGACGGGGACGTCGACTCGCAACCTCGATCCGGAGATCTTCCCGCCCGAGCTCGCCACGCCGCTCACCATCATCATCCAGGGCCTCATCGTCCTCTTCGTGGGGGCGGACATCATCATCCTCATCGCGCTTCAGCGGCTGCGAAACCGGCGGGCGAGGGCCAGCGGATGAACCGGCTGCTCGACCGGCTGCCGAGCGGGTGGAGGGCCGTCGGCTGGGCAGGGGTCTTGGTGGGAGTCGCGGCGGCGCTCGTCGCGCTCCCGCCGTTCGAGGTGCGGAGCCCTGTCGCCCCGGTCGTCATCGGCCTGTTCGCAGTCACGATCGGAACCGGGTCGTGGATCCGAGGCGAGCACAGGATCGGTGCCTACGCGGTGACGACCGGCCTCCTCGGTTTCCTCATCGGCTACCTCGCGACGCGTTCGAGCGTCGACAAGCTCGACGTCGTCGTCATCTGGGGCGCGCTTCTCTCCGCCACGCTCGTATCCGCGACGCCGCTCATCTTTGCCGCCCTCGGAGGGCTCTTCTCGGAGCGCTCCGGTGTGGTGAACATCGGTCTCGAGGGGATGATGCTGATGGGCGCCTTCTTCTCCATCTGGGGAGCGGACAAGACAGGTCACTGGCTGCTCGGCGCGCTCATCGGGCTCTCCTCGGGGGCGCTGATGGGGCTCGTGCACGCGTGCTTCTCGATCACGTTGCGCGCAGACCAGATCGTCGGGGGCACCGCGATCAACTTCCTCGCGCTCGGAATCACGGGGTACCTGTTCATCCGCATATACGGCGAGCAGGGAACTCCCGCGGAGGGCCTCTCCACGATCCCCGACACCTCGCTTGGCTTCCTTTACGACGTACCGCCCGACAGGGTGGGAGGCTTCTTGGGCGACGCGTTCACGAACACGGACTACTTCATCTGGACAGCGCTCGCGATGGTCATCGTCACCTGGATCGTCGTCTTCAAGACGTCGGTCGGGCTGCGGCTCCGCAGCGTAGGGGAGCACCCGCGCGCAGCCGATACGGTGGGCATCAACGTCTACCTCACGAGGTATCTCGCGGTGACGCTCTCCGGTGTGCTCGCGTCGGCGGGCGGCGTGTACCTGGCCCTCGGCTTCGTGAACTCGTTCGAGCCGAACATGACCGCGGGGCGTGGGTTCATCGCCCTCGCCGCGCTCATCTTCGGGAGCTGGCGCCCGTTCGGAGCACTCGTAGCGTGCCTCCTCTTCGGATTCTCGAGCGCGCTTGCGTCGAGCCTGCAGGAGTACTCGCTGTCCGTCTCGACGCTCTTCGAGGCGCTCCCATACGTCTTGACGCTCGTGGCGGTCGCGGGGGTCATCGGCCGCTCGATTCCTCCCGCCGCCATTGGCCGTCCGTACGTCAAGCAGTGACGGAAGGGGCGGGGGCGCCGCCTGGGCGGCCCTCCTCGTCGGCTTCGTCTCGGTGGCGACGATCCCGATCGCCGTCTTCCTGACGCGCTACTCCGCCTCGTACGAGCTCCTCGACTCCGCCGTCGCGATCCCGGGTGCCGCCGTGCTCGGCTTGCTGGCGATCCTGCTCGCGGGCCGTGCGCAGCGTCGCGGCGCGCTCCGCCTCGCGCGGCCGAGCCACGAGCGGATCGTGAAGGGCGGCCGCATGCTCGGCATCCTCGGGCTCTGCATCGCCTTTACGGCGCTCGTCTCCCTGGCGGTCTACGGCCTCCTCGAGTACGCCGGAACACGGGACTAACACCCTCCGCCGGCCAGTCTCTACACTTCCCCCTTCGTGTTCGACATCGGATCCAGCCTCCGCGACGCCCGCGAGCGCCAAGGGCTCGACTTTCCCGAGCTCGAGCAGCTGACGAAGATCCGCCCCAAGTACCTCCGTGCGCTCGAGGACGAGCGCTTCGACATCCTTCCGGCGCCGACGTACGTCAAGGGCTTTCTGCGCTCCTACGCCGAGGCGCTCGGTCTCGACGGTCAGCCGTTCGTCGACGAGTTCAACTCGCGGTTCGCGATCGGAGACGACGAGGTCGTTGTACGTACACGTCGTGTCCCGGCCAGCCGACCCGATCGCGCCGGGCGGGAGTCGCGGATCGCGATTCTCGCGCTCCTGGGTATCGCAGTCCTCACTGCCCTCGTGATCGCGGCGTGGCGCTTCGGCGGCCCGAGCGAGCAGAAGGTGCCCGGGCTCGCCGGCCGGGGGCAGCAGAGCGCTACGACCTCGCGTGCCCGAACGAAGGTCGTCGTGCAGGCTGTCGAGGGCGCCTCGTGGATGGAGGTCCGCTCCGGCTCGGCTGCGGGCCGGTTGCTGTACAGCGGAACGCTCGAGCAGGGGCAGAGGAAGCCCTTCCAGAGCGGGCGGCTGCACATTGCGCTCTCCGATCCGGACAACGTCTCGGTGCGGCTGAACGGGAGGCTCGTCGAGCTGCCCGCCGGGACGTCATTCGTCGCCACGCCCCGCCGGATCGCCCGCGCTTCGTCTTGACGCGCCCGCGGGCGGCGATCGTCGTCACCGGCAGCGAGCTGGTCCGTGGCGAACGGGAGGATCGAAACGGTCCGTTCCTCGCGGCCGAGGCGCTGCGGCTGGGGCTCGAGCCCGAGCGGATCACGATCGTCGGCGACCGTGAGGCGGACCTCGAGCGCGCGTTCTCGGAGGGCCTCGCCGCCGATCTCTGTCTCGTCTCGGGCGGTCTCGGACCCACGCACGACGACCGGACGATCGAGCTTCTGGCCCGAGCCGCCGGGCGCGAACTCGTCGTGGACGAGGGTCTCGAGCGGGAGATCGAGGAGGTCTCACGGATGATCGCCGAGCGCCTCCGGCGTCCGTACACCGAGTTCACGACCGGAGTACGCAAGCAGGCGACCCTTCCGGAGGGGGCCGTGTCGCTCGGGCTCGCCGGAACCGCTCCGGGGGTCGTACTCGAAGCCGGCGACAGCGTCGTCGTCGTGCTGCCGGGGCCGCCGCGTGAGCTTCGGCGACTGTGGCCTCGGGCCCTCGAGACGGACGCGGTCAAGCGCGTTCTCGAACGAGCGCCGGAGCGCACTCGTTTCGTCCTCCGCTTCTTCGGAACCCCGGAGTCGGCGGTCGCGCAGGCGCTCGCCGATGCGGGGGGCGACGGGGACGGCGTCGAAGCGACGATCTGCGCCCGCGAGTTCGAGATCCACGTCGATCTCGTCGTCGAGCCCGGCGCGGAGGAACGCGCCGGAGAGCTTGCCGGCGCGTTGCGGACTGCGTTGGCCCGGTTCCTCTTCACCGAGGACGAGCGTTCGATCGCGGAGATCGTGCTCGACCTCTGCCGCCGGAACGGCTTGTCGCTCGCGACTGCCGAGTCGTGCACGGGCGGCCTCGTCGCGGCGCGCCTGACGAGTGTCCCGGGCTCGAGCGACGCCTTCCTGGGAAGCGTCGTCGCCTACGCGGACGATCTCAAGATGGCAGAGCTCGGAGTCGGGCGGGAGGTTCTCGAAGCGCACGGGGCCGTCTCGGCGGAGACCGCACTCGCCATGGCTCGCGGCGTCCGGGAGCGGCTCGGCGCAGACGTGGCCGTCTCGGTGACGGGCATCGCCGGGCCGGACGGGGGCACGCCCGAGAAGCCCGTCGGGCTCGTCTTCCTCCACGCCGTGGGACCGAGCGGGGAGGAAGCCCGCCGAATCGACCTTCCCGGAGACCGGGAGATGATTCGCGGTCGTGCGACCGCGGCTGCTCTCCATCTCCTGCGGCGCCTCCTGACACAGACTTGACACTCCGAGCGTGACGGGAGCAGCTAGCGTCGAGCGGGATGAGGTGCTCAGGCTCTTCCTTGCCCTCCTGCTGCCGGACGACGTCGTGGACGCGCTCTCAGCGTGGGGGAAGCGGCACCTGGAGCGGGGCCGAATCGTCGAGAGCTTTCACATCACCCTCGCCTTCCTCGGCGGGAGGCCGCGAGCCGAGCTCGACTCGATCGTCGCAGCACTTGGGGACGCAGCCGCGGCGGTCTCGCCGTTCACGCTTGCTCCGGCGCGTTATCGGGAGACCCGTTCCGTCGGCATGCTCGTCCTCGACGATCCTTCGGGCGAGGCGACCAGGATGGCCGAGCGCCTGCACACCAGCCTCGAACGGCTCGATTGCTACCGTCGCGAGAACCGCCCATGGCTCCCGCACGTCACAGTGCTTCGTTTCCGGGAGCGGCCTCGCCTCGCGCCTCCGCTGCCCGAGATCAGGGCCTTCGCTCCGTCCGAGGCGGCTGCTTTCCTTTCACGTCTGCACCCCTCAGGGGCACGCTACGAGATTCTCGAAAGGCGCTCGCTGTATTGATCCGCTGTACTGATCCATTGTGGAGGGTGAACGCATGAATCGCGAGGAAGCGCTCGACGTCGCGCTCGGGCAAATCGAGCGTCAATTCGGCAAGGGCTCGGTGATGCGCATGAGCGATCGTCCCCAGGTGTCCATCGGAGCGGTGTCCACCGGTTCGCTTGCTCTCGACCTCGCGCTCGGGATCGGCGGCCTACCGCGTGGCCGGATCGTCGAGATCTACGGACCCGAGGCTTCGGGAAAGACGACGCTCGTCTACCACGTGATGGCCGAGGCCCAGCGCCGCGGCGGCATCTGCGCGTTCATCGATGCCGAGCACGCGATGGATCCCTCCTATGCTCGGCGCATCGGCGTCGATATCGACCAGCTGCTCGTCTCGCAGCCGGACACCGGAGAGCAGGCGCTCGAGATCGCAGAGCTCCTCATCCGCTCGGGCGCTCTCGACGTCGTCGCCGTCGACTCCGTGGCCGCACTCGTCCCGAAGGCCGAGATCGAGGGGGAGATGGGGGACAGCCACGTCGGCCTGCAGGCCCGCCTCATGAGCCAGGCCCTCCGCAAGCTCGCGGGGACACTCAACCGCACCGAGACGATCTGCATCTTCACGAACCAGCTGCGGGAGAAGATCGGCGTGATGTTCGGCAACCCGGAGACGACGCCGGGCGGGCGCGCGCTCAAGTTCTATGCCTCGGTGCGCCTCGACATCCGTCGCATCGAGACGCTGAAGGACGGCGCGGAGGCGGTCGGCAACCGCGTTCGTGTCAAGGTCGCGAAGAACAAGGTCGCTCCCCCCTTCAAGCAGGCCGAGTTCGACATCATCTACGGGTCCGGGATCCCGTGGGAGGGAACCGTCCTCGACGTGGCTCTCGAGAGGAAGATCGTGCAGAAGGCGGGCTCGTACTTCAGCTTCGGTGACGAGCGTCTCGGCCAGGGTAGGCAGAACGCGTCCGCCTTCCTCGCCGAGAACCCGGACATCGTGCAGCAGATCCTCGCGCGCATTCAGGCGGAGGCGCCCGAGGAGCAGGTCATCTCGGCGCGGCTCCTGCCTGCCGTTTCTCCTTCGGAGAGGCCGCTAGACGTCCACGCGACGGTCGGGATTGAGAGCTAGAGCTCTTCGTGGCGCAGCCGCGAAGAGCAGTCGACACGGCGCTCCGGTCGCTGCGGCACCGGGACCTGAGCGAGCACGAGCTCGCGCAGCGCCTCGCAGCTCGGGGATTCACGGAGGACGACCGGCAGGAGGCAATGGCCACTCTGAGAAGGACCGGCCTCGTGGACGACCGCCGCTTCGCCGAGCTTCGTGCGGAGTCCCTTGCGGCGCGTGGCGCAGCCGACGCGCTCGTTCGGGACGCACTCGGGCGAGCGGGAGTCGACGCGGAGATCGCCGAGGACGTCATTGCGGAGCTCGAGCCGGAGGCCGTTCGGGCCCGTCGCATCGTCGAGCGCCGTGGACGAAGCCCGAAAACCGCCCGGTACCTCGCGTCCAAGGGATTCACGGTGGACGCGATCAGCGAGCTCATTGCCAACGGAAGCCGCGAGGAGATAGGATGAGTTCTGCTCTCATCTGACATTTTTCCTGCTTTCAAGCGATTTCTGACCACGTGACCTCGCTCGACCTCCCTGATCATCTCCCTCGACAGCACGAAGTCAGCCCAAAACGGAGGGTGCTCGACTCCCTGAGCTGAGCTGTGTCACGGTGCCTGACGCGGCCGGGCAGGCCGGGTGCCGGGTGTGAGCGACCGCGGCGATGCCGCGGCCAATCGAACCTCCACGGAGGCCTTCATGCTCACTGCCGGCGCGGCGTTGATCGGAATCCTCGTCGGAGCCCTCGCGGCGGCGACCCTCCTGGTCGCGTTCTCCCAGTCTCGGGTTCGGACTGCAGGGGCAGAGCGTCGGCGGATCCTCGGAGACGCGGAGCGGGAGGCCGAAGCAGTTCGGCGTGAAGCCCAGGTCGACGCTCGCGAGCTCGCCGTTCAGCTCAGGGCCGAGATCGAGGCAGACGTGCAAGACCGGCGCGCCCAGATCGTGAAGATCGAGGAGCGCGTCCTCCAGAAGGAGGAGGAGATCGACGCCAAGCTGACCGAGCTCGTGCGCCGGGAGCAAGGCCTCGGCGACCGCGAGGTGCACATCAAGGAGATGCAGGACGAGCTCAAGGACGCGAAGGGCGAAGCAATCGCCGCGCTCGAACGGATCTCCGGGCTGACGGTGCACGAAGCGAAGCAGCAGCTGCTCGAGCGCTCCAAGGACCTCGCCCGACACGAGCTCGCCCGAGACGTGCGGCAGATGGAGGAGGAGGCTCGTGCCGAGTCACGACGCCGCGCGAGGGCGCTCGTGGCGGACGCCCTGCAGCGAGTCGCGGCGAGCCATACGGCGGAGGCGACCGTGACGGTGGTCGAGCTTGCCTCCGACGACCTCAAGGGACGCATCATCGGCCGCGAGGGCCGGAACATCCGTTCCCTGGAGCACCTCACCGGCGTCGACTTCATCATCGACGACACGCCGCATGCGGTCGTCCTTTCGTCGTTCGATCCGCTTCGCCGGGAGGTCGCTCGGCTCACCCTCGACAAGCTGATCGAGGACGGGCGCATCCATCCCGCGCGGATCGAGGAGATGTACTACCGGTCGAAAGCTGAATTGGAGGAACACGTGCGCCAGGCGGGCGAGCAGGCAGTTTTCGAGGCCAACTGCGGCGAGGTGCACGAGGAGCTGGCGAAGATCCTCGGCCGCCTCCGCTACCGCACGAGCTACGGGCAGAACGTCCTCAAGCACACGCTCGAGGTCGTCCATCTCGGCGGGATCATGGCCTCCGAGCTCGGCGCGGGAGTGAAGACGACGAAGCGGGCGGCGCTCCTGCACGACGTCGGCAAGGCGATGAGCCACGAAGTAGACGGCTCCCATGCGCTCATTTCCTCCCAGCTCGCGCGCCGCTACGGCGAGTCCGAGGGCGTCGTTCACGCGATCGAGGCGCACCACTACGAGGTCCAGCCCCAGACCGTCGAGGCGGTGCTGCTGATCGCGGCCGATGCAGTCTCCGCCTCGCGACCCGGTGCCCGCGGCGAGTCGCTCGAGAACTACATCCGCCGGCTGGAGGCGCTGGAGGAGATCGCCGCGGGCAAGCCGGGCGTCGCGAAGGCCTATGCGCTGCAGGCCGGGCGCGAGATTCGCGTGATCGTCGAGCCCACCGAGGTCGACGACGACCGGGCTGTCCTCCTCTCCCATGAGATCGCGCGCGAGATCGAGGATCAGCTCGAGTATCCGGGGCAGGTGAAGGTGATCGTGATCCGCGAGTCTCGCGCCATCGAGGTCGCGAAGTAGCCCTCATGTCCCTGGTCGCGCAAGCCCTCTCGGCGGGCGGAGCCCACCTCCGGGCTGCGCTGCCGCCGCTCGGGGCAGGATGCGTCGGCCTCCGGCCTTGGTCGTACAACTTGCACTGCCCTGCGGCCCTCGGCGCTGCTGCTAACACCCCTGCGGAGGTCAGCCCTGTCTCCTTTGCCGGCGACGGCCCAGAAACATGAGGCAGCGCACCGGCACTGTCGTGGCGGCGCGGCGCTGGAGGGAAGCGTGGTCGCGCGCCTGGCCGGTCGCGGACGTCGAGGCGATCGCGGCGCTGTATGCCCCGGACGCCGTCTTCTACTCGCACCCCTTCCGCGAACGCCAGACGCCCACGGAGTACGTCGAATGGGCGTTCGCCGACCAGGCCGAGGCGGAGTGTCGCTTCGGCGACCCGGTCGTCGAGGGGAATCGAGCGGCGGTGGATTGGTGGGGAGTCATCACGTCGCCCGACGGCTCGGTTCAGACCGTGGCGGGGACGTCGCTTCTCCGGTTCGACTCGGAGGGGCTCGTCGTCGAGCAGCGAGACGCGTGGGGTGAGGCCGAGGGCCGGCGGGAGCTGCCCGCCTGGGCCGTCAGCCGGGAACGATTCGCCAACCGACCATGAGGGTCCACCGGCGGAGCGATGCCGCGGCGATGAGCGTGGTGTCACTCGCGAGGTGCGGCTGCGGCCATCATGGGTGAGCCTCTGAAGACGGCAACCAGCGCGGACGGACGGGTGATCGCATTCGCCATTTGGGGCGATCCGTCGGGCTTCCCCGTCCTGTCGCTCCACGGGACGCCAGGGTCCCGGCTCGAGCGTTGGCCCAACGAGGAGCTCTACAGGGGACTCGGAGTCTGTCTTGTGACACACGATCGGGCCGGCTACGGACGGTCGACGCGCCGACGCGGGCGAAGCATCGCCGAGGAAGTCGACGACGTGGTTACGCTCGCCGACCTCCTTGGGTTCGAGCGCTTCGGCGTTTCGGGTGGATCCGGGGGCGGACCGCACGCACTCGCCTGTGCCGCACTGCTGCCCGACCGGGTCGTTCGAGCGACGTGCGCTGTCGGCATCGCACCGCTCGGACCGTCCGGGCTGGAGCAGGACGCGTGGCTCGCCGGCATGGATCCCGAGAACGTCAAGGAGTTCGGCTGGGCGACGGCAGGAGAGGACGTCCTCGTCGCCGAACTCGAGCGCGAACACGCAGAGATGGTCGAGCGGGTGGCCGTTGACCCGACGACCGTGCTCGGCGACTTCGAGATCAGCGATTCCGATCGAGCCCAACTGGCCCGCCCAGAAGTCAGCCAGATCATCCGCGAGTCGACCGCCGAACAGGCCCTAAACGGAGTATGGGGGTGGGTGGACGACGACCTCGCGTTCATTCGATCCTGGGGCTTCGAGGTCGGCGAGATTGCCGTCCCCGTACTCGTTCAGTACGGAGCAACCGACGTCCTCGTCCCGCCGACACACGGCGAGTGGCTGGCCGCGAACGTGCCGGGATGCGTCGTCAAGGTGAACGACGACGCAGGTCATCTGGGCTCGGACCCCGAGCGGGAGATCTCGGAAAACATGCACTGGCTCCGAGACGGAGTACCTCCGGCCGGGAGTCGATAGAGAACGCGCACGCCGAGCGCTCGACTAGCCAAGGCCCTCTTGATGCTCTAGCGTGGAAAGCGTCGACGAGAGGGGGCGCGAGATGCGCATCGAGTCATCAGTCACGGCGATTTCCTGGATCCCGTCGGATGCGATCGAGGGAATGCCGAAGCTTCCGTTCGAGCTCGGGGTCGCGCGCTACGACGAGCCGCCGCCCGAGCACCTCGAGGAAGGCGACCTCGATCGCCTGCGCGCCGAGGATCGCTTTCGCGAGGCCAATCGCCTCGCCGCCCGGATCGACGTGGAGGACGGGAAGGTCGTCAGCCACGGGTACGAGGGCACCGGACTGGTCGGCTCGACGACCTTCAGCCTCGGCGTCACGGACATCACGATTCCCGGCGTCGCCTTCGAGGTCCTGCGGCACGAGCCGGAGGTTCAGGAGAACGCCGTCCGCTTCGTGCAGACGGTCGGCGGCCGCGCTGGGTTCCCGGCTCCGCGTAGGGTAATCGGGAGGCCGTACGTCCGGATCCATTCCGCGACTGCCTGGACGACGCTCGCGCTCACGATCCGAACGGACGGCTCCTCGGAGCACCAGCTCGTAGGTGCGAGCACCTTCCCCAGGCACTGGATCTACGACCGGGACGGAAACCTCGTCGCGAAGTCGGGAACGATCGACTTCAAGGCCTGGTACCGGGGGGCGCACGGAGAGCGAACGCCGTGGGGCGACGAGGAGTCCGACGCGTTCGTCACGGCCGCAGAGAGCGCGCTCGAACGAGAGATCTCGCGCGAGCTGATGACGGGCAAGATGATCCCCGAGCGGCGTACGCTCGAGCCGGACGAGACGCTCGTGGAGCAGGGCGCGCCCGGCGACGAGCTCTACCTCGTCCTCGACGGCGTGCTCGCCGTGGAGATCGACGGCGAAGAGGTTGCCGAGATCGGGCCCGGCGCGATCGTCGGCGAGCGGGCGTTGCTCGAGGGCGGCACGCGAACGGCGACTCTCAGCGCGAGAACGCGCTGCCGCGTCGGGGTGATCCCGGGAGAGCTGGTCGACCGGCAGGAGCTGGAGGGGCTCGCGGCGACGCGGCGGGCGTAGAGCCGGGCCGCCGGAAGAGAAGCGCAGATCGGGCTGGGCCAAGGCCCAGTTGCGAGCTGCACGTCATCGTCCTCGCGAGCACATGCTCGACCGGCAGCGCGAGCAGCGGGCGCGGTCGGCGTCGAAGGGCTCCTTCGCCTCCTCGGATGCCTCGCACGGCCAGGGCTACACTGCCTGGCCGTGAGGCGCTACCACGTCACGACCTTTGGCTGCCAGATGAACGCCCACGACTCCGAGCGCATCAAAGGCATGCTCGAGTCGCTCGGCCTCGGCGAGGCGACGAAGGCCGAGGAAGCGGACGTCGTCGTCTTCAACACGTGCACGGTGCGGGAGAAGCCGGACACGCGCCTCGCCGCGTATCTCGGAAATGCCGCCGCGCGTAAACGAGAGCGGCCGGACCTCGTCATCGCCGTCGGCGGCTGCTATGCAGAAGCACAGCGGGAGCGGATCTTCGAGCACTACCCGTTCGTGGACGTCGCGTTCGGCCCGGGCTCGATCCCGCATCTCGGGGAGTGGATCAGCGCGGGCGGCTACGCCGTCCCGCGCGGCATGTTCGGAGCGCACGAGCACTTCGCTGCGCGCCTGCCGATGCACCGCGAGCGACGTTTCCAGGCGTGGGTGCAGGTGTCGATGGGCTGCAACTCGAAGTGCGCGTACTGCATCGTGCCCTCCGTCCGAGGGCGGGAGCAGAGCCGCCGTCCCGGCGAGATCGTCGCCGAGGTCTCCACCCTCGCCCGCGAGGGCGTCAAGGAGATCACGCTCCTCGGCCAGAACGTGAACTCCTGGGGCCGCGATCTCGCCCCGGACGTCAGGACGCACTTCGGCGAGCTCCTCCGTGCGTGCGACGAGATCTCGGGGATCGAGCGGATTCGGTTCACGAGCCCACACCCGAAGGACTTCCGCGACCCCGTGATCGAAGCGATGGCCGAGTCCCGGGCCGTCTGCGAGCATGTGCACCTGCCGCTCCAGTCCGGCTCGTCGCGGATCCTCAAGCGCATGCGCCGGACCTACGATCGCGAGCGTTACCTCCGCCTCGTCGAGAAGTTGCGTGCGGCGATTCCCGACCTCGCACTCGGGACCGATCTCATCGTCGGATTTCCGGGCGAGACGGAGGACGACTTCCACCAGACCCTGGAGGTTGTCCAGGAGGTCCGGTACGACAGCGCCTTCACGTTCATCTTCTCGCGGCGCTCGGGAACGGAGGCTGCGGAGATGACCGACCAGGTGCCGGACGAGGTCAAGCACGAGCGGCTCGAGCGGCTCGTGGAGCTCGTTCAGCGTGTCGCAACGGAGCGCAACGCCGAGCGCGTCGGCGGCGTAGAGGAGGTTCTCGTCGAAGGACCGAGTCGCACGGATCCATCGCTCGTGCGCGGTCGAACCCGGCGAAACACGACGGTGAACTTCTCCGGCTCGGCGCGCGCGGGGGACCTCGTCGACGTCGTGATCGACGCAGCGACCTCGACGACGCTGCGCGGGCGCGAGGCAGCACTCGTCGCCGCCTGACCGATGCCCCTTCCTGCGGTCGAGGTTGTGGCCGTGTTCGGGCCCACGGCCTCGGGCAAGTCCTCCGTCGCGGAGGCGCTCGCAGAGCGTCTCGGAACGGAGGTCGTCTCCGCGGACGCGATGCAGGTGTATCGGGGCTTGCCGATCCTCACCAACCAGCCCGCTCGCCCGACGCGCCTGGTGGCGTTCTGCGAGCTCTCGGCGGAGATGTCCGTGGGCGAATATCAGCGCCTCGCCCACGACGCGATCGACGAGCTGGTCGACGACGCGGGGGCGGCGGTCGTCGCGGGGGGCACCGGGCTCTACCTGCGAGCCGCGCTCTCCGAGCTCGGCCTTCCGCCGCCCCCGAAGGAGGGCGTTCGAGCCCGCTGGGAGCAGGCGTACGACGCCGATCCCCGAGCTGCGCACCTCGAGCTCGAACGCCGAGACCCGGATGCTGCGGCGCTCGTCCACCCGAACGACCGCAGACGCGTCGTCCGCGCCCTCGAGCTTGCCGAGGCCGGCGCATCGCTCGTGCCGGCGCGCGACCGCCTGTGGGCCGCCGAGACGCGCCGGCCGACGCTCGTCGCCGGGCTCGACCTGCCGAAGGACGTGCTCGAGCGGCGTATCGAGGAGCGCACCGACGAGATGTTTCGCCGCGGGGTGGGTGACGAGGTGCGGGCCGCCCTCGAGAACGGCGACCTCTCACTGACGGCGGAGCGGGCCCTGGGGCTCCGCGAGATCACCGAGCTCGAGCCGGAAGCCGCTCGAGAGGCGATCGTCCGCCGAACCATCCGGTACGCCGCGTACCAGCGAAAGTGGATGCGCCGGATCCCGGGCATCGTCATGATCGACGCCGACCGGCCCCCGGAGAAGGTGGCGGATGAGATTCTCGAAGTGGCAGGCGCTCGGTAACACCTACCTCCTCGTCGAGCGGGCAGAGCTCGAGGAGGCACTTGCCCCCGACGATGCACGCCACCTCTGCGACGCCCAGCTCGGGGTCGGAGCCGACGGCGTGCTGGAGATCGTGGATGTTCACGGTCCGGAGGCCGACGTGGTCGTCTGGAACTCCGACGGCTCGCGTGCCGAGCTGTCGGGAAACGGTGCGCGCATCGCGGCGATGTGGCTTGCGCGCAGGAGTGGTATCGCGTTCCCACGGCTGCGACTCGGCGACCGGACAGTGCCCGCACGCGTGCAGGACGACTATGTCGAGGTCGATCTCGGCCAGGTCGACGTCGGACGTCCGGAGGCACTCGAGGTCGCGGGGGAGCGACTCGAGTTCACCCCGGTGTCGGTGGGCAATCCGCACGCGGTCCTGCGACGAGACCCATCCCGGGAGGAGCTCGTACGCCTCGGCCCGCTCATCGAGCAGCACGAACGGTTCCCGGGGCGGACGAACGTCCAGCTGGTTCGGCCGGACGGTCCAAACGACCTGACGATGCTCGTCTGGGAGCGCGGGGTGGGGGAGACGCGCGCTTCCGGGTCGAGCGCGGCTGCCGGTGCCGCGGCGGCCGTCGTCCACGGCTGGTGCGAGACCCCGGTGCGCGTCCACCTGCCCGGAGGGTCGCTCGAGGTCGACGTCCGCGAGGGACGCGCGATCCTCAGTGGGCCCGTCGTCGAGGTCTTCCGCGGCGAGACGGTCTGACGTTAGTCGCTCACGTCGCGATCTCGAACTCGCGCAGGACGTCGTTCAGCGACGTCTTGAGATCGGTCGAGGCGCTCCGCTGGCCGACGATCAATGCACAGGGGAGATCGAACCGTCCTGCGGGGTACTCCTTGGGACGCGTCCCGGGAAGGACGACCGCGCCGGGCGGGACGTAACCGCGCTGCTCGACGGGCTCCGAGCCGGTGACGTCGATGATGGGCACGGAAGCCGACAGGACGACGTTCGGCGCGATCACCGCTCGCGCTCCGACGAGGACGCCTTCGACCACGATCGCGCGAGACCCGATGAACGCTCCGTCCTCGACGATCACCGGCCGCGCCTGGGGCGGTTCGAGAACCCCGCCGATGCCGACTCCCCCGGAGAGATGGACGTCTGCTCCGATCTGGGCGCACGAGCCCACGGTGGCCCAGGTGTCCACCATCGTCCGTGGTCCGACCCAGGCCCCGATGTTCACGAAACCCGGCATGAGGACCACGCCGTCGGAGAGGAAGGAGCCGTAGCGTGCGACTCCAGGGGGCACCACACGAACGCCCCGTTCCGCGTAGTCGGCCTTCACGGGGATCTTGTCGAGGAAGTGGAGCGCTCCGACCTCCATCGGCTCGACCTTCCGCAGCCGGAAGTAGAGGAGGATCGCCTTCTTCGCCCATTCGTTGACGATCCACTCGCTTCCTCGGCGCTCGGCGACTCTGACCTCACCCTGGTCGAGCAGCTGGATAGCCTGCTCGACAGGTGTCGCGTCGAGCTCGTCGCTCTCCCAGAGCGCTTCGATCTGCGCAACGAGATCCACGATCGCATTATCTCCACCGATGGGAGGTATTCCATGGACGCGACTGACGCAACGCACTGGGTCGAGCGCTACCGAACCGCATGGGAGTCGAACGAACAGCAGGCGATCGCCGCGCTCTTCACCGAGGACGCTCTCTACTTCACGGCGCCCTTCCGCGACCCCTGGCGCGGGAGGGAGGGCATCGTCTCAGGATGGCTGGAGGCGAAGGACGAGCCGGGCGATACGGAGTTCAGCTACGAGGTCGTCGCGGTCTGCGACGCGACTGCCTTCGTCCGAGGATGGACGAAGTACTTCACCGAGCCGGCGCGTGAGTACAGCAACCTCTGGGTCATTCGCCTCGCCGAGGACGGGCGGGCACGCGAGTTCACGGAGTGGTGGATGGAGCACTGAGCATGCGCGAGAGCGTCTCGTAGGCGTGGACGAGGGCCGCGATCTCGACCCGCTCGTCGCGCCGGTGCGCGTAAGCCGGATCTCCCGGCCCGAAGTTCACGGCGTCGATCCCTGCGGCCGTGAAGTCGGCGACGTTCGTCCACGCGAGCTTCGGCTCGACCTCGCGTGCCCCAGCGTCAAGCAGCGCGGCGACGAGAGGAGCGTCCGTCACGGCGCGACCGGCTGGAGCGTTGCTCACGATCTCGAGCGTCGCAGCTTCGGGAACGAGCGCGCGGAGGTGTGTCTCCGCCTGCTCCGGCGTTCGATCCGGCGCATAGCGAAAGCTGAGCATCGCGACGGCGCGGTCGGGAATGACGTTGTCGGCGATCCCCGCCTCGATACGCGTGACCGAGAGGGTCTCGACGAAAGTCAGCCCGCCGACTTCGGCTTCGCGGCGAGGAAGCGAGACGAGCGGACCGAGGCTGTGGACGGCTCTCGTGATCGCGTTGTCCGCGAGCCAGGGACGCGCCGAGTGGCCGCTCGTCCCCTGAAACGTGAGTGTTGCGATCAGGTTGCCGAGGCAGCCCGCTTGGACGTGCCCGTCCGTCGGCTCGAGGAGGATCGCAAGCGACGTCTCGTGAAGGGTGGGCGAGGCCCGGAACAGAGCGGGGAGGGGGTCGTGCTCGACGGGAAGCTCCTCGCGGCCGAAGATGAGCAGGGAGACGTCGAGCGGCCCCGGAGAGTGGGCGGCACGGGCGCGAACGAGCTCGAGCGCCACCGCGAGCCCGCCCTTCATGTCGCTCGCGCCCAGCCCGTGCACGGCCCCATCGGCGATGCGGCCTGGGACGTTGCCCTGGGCCGGCACCGTGTCGTAGTGGCCGGCGAGGACCACGAGCGGAGCCCCGGGACGGCGCTCCGAAACGAAGAGAAACGCTTCGTCGACTGCGCACTCCTCCTGTAGCCCGGATGGAACGAGGGCGAGCAAGTGCGCGCGGATCTCGGCCTCGTTCCTGCTCTCAGAGGCGATGTTCACGAGCTCCAGCGTTCGCCTGGCGAGCCGCTCGGCCAGGGAGTCCACGGAGAGACCCTAACCGCGGCGCGGAGGAGCGAGCCGCCGGGCGGCATAATCCCCGGGTGACCACGCGCCAGCCCGATCCCGCCCCCGGGGCGGAGCCGGAGCGCGGGTTCGTCCTCGGCGTCTTCGCGAAGGGAGTGGACGGCGAGGAGGAGCTTGCAGAGCTCCGGGAGCTCGCCCGCACGGCGCGTGTCGAGCCGCTCGCGGAGCTCGTCCAGCACCGCCAGCGTCCCGACGCGAGGACGTTCGTGGGCAAAGGCAAGCTCGAAGAGCTGAAGGCCGACTACGCCGCGAGCGGAGCGGAGGTGCTTCTCGTCGACGACGAGCTGACCCCGACGCAGCAGCGGACTCTCGAGGATGCGCTCAAGGCGCGCGTGGTCGACCGAACGCAGCTCATCCTCGACATCTTCGCCCAGCACGCGAGGAGCGCAGAAGGAAAGCTCCAGGTCGAGCTCGCGCAACTCGAGTACAACCTGCCGCGGATGCGCGGGATGTGGCAGCACCTCGAGCGGCTCGGCGGCGGTGTCGGGACGCGGGGCCCCGGGGAGAGCCAGCTCGAGTCAGACCGGCGGATCGCGCGCACTCGCGTCTCGCTCCTCAAGCGCCGCCTGCGTGACCTCGGCGCCCAGCGCGCAGTGAGGCGCAAGGAGCGCAAGCGCTCGGCGATTCCGACGATCGCTCTCGCCGGCTACACGAACGTCGGCAAGTCGACGCTTCTCAATGCACTCACCGGCGCAAATGCGTCCGTGAACGACCGGTTGTTCGAGACACTCGATCCGACCACGCGGAGCTTCGAGCATCTCGGGAGGCGGTACCTCGTGACCGACACCGTCGGCTTCATCCGGCGCCTCCCGACACAGCTCTTCGAGGGCTTCGCCGCGACGCTCGAGGAGACGCTCGTCGCGGATCTCGTCCTTCACGTCGCGGATGCGTCGCTCACCGAGGATGGGCTTCGGGAGACCATCGACGCGGTGCACTCCGTCCTCCGCGACATCGGCGCGGATGAGGTTCCGCTCGAGCTCGTGCTCAACAAAGCCGATCTCGTGGACCCGCTTGCCAGGCGCCGCCTGCGGAACGCCTTTCCACGTGCGCTGCAGGTGTCCGCGACGAGTGGGGAGGGCCTCGACGAGCTCCAGGCGCGGATCGCCCAGCTCTTCTCCGACCGCTTCGAAGACGTTCGACTGCTCGTACCGTACACGGATGGAAGCGCCCTGGCCGAGCTGTACGACCTCGGCGCTCCGATCGCCGAGCGGCGAGACACCGCGGACGGTGTTCGCGTGCGCGCGCGGTTGCCGCGGCGTGAGATCCCGCGTTTTGCGCGCTTCCTCGTCGCGGGCGAAGCGAGCGCCGAGGTCTCGGCGCAGTGATCGAGGTCGCGGTCCGGCGTCTACGCGACGACGCAACCATGCCGGGTCAGGCATACGACGGTGACGCGGGCTTCGATCTCGCCGCATGCGAGCGCGTCATCCTGCGCCCGGGCGAGCGTGCCGTCGTCTCCACCGGTGTCGCGGTCGAGATCCCGGACGGGTACGCGGGCTTCGTGCAACCGCGCTCGGGCCTCGCGGCGCGACACGGCATCGGCATCGTCAACTCGCCGGGACTCGTCGATGCCGGCTACCGCGGAGAGGTCAAAGTCGTCCTTCTCAATACGGACTCGCGCGAGGCGTTTACGGTCGAACCGGGCATGCGGATCGCCCAACTCGTCGTCCAACCGGTCGCGTCCGTCCGTCTCGTGGAGGTCGATGAGCTCGCCGCAAGCGAGCGCGGTGCCCGCGGCTTCGGATCGTCGGCCCACTAGGGCGTGGGCGAGCCCAGGATCCGCGTCTCGGCCATTCTCCGCTGGCGTGGCCGGATCCTGCTCTTGCGTCACGAGAAGCCCGGCAGCGAGGTCTGGCTCCTCCCCGGAGGCGGTGTGCGCAGCGGCGAGAGCCTGCTGCGGGCGCTGCGGCGCGAGCTGTGGGAGGAGACGCGGCTCTTTCCCGAGGAGGTCGAGGTGCCGCTGGAGGGGCCCGTCGCGCTCGTCGACTCGATCGGCCCCGCGGCCGGCCTCGTGCGCAAGCACGTGCTGCACGTCATCTTCGCGGCCGATGTGTCGGGATCGCTCGAAGACGTGGCGTCGGAGGACAACGCCGTGCGCGGACACCGACTCTTCCGTCCCGCGGAGCTCGACGGCGTCGTGCTGCATCCGCCGATCCATCGCTTTCTCCAGCGCTGGCAGCCGGGCGATCCGGCCGTGTACCTCGGCGAGATGTGGGTGCCGTGAGCTTCGCCCCGACCGTCGCACATTTGGAGCGGTCCGCGTCCCACGCGTGAGAACTCCGGCGATACGCTGAAAGCGGGTGGTGGGATGGGGTGCCCCATGGGCGCCGACCCTGTATTCAGCGTCTTCGCCCCCCGCGCACCCGCGCTCGCTCGGCGGCCACGCGATGAGCGGCCGCCTCGAGCTCGTCCGAAAGCTGCTCGAGCTCTGGCGGCTCTCCACCTTGCGCGTGCGCGAGCGCGTGCGAAAGGAGCCAATCGGCGAGCCAGGGATTTCGCGGCAGGAGCGGCCCGTGGAGGTAGGTGCCGATGGCCGTGCCCAGACGGCAACCCTCGAAGCCCGACTCGCCGTCGTTCCCGAACCCGTGGACCACTCGGCCGAGGGGCACGGTCCCGGGATCGAGCCTCGTGCGACCGGCATGGTTTTCGAAACCGGCCAGGGTACGGCGGCGACCGGGTTCGAGCTCGCACTCGAGCAGAACGTCCCCGATCATCCGCGTCGAGCCCGCGGTCGTCTCGTGCCCGAAGAGGGATGCTCCGGGCATGAAGAGCCCGTCGCGGCCCCAGTAACCTCGACCGAGGAGCTGGTAGCCGCCGCACACGGCCAGGAGCACCGTCCCCCCGGTGACCGCTTCCCGGATCGCGCGGCTCTTCGCGGCCAAGTCCGGGGCGATGAGGGTCTGCTCGCGATCCTGCCCACCTCCGATGTAGAGAAGGTCGTGCGCTTCGGGTCGGACATCGTCCCCGAGCCCGATCGCCGCGACCTCGAGCTCGTGACCACGCAGCGCTGCCCGCCGGGAGAGCACGGCGATGTTGCCGCGATCGGCGTAGATGTTCAGGTAGTCCGGGTAGAGATGCCCGACCCGGATCCTCACGGCGTGTCCTCCCAGTACGCCGGAACGAGCCCTCGCCGGGTAAGGATCCCCCGCAGCGCGAGCATCGCCGTGTACGTCGGGAGGACGACGAGTTCGTCGCGGCTCTCCGTGAGCTCGAGCCCTCGATCGAGCGCCGCCTCCAGCGAAGGCACGACCTCGAGGCTTTGCTCGTCGAGTCCGCCATAGATGAGCCGCAGGCCGAGCTCCGCTGCCCGCGCACCGCTGACGACGACGCGGCCCGCTTTCGCGAGCAGCGGCTCGAAGTCGACGTCCCAGATCCAGGAGACATCCTGTCCGTCCGCGATTGCGTCGTTCAAGGCGATCACGAGCACGGGCGGAATCCCGCCCGACTCGAGCGTCCGCAGCACCTCGTTTGCGCCGGCGGGATTCTTGATCAGGAGGAGGACGACTGTCTTCCCGCCCGACCCGATGCGCTCGAATCGGCCGAAGGCGGCGCTGAATCCCGCGAGTTCCTCGCGCACGGTGTCGAGGCGGGTGTCCAGGGCGAGGGCGAGAGCAGAGGCCGCGAGTGCGTTGTACACGTTGTACAGACCCGGAAGCGCGAGCTCGATATCCGCATCGCCGCGTGGGGTGGCGAGCCGGAATCGCGACGCCCAGAGGCCTCGGAACTCGATGTCCCGAGCGGCCACATCGAGCGGAGGGCGTGCGTGACCGCATACGGGGCACCGGTAGTCGCCGAGATGACCGACGTACGCGGCCGCGTACTCGTACGGCGCTCCGCATCGGACGCAGTACTTGGAGTCCGCGGCGTGCTGAAGCGTGGGGCGCGCATGCCGCGGATCGTCGAGGCCGAATCGGAGCGCCGCCGTACGTCCTTCTGCAAGCGCACCGACCACCGGATCGTCGGCGTTCACGACCAGCGTCGTGTCTTCCGACAGCGTCGTCACGGCGGCGCGCCAGCGCTCGGCGACGAGCTCCAGCTCGCCGTAGCGGTCGAGCTGATCTCGAAAGAGATTCGAGAGCACCACCGTCCGCGGGCTCGTGCGGGCGATCGCCTCGGGCAACGCGCCTTCGTCCACTTCGAAAAGACCGAGATCGGCGCCGTTCGTCGAGAGGAGGGCCGACCCGATCCCCGAGAGGAGGTTCGCGCCGGCGCGGTTCCATGCGAGCCTGCGCTCCGCACCCAGGATTCGCGCTGCCATCGCCGTCGTCGTCGTCTTCCCGTTCGTCGCCGAGATCAAGGCGACCCCGGCCGGAAGCCGAGCTGCGAGCGCGTCGACCGCGCCCGGATCGACCTTCCAGAGAAGCTTTCCTGGAAGCGTGGTCCCTCCACCGCGGCGCGCGGCACGGGAAAGCCGGCCCACGGCCCGTGCCGCCTTCGTCTCGAGCTCGAGCCGGAACCCCATCGGCGGCGAGGGTACCGGGTGGGGAGGAGCACCGGACTGCTCTGGACTACTTGCAGAAGTCGCAGAATGATCTAAGCTGATTGCATCATGCCTCGCCCTCGCGCGCGACCACGAGGTCGGCTTCGCATCGACGAAGCGGAGCTCGCGGCGTTTCGCGCCGGCCTCAGGCGCCGATACACGGATGACGAGATCCTCGAGGAGCTCAGGGCGGGAGCGCGCCGCCTCGGCCGCTCGCCGACGATGCGCGAGTTCGCACAGGACCCCGACGCGCAGGTTCACCCGCAGACCGTGATCGAGCACTTCGGGACCTGGAATGCCGCGAAGCGAGCTGCGGGCCTCTTCCCGCGCCGCTTCCTGACCCGCGAAGAGCTTCTGGCGCAGCTCCAGCGCCTGGGTGAGGAGCTCGGCCGTACGCCGAAGGCGAGCGACCTCGCGGCGAGGCGACGCTCGCTTCCCTCCGCCTCCCTCTACGCGCACACGTTCGGCTCGCTGTCCAACGCGCTTCGCGAGGCCGGCTTCGACCTTCCGCTGGGTGAGGAGCGCCTCGAGCGCGCAATCGAGCAGGGTGCCGCGCTCGCACGCACGCTCGGCCGGCTTCCGAAGATGGCCGACTGGGCCCAGGCGCGACGCGCGAATCCCGAGCTTCTCTCGGAGTGGCAGGTGTACCGGTTGCTCGACGTGCCGAGGGGGGCCTGGACGGCGTTCCAGTACCTCGTTCGCGAGCAGCTGCAGGACGAGGGCGTCGTCGTGCAGACGGACGGCTCGATCGTCGGCTAGCGGTACGCCGCCGCTGCGGTGAGATCCGCGAGCTGTGCGAGGCAGGACACGGCCTCGTGCGGAGCGCGAACCGGAGGCAGGACGTTGTCCTTGTAGCTCCGGTCCGGACGGAACCTGCGTTCACGCGCGACTCGACCGCCGACGACTCGCAGGAGCCTGCCCTCGTGAAGCTCCTTGAGCCGCAGTCGCATCTGGAGCGCGGCCTCGACGATCGCGAGCGCTCGCCGTGTCGACGCGAAGAAGAGATCTGTGGCGGTCGAGCCGATCCAGAGCGGCCGGCCGATGCCCCGCGCGAGAAAGAGCGTCTCCGCATCGCGCTCGTCCATCCACGCTGCAGCCATCGCCCCGTGCAGCTCCCCCAGGGCACGTGGGTCGTGCAGGCGGAGCTCCATGAGCGCGAAGATCGCCTCCGAGTCGACGGTCATCTCGGGATCGAAGCGCTCGAGGCCGTACTGGGAGAGGAGTGCATCGTCGTTCTCGACGACGCCGTTGTGGACGCCGACGACGGAGCCGTGGCGGATCGGATGGTTGTTGGCCTCGATCTCCGGATGACCCTTGGTGTAGTCGCGCACGTGCAAGAACGCATCCGATGCGCTCGGGGGGACCTCGATCTCGTCGAGGAGCGCGCTTGCGCCGCCGCGGAGCTTGCTGACGGCGACTCGTCCCTCGGCATCGCGAAACGCGTAGCCGACCGCGTCCGCTCCACGCTCGGCAATCCCGGCGAGCAGCGCCTGAGCAGCAAGCGTCCGCTCGACACGCGAGTCGGGGCTCAGACTATAGCCGGCTATTCCGCACATGAAGAACTGATTCTCTGGCCTCGAACGGACAGCAACACTCAGGGTAGACGACCGCGGTGAGGTCCTTGTTTGCAGAAAGTTGCGTTTCGCTTGCGCTTCTCGCTCCTCGGTCGGATCCCTCGTCCCGGATGTCATCCCTCAAGCGGGGCAATCGCGGAGCCGATACATGCGCCGTGGAAGGGAATGCCGCTGAGCACCTCTTCGACGCTGCCGACGAGGAGGTGCACACCGCCTCGGACGACGCGCAGTCTCGCGAGCGCCCCGACCTCAGCGGGCCGAGCGCCGACGACCCTCTGAAGCTCTACGTTCGCCAGATCGGCGACGGGCGCCTGCTCACCCCCTCCGAAGAGCGCGAGCTGGCGCGGCGTAAGGACGCCGGCGACGAGGCGGCCAAGCGGCGCCTGATCGAGTCGAACCTCCGGCTCGTCATGTCGATCACGCGCAACTACACCCGGGCCGACGTGCCCTTGCTCGACCTGATCCAGGAAGGGAACCTCGGCCTGATCCGGGCGGTCGAGAAGTTCGACTACCGCATGGGCTTCAAGCTCTCGACGTACGCGACATGGTGGATCAAGCAGGCCATCTCCCGCGCACTCGCCGAGCAGGGGCGCACGATCCGTCTTCCGGTTCACGTCGCGGACCAGGTTCGACGCGTCACGAAGGCCCGCCGCCTGCTCGGGCAGAAGCTGAACCGCGATCCCTCGATCACCGAGATCGCCACAGACCTCGATTTAACTCCGGAACGCGTCCAGGAGCTCCTCGACCTCGTCCAGGACCCGGTCAGCCTCGAGACGCCGATCGGCGACGGGGACAGCATGGTCGCAGACCTCATCCCGGACCTGAGCGCGGACCAGCCCGAGCTCAAGACCGCGGACCGGGCGCGCGCCACCGAGCTTCTCGACGCGCTCGCGAAGCTGCAACCTCGGCAGCGGCGGGTCGTGGTCGAGCGCTTCGGCCTGGACGGCGTGCGGCCGCGCACGCTCGAAGAGGTGGGCTCGAACCTCGGGATCACCCGGGAGCGCGTGCGCCAGCTCGAGGCGCGTGCGCTGCGAGAGCTCCGCGCCGTCGCGCCCGGGCTCGAGCTCTACCTGCGTACCTAGAGTCTCGCGCCTGAGACGCCTACCCGACTGACGCCGCCGGGGGCGTGAATCAGGTCGCGTCGACGGACTCCATCTCGCGGAGCGTCGCGAGCCGGCGCAGCGACTCGAGCTCGATCTGCCGGACGCGCTCGCGCGTGAGGCCCAGGCGCCTGCCGATCTCCTCCAGCGTCTGAGGCTCGGCACCGCCGAGGCCGTACCGCATGACGACGACCTCGCGCTCTCGCAACGGGAGGGCGGCGAGGGCGGAGCGCAGGGCCTCGCTGCGGAGATTGAGCTCGACGGCCTCCTCGGGAAGCGGCTCGTCGCCGGCGACGAAGTCCCCGAAGACTGCATCGTCTCCGTCCCCCACCGGTGCATCGAGGCTCGTCGAGGCGCGGGCCGCAGCGCGCACCTCGAGCACCTGCTGCACCGTCAGCGACGCCTCGTCGGCGATCTCCTCGAGCGTCGGCTCCCGGCCGAGCTGAGTCCAGAGAAGCCGGTCCGCCCGGTTGATCTTCTGTAGGCGCTCGACGATGTGAACCGGCATTCGGATCGTGCGCGCCTTGTCCGCGAGCGCGCGAGCCACCGCCTGTCGGATCCACCAGGTCGCGTAGGTGGAAAACTTGAAGCCGCGCCGCCAGTCGAACTTCTCGACCGCCCGGATGAGTCCGAGCGTGCCCTCCTGGATCAGATCGAGGAACGGCAGCCCCTGGTTGCGGTAGTTCTTCGCGATCGAGACGACGAGGCGCAAATTCGACTGGATCATGTGCTCCTTCGCCTCCATGTCGCCGCGCTCGATGCGTTTCGCGAGCTCCACCTCCTGCGCGGCGGTCAGGAGCTGATGACGTCCCGCCTCGCGCAGGAAGAGCTGCAGGGCATCGGTCGTCGTCTCGACCGGCGCCGTGATCGCCGCGACGACCTCGGAGTGGGGGACCGGCAAGTCGACGATCTCGATCGCGCGGTGGTCGAGCTCCCGGAGAAGGGCGTCCTGCTCGAGCTCCGTGAGCTCGTAGGCCTCGGCGATCTCGGCGAGGTCGGACGCGCGAATCGTGCCAGCCTGCTCGGCCTGCTCGAGCAAGAGGCGGATGTCCTCGACGAGGAGGATGTTCTCGATGTCGACCTGGGTCACGCGCGGCGGGGAACGCGAGCTCTGTTAGGTACCACTCTCTCGCGTGAGCGGCCTCGTGTCTAGGGGCGGCGCAGAATATCCCTCACCTCGGTCATGGGCTCGTCGCTTGGTTGGACCCTCGCGATCGGCGTATCCTCGAGGAAGTCGACAGAGGAGGCTGGCATGCTCGCACGCGTTGCGGCATTCGAGAACCGCGACATGAGCCGGGTCGACGAGCTGGTACGCACGGTGCGCGAGCGCGCGAGGTCCGGTCGCGATCTTCCCGAGGCCAGGCGCCTGCTGATGCTCGTCGACCGCGTTGCGGGGACGGCTCTCGGCATCACGTTCTTCGAGACGGAGGAGGCGATCCGGGAGGCGGAACCGGCTTTCGAGCGGATGGGTGACGAGATCCCCGAGGACCTCCGCGGGCGCAGGACGTCGGTCGACGTCTACGAGGTCGCGATCGACGAGCTGGCCGAGGGCGCCCAGGCGGCCCGGCTCAGCTCCCTCGAGGGCCCTCCCGAGCGGATCGACGAGGGGATCCGCTTCGTCAAGGACCAGCTCCTTCCGGAAGCCGGCGACATCACCGGCTGGAGAGGGGTCATCGCTCTCATCGACCGGAAGAACGGCCGTACGAAGACGATCACCTTCTGGAACAGCATGGAGACACTCCGCAGGAGCGAGGAGCGCGCCAACCAGCTGCGCTCCCAGGCCGCCGAAGCGACGGGCGAAACGATCACAGGAGTCGACCGCTTCGAGGTCGCGTTCAGCGAAGTCCTCGCGGGCGCGCGGGCGTAGCCCGCGTTCATCGGCAATGAGCGAGGGGCGGCCCACGGGCCGCCCCTCTGTCGAATGCACGATAACCGGAATTACGTCAAGTAGCGACGAGACTGCGTCAGAACGTCGCCTCGCGTACCCCACTCGCGATGAGGAGGAGGACGATCGCCGCGACGACGATCCGGTAGCCGACGAACACGCCATACGTGTGCCCTCGTACGAAGCCGAGCAGCCAATCGATCGCGACCAGGCCGCTGCCCGCCGCCGCGAGCGTCCCGACGAGGAAGGGGCCCTGCCAGCCCGGAGGAAGGTCCCCGAGGAGCACGTCCCCCACTCCCTTGAGCATGACGGCGCCGAGCACCGTCGGCACGAGCAGGAGGAACGAAAAGCGCGCGGCCGCGTCCCGGTCGAGCCGCATGAACCGTCCAGCGGTAATGGTGATGCCCGAGCGAGAGACGCCTGGCGCCAGGGCGAGCGCCTGGGCGAATCCCATGACGACGGCATGGCGAAGCCCGAGATCCCCCATGGCGCGTTCCTGGGACGATCGGTCCGCCCACCAGAGCAGTCCGGCGCCGGCTGCGAGCAGAACGGCGATCTGCCAGGGCTCGCCGAGACTGTCGGCGATCGCATCCTCGCCGAGCAGGCCGACGACACCGGCCGGGATCGTCGCGACGAGCACGAACCAGGCGATGCGCTCGTCCGCGGTCTCGAGACGCCGCTGCGCGAGCGTCCGAACGAACGCGCGCAGGAGTCGCGCGATGTCGCCCCAGAAGTACGCGACGACGGCGACCAAGGTACCGAGGTGCAGAGCGACGTCGAAGGTCTGGTTGAAGCGGTCGTTCTCCTCGAGGAAGGTCCAGTCCGCCGCCCACGGGACGAGGATCAGGTGGCCGGACGACGAGACGGGGAGGAGCTCCGAGAGCCCCTGGACGAGGCCGAGCGCGAGCGCCTGCCAGTTCGTGAGTCCGTCTGGATCCTCGCCCGCCCCGAGGAGCGTGAGCACGAGGGCGACGCCGAGCGTCGCCGCCGCGGCGCCGTAGAGGAGCGAGCGGCGCACGCCGGGATCCTATGTAGGCGACCGGCTCGAGCCGTCTGGAGAAAAACGTCGCAAATTGCGGCAATCAGGCGGACGCGGGGCTTGACCCGGTCCGCCCCGTCCCTTAGGTTCCCCGATGCACCGAGCACGGAGCGCGATTAGGTCGAAGCCCAGCTCGAAGGCTCTACGCGGAAGCGGACGGTCAGCGGGCTGAGTGGACGAAAGCGCCACCGGCTCGGTGAATTTTTGGTCCCGTGACTGCTGATCCCAGCGGGTCGCGAGGCAAGGCGGAGATAGGATGCGCGCCGATGCACCTCCGCATGCCGAGCATCGACCAAGGAGTCCAGGCGTTCGTCTGGGCGATCGTCTTCTTCCTCTTCATGTGGCTCGGCGCGCTCCTCGTCGGCTTCTCCGGCGGGACGTCCTTCATCGTCTCGCTCGTGCTCGCGGCGGGCATCTTCCTGCTCGTCAGGACCCGGGGCGGCGACTACCCGGGTCCACGCTAAGCCGTTCTCTCTTAGCGCTTCGGCTCGCTCAGAGCTGCAACCAGCCGATCAGTGAACTCGCGACCGAGGGCTGCCTCGAGCCGCGTCAAGGCAGGTGTCTTGACGTCTCGGTCGTCTCGCTCGGCGAGCGCGTTCACGTCGGCGAGGAGCCGCTGCGAGGCGGCGGGGGCCACCTCTACGAGGAGGGCGGCGCTCATGTACCGGGTATCGACGCGACCCCTGCGAACGGCAATCCCTGGCTGGAGTGAACGCCTCGGCGGAAGGTTCGGCGAACCCTCGCCGCGGTCAGCGCTCAAGGTCGATCCTCCGCTCGTCGAACCGCGATGACTCGAGCTCCGCTCGAAACTCGTCGATCGCCCGCAGGGCGTCTTCCCCGAAGACGTGGTCGACGACCCCCACCCGCTCGTCGTTCCAGAACGGGATGTCGAGATGCGCGTGGGTGACGAGGTTCACGGACACCGACGAGCACGAGGGGCAGCGGACGCCTACGCCCACCGACAGGTCAGCCGGAGCGATGACGGCGACGGCCGAGGGCGTAATCGGCCGCGGCCTGCCCTCCAGGAAGCAGAAAAAGCTCCACGGCCACTCCCCCGCTCCGATGCGCGTGGCGGCGATCGCCGTGAGCTCGGCGGCGAGCGCGTCCTGGTGCGACGTCAGCAGGTTCCGGAACGTTCCTTCCACTCCGACGCCGAGCGGCGCGACGTCGAGGTCGTCGTGCGAGACGAGCCCAGGGTGCTCGTCGCCGCAGGAGCACGCGAACACGACGGAGTAGACGGCGGGGTGCGTTGCGCCCGGGATGCGCTGGAGCACCCGGAAGTCCGAGAGCCGGACGTTCGCGCGTCTGCCGGTGGGACACGCGAACGCGTACGTGCTCGTCAGGACGTCGTACACAACTCTCGTTGTAGTTCCCCGGCCGGACGTTTTGCAGTAGGGGCGACGTTTGCGTCGCCCTTGACCTGAGCGACGAGGGCGAGCAAGCCTCGCCCCTTCGCCGCCCAGGAGCCACCGGCGGCGTGCGGCGTCAGTACTGGATCAAGGAGTGGACGTCGTAACCCTCGAGCCGCTCGCGGCCGTGCAAGAACGTGAGCTCGATCACGAAGACGACACCGGCGACGGTTCCGCCGAGCTGCTCGACGAGCTCGACCTTCGCGTGCGCGGTGCCGCCCGTCGCGAGCACGTCGTCGAGAACGATCACACGGGAGCCCGGTGTCACCGCGTCCCGGTGCACCTCGAGGCTGTCCGTCCCGTACTCGAGCTCGTAGGTCGCCTCGAGCGTCTCCCACGGCAGCTTGCCCGGCTTCCGCGCGGCGATGAATCCGGCTCCGAGCTCGTACGCGAGCGCGCCTCCGAAGATGAATCCCCGTGCTTCGGCGCCGAACACGAGATCGGGCTCTCGGGGTCTCGCCCAGTCGGCGAGACGCCGGATCGTCTCGGCGAAGTACTCGGGGTCCGCGATCAGCGGCATGACGTCCTTGAAGACGATCCCCTCCTTCGGGAAATCGGGGACGTCGCGGATCTTCGAGGCCAGATCGAGAGTCACGACGTTCGCTCGACAGCGGCGCGGAGGTCGCGCAGGAAGAGCGCGTGCGAGAGCTCCTGGGCAACGCGCGCCAGCGATTCGAGATCGTCGAGTGCGCCCTTGCGCCGCTCCGGGCTCCTGGAGCGCAGGCCGGGGACGACGAGCTGCTCCACAAGCGCCGACTGCCTCCCCGCCGCGGTGAGGAAGGTGCGCAGATGGCGCGCATCGATGCCGAATCGCGCGAGTCGGGCGCACGCCGCTGCGATGTCCGCCTCGCTCTCGCGGTAGAGCCTCTCCCCTCCCTCGGTGCGGGACAGAACGACGCCGAACTCCTCGAGTTCGCGGACGAACTCCGGTGCAACCGACGCTCGCTCGCAGAGCTCGCTGACGTCGATCTCCTCCTCGCTGTCCGTCAGCCCTACATTCTTGCGCCTGGGTCGGTCCGCGTTCCCACCGGGGCCCGCGAGCTCCTCTCGGATCACGCGCAGGGGCAGGAACTCGTCTCGTTGCAGCCGGAGAATCGTCGCAAGGAGCTCGACGTCGTCCGATGAGAACAGGCGATAGCCCCCACGAGTGCGGCGGGGTGCGATCAGTCCCTGGTCCTCGAGATAGCGGATCTTCGACACCGAGATGTCGGGGAACGCCTCGCGGAGCTCTTCGCAGACCGCGCCGATCGTGCGAAGCCGCGGCTCTGCGCTCTCACCACGCCGGCGTGTGGCGACCGTGCTCATCGCTGCAGGAAGGTGAGCCGGTACTTCCCGATCTGCACCTCGTCGTCGTCTTGGAGGACGGCCGTCTCGATGCGCCGCCGGTTCACGTAGGTGCCGTTGAGGCTTCCGAGATCGCGGATCGTGAAGGTGTCGCCGTCGCGCTCGAGCTCGGCGTGACGACGGGAGACGGTGACGTCGTCCAGAAAGATGTCGCACTCCGGCGAGCGCCCGATGAGCGTTCGCCCCTCTCCGGGATGGAACGCCTGGCCCGCAATCCCGCCCCCCGAGCGCACGACGAGCGCCGGACCTCCCACGGCAAGCGGAGCGAGAGCGGGATCCGCTTCCTCGCCTTCCGGCTCCGGCTCGAAGGTCAAGGTGGTCTCGGTGCCCGTCTCAGTTTCGAGAAGCGCCCCGCAGCGCGGGCAGTAATTCGCGGTCGCGCGGCTCAGGAACCCGCACTCCGGGCAATACACGTGCGTGCTCACGCGCCCTCCCCGCCCCCCTCGGCGGCGCCAGCTCCCGCGGGATAGGCAACGGCCGCGGCAAGCCTCAATCGTCGTCACCGGCCTGAGGGACCGCCCTCTCCGAGAGGATCTGGCTCAGGCGCTCGACATCCGCGAGCTTCGCTTCGCCCGCACTCACCTGCTCACGAAGGCGTGCGACGAGCTCGGCGCGGAGGATGTCGATCCGTCCGTGGAGGATGCGGCGCCGGAAGGAGATGTCGTCCTCCTCCTTCTCCAGCTCGTGGATCATCGCCCGGAGATCGTCGTCGGAAAGCGTCGCGAAGTCGGGAAGCGGTTCCAAGTGGTGGCCTTTCCTCGTTGTCAGTTTGAGTAAAGCAGCACTCGATCCGAGGGGTCAACCTCAGGTTGAGACTTCGCATCCCTATTCGCGGCGAGCAGGAGACTCCCTGCCCTCACCTGTGGGCTGTGACGTGCCCACGCGCGCGCATGAAGTACTGGATGCCGGCGGCTACTGCGAGGGCAACGCCGATCCAGAACAGACCCAGGGGCCAATCCGTCCCCTCGGCGGTGACGATGACGAAGCAGAGCGAGCCGTAGAGCACCCACGTCGCAACCTTGCCCAGGAAGGAGACTTCGAACTCGTACCCGTGGGGGACGACGAGCTTGTAGCCGACGACGAGCACGACATCGCGCGCGAGCACGATCAGCGCCCCGACGAGAGGCAAGCGCCCCGTCGCCCAGAGCGTGACGACGGCGGTCGTGATCATGAGCCGGTCGGCGAGCGGATCGGCGACCTTCCCGAACTGCGACTGCACCTGCCAGCGCCGGGCGAGGTAGCCGTCGATCTGGTCGGTTGCGGCAGCTCCGGCGAAGAAGATCCCCGCTCCCCACGCCGGCCCGTCTCCAGCGTCGAGGAAGAGGACGACGAACACCGGGATCGCAGCGAACCGAGCGACCGTGAGCGCGTTCGGGATCGACCGACGCACCTCGACCCAGTCCATGTCCGAAACGCTACTGGCTGGTACCGTCGCGGCTCGTGGCCGCCGCCGAGACCCTGCGCCTCCCCGGGTTCGTCAACGCGCACAGCCACACCTTCCAGCGGGCGCTTCGGGGACGATCTGCGGGAGGCGACTTCTGGACCTGGCGGGAGAGGATGCTCGCCGAGGCGGAGCGGCAGACGCCCGAGCTCGTAGGGGAGTCGTACGAGGCGTGGTACCGGGAGCTGCGCAGAGCCGGCTACACCGCGGTCGGCGAATTCCACTACCTCGGTCCGGCCGAGGCCCTCGCTGCCGCGGACGCGGCTGCGCCCGCGGGCATCGAGCTCGTCCTCCTCCACGTCGCGTACGCGCGAGGCGGGCTTCCGCGCTTCCGCCAGGAGTCGGTGGCTGCCTACCTGGGTCAGGTAGAGGACCTGCGCAGCCGGGGCCTTCGCGTCGGCGTCGCCCCCCACTCCGTCCGTGCGTGCCCTTCGGAGTGGCTCGAGGAGATCGCGCGTTACGCCGAACGCGAGGGTCTACCGCTGCACATCCACGCCAACGAGCAGCCTCGCGAGATCGAGGAGTGCCTCGCGGAGCACGGCTGTCGGCCCATCGAGTTGCTCGCGCGGACGGGCTGCCTCGGAGACCGGACGACGGTCGTGCACGCCACGCACGCCGACGGGCCGGAGCTCGACCTGATCGCCTCGTCCGGAAGCACGGTCTGCGTGTGTCCGACGACGGAGGCCGACCTCGGCGACGGCTTCGTACCGGCGGAGCGGCTCAGGCATCGCGGGATCCCGATCTGCATCGGTTCCGACTCGAACGTACGGATGGATCCCTTCGAGGAGCTGCGCGAGCTCGAGGGAATCGCGAGGCGCCAGACCGGGCGCCGAGGGGTGTTCACCACCGAGGAGCTGCTTCGCTTCGGCTCGGAGGCAGGCGCCCGAGCGCTGGCGCTCGACGCCTGGGGAGAGATCGAGGTCGAGCTCGGACACCGCTCGCTGGCTCGTGTGGCCCCGGAGGACGTCCTCCCCGCACTCGTCGCGGGCTGCGGCGCCGACGTGGTCGCCCCGGCCTGACGACGACCGCCGGTACAGTCGTCACGTGACCTATCGGTTCGCCGACCATACGGCCGAGCTCGAGCTCGAGCTCGAGGCTGACTCGGCGGAAGGGGTCCTCGAGGACGCGCTGCGGGCGTTCGAGGAGCTCGTTGGAACCGGCGACAGAGAGCCTCTCGAGCGCCGTGTCGTCGTGGAGGCCGGGGACCTGCCCGCACTCCTCGCAGCGTGGCTGGACGAGCTCGTCTACCTCGCAGAGACGGAGGGTTTCGTGCCCGAATCGGCGGAGCTCTCACTGCAAGGCTTCCGGCTCAGCGCGATCGTCCGGGGCCGGCAGGGCGACCCGCGACCCCTCGTCAAGGCGGTGACGCTGCACCGGCTGCGCTTCCGACTCGAAGATGGCGTCTGGCGCGGTCGCGTGGTACTCGATGTCTGATCTCCAGCGCATCGACGAGACAACGTGGGAGATTCCCGTGTCTGCCCGATCGGACATGCGCGTGCCTGCCCGGATCTTCGCCGACGAAGAGACCCTGGACGAGATCGCAGGCGACCTCTCGCTCGAGCAACTGCAGAACGTGTCGACGCTCCCGGGAATCGTCGGCGCTGCCATCGCGATGCCCGACATCCACCAGGGCTACGGATTCCCCGTCGGAGGAGTCGCCGCGACCGAGCTTCCGGACGGCGTAGTCTCCCCCGGCGGAGTCGGCTACGACATCAACTGCGGCGTTCGCCTCCTCGCTCTCCCCGTGAACGAGAGCGAGCTCGGCGACCGGCGGGAGGCGCTCGTGCACGAGATCTCGCGGACCGTCCCGGCTGGTGCGGGCAAGAGCGGCGGGCTGCGACTGCGCTCGAGCGAGCTCGAGGACGTTCTCCGCGACGGACCGCGGGCGTTGCCCAACGTCCGGCCGGACGACGTCGAACGCACCGAGTCGGAAGGGTGCCTCGAGGGCGCGGACCCGAAGGTCGTATCCGAGCGCGCGCTCGAGCGTGGGCGCGATCAGCTCGGGACGATGGGCTCCGGAAACCACTTCGTCGAGGTGCAGAAGGTCGAGGAGATCCTCGATCCGGCGGCGGCGGAGGCCTTCGCGCTCGAGAAGGGTCAGGTGACGGTGCTCATCCACTCGGGCTCGCGCGGCCTCGGACACCAGGTCTGTACCGACTACGTGCGCCTCATGGACTCGCGGCTGGCGGGATACCGGATCCATCTTCCCGATCGCCAGCTCGCGTGCGCCCCCGCCTCGTCGACCGAGGGCCGCGAGTACCTCGGGGCGATGGCCGCCGCCGCGAACTTCGCGTGGGCGAACCGGCAGACGATCGCGGACGGGGTCCGCCGCGCGGTTTCGGCGGTTCTCGGGAAGGAGGTCGCCGAGCGCACGCAACAGGTGTACGACGTCGCACACAACGTCGCCAAGGTCGAAGTCCATGATGGAACGCGCGTGTGCGTCCATCGCAAGGGCGCAACGCGCGCGTTCCCGGCCGGAAGCGAGGACATCCCCGCTGCGTATCGCGAGGTCGGTCAGCCGGTCTTCATCCCCGGCTCCATGGGCACGGCGAGCTTCGTGCTCGCGGGCGAGCCCGGCTCGTTGGCCCGCTCGTTCGGGACCACCTGCCACGGCGCCGGAAGGCGGCTCTCCCGCACCGCGGCGCGCAAGCAGGTCGCGGGCCACGAGCTCCGTCGGGGGCTCGAGTCGCGGGGGATCGTCGTCCGCTGCCCCTCCGCAAAGGGGCTCGCGGAAGAGGCGCCGCTGGCGTACAAGGACGTCGACCGGGTCGTCCGCATCGTCGAGCGGGCGGGCCTTGCACGGCGCGTGGCGCGGCTCGTCCCGCTCGGCGTCGTGAAGGGATGATCGCGGGGCGACCCGTCGTTTGAGCCTAAGTGGTCTAGGTGAACATCACCGAGGACACCTTCGAGCAAGACGTGATCGAGCGGTCACGGGAGATCCCCGTGATCGTCGACTTCTGGGCCGATTGGTGCGGCCCCTGTCATGCGCTCGCGCCGGTGCTCGAGCGCGAGGTCGAGAGCCGAGCCGGCTCGGTCGTTCTCGCCAAGGTCGACGTCGACGCCAATCCGGGCCTCAGCGCGACCTATCGCATTCAGGGAATCCCCGCGGTCAAGGGGTTCCGCGACGGGCGCGTCGTGGCGGAGTTCGTCGGCGCCCGTGGCGCGGGGGCGGTCTCCGCGTTCCTCGACGAACTGCTCGCGCCGCCGCGGATCGCGGGACTCGCAGATGAACTTCGCGCGAGCGGTGAGCTCCCTGACGTCCTCGCAGCTCTCGAGGCCGGTGACGAGGGGCGGGCGCTCGATCTCCTCCTGGCGGCGATCCCCGAGTCCTCGCCCGAACGCCGCGAGCGGCTGCGCGAGATTGCGGTGGCCGTCTTCGAGCACCTGGGCCACGATGATCCGATCACGATCGACTATCGACGCAGGTTGGCGACTGCTCTCTACTGAGGGAACGTCGTCCGCATGCGTTCAGCCCAGACCGCCGTTGCATCGAGATAGGCGCGTTGTGCTTCGAGCCCGGACTTCCCCCAGGAGCCGTCGTACCCGGGCTTCCCGATCTGCGGCTTTGCGGGCTCGATCTGAGTTCCCTCCTGCCACTCGTTGTAGCTCGTGATGGTCACGAGATCCGCGTCCGCGCGGATTGCGGCCCTCCACATGCGGTCGTAGGTCGCTCCGTCGGTCCGCGAGCGAACGACCGGGTCACCGGTGGCGAGCCGCGCGTCGTAGCCGGGGCCGACAGATGGCGCGCAGACGAGCCCGACCTTGTGCGCCTGGGTGCAAATGCGCGCGAACGTGGAGCCGTTCCAGGTGCCCACGTCGTACGTGTAGAGCCCGTCGAAGCCCGCTACCTTCGCGCGGCCGACGAAGGTCGTGTGCCCGAAGATGCGAACGCCCTCGATCCCTGCTAGGGCCTCGGCCCATGCGATTGCAGGATCGCGATCCGAGTCGTAGATGTAGAAGTCGCTCACGCCGACGAGCCTGAGCTCCTCGAGGTCGCGGGCCGTGCTCGCCGGCGTGCGGCCGGGGTACGGCTCGATGTGCACCGCGACGGCGAGCTCGTTGGCGGAGGCGGCCTCCAGCAGGAGCGGGAGCCGTGCGGCCTCCGGCGACCCCGTTCCCCACCACGAGACGACCACCGTCGTCACCCCGATGGCGGCGATCTCGCGCATGTGTGCGCCGGTGACCTTCACGTTCGACGACGAGTAGAGGCCCCGGCTGGGGAAGTACTTCGTAGAGAGGACCGGGGCTTGGGCCTCCTGCTCGACGTACCAGTGCGCCCAGTCGCCGTCCCGCGTCGGAGTCGAGTACCAGGGGTAGTAGAAGATCGCCACCCTCCCCCCTGCGTCGGTAGGGATCCGGCCGAAGCCGGACCCCGTGGGGACAGAAAAAGCCGCGGCGCACACCGCAGTCGCCACGACCGCCAGAGCCCGTCCCTTTCTCACTCCTCGGCGTGACTCTAACGCCCTGCGGCGGATGTTCAAGCCCTCGGCGGGACGAAGTCGGAGCCGGGTCCCGGACGTCATAATCGCCGTCGACGATGCGGACGTATCGGTACCTGATCGTCGGCGGCGGCATGACGGGAGACGCCGCCTGTCGAGGAATCCGCGATCACGACTCGCACGGGACGATCGGCCTCGTCGGGGCGGAGGAGCACCAGCCGTACGCGCGCCCGCCGCTGACGAAAGCGCTCTGGAAGGGCAAGCCCGAAGCCTCCATCTGGCGCGGCACCGAGGAGCTCGGCATCGACCTCGTCCTCGGCCGGCGGATTGTGTCGCTCGACCTCGACGCCCACACGGCGACGGACGGCGAGGGCGAGACGTATGTGTACGAGCGCCTGCTGCTTGCAACCGGCGGCACGCCGCGCCGGCTCGCGTCTGCCGACGACGGGGTGATCTACTACCGCACGGTCGACCACTACCGCCGGTTGCGAGGACTGGCAGGGGACGGCGTACGCGCGGGCGTCGTCGGTGCGGGGTTCATCGGTTCCGAGATCGCCGCCGCGCTCGCACTGAATGGCTGCACCGTGAGCATCGCCTTCCCAGGCGAGGGCATCGGCGCGAACGTCTTTCCCCCGGACCTCGCAAGGTTCGTGAACGAGTACTACGAGTCGAAGGGCGTCGAGGTGCTGCCGAGCGAACGCGTGAGCAGCATCGAGCGGGACGGAGGTGGCTTTCGCGTCGCCACCGAGGGCGGCCGAACCCTCGAGGTGGACGTCGTCGTTGCCGGTCTCGGGATCGAGCCCAACACCGAGCTCGCCGAAGGTGCCGGTCTCGCAACGGACAACGGCGTGATCGTTGACGAGTACGGGCGCGCAGACGGGCGCGACGACGTCTTCGCCGCCGGCGACGTCGCCCGGTTCCCGATCTCCGCGCTCGGGGGCACGCGCCGGGTGGAGCACGAGAATCAGGCGAATACCCACGGGCGACACGTCGGCGCGAACATGGCGGGCGCAAATCAGCCCTACGAGCACCTTCCGTTCTTCTACTCGGACCTCTTCGATCTCGGCTACGAGGCAGTCGGAGACGTGGACTCCCGCCTCGAGACGGTGTCCGAGTGGACCGAGCCGAACCGGAAGGGCGTCGTCTGCTACGTCGAGGAGGGCAAGCCTCGAGGATTCCTGCTCTGGGACGTCTGGGACAAGGTCGACGCCGCACGGGAGCTCATCCGAGCGGGAGACCCGGCTGACGCCGCGATGCTACGCGGGCTGATCGACTGAGGCATTCCTACTCGACGCGTATGGATCGGAGCGACCGCGGCCGCGTAGCGGGCGCGTTCAGGACCTTTCGCAAGAGCAGGATCTGCGCTCGCAGATTCTGCTCTTGCGCACAATCATTCGTCGAGCACGAAGGTGACGAGCATGTTCACCTGGTACTCGGAGATCGATCCACCCTCGATGCGTACTTGCTGCTCTTTGATCCACGCACTTCGGAGATTCCGAAGCGTCGCGTTCGCCCGCTCGAGGCCTTGCTTGATCGCGTCCTCGAAGCTCTGACTCGACGTCGCACTGATCTCTGTGACCCTTGCGATGGGCACCATCGACCTCCTTCGCTGAGCTCGGGGTAGGACTCCTCTACAGCGCGGCCGCGGACGTCCGTGGCCGTCCTCCGTTCGGAGATCTTCCCCGAAACGCGCTGCCCCACACCCGCGTGAGTACCACGCCGCCGCTTGCCGTGAGGACGAGCGCGAGCACGTCGAAGAGGACGTATCCGCTCGCGACCCCGCTCGGAGGGTTCCCCTGGCCGAAGCCGAGACCGGGAACGACGGCTTGCCAGCTCCAGGTCCCGATGGCCGTCCCATAGAACTCGAGCGCGGCGACCGCGACGAAGACACCCGCGTAGACGGAGCGTCGGGTCCAGACGAGCACGACGACGAGAAACGCACACCCGATCGCGCCCGCGACGTCGATCGTCGGAAGGATCGTGAGCCCGGCGATGCCCCAGCCGGCGGCTCCCGCAGCCGCGATGCCGACGAGCAGTGTTGATCGCCTCCCGAAGAGCGTCGCGAGGGAGAGCCCGGCGAGATACACGATGCCATGGCCCGGCGGGACGAAGGACGGCAGATTCTCCAGGCGGTAGGTGTAGAGGCCCCAGATGAGAGAACCGATGACTTCGCCCAGTGTCGCGAAGCCGATCACGGCCAGCGTCTGCAGCCTCACCGCCGTGGGGTGGTAGACGAGGAGTACGGCGAGCACTGCCGCAGTGAGCGCTCCCAGAGCGAGCTGGCCGTTCCAGTCGACGTAGCGGTCGAGCCAGAGACCGCCTGCGATGTAGGACGTCGAGATCGCCAGGGACAGAGCGGCGCGGCGCACTAGCGGCTTCTTCGTCGATGATCGTCGCGCCGGTTCAACGAAGCTTCACGGTATACGTACTCGGCGGATGGCACGAGCGAGACGAGACAAGCGGCGAGGAGACGAGATGCTCGGGCGGTTGTACGCGGCCGACCCGGAGCAGTTCGTTCCCGAACGGAACCGACTGGCGCGCGAACTCCGCGATGAAGGCCGCGATGCGGAGGCACGCGAGGTGGCCGCGCTCCGCAAGCCGCCACTCCCCGCGTTCTTGGCCAACCGGCTCGCTCACGAGCAGCCGCGCGAGATGCGTGCCCTGATCGACGCGGCCGAGAAGCTGTCGGCGGCCCACCGAGCCGGAGACGCGGCGAAGCTCCGAGAGGCCCAGGCCGAGCACAACGACGCGCTGCGGGCGTTGGTTGCGACCGCATCCCAGGCCTCCGGCAAGCCGGTCTCCGACGCCGTCGAGCAGCGACTCGCTACGACGCTTCGCGCCGCCTCGGTCGATCCGGATACCGCGTCGCTTCTGGTGCGTGGCGTTCTCCCGAGCGAGGTCGACCCAGCGGGGTTCGACGCACTCGCGGGACTGCCCATCAAGCATGCGCGAGCGAAGGCCAAGAGCGGGCCGACCGCGAGCTCGGGCCGCGCCGAGCGCGCAGAGAGTGCTCGACAGGCGCGGACCGAGCGTCTCGAGAGCCAGCTCGCAGACGCGAATGACGAACTGCGCTCGGCCGAGCGCCAGCTCGAGGCCGCCGAGCGTGCAGCCGAACGCGCCCGCAGGCGTGTGGCCGACCTCGAGCAGCGGCTCGAGCGAGCGCGCTAAGAGCCTTCCCGTATCGAGAGCGCGGCGAGTGGGCGCGCGTTGCGAATCTGGCGCTTCGACGCTCCCGCGCGGCGCGCGGTCGCGACAGCGAGCTCGAGATTCGCAAGTCCTCGGGGCGAATGCGCATCCGAGGAGAGAACGAGATCGATGCCTGCCTGGAGCGCATCAGCCGCATGACGACTCGAGAGGTCCAGCCGATCCGGAAGTCCGTTGATCTCGAGCGCAACTCCCGTCTCGAGGGCGACCTCGAAGACCGCATCGAGGTCGAGGGCATTCTCAGGGCGGTGGTTGAGGATCCTGCCTTTCGGGTGGCTGAGCGCCGAGACGTGCGGATTCCGCATGGCCTCGCACACGATCCGTGTCAACTCGCGGGCGCTGCGGCGCTGCCCTGCGTGCAGGCTGAGCTGAACCCAGTCGAGCTCGGCGAGAACGGAGTCCTCGAGGTCGAGCGTCCCGTCCGGAAGGATGTCGCACTCGATACCCCGCAGGATCCGGAACGGCGCGAGCCGCGCGTTCGCTTCGGCGATCTCCTCGCCCTGCCGGAGAACGTCGTCGGCGCTCAGTCCCGGCACGACGCTCACGCTCAGGGTGTGGTCGCAGATGGCGAGGTACTCGTATCCGCGCTCCCGGGCTGTATGCCCCATCTCTTCGACGGTGGCCTTTCCGTCCGACCAGACGGTGTGGCAATGAAGATCCCCTCGGACCTCCGAGAGCTCGAGCAGCGAGGCGGGAAGCGCAGGTGCGTCCTCCTCACGTAGCTCGGGTGGGCGCCACGGTAGTCCGAGACGCTCGTAGACCAGCGCTTCGCTCGATGCCTCGGGAAGCGGCTCGAGCGCTGCGACGTACGCCGCTGACCCGGTCGCACGGACGAGCTCGGTGCCGAAGCGGCGCGGCTCCGCGACCCACAGGGTGATCGGAACGCCCTCCACCGTCACGCCCACCGCCTGTCGCTCCGTACGCTCGACGACCGCCACGATCGAGGGAAGGCGTCCGAACGCGTCGAGGACGGATGCCGCTTCCCTCGCCGCACGCACGACCGCCAGATCGAACGAGAGCTCGCGGAAACGGCGCGCATCCCCGGCGACGTGGCCGCCGAGCGCCTCCGCGATCGTTCCCGTCAGCGCGAGGCTCCTGTTCAGAGTCAAGCCTCGGCGCGGCCGCGGCTTCTCGGCGAGCGCCGCCCGGATCTTTGCTTCGGTCGCCGGGCCGATTCCGGCGACCGACCTCAAGAGTCCGTCCGCTGCCGCCGCTCGAAGCTCGTCCGCCGTCGTGATCCCGAGCGCGGTGCCGATGTCGAGGATCCGGCGTGAGCTCAGGCCGAGCAGACGGCCCAGGCCGATCAGCTGCGGCTGAAGCTCGGACTCGAGCTCGCGCAGCTCGGCGATCTCGCCCGTCTCGACGAGCTCTCGCAGCCGCGTCTCGATGCCGGAGCCGATCCCGCGCAGGTCCCGGATGCGGCCTTCGCGGACGAGGGCGGCAACGGGCGCAGGCGTCTCGCGGATGAGATCGGCGGCCCTGCGGTAGGCGCGCGCTGCGTACGGATTCGCGTCAGCGAGGTCGAGGAGCGCCGCGAACGAGAGCAGCCGATCGGCAATCGCCTCGTTGGTGAGCTCCACGGCCATGCATGAGTTTTCTCACAGGCGGCTCTCCCCGCCCGGCGGCTAGTACCAGCGACCCCTGGCGAATCCGCCGAAAGCGATGAGACCTACGAGCGCGACGATGAGCCCGATCCAGAAGCTCCAGAAGATCACGATCAGGATCCCGGCGATGACCAGAATGCCACCGAGCGAGATCCCCATACCACTCCCGCGCCGTTCGACGTCTGCCACGGTCTCCTCCCGTCGTTGTCAAGTCGGATCTTCCCCACGACGAGGGTGATTCAAACGGGCGAACTGCACGACCTGATGAAGCCCTGGGTTTCGCCGCCAGGCGAGCCTCGCCTGGGGAGGGTGCCGGGCCGGCGACCCATCCGTCCCCTAGGGGAGAGGAATCGGGGACGCCAAGGCCGGCCCGGCGTCGTTCGCTTCGTCGTCCGGACCGGAAGGCCTTCTCGTTCGGGGCCTTCGTGGGGCGCCTCCCTTCCGCGGGCTACAGGAGTCGCCCGACGGGCGCCCCAAATTGCGCTTCGTCACGCCGGGAGGGCGGCGACCTCGCCGCCACGGTTGAGCCGCCGCCTCTGGCCCGGCGTCTTCCCCCTGCCCGATAGATGCGCCGACGAGCCAAAACTTGCGTCTTGGGTCGCGACAGGCGGTTCTCGCGCCTTTGTCCGGCGTCCCCCTGTCCCGGGTAGATGCGGCCACCAGCCCTCCGGAGCGGATTTCAGAAGGATGAGTGAGGAGTGTTTACAACTTGTGAAATCCCTCCAAATGGGCGTTTTTTCATATCTGACACAGCGCGGTGTTTCGCGACCCGCGTCCCACCGCGGCCATGTGGCGCCTACACGCGCAACTGGCTCCCGGCCCCGCGCTTCCGAGGGCCTGGGCGGTACACGATCACACTTGGTGCTCGTGATGTCTCCGGCCTGACGAGCGCCCCGGCTCGCCGGACGTTCCGCCGATAGGCCGGGACCTCAACTGACTTGCGGCCTGGCACTCGCTGACCCTCAACGGCGATGCCAGATCGCGAGCCGCTGGTGTACCGAGCCGTCCTCGTGACCCCGGCTTCCTTGCGCTCGGGGTCGTCCCACAATTGGAGGGGGAATGGGGTGAGCCGCGAAGGCGTCCGCTGGCCAGGTCGGTCTGTGGCGTCCCTTTCCGTTGTCCGGACTGGGGGCGTGGATGGGATATGTGTGCCGGCCTGGCCTTCCGCTTGCCGTCGACGCGCTCCAGCGAGGCTCGCGGACGGTTCGGTCATCTCTTTGCAAAGCCGAAATGCGGTCCCTCTCGCGCCTCAACCCGCGGGTGTCAATCCGTCTGCCCACTCTTGCGTGCTTGAATACCGCGTCAGGTAGGGGGAGCCTCGCCGTACGAAGGGGGTAATCCATGAAGCGTGTTGCTGGGTTCCTGTTCGTGACGATGGCGGTGTTCTCCGCCATGGTTGGTACTTCCCGGGCAATCACAGGTGGCCAGCTCGACGGGAACGCGCACCCGAATGTGGCCATGATCGTCTTCTACCAACCCGACGGTCGCTTCCGATGCTCGGCGACGCTCGTGTCCCCCACGGTGCTCGTGACCGCAGCCCACTGCACCGATGGCGTTCGTGGAAAGGTGATCGCGACGTTCGACACCGTGGCTCCGACTCCGACGCCGCGCGCGGCCGACGACCCGGGCGACGGGACGTCGACGACAGGATACGTTTCGGCGCCGACCGGTTGGCTCATCGGCACACCGCACGCGCATCCGCTCTGGGACGGTGAGTTGCAATTGAACGACCTCCACGACGTCGGTGTCGTGGTGCTCGACGCTCCCTACACCAACGCAATTCCGGCGCAACTCCCGCCGCGTAACTACCTCGCAGGGCTCGCCAACGGTAACGGTGGGCTCAGCAAGCAGACCTTCACCGTTGTCGGGTACGGCGTCTTCTTCGAGAAGCCGAGCGATGGTCCGCAGAAGCCGGCTGCGGTCTCGGACAGCACGCGTCGCTTCGTCGACGCGGTCGGCCAGAACATCACTTCTCAAGTGCTGAAGCTCGCGGAGAACGAGCACGACTCGCGCGCCGGCGGCGGCAGCTGCTTTGGCGACTCCGGGGGCCCCGTGTTCCACGAGGGTCTCCTCGTCGGTGATACCAGCTTTGGTGCGAGCCAGTTCTGTCGAAGCGCAGGCGGCTACTACCGTCTCGATATCGACGACGCGCGCTCGTTCCTCGACGACTACGTCACGGTTCCGTGACGGACACGTAGGGCGCGGCGGAAGAGGCGAGGAATCCCGCGCACGTTGCGCAACGCTGTCTTGCCCCGGGCTCCGGAGCTTGCGTCGTGGTTCAGGGCGGAGCTCTAAGAATGCCCGAGAGTATCGAGCGAAGCGCTTGGTGGCGCTAACACCAGCCGGCACAGGGCACGCGCTTCCAACTCGGACCCGCCGGGAGCGACACTGCCACCATCCATCCTGCTCGGCTGAACTCCAATGGACGAGCGAGTGCTCGCTTCTTGGCAGTCGCAGAGATCACCGGCGTGAGCGTCAGCCTCTTGCCGTTGATGATCCGATAGCGGAACGTCGCTCCGCCGATGCGGAACGTTCTCGCGTTGACGACCCGGTAGATGCCGTCGTCGACCCGCTGGCGGTCCCAGTCGAGGGAGCCGAACTCACCGAGGCTGTTGAAGAAGTGTGAATGGACTCGCGGAACGGCGCCTTCGCAGATGTTGCTCTTGGCAGCCAGTTCCTCGGGCGTCCCCGGTACGGGCCCATTTCCGGCCACCATCGCAGGGGCCACAGCCTCCATCCCGAAGCGTTTCAGCGAGTCGACGAACTGCTGGCAGGTTGTCACCTTCTGCCAGCGACCGACGAGCGGCGATGCCTGCGCGGACGCGATGTGTGACGCGGCCTGCGTGTTAGCCGTCGATGCACCCCAGATGACAGCGACGGCGATCAATGAAGCGACGGGCGCCCAGCGCTAGCACTTTTCTTCCTCTCTGCGGACACAACGCCTCCTCTCGATCGTCGGCCGACCGTACGCCGTCCCGCTGATCAAATACAAACGCATGTACAAGCGAGAGCGCCTGCCGCAGCGCCCTCATGGCCGTGAGCCCGCGAACAAACCACCGCGGTCCGGACTAGGCCCTCGAGTCCGCCCGCGTCCTCGATGACTTCTGCGATGTCGCGGGACTGACCGTATAAGTAGCGTCCGTCCTGACGAGATCGGCAAGACACCCATCAGACCGTCAGGAGAACAACGATGCAGATCACCAGGAACCGCGTCGAGACCGCAGCGGGGCCGAGCGAGTGGTTCGCAGGCGCGGTCTACCTCGATGCGGTCGCGACGCCGTCCGACGCCTCGCGACTGAACGCGAGCAGCGTCCACTTCACGCCGGGCGCACGAACGGCCTGGCACACGCACCCGAACGGGCAGACCATCTACGTCACCGAGGGCGTCGGCCTCGTGCAGCGGCGCGGCGGCACCATAGAGGTCATCCGCCCCGGCGACCGCGTGTTCTTTGAGCCGGGCGAAGATCACTGGCACGGCGCGGCGCCGAACCGGTTCATGACCCACCTCGCGATGCTCGAAGTCGACGAGGAAGGCAACAGCGCAACGTGGGGCGCGCCCGTCACCGACGAGGAGTACGGGGCGGCGCCGCCGATTGACAACTGACTCACCGGTGATCCCGGACGGCTCCGGCGAACCCCTTCGGCCGAAGAGAGGGACATTGCCCGTGGGCGCGGCGCCGGCGATTTCCCGTCAGGCCGCAAGCTCCGGGTGGCGGACCAGGATCCGGTCCCGGCGATGGCGTACGGCCTCGTACGCCACCACAAGCGCACACACGGCGCCCACAAGGGCGAGCGCCGCAAGGGCCGGGATCGCGACGGCAACTGGGACGAGGGCGAGCAAAACGACTGCCCCGACCGTCCGCCGCCGGAAGACTCGGCCGGTGGTTCGGAAGAGGAAGGCGATGTGTGCGAGCAGGTAGAGGGCGGCGCCGCCGCACAGCGCGACTGCGGGCACCGTGTCGAGCGCCTCACCCACGTCGCCAAGCGTCGTCTTCAGGCCGAGGGCGAAGAGCACGATGCCGGCGACCATGGGCAGGTGGAGGTAGCTGTAGGCGTGCAGCGCAAGCCGGTGCAGCTCGAGGCCTTTCGCCCGCATGAGTCGCCTCCGCGCAAGGATCGCGGCCACGTCGAAGTAGAGCCACCAGAGCGCCGAGACGACGACGATTCCGAGCGCCGCCCCCACGATCACTCTCGTTCCCAGCACGAACCCGGCGCCGACGCCGATGGCGATGATCGACTCGCCGAGCACGATCAGGATGATCAGCCCGTGCCGCTCGGCGAAGTGCTCGGGCGCGACCCGCCAGCCGCGGCCGACGCCGATCACGGCCGGGCCGAGGTAGTCGATCGCAAGCGCGACCACCCACACCGCGATGCGTTCGTCCCCCTCGAGGAAGCCGGCCAGCACGAGCAACGAGGCACCGGAGATCGCGGTCGGCGCGAACCGGAGAAGCGCGCCCCGGCGGTCGGGATCGTCGCGACCGACGATGGTGGAGAGGACGAGATGAAGGAGGCGGACGAGGAGGTAGGCGGCACCGAACAGCACGGCGTCGTCTCCGAAGGCACCCGGTACCGCCAAGGCGACGATGAGCATCGCCCCCATCGAAGCAAGCATCGCCAGCCGGACGCCGCCCTCGTCCACGTCCATCGCGCTCGTCAACCATGCGAATACGCCCCACGCCCACCAGAGCGCCGCGAGGACGAGCATCCCGCGGAGCACTCCACCCCACGTCGGGTCGTCCGCAAGCAGGCTCGTGACCTGGGTCATCGCGAACACGAAGACCAAGTCGAAGAAGAGCTCGAGCGGCGTGACCTGGTGCTCGGCGTCGCGCTGGTGCTCGCGCTCGGCTGCGGACACGCGTCGACCTTAGCCCAGCTGCGCACGCGCACGACCAGCTCGTTACGGGCTACGCACGGCTTGCGTGGTGTCACTCGACGCCGTAGTAGGCTCGACCGATGAAGATCCTCTATCTGGCAACCGCTGGGGCACTCGACCCGACCAGGGCATCGATTCCCCTCCACATCGCGGCCAACGGTTCGGTCGATGAAGCGCAGGACTGCGCGGTCGTGCTTGTCGGCGACGCGACGGAACTCGTCTCGCGCGATAACGCGGAGCAAATCGAGGGCGTCGGCATTCCGCCGACGAAGGCGCTACTCCAGAAGCTCATCGACAACCGGGTTCCCGTCTACGTCTGAAAGGGCTGCGCCGTCGCCCGTGGGGCGACCGACACGGACCTGAAGTGGCTGAACGCGAGCTGGCTCACGCCACCTGAACTCGCTCGAATGATCGCCGAGTACGACCGCATCGTGAGCACTTAGTCCATCTGGAGTAGACCCGAACTCACGGTCTGCACGAGAACGCGAGGAGTGGTTCGGGCCACACGCTTCATGAGCCCGTCCCAGCCTAGGGCGCGGGTCGGCCGAGCTCCTCCTCGCTGGGCGCACGATCTTCCGCGCGCGAATCGCCATGGGAAAGTCGTCGTCCCCATACTTCGAGCTCGGCCGGCTCGTGCCAGTGGATACCCCGGTGACGATCCGCTGAGTCGCTACGCAGTCTTTGCTTCGACCACCTGCACCTCCTGGACCTCCTGCAGCAGCTCCTCGTCGAGGTCGACGGGTTCCTCGCCCAGCAGCTTCTCGATCCCGGCCACGACCTCGTGGCACGTCGTCAATGCCTCGCGAAGCCGGGCTTCCACGTCGCTCGAGGCTTCCATCAGCTCTTGCCGCCGCGCGAGCCCCTTCTCCTCGAGGCTGCGTCTGATCGATTCACCTGCTTCGCGAAGCTTTCTGGCCTCCGACTCGGCATCGGCGCGAGTCTGATTCGCTTCTAGGTCGGCTTCCCTGCGGCGCTCTTCCGCGTACCGATTTGCATCGGCGCGGATGCGCTCGGAGTCGGACCGGCGCTCGGCCGTCTCTGCGTCGAGGCGCGCACGAGCCTCTTTCGCCTCCACTTCGGACGCCTCGCGAATCGACTGCGCTTGAGAACGCGCCGCGGCGACAAGCTGGGTCGCCTCGTCCTCGGCGGTGCGGAGAACATTGGCGATCGTCTGTCCCAGCTCGTCGTAGCTGACGATGCCCAGACCCGGCGTGGTGGTGCCTGCTTGCTCCGAGACCTCCGGAGGCTCGCCGTCCGCGCGAGCAGAGCGCAACGTGTAGGACGTGACCCCCTCGTCGATGCGGGGTGGCGCTTCCGCGGATCTGTCGCCCTCTGACTGTCCGTCAGAGTGGCGACGAATGAAGCTCGACATAGTGACCCCTTTCTTCGTGGGTACGGGCCTGGCCGCGAGGAGGAGAAGCAGGAGGACTCCCGTCGCTCCACCGGCTACTGCGAACATGAGGATCGCCTTGTTACCGTCCGAATCGGGAACAGCCGCAACAGGCTGAGACGGTGGCCGGGACGGTACGGATCTTTCAGATGTGGTGCGAAGGCGTCCTTCGTTTGCCGGATGCAGCGGGAACGCCTTCCAGAGCCGGGTCGGGCCCGGATGCTTGTCCGCTCCCGCTGCGGAGACGGGCGTAACCACGGCGAGCACGATCGCGACTGCCATCACTCCGACCACCCGCCCCACGCGGACGAGCGTGCGGCCCTCTCCGGATCCCCGGCCCCAGTTGGCTTGTTCCGTCGAGGGTTGCACCGCAGCGACCCCTCCCCAAGAACCCTCATGTCGCGGGCAACGAGCATAGGCCGTTCACCCGAAACGGTCAATCTCTCAGCTGGACTTGGGTCTCCTTCCGGCGTTCTCACTCGAGGACGCTCTTCGGCTGGTCCACCTCTACGCGGAACGCGGCTCGCCGAAGTTCGAGCCAGCCGCGAGACGCTGGCTCGCCCGTTATCTCACTGAGAGCTCGCCCAGCCTGCAGATCTTTGCCAAAGTCGCGGTGAGCCTCGCGAGGCGCGAGGAATAGGATCCTCGTCCGATTGGATCGCTCGCTCGAGACTCCTGACCTTCAGTGCTCCGAATGCAAGCGCTCGGTCGACGAGTTCACCGCGATCAAAGAACGATGGGGCTTCTGGTCGGATGGCTGCGGGAGCTCCTGCCGTTCTGCCCGGAGTGTGCTAGGCGCGAGTTCGCGCCCGACACTCGCGCGAGCGGGCGACGGGCGCAACGAGAAGCTTAGGCTTCAAGCCGACTCGGCTCAGCAGATTGGCCAACCAGGCGCGGGTCTCGCTCCAGGACTGTGCCGTCCGGGGCGACGACGACTGTTGCCTCGCGACCGTCTGGCCTCCTAGCTGTGGCGGATAGCCGCTCTCCGTCTGACGACCGGGCCAACCGTATGACCAACAGGACGCCGTCTCCTCAAGGATGCGCGAGCGGCGCGTCGCCAGGTCGATGATCTCCACCCAGTACCCCGTCGGCTCGGCCCTGTGTGCTCTCCGAGAAACATTTTGCCAATCCTTGGCTGCGAGGAAAGCGGGCGCGTTGAGGTGCGGCTGCGGCTCCATGATCGTCCAGCCCTGCTCCGCATCCGTCGCCAACGACGGTCAGCTCTTCACGAGAAGCACGAGCGTCTTGCGCGACTTCGCGCCGAGTGCGTCGTGTGCCTCAACCGTTACGCGGAAGGTTCCGATCCGACGCGGGGTCCCTGCGATCGTCCCGGCCTTCTGCCAAAGCCTGATGCCGAGCGGGAACTTGCCGCGAAGCACCCTCCACTTCACGGGTTGGACGCCTCCCACGGTTGCCAGCTTCATCTGGTAGGTGCGTGTGAGCTTTGCAGTCTTCAAGCGGAGCGTCTTGATCGCGAGTCTTCGGGCAACGGTCAACGCAGCACTCACCGTCCCCACGCGTCCCTCGTTGTCTGTGGCGGTGAGGGCGAACGCAAAGTTCCCTGCCGTTTGAGGAGTTCCGGTGATCGTGCCTTCTGTCGCGTCGAGTGCGACGCCGGGGGGCAACGCGCCCGACATGAGCGCCCATGTGTAGATGCCGCTTCCGCCCGTTGCGGTAAAGGCCTTCCCGAAGCGAATCCCGACTTCGCCGCTCGGCCGCTGCACCGACCCGAGCGGGGACTTCACGCTCACGGGCTGGCGGACGGCGAGTGTGTATGTCTCCGTGTCAAAGGGACTTCCGTACTGGGCCTTGACGACGAACTGGTAGCTCCCCTCGGAAGTGGGGGTTCCGGTCAATACGCCTGATGTCGAGAGCGTGATGCCCGGAGGAAGCGCTCCCGACCGCAGCGACCAGGTCGCCTGCACGTCGGCGCCCGTGATTTGGTTCAGGCTTACAACCTGCTTCATCGCGAGAGTGTCGGTATAGGGCTGGCCAACGGTGGCCGGCTTGAGGGACGGGTTGACGATCGCGAGTCCGGGGTCGATCGGGATGGTGAACTCGCGTTCCGATCGATCCTCGCGTTGGCACCAAGAAGGTCCGCCTTGCGCCTCGGTCAGGTCGTGATTCCACACCCAGAAACGCGTTAGGCCCGCGCCCGTGGGGATGCCGGAGATGACACCGTCCCGCGTCATCGAGAGTCCGGTGGGAAGCGAGCTATTGACGATCTCGAACCAGTCGTAAGGTTCGCAGCCCGAACCCTCTTCGGACTCGAGCGCGACCTCATACGGGACGCCGACATACCCCGTTGGGCAAAGGAGCACCTGACCACCTCCGGGCGGCTCTGGACAGGGGCCGGTATCGGCCGCGAAGTCCGCGGCAGATGCTCCGGTCACGGCGGTCGCTGCGAGCACACCGACGACGATGGCAGCGAGTTTGAATCGCATGAGTTCTAGGTTCATCGGGGATTCGCCCTAAGAGCTGGATCACCCTTTGAGCGCGTACCGCGATAGCCATCGCACAGGGGCCGCCTCGAACTTCGGGCTCCCTCGCATGCGGAGAGCAGGACGAGTGATAGCGCGTTCAGGAGGCTCATCCAGCCGAGCTCCCTGGCCGCGTTTCTGCCTGCACGAGCTGGCCACGGTCGCAGCCTCGCTGGAATCGTCCTTGAGCAGGCCCTTGCGAGATCACGATCACATGTTCGCACGAAAGGAGCAGGGCCCATGAACCCCATCATTCGAGTCTGGCTGCCACGAGAACCTCGGCTTCATACGCCTTTCCGCCGGTGCGCGCCAGGTGCGCGCCAGTCGACCTGGCATCGTCCGCTTGATGAGCGGCGTTGAACCTCAACTGCTACCGCACGGGGTGGTGTCTTCTGTCCGGCGCGAAGCCGCACGGCGCATACATCAGATTTCAGGATTCGAGACGACGGATTCGCTCTGGTGTCCGACTCTGCGTCACTCGCGTGGGCGAGTGATCAGGAATGTCGATGAGCGTCGAATGCTGCGCAGTGAGATCTAACCGAAGGGAACTCTTCGTCCGCAGAGGTCGCGCTCGTGGGATTGGGTCTCGATGGCGAGCACGCGCTCGAGCAAATCTCCGTGATCGTCCGTGAAGCAGCTTGTCCGGTTATCGCACTTCTCGATGCCAAAGACCCGAGCTACGTGCACGAAGCAGCTCAGCGAGGTGTCTTCGCCTACGTTGTTCTCGATGGTGACGACGGCGAGCTGCAGAGCGCCCTCGACATCACGCTGCGGCGGTTCGCTGAGTTCCAGAACCTCCAAGGCGCATTCGGTCGCCGCGCGATCATCGAACAAGCCAAAGGCATCCTCATGGAGCAAAACGGCATCGACGCCGAAGCCGCATTTCCTCTGCTGAGGTCGCACTCACAACAGACGGGCCAGAAAGCTCGTGGACGTGGCGCAGGCGATCACGCAGACCCATCAGCTTCTTCCGTCCGCACGACCAGCAGTTAAGGGGCAATCGGACTATGTCCGGCCGGCCGCCGCGAGAGGCGGCGCTCCGGTGCGCGAGCGTGCGGGAATGTCGCTTCACCGGAGGCTCAGCCAAGTGTGAGCCGCCACGCGAGGAGAGTGTCCACAGCGTCTCGCGTGAGACCAACCTCGTGATCAACGTCGACGAGCAGCGTCGGGTGTGACCGTTCCAGCGCCCACTCTCGGGCTTCCTGCGTAAGGAGATCGTCGACCCAGGCAACGGGGTCATCACCGACAAAGGCGGCGATCGCTGAACCTTTGCAGCAGGCTCGAATGGGATCGGGGGAAAGGGGATGGTCGGAAGCTCGGGCAACCCAAAGTGTGAGCAGAGGTACCCGTTCGCGTCCTGTCCCCAGCCGCTCGCCCACACCATGTGAAAGCTCGCCGCCAACTCGTGCAGCCACTCGCGATGGATGCCTGCGAGGCGGACGGGCTCATCCTCCTCTGGGAAGAAGTCGTACTCCGCGAAGCCGTCTGGGCAGTCGTGATATGGGTTCAGGACACCATCTACGTCCATCAAGAGCAATGGGCGGAGCAGCGCGGTCACACACAGCAGGTTAGGTGCGTTCTCGGCTGCGCGAGCGTCCTCTCGCCGTACGTACCCAAGGGTACGTAGCGGCCCTTCCGGAGGGCTCTCAGCCGGGATCGAAGTCGCGCCTGGCGAAGCTCGCCGTGACCTCCGCGAAGTGTTGGAGCCGCGGCGAGCTCTCAACGAGGTAGCGCTCCAGCCAGCGCATTGCCGCCCTCTCGTACTTCGGCGATTCCCGCTCAGCGTAGAGATGGACGAGTCGGAGAGCATCCTCTAACGAAACAGTCGGGAGGTCACGAGCCACCGCTTCTGCGATCCAGAGGTTGCCGCGGTCGAGCGCGCGTTGGAACTCGGCGTAGGGGTGTCCTCGCGAGGTCACGAACTGATGTTCGCATGGTGAGTCTTCTTCCGTCTACGGCTCGTGCTCATGCGGACGCTGCGGCAGCCTGCCGCGCGACATTCGTGGGCGCGATCGGGACTTGCCCGGCCTCGACGCCGAGTAGTACGCTTGTGGTTCTGCGGCGGCGCTTGCGCGCCATGACAACGGGGAGGAAAGCAATGCGCTATCGATCGTTGGTCACGATTGCGGTCTGTGCGGCCGCACTTGGCGGATTCGGTGCCGGCTCGGCTTTCGCCGGCGAGATCACCGGGAATGGCAAGCCGGTGCCCGCGCCGGACAACGCGGCGTCCGAGTGCTCGTTCTCCGGGTACAACGACGACTTCAACGAGGCGGCTCCGTTCGGCGGTACTATCGCGCAGTCCTACGGGCTTCTCGTCGCGCAGGGGTACAAGGACGCATTCCCGAGTCCCGGCGACGCCTGCAACCCGAGCAAGAGCGGGTAGTACCTGTCGCTGTTGGCCCCGGCCTCGTGTCGGGGCCGACTCCAGGCGGGCAGCGACTCGGACATCCCCTCCGGTGCGCCTTCGTCGCCGTGGTAGCGTTCGGCTCCTGCGGTTGCCCGACCCCCATGCTCTCTCGCCTGGGCCTCTGCCCTCCGGCTCAAGCTCATACGGCCAAGAGGAGAGCGGTCTGACCCGGCGCGCGCGAACCCGCGTCACCGCTGCGCAGGTCGCGAACGGCCTAGCCGCTTATCCAGACGGGCTCGCGCTTGAAGTCGTTCCCGCCGAGTACTTCCGTGACCTCGCTGCCGTCCGCGCGACTGACGTAGAGACCGTTGATCGGATGCTGGAACGGGTCGGGTGTCGGACCGAGCGCGAACATGATCATTGAGCCTTCGACGCCGGCAGTAGAAGACGTTTCCGGAGTAAGAACCGCGGCCGTCGGATCTTCGACACGTCTCAGCCCTTCGCCCGCAGGACTTCGTTGAGCCGCCCGGCTCGATGCGCCTCGTCGATCTCGTCCGGTGTCAGGCGCTGGAGATCATTGACGGAGAGCTGCGACTTTCCGGGATCTGAGCCCGAGGGCCGTGCTGAGAGCACGTCTGACAGCTCTCCAGCTGCGAACGCAGTGCGCAGCTGGTCTAGCGACATGGCTCGCATCTCGTCGTGCGAGCGCTGAGTTGGCTGATCAGGCATGGACTGCCTCCTTCTCTCGCGTCGTCTGCTCACTCGACTCGGGCAGCTTCGCCGCGAGTTCCGCGAGCGCGAGCAGCGACGACGCGTCAGTCTCCACGTGCTCAAGCTCTGGGAATCCAGCGCGTCGCCCGCTCACGCGACCGCGGCCGCCCGTGAATTGCGTGACGTAACCGACCTTCGCCTCGCCCGTGTTGAAGGCGCTCAGCCAGTCGAGCCCGCTCACCGAAGGTACGAGTTCGCTGAGCGCTGCGCGAGCTTCGGCGCGACGTAGCGCTCGCTCGCCTCACCTGCCGCCTTGCGCAGCGCCGCTGACCACTCGTCGCGGTGCTCTCCGATCGCTTCGGCGAGCTTGTTGCCGGCCTCGTCTGCGGCCTGGTTGTAGCCCGCCTTCAGGTCTCGGCGCTTCGCAGCTCCTCGAGCGCGGCTCGCTGCCGCTCGTCTGGATCGCTGACCTCCTTGCCCTGCGATGCGGCGTGGATGACTGCCCGCACGTCTTCGGTCTTCGCTGCTTCGATGAGAACAGCGGCTCAGAGTTACCGGGATGTCTCATGCTTCCTTCCTCTCGTCGTTGGTCTCGTCGAGATACGCGCGTACCGCTCGACGAATCTCGGCACTGAGCGAACGGCTCTCGCGCTCGGCTCGCTCGCGAAGCTCGTCGTGCATCACTCGCGGCATCTGCGCCGTCACGATGATCGTCTCCTCGACTGTCTGCATAACAATTAGTCATCGCATCGGCTCACGACGATGCTGATCGCTCATGCGTAAGATGCTCGCTCGTGTCAGCGACGACGGTCGTTCACAAGCGACGCAGAGCGGCTCGGAAGAAGCCAGCTGGTGGTGAGTGCCCGGGCTTCCGATCGACGAGATCGTCAAGGTCGCCGTACAATCGTTGCGCGACCGCACCCCGCCGCGGCCGCGGCGGCATGACGCGGCATGACAGAGGGGAGAAGACGCATGAGTACTCGAAGAAGACTGCTGGTTGCTGGGGTGGCCCTGGTGGCGATGATCGTGCCCCTCGCCGCCAGCGCTGCACCTCCTGCGGCAGAGCCGGGAGAACCCGAACTGCTCGCAGCATTGCCGGGCGGAGCTGGCTCCGGCAGCGCCGTTGGTCCCGGCGGCTCGCTGTACGTACCCCAGCCCGCGACCGGCGAGATCTGGCGCGTCGACCCCGACAGCGGAGCGAAGACCCTGTATGCGAGCGGTCTGCCGCGGCGGTTCAGTCAGCTCCCGTTCGGCGGCATCATGGACGTCGCGTTCATCGGCTCGACTGCGTACGCCCTCGTGAGTGTGGTCGGATCTGTATTCCCGGCGGACCTGTTCGCCTGTCACCCGCAAACCGTCGGGATCTACCGCGTGGACGGGCCTACGAGCTCGACCGTCGTCGCGGACATCGGCACGTTTGCGTGCGAGAACCCGCCGTCCGGGTTCCCGTTCGCTGTCCCAATGGGAGTCCAGTACGCGCTGGAGACGTATCGCGGCGGATTCCTCGTCACGGACGGGCACCACAATCGCGTGCTTCGCGTCAATCTGGACGGCACGATCACGCAACTGATCGGGTTCGGAGACGTCGTACCGACCGGGCTGGCCACGTCCGGGAACGCGATCTACCTCGCAGAAGCCGGTCCTGTTCCGCATGAGCCGCAGAACGGCAAGATCGTCTCGTTCGAGCCAGGGTCGTCGATCGCGACGGACGTCGCGTCCGGCGCTCGACTCGCCGTGGACGTGGAAATGGGCCGAGGGCGGACGCTGTTCGCCCTCTCGCAGGGCGTTTTCACCTGTGGGGACGATCCGGACTGCGCCGGTGCTCCGGCGTCACACGACACCGGAGCGCTCATGCGGGCGAACGGGGCCGGCGGCTTCACGACGATCGCGGACGAGCTCGATCAGCCGTCGTCGCTCGAGATCATCGGCAACACCGCGTATGTCGTCACCCTGGGCGGAGAAGTGTGGACGATCGACAACGTCGCAGGCCCGCCGTACGGGTAATGCGAACACTTCGCGGAGGGCGCCGGACAAGGGGGAAGGTGCTCCGGCGCCCTCCGCGCATCTGACGTCTAGCGAGCTGCACTCGGCAGGAGTCTTCTGCTCGAACGCCGCCCGCTCGACGAATTGGCCCACGCCTGGCTCGGCCACGAGCCTCGTCGGAAACGGGAGGAAGGCGATGCACAGTTCCCGCTCCTCGATCCGCAGGTAGCTCGCGAGCTCGGAATCGTCGCCTCGGACACCTTGACAACCTAACCCCGGCTCGCGGGGAGTGCTTCGTTCGCGGCGAACATGGAGGACACAGATGTGGATGAGGGCGGCCCGTACGCCCGTCTCGCACTACCCCCTCAACGCCTAGCCTTATGCGACACCTGAGCGGAAGGAGGTCCGCCATGTACGCACGCATTGCCCGCTTCGAAGGACTCGATCCGAGCCGGATCGACGAAGACGTTGCCGACATGAAGCGGCAAATGGATGCTGGAAGGTCCGGCGAGCTCCCGGAAGGCGCACCCGAAGAAGCTCGAGCGCTCATGGAGACCGTCACGCGCTGGGTCCAACTTGTCGACCGCAACAGAGGAACGGCGATCGGCATCGCATTCTCCGAGTCGGAACAGGACGCGCGGCGGGCGGATGAAGCTCTGAACGCCATGTCGCCGGGCGAGGGGCAGGGCCGTCGAACCGGAGCGGCAGAGATCTACGAGGTCGTCCTCGACGAGTCGTTTGGTTAATCGCAGGGCGTTCACCACACGCCTCGCCAGATTCTCGACGTCGGATCCCACCGGGGGCGGCTCAGGGCCGGGGTTTCGTAGCGCAGTTGCAACGAGCCTGGGAAGGGCCGTGGTAGTCGCCCGGCCCGCCACCATCTACGTGGTCAAGGTCCCCACTCGGGAGCAGCCGAGTTCGTTCGCGATGACTACGTTCTAGACGGGCGCGAAGGAGGTGTGCCCGTACGCGAACAGCAGTTGCGGGCGTCTGCGGTGGGCTGGATACCGCGTGTGGTTCCTGTGGGGCGGCCATGCCGCCCCACAGGATGTGCGTCTAACCCGTCGCTGACCAGATATCGGTGTTGCCGAACGTGTCGGGGCAATCTGCGAGGGGCCAAGGCGCCGGCAGCACGAGTTCCTCTGCCGCGAGCGATGCCGCCCGGTAGTCCTGCACCTGATCGCAGACGCTCGCGTTCTGTGCGTCCGTCCAGACGCCGACACCGTACGTCCGAGACGCCGCCGCATACACGTAATCACCGACTCGTTCCTGATAGATGTCGTGACCGGGATACGTGCCGCGGAGATCGTTGTGACCTGCGGACGTGTCGGTTGAACCGTTGTAGATCGGCGTCCATGCCCCCGGAGCGCCCGTGACTCCCACCGGGGCGGTCAAGAAGACGCCGTGATACGGACGCGGCAAGGTCATGTCACTCCCGCGCCACGGAGCCGTGTCGGCCTCGTAGACGACGTACATCCGATCTCCGGTTGGCGAGATCGCTGGTGCCGAATAAAGCGGGCGATCGCCGGCCAGCGAGACAGTTGCCGGGTCGCTCCAGGTTGTGCCGCCATCCGTCGACCACGAAAGCTCGGCGGTCACGGCGTTGACGTCATCGTCGCTGTCAGACCAGGCATCGACGATCTCGTTCGTCGCTCCGACTCCGCTGGGAGCTCCGTTCGCGATGTCCACGCTCGGTGCGGCGGAGAGATCCGTGCGGGCGCCGGCATACCCGTCGAGTACGCATCTGCCGTATACGGGATCCACAAAGAAGCACGGATCCGTCACCTGCCTGACGATCTGCATCTTCGAGAAATCCTGGCCACCGTCAGTTGACTTGAACATGACGTGGAACCCGTGCGTCGGCAGGCCGACCAGCGTCGGATTCTCGAACATCTCGGCGAAGACGTAGACGACACCGCTGCTGTCTGTCCGCACGGTGCAACCGCTCAGTCCCCAGAGGGTCGGACCCTTCCCTGTCGTACCCGCAGGCGTTATCTGCTTCGTGCGCCACGTGTCGCCGCCGTCAGGCGAGTAGGAGAACGTCAGCGGGGCGGGGAAGTTCCCGCCTAGCCCTGGATGGCGACCGTTGCTGCGGAACTCGGGATTGCAGACGTAGACGCGGCCGAAGAAGGGGCTCGAGGACGCATTGTCCGCCCAAATCTGCTCCTTGTCCTCGAACGCCGTCTGCCCAGCCGTCGCATTTACGAGCACCGGCGGCTTCCAACTGGCCTTGTTCAGGACACTCGTCGGCGTCGGGTTGTCGAGGCGCGAGACGCCGACGCCGAGGTAGCCATGGAACTCAGGGTTCGGGAACGTGAATCCTGCAGGCCACGGTCCCATGAGATTCGAGTAGTAGACACGCGAGCCGTTCGCCCATGAGAAACTGCCGTTCACGGGAATCGGCCCGACGGCAACTCCCGGATCGCCCGACGACACGAGACGGTTCTCGTAGTACCACGGCAGCGTGTGGATCGTCCCCTCGTGCGCTTCGCAAGCTGTGGTCGGATCGCAATCGGCCGCTGTCCAGCCTGTGTAGCTCGGGCGAATCCAGGTGTTTCCGCTGTCGAATGAAAACGCGACGGCCGACAAGCCGATGCCGTCATCCGCAGGATCGGCGCACGTTCCAAACTCCGTCGCGTCCGCCTCCGGACACGGAGCCCAATCGACGAAGTCGTTCCAGCCTGCGACGAGCACGTTCGGATGGTTCGCATCCATCGCCACCGCGGGCTCGTTCTGGTGGTTCTGCGGCGTGGTGTCGGGCGGGCTGCCGACACTCACGTTCGAGCCGAGAGCCGAGGCCGTTGCCACAAGAGCGGTAGCGGCGACCACGGCTACGACTGCCGAGCGGAGCACGCGGCGCGACGTCCACCCGCGTGCCCGACAGTGAAGCTCAGGCATGAGTACCCCCTCTCCCTTGCCGAGTAGACATCGCGATCCTAGACATCTGCATTAAGCCCTGTGTGTCGACCTCGACCCCTCCGTGCTCTGCACATATCTCCCGCATCACCCGCCGATGCTCCGCGAGCGCCTGTGCATACGCCTCTGCTCCGAGCTCGTGCAGAAGCTTTGTCGAGCCTTCGACGTCGGTGAAGAGGAAGGTGGCGGTGCCGGTCGGAAGGTCGGGCCGCATGGACGGTTCAGATGATGAAACCGCAGCTTCCGTGCGTCTAGAACCTGACAGCCTGTCTCAACCGTTACCGCCGGCGTGAGTCAGTAGTTCTGGTCACGCTTCTACCTTCTGTATTTCTCCATGGTTCTAGTTACCCCCCGTTCTTTGGGTGTGCCCCCTGCGTGCGCCCAGAGGCCGCGATGATCTCTCCGTGGTCTGCCTGCCGAGACGAACGGCCTCCCTTCCGACTTCAATCGCTCGAGTCCCGAACCGTCAGCCTTCGTACCGAAGGATCTGCTTTCGTCGCCTATCCGCTTCGCGCGAGTGTGGACTCCCGGCTGGTTACGGGCCATTTCTCTCTCCCACGGCTTCGGCGAGCTACTCGCGTCACCCTCCCTGTTACGGTCAGCCTCTTCGCTTCTTTCTTCCTCGGCCTTTCGGTCGAGATCCTTGTCCGGGTTCCCACGCCCGGCTCCCACTGTGAGGCTCCCAACACCGAACGGGCTAGTCCGGCGGCAGCTGCCACGGAGTTGTCCTCGGACGCCGTCGCTAGGCACCACCACCGACGCATCGGGGGGCCATAGAGGGGCCACCCGGCCCGCGGCGATTCCTATGAGAGAACGAAAGCCCCGCGTTAGCAGGGCCTTCAATGGTCGGGGCGCCGAGATTTGAACTCGGGACCTCTAGTCCCCCAGACTAGCGCGCTAACCAGGCTGCGCCACGCCCCGCGGCTCCGACACCTTAGCGCCTTCCGGCCCACACACGGTCCGGCGACGGAACGTCGGCCGCCGATAGTCGGCGCCCTCAGGCGAGGCGGCGGTAGAGGCGGTCGATCAACTCGGGCATCTGCTCGAGCTTGTCGGTGATGACGCGGATGCGGTACTCGCGGAAATGCTCCGGCTCGACGCCCAGGGAGTCCGCGATGCGGGCGATCACGTCGTTCGAAGGAACCGGACGGTTCCCGTGGACGATGTGGTTGAGATACCCGGCGGACAGATCAGCCTTGTCAGCAAGGCCCCTGTAGGTCGTGCCTGTCTCGGCCATCAGCCCCTCGATGGTCGGGCCGAAGTCTTCGTCGCTGTATCGGCGTCGCTTGGCCATCAGCGCTCCCGCACCCATTTCAGCACGTCGGTGGTCGCAATGCGCTGGTCGGACGCGTCCGCGCGGCCCCGGACGTCCGCCGAGGCGTCCTCGAGCGTCTTCCGCCCGACCGTCACGCGGATAGGGCAGCCGACGAGGTCGGCGTCCGCGAACTTCTCTCCGGGGCGCTCGTCGCGGTCGTCGAGGAGGACGATGAGACCCGCGTCGTCGAGGTCCGAGGCGACTCGGTCGGCCGCCCCCTCGACCTCCGCCGAGCCCCCGTGGAGCGCCAGCACATGCACCTCGAAGGGGGCGATCGAGTCCGGCCAGACGATCCCTCGCTCGTCGTGATGCTGTTCGACCGCCGCGGCGATCACCCGGCCGGGGCCGATCCCGTAACTGCCGCCGATCAGCGGCCTCTCCTTCCCGTCCTCGTCGAGGAAGGTGGCGCCGAGGGGCTCCGAGTAGCGCGCCCCGAACTTGAAGATGTGCCCCACCTCGATCGCGGTCTGGAAGTGAAGAGCCCCGCCGCACTCCGGGCAGGTGTCGCCCTCACGTGGCTGGCGCAGGTCCGCGAACGTCGCCGAGAAGTCCCGCCCCGCCTGCACGCCTCTGAGGTGCCAGCCCGTCCGGTTGGCGCCCGCGACGAATTGGCCTTCGCGCAGCGTCTCGTCGGCGACGACCTCACCGGAGAACCCAACCGGGCCGATCGAGCCGCCGTCTGCGCCGAAGGCATCGCGGATCTCGTCCTCCGTCGCCGGGCGGAAGTCCGATGCGAGGACGGACACGAGCTTCGCCTCCTCGAGACGGTCGTCCCCTCGCACGAGGCCGAGCACGAGCGTCCCGTCCGTCTTGACGACGGGCATCGCCTTCGATGTCGCTGCGGGATCGATGACCAGGTGCTCTGCCAGCGCTTCGATGGTCGTTATCCCAGGCGTCTCGACCTGCTGTGGATCGTCCAGTCGGTCCGGGAACTCCGGCGCGCGAGGCACTCCACGCGCGATTTCCAGATCGGCAGCGTAGTCGCCGCGCTCGCAGGTGACGAGCGTGTTCTCGCCCGAGCCTGCCGGGCACAGGAAGTCCTGGCTCTCGCGGCCGCCCATCATCCCCGACTCCGCCTGCACCTCGTAGAACTCGAGCCCGCAGCGCTCGAGCATCCGGTGGTAGGCCTGACGGTGGAGCTCGAAGCTGCGATCGAGCCCCTCCTCGTCGCGGTCGAACGAGTACGAGTCCTTCATGATGAACTCGCGCACCCGAAGCAGGCCGCCCCGCGGCCGCGGCTCGTCTCGTTCCTTGACGGAGAAGTGATAGAGGATCTTCGGGAGCTCGCGGTAACTCTGGATTTCGCGTGCGTGGAAGGTGACGGTCTCCTCGTGCGTCATCGGCAGGATGAAGCGCCGGCCGGAGCGGTCCTCGAGGCGGAAGATCTCGGGAGAGTTGCGGCCCGTCGTCTCCCAGAGCTCCGCCGGAGTGAGAACCGGCATGAGCATCTCCTGCCCTCCGATGGCGTCCATCTCCTCGCGCACGATCTCGACGATCCTCTGATGGACGCGCCAGCCGAGAGGTAGGAACGTCCAAACTCCTGCGCTGAGCTGCCGGATGTAGCCGCCGCGGACGAGCAGCCGGTGCGACACGGCCTCGGCGTCGGCGGGATCCTCGCGGAGCGTTGGCAGGAACAGCTGTGACTGGCGGGCGAGCACGGGTTGTCCGCCTAGGCTAGTCGAGCGGGATGAGCGAAGCTTCTGCCATTGCGAGTGCCGCCGGCTTCGCCATCTTCAGGCGCTTCGGGCGCCTCATGCCGTCCGAGAGCCACGCGTCGATCTCGTGGAAGAGCTCGTCCACGAGGATGTCCGACGACACTTTCTTGAGTACCCGACCATGTGCGTAGATGAAGCCGACGTCGCGGCCGCCCGCGATCCCGAAGTCCGCGTCGCCCGCCTCACCCGGTCCGTTCACCGCACAGCCCATCACTGCGACCTCGAACGCCTGCGGATAGGCGCGCAGCCGCTCCTCGACCACCCGCGCGAGCTTCTCGACGCCGACGTTGTCGCGTCCGCACGAGGGGCAGGCGATCATCACCGGCCCACGCTCGCGAAGCCCGAGGGCCTTCAGGATCTCCCACGCGACCTCGACCTCCTTGACCGGGTCGGCCGTCAGGGAGACCCGAAGGGTGTCGCCGATTCCGTCCGCGAGCAGCGCGCCGATGCCGACCGCGCTCTTGATCCCGCCCGCGAACTCGGTTCCCGCCTCCGTCACGCCCAGGTGGAGAGGGTAGGGCACTTTCGCCGCAAGCATCCGGTACGCGCGGATCATGGTCGGGACGTGCGTCGCCTTGACCGAGATCTTGAAGTCGCGGTAGTCGAGCTTCTCGAGAAGCTCGACCTCCTCGATGGCGGCGGCGACGAGCGCTTCAGCCTGGTCCTGCTGGGCGAGACCGTGCACGTGCTTGGGGAGCGAGCCCGAGTTTGCGCCGATCCGCATCGGGAGCCCCGCGCGCTTCGCAGCGGTGACGACCTGCTGGACCTTCTCCGGGCCTCCGATGTTCCCCGGGTTGATGCGAACGGCGGCGACGCCCGCGTCGATCGCCTTGAGCGCGAGCGACGCGTTGAAGTGGATGTCCGCGATCACGGGGATCGGCGACAGTCGCACGATCATGGGCAACGCGGCCGCGTCCTCGCTCTTGGGGACGGCAACACGGACGATCTCGCATCCCGCCGACGCGAGAGCCGCGATCTGGGCGGTCGTCGCCTGGACGTCATGCGTCTTCGTGAGCGTCATCGACTGCACGACGACAGGGGCGCCGCCCCCCACCGGCACGTTGCCGACGCGAATCTGGACCTCGCTGGCCATCGCCGTTCAGTGTAGGCGCCGCGCCTACTGACGCCCGAGGAGATCCGGCGTCAGGTCAGCCGGCCGATGTCGTTCGACAGTCCGACGAAGAAGAGCAGCAGGACGATCACGAGCCCGACCACCGAGACGCGCTCGTAGACCTCCCTTCGCACGAAGCTCCTGCGTGCACCTTCGATGAGCGTGAACAGGATGTGACCCCCGTCGAGTGGGAGCAGCGGAAGCAGGTTGAGGAGCGCGAGCGAGAGCGAGATCAGGCTCAGCACCCACAGGTAGCTCGACGTGCCTCGCTCGACGGCATCGGCCGACCCCTGCACGATGCCGATCGGGCTCGACACGTTCTCGCGACCCTCGCCCTGCACGAGCTGGGCGAGCGCGCGGCCGATCTCGCGCGTGATGATCCCGGTCCACTTCACGGCACGCCAGGACGCATCGACAAAGCCCACTCCCACGCCCTTTCGGATGATCCCGAGGCGATATCCGTCGTCCGTCTGCTCTGGAGCGGCGGGAGGAAGCGTCAGCGTGCGGCCGTCGCGAACGACGGTGAGAACGAGCGGGCGTCCGCCCGAATTCACGATCCGCTCCCCGATGCCGTCGCCGTTGACGCGGCTTCCATCGATCGAGACCACACGATCGCTGGCAAGAAGCCCGGCAGCCTCCGCGGGCGAACCGTCGACGACCGACTCGATGGTCGTCGAAGGCTTCACCGAGCTCGTCATGAAGAGCACCGTGAGCAGAACGATCGCGAGCAGAATGTTCGCAACAGGGCCGGCGCTGATCACGAGCAGCCGCTTCCACGTCGCGGCCTTCCAGTACGCGTCGGGGCCGAGGGCGTCGCGCATCTCCGTCAGCCCCTTGCCCGCAGCCGAACCAGCCTGGGAGGAAAGCTTGTTTCGGTGCAGCCCTGTCTCGAGGTCATCGAGCGTACCCAGAGCCGCTTGCATGTCGCCTCGCTCGAGCTCGCGGCGCAGCCGGTCGTACGGGCCGGAAAGCGCAGGCGCCTCCTCGACGGCCTGCGAGAACCGCCGCTCCGCGTCGTGCGCGATCGGGCGATGCATACCTGGGATCGTCACCATTCCTCCGAGTGGGACGACTCCGATGCCGTACTCGATGCCGTTCCTCGTCGTCCGGAGGAGAGCAGGCGGAAAGCCGATGTAGAACCTCCGCGGGCGCAGGCCGACCGCGAGCGAGACCGCGAAATGCCCCGCCTCGTGGATGAGGACCAAGAGCGCCAGACCCAGAATTGCGATGGTGAAACTCAAGCCGTCGTCAGCCTTCCTTCCGTGACACGCCGCGCCTCGACGTCGGCTTCGACGAGCTCGGGCAGGTCGCGAGCCGCCGCGCCGTCGACCGTGGAGAGCGCGTCCTCGACGAGTTCCGCGATTTCGAGGAAGCCGATGCGCCCGTCGAGGAACGCTGCGACCGCGACCTCGTTCGCCGCGTTGAACGCGCAGGGGTACGTACCACCACGCTCTCCCGCCTCGCGGGCGAGCCGCAGGAGCGGGAAGCGTTCCGGATCGGGTGCCTCGAACTCGAGCGTGAGTCCCGACGCCAGATCGAGAGACGGAACGGGCGTCCGTCGCCGCTCGGGATAGGTGAGCGCGAAGGAGATCGGGACGCGCATGTCCGGATAACCGAGATGCGCCAAAGCGGCGCCGTCGCGCAAGCGGACGAGGGCGTGCACGACTGAGCTCGGATGCACGACGACTTCGATCAGCCCGTACGGCAGCCGGAAGAGGTAGTGCGCCTCGATCAGCTCGAGACCCTTGTTGGCGAGCGTTGCGGAGTCCACGGTGATCTTCGGACCCATCGACCAGGTCGGGTGGGCGAGCGCTTCCTCCACGGTCACTGATTCGAGATCTGCGACCGGACGGTTTCGGAACGGGCCGCCCGACGCGGTGAGGACAACGGAGTCGACCGACTCAGGGACGCGGCCCTCGAGGCACTGGAAGACCGCCGAGTGCTCGCTGTCCACCGGCAGGAGCAGGCCGCCGCCACTCTCCCAGGCGGCGACGGCAAGATCGCCGGCGGCAACGAGGCTCTCCTTGTTTGCGAGAGCGAGGGTGACTCCGCGCTCGAGCGCCCACAACGTGGCGCCGACTCCCGTGAAGCCGACGACGGCGTTCAGGACGAGGTCGGGCTCCGACGCGTCGAGCAGCTCTGTGAGGTCGCCGCCGACCTGGACGTGTTCCACGCCGAGCGTCGCCGCGAGCGCGTCGAGCGGCTGCGCTCCCGACGCAAGCGCGCACGCCTCGAGGTCGGGGCTGGCGTCGATTACCTCGAGCGCCTGGCGCCCGATCGAGCCGGTCGCGCCGAGCAGCGCGATCCGCTTGCGATCCGCAGTCACGCTCGAAGGCTAACCGGCATCGTGTTCAGAACAAGCTATGGAGCTCGGGCGTGGCACAGCTCAGCTGACCGCGAGCACGACGAAGTATGCGGCCGGGCCCGCCCAGAGGAGAGCGTCGATGCGATCGAGCATTCCGCCGTGGCCGCCGAGCAGCCGGCCCGAGTCCTTCACCTGGAAGTCGCGTTTCATCGCCGATTCGAAGAGATCCCCGCACACGGACGCGAGTACGACGGCAGCTCCGAGCCCGAGCGTCTCCGGGACCGTCAGAAAGACATCGCGGTCGTTGTAGAGGATCAGGAATGCGGCGAGCATTCCTGCACCGATCCCCGCGACGAAACCCTCCCACGTCTTCCCGGGGGAGATTACGGGCGCCATCCGGTGACTGCCGAGCGTCCGTCCGACGAAGAACGCGGCCGTGTCGGCCGCGAACACCGTGAAGAGCACTGCGATGACGGCCCAGAAGCCGTTGTCCGGGATGTCACGCAGCAAGAGGAGCGTCCCGAGCCCTCCGCCGACCCAGAGAACGCCGAGGGCCGTGAGCGCGAACGAGGCGGTCGCCGACGGCCTCTCGTGGGACAGGCCGAACACGAGAAACGAGAGGAACAAGGTGACGGCGATCCCGCCGGTCATCCACGTGAGACCGCCGAGCTGCGCGCCGAGAAGCGCGGCGACGAAGCCGAGGTAACCGGCCAGCAGCAGTGGGCGCAGCTCGCGCGCCAGCGTGTAGAGCTCGTGCAACGCGATGAGCCCCGCCGCGAGCGTGAGCCCGAAGAGCCACCAGCCACCGAGGTAGACGAGGCCGATCACCAGCGGCAGGAGGACCACCGCGATGAGGATCCGAGACCAGAAAGGTGTCACGACGACTATCTGGCGCCGAAGCGCCGGGCGCGACGCTCGTACTCGTCGAGCGCGGATCTGAGCGCGTCACCGTCGAAGTCGGGCCAGAGCGTGTCCGTGAAGACGAACTCCGCGTACGCGGACTGCCAGAGCAGGAAGTTGGAGATCCGCTGCTCTCCGGAGGTCCGGATGACGAGGTCCGGGTCGGGAAGCTCGGGTGCGTACAGGCGCCCCGCGAGCGCGTCCTCGGAGATGTCGTCCGGCGCGACGTGGTCGGCGACGAGTCGGCGAACGGCCTCGACCAGCTCCGCGCGGCCCCCATAATCGAACGCGATCCAGAGCTGCAGGCGATCGTTCTCTGCGGTCTCCTTCTCGAGACGCGCCATCTTCTCCCGGGCAACCGATGGGACTCGGTCGCGGCGTCCCATGAAGCGCGTGCGGACGCCCTGCTTCGCGAGATCGGGGAGCTCACGCTCGATCGTCTCCTCGAGGAGCTCCATGAGCGACTCGACTTCGTCGATCGGGCGCGCCCAGTTCTCTGTCGAGAACGCATAGACGGCGAGCGAGTGAACCCCGAGGTCGATCGCAGCCTCGACGGTCCGGCGCAACGCGCGCGCCCCTTCGCGATGTCCTTCGGCGACGGAGCGGCCGCGCGCTGCTGCCCACCGCCCGTTCCCGTCCATGATGATCGCGACGCTCCGGGCTCTGCCCGTAGCGTCGTCCTCGACGTCCGCGCGCGAGGCGATCACACCTCCATGATCTCCGCCTCTTTGACCTTCAGGAGGTCGTCGATCGACTTCGTGTGATCGTCGGTCACCTTCTGGACCTGCTGCTCCGCGCGACGCTCCTCGTCGTCTCCGACCTCGCCCTTGACGACGAGCTCCCGCAGGTGCTGCATGACGTCGCGACGCACGTTCCTGATCGCGACCTTCCCGTCCTCCGCGACCCGCCGCACCACCTTGACGAGCTCCTTCCGGCGCTCCTCGGTGAGGGCAGGGATCGGGAGCCGGATGATCTTGCCGTCATTCGACGGTGTGAGGCCGAGGTCGGACTCCTGGATCGCCCGCTCGATCGCCTTCAACGAGCCGGGATCGAACGGCTGCACCGTCAGGAGGCGCGGCTCGGGCGCCGCGATCGATGCGAGGCTCTTGAGCGGCGTCGGCGTCCCGTAATAGTCGATCGAGATCCGGTCGAGGAGCGCCGGCGAGGCGCGGCCGGTACGGATGCTGTTGAACTCCTGGTGCGTCGCCTCGATGGACCTGTCCATTCGCCGCTTCGCATCCGCGAGGAACTCCTCGATCGCAGCCATTGACCCTCCTTGGATTTACGAGCTCGAGATGATCGTGCCGACGCGCTCGCCGGCTGCAACCCGGCGGATGTTCCCCTCGGCGAGCTCGAACACGTAGATCGGCAGCCGGTTGTCCATGCAGAGCGAGAGCGCGGTCGTGTCCATGACCTTGAGCCCGCGCTCGATCGCCTCGAGATGCGTCAGCTCCGGAATGAACTGCGCATCCGCATCGACGTGAGGATCGCCGTCGTAGACGCCCTGCACGGCGTTCTTCGCCATGAGGATCGCCTCGGCGCCGATCTCGAGGGCGCGCAGCGCCGCCGCCGTGTCCGTCGTGAAGAACGGGTTCCCCGTCCCCGCTGCGAAGATGACGACCCGGCCCTTCTCGAGGTGGCGGATCGCGCGTCGGCGGATGTACGGCTCGGCGACCTCGGACACCGCGATGGCCGACTGGACGCGCGTATGCACGCCGAGCCGCTCGAGGGCATCCTGCAGCGTGAGCGCATTGAGGAGCGTTGCCAGCATGCCCGCGTAGTCCGCAGTCGCCCGGTCCATCCCGTCCGCGGCGGCTGCCATCCCACGGTAGATGTTCCCCGCTCCCACCACGACGGCGAGCTCGGTGCCCGCCTCGAGCACGCCGAGGACCTCGCGAGCGATCGCCGTGACGGTATCCGGATCGATTCCGTACTCCCGGTCACCGAGGAGCGCTTCACCAGACAGCTTGAGGAGTACGCGGTGGAATGACGCCGCCTCGGGCGAGACCCTTTCCGGCGCTTCCTGGGGATGGACGGTCACGAGCTCGTAACCGAGATCCGAGCGAACCGCACGACCGATGCTCCGGCCTGCTCCAGCGCCTGGCCCACCGTCTTCGCCGGCTCGTGGATCCACGCTTGATCGACGAGCACGCCGCCCGGGGTCGCAGCGTAGAAGCGCTTCGCGAGCATGCCGTCAACGATCTTCTCACGTGCGGCCCCCGGCTTCGACTGCACCTCGTCGGAGTTCAGGAAGATCTGCCGCTCGGCGGCGATGAGGTCAGCAGGGACATCGGTCCTCGTCGTCCATTCGGGTGCTGCAAAGGAGATGTGCATGGCCAGCTGCCGCGCCAACTCCGAGGTGCCGCGCTCCAGCTCGACGAGCACGCCGATCTTGTTCGCCGGCGGGTGTGTGTACGCGGCGACAATGTGGCTGTCAGAGGCGACGTAGCGCACGGCGCCCACGACGACGATGTTCTCGCCGAGCTTGCCGGAGAGCTCCAGGCGTTCCGCCTCGAAGCGCTCGACGGCCGCCTCGCCGTCCTCGTGAACGGCCCGCAGGACTTTCTCTGCAAACGCCTGGAACTCGTCGTTCTCAGCGACGAAGTCGGTCTCGGAGCCGACGCCGACCATGGAGCCGGTTCCGTTGGAGACCATGTAGCCGACGAGCCCCTCTTTGGTTGCGCGCTCCGCCTTCTTCGCCGCCGAGGCTTTCCCCTTCTCGCGGAGCAGCTTGACAGCTGCCTCGAGGTCTCCCCCGGTCTCCTCGAGAGCCCGTTTGCAGTCCATCATCCCCGCGCCGGTCTGGTCGCGGAGTTGCTTCACGAGGCTCGCGGGAATCTCACTCATTCCGCGTCACTGCTTTCGGCGACCGCAGCCGTGGCTGCCTCCGGCTCCGGCTCCTGCGGCGTCTCCGCAGCCTCCCCAGCCGCAGTCTCCGGCTCCCGCTCCGGCGCCAGCTCGGCAGGGGTGACCTTGTCGCGTGCGACTGCGACCCCGTCGGCGATGACGCGCGTGACGAGGTTGCAGGAACGGATCGCATCGTCGTTCCCGGGGATCACGAAGTCCGCCTCGTCGGGGTCGGCGTTCGTGTCGACGAGACCGATGACCGGCACGCCCAGCC
>JBKPDR010000013.1:0-52113 GCA_046727975.1 Actinomycetota bacterium | reverse complement strand
CTCGAGCTCGACGCGCCGGGCGAGCTCGAGCTCGACGAGCGCAGCGGCAGCCTGCCCCGCGTCGATGCCGGCAGCGCGCACCAGCTCGTCCGCACTCAAGGCCCCCTCCTGCAGGCGCTCGAGCAGCGCCCGCGCTGCGTTCCCCACAGGCTGAGCAGTGGCGTCTCCGGGCGCGAGGTCGTAGAGCTCCAGGACGTCCGCTGGACACGTCACCGGCGCTGCACCGAGCCGGAGCAGGGCGTTCGTGCCTCCGGAGAGCGCACTCGTGATCTCTCCGGGCACGGCGAGTACATCGCGACCCTCTTCGAGGGCGAAGTCGGCCGTGATCAGCGCGCCGCTACGCTCGCGAGCCTCGACCACGATCGTCGCCCGGCAGAGGCCTGCGATGATCCGATTGCGTGCCGGGAAGCGCCAAGGCGCCGGCTCGACACCAGCCTCGTACTCGGAGACGACGAGCCCGCGCTCGCAGATCCGGCGGGCGAGCCCCGCGTGGGCGGCGGGGTAGTCCTGATCGATACCGCAGCCGAGGACGGCGATCGTGACCCCACCCGCGTCGAGCGCGCCGCGGTGCGCCTCGCCGTCGACTCCACGCGCCATTCCGCTGACCACGACCAGACCTCCCGCCGCGAGCTCCCTCGCGAGCGATCGTGCGACCGAGCGTCCGTAGGAAGAACACGCGCGAGCTCCGACGATTGCGACCGCGGGCCGAGAGAGCTCTGCTGGATCGCCTCGGCCGCGGAGACAGAGCTCGGGTGGCGGATCGTGAATCGCCGCGAGCAAGGGTGGGAAGGCTGCATCGCGGCGGCGAAGACGGCGAACGCCGGTCACCGTCCTGGAAGCTCCGCCGGCATGCGGTACGAGAGCGCCTCGGCGACGTGCGCCGGCTCGACCACCGCTGCACCCGCCAGTGCGGCGATCGTGCGGGCGACCCGGGCGACGCGGACGCGCCCGCGACCCGAGAGCGGAAGCCGCTCGACAGCGCTCGAGAGCAACTCGGAAGCGGCATCCGTCCGGCGAGGAAGCGCCGATCGCAATCGCTCCCGTGCGTCGACGACACGCACCCGAGCCGCGTCGGAGGGCTCCCCGGGCGGAGCTGCCAGCTCGGCCGCACGCGGCCGCGGCATGGTTACCGCGAGGTCGAAGCGGTCGAGCAGTGCACGAGAGAGCTTCTCCCTGTAGGCGGCGATCCGCTGCGGCGCACAGCCGCACTCGACCGCCGGGTCGCCTCGCGCACCGCACGGGCAGAGGTTCATCGTGCCGATGAGCTGGAAGCGGGCCGGGAAGAGCGCGTGGCCTCCTACCCGTGCGACCGCCACGACCCCATCCTCGAGCGGCTGGCGCAGCGCCTCGAGAACCGCACGCGAGAACTCCGATAGCTCGTCGAGGAGGAGCACCCCGTGATGCGCGAGCGAGATCTCACCTGGACGCGGGTTCGAGCCGCCGCCGACGACGGCGGGTGCCGACGCTCCGTGATGAGGCGCCCGGAACGGAGGGACGGTGACCAGTGGGCGCTCCGCTGGAAGGAGCCCGGCGACCGAGTGGATGCGTGTCACCTCGAGCGCCTCCTGTCGCGTGAGCGGTGGAAGGATCCCTGGGAGCCGCCGCGCAAGCATGGTCTTCCCCGTTCCGGGTGGCCCGGCGAGGAGGAGATTGTGGGTGCCCGCGGCCGCGATCTCGAGGGCGCGGCGCCCCCGCTCCTGCCCTCGGACGTCCGCGAGATCGGGGACCGCAGCCGCTTCGAGGGCCTCGGCAGGGACCGGATCGAAGGGCGGAGCCTCGATCTCACCGCGGAGGTACGCGACCGCCTGCCCGAGATCGCGGACCGGGATCGCTTCGACACCCGCAAGCGCTGCCTCAGGGGCGGATTCGGCGGCGCAGACGACTCGCTCGAGGCCTGCTCGCCGGGCGCCCTCGGCGACCGCCAGCGTCCCGGCGACCGGGCGGATGCGACCGTCGAGCGCGAGCTCACCGACGAACGCGTGCCCGGCGAGCCGTTCGGGCTGCAGCTGCCGCGTGGCCGCGAGCACCGCCAGCGAGATGGGAAGATCGAAGCCGGCACCCTCCTTGCGGAGCGCGGCCGGAGCCAGGTTGACCGTGATCCGCTTGGTCAGGGGCCACTCGAGCGATGCGGAGACGACACCGCTTCTGACGCGGTGCTTCGCCTCCTGGCATGCGCGATCGGCGAGGCCGACGATCGCGAACCCCGGGATTCCGGGCTGAAGGTGAGCCTCTACCTCGACGCGACGGGGCTCGAGGCCGACCAGCGCATGCGTGATCGCGCGTGCGAGCACACATGCGACGCTAGGTGCAATTCGCTCACGACCGTGTCACGATTTGGAGCCGAGAGGGTGTTAACGGTTTTGGTGCCCCTTCGGGTCGTGACGGGCAGGAAGGGTTCCGAAGGGGCACCAAACTCGTCAAGGTGCCCTGTAGCAGAGGGCGTACGCAGTGAACGTGCTGTCGTTTCCGCTGTCGTTACCACCGACTGCTCTGAATCCGGTTACCTGATTCGCCGCATTCAAAACAGGCGTGAGGCGGCCGGTGAAGAGCTCGAGGTCGTTGGCATCGTCGCTCCAACCCGTGCCGCCCGAGATCGCGAGTTCCCCGGACGCGCACAGCACCTGGACCGAGCGGGTGGCGTATTCACCGTTTGGCGCGGCCCCGCCGTCGACGCCAACCGACTGCGTGCGAACCGTGATCGCGCCGATCGTGCCCGCCGGCCCTGCAGGGCCCGCAGGCCCCGCCGGCCCGGTCGGCCCTTGCGGGCCGATGGGCCCTGCCGGCAGCTGGCCGGGAGCGAAATCGGAGCGCAAGAGCGACCGGTTGGCGACCTTCACGGAGTTGATCGCGTTGGTCCGAATCTTCGCGTTCGTCACGGCGCCCGCCCGCAGCTGACGCGGCCCAACACTGTTCGGCGCAAGCTGGCTCACGGCCGCGATGCTCGTCCCGGTCAGCGCGACGAGCAGCGCGATACAAGCGACGATCATGGCCGGCGACGGGCGCCGGCGCAGAAGTCTGCGCATCTCAGTCCCCCTTTCAGGGTGCTTGTCCCCCACGCGGCTAGGCTACCCCTGGGTCCGGCTGCTCCCCGAGACTTCTAACGGTTCGTTTACGCGGCCCGTGGTCTCGCGTCCGCGCAGACCGGAGAAGAATCGTCAACTATCGCGTGCGACGAGCACGGACTCGAAGTACTCACCGGAACGGCGACCGGTACGCCGGTTCACGTGGCGCTCGAGCCGCTCGTCGAGCCGCAAGCCGGCGAGGTCCAGGATCTCCGGGTACAACCCGCGGCGGTCGTTCACGACGACGATCACGGGCGCCCCGGGGACAACCGCGTCGACACAGCGGCGGAGGACCGCCGAGATGCCGGACACGTACTCGGCGATGGCCGACCGGCTCGTCCCGAGAGCGGCCGCGCCCAGCTCGCGCTCACGGCGGTCGTCGAGGCCGAGCAGCTCGTAGGCGTAGCGATGCTGCTCGTGGTAGTCGATGAGTCCCGGGTAGGGAGGCGACGTGAGCACCGCGTCGTACGGTCCATCGAGCTCGACTTCGCGTGCGTCGCCATGGAGCACGGTCGCCTCGCGTCCATGGCTGCGAACGCGCTGGAAGGCCTTCAGACGGTCGAGCGTGTCCAGGAGGTAGCGCGCCAGGAACTTGTCGGCCTCCGACACGGGCCGACACGTCCGCCGGTGCTTGTGGCACCAATACGGCTCGCGTTGCGGCATCCGAGGAAAGTCCAGATCGAAGTGGGTCGTGAGACGCGCCGAGCGGGCAGCGCGTGCGAGCACGACGCGCAGGACGTCCCCGTGCTCGTAGTCGTCGAGCAGGCTGCGAAAGTGGAGGAGCTCAGCAGCTGCTTGCGGTGCAAACCAGTCGCGGAGGAATCCGAGCGGACGCTCGCGCGAGCGTCCGCGGAGGGCGAGAGCCGCTCGAAGCTCGTTCTCGAGAAGGAGTGCGTCGTAGCGCGCAGACTTGACCTGCATGAGCAACGCGTTGAACGCGGCGATGTCGATCCCCGTCGCGTCGTAGCCCGACTCGAGCGACTGCACGAGCGTCGTCCCCGAGCCGGCAAAGGGATCGAGGACGTGTCCGCCGCGAGGGACGTAGCGCTCGAGCAGCTTCTCGACGAGCTGCGGGATGAACTTCCCGAGGTAGGGATGGAGCCGGTGGACATGCTTCGTGCGCTCGCGCTCGGGGAGCTCGGCCTCCGACCACGAGAGCTGGAGACCGGCTACAACCGCCTCGTAGAGAGCAGCCTGCGTGGGAGCCACGAGGCCTCGTTCGCGGCGCCCTACCGGCCTTCCTGCCCAATCGGCACGCGCTCGACGTGACGTCCGCGCACCGCGGCGGCTTCGAGGCAGAGCTCGAGCCCCCAAGCCTCCGGGTTCGCTGCGAGCCACGCTCGCGCAGCGGTCGCCACACGCCGCACCTTCTCCTCGTCGATCATCTCGAGCGGCGCGCCGTACCCGACGCCGGACTTCTCCTTGACCTCGACGACGACGAGACGACGCCCGCGCCGGAGCACGAGATCGAACTCGTACCCGCCGACCCGAACGTTCGCGCCGAGCAGGCGATACCCACGAAGACGGTAGTGGCGGAGCGCGCGGCGCTCGCCCGAGTTCACGCTGCGTCGTAGCAGGCGGCGTCGAAGGAGCGGCGGTGGAGCTCCGAGGGCCCGAACGTGCGCACTGCGCGCGAGTGCGCAGGCGTGATGTAGCCGACATGCGAGACGAAGCCGTAGCGCGGGTAGAGGGCGTCGAGCCGTCGCATCACGCGATCCCGGAGCACCTTGGCGACGATGGACGCCGCGGCGATCGCGGCACTGCGGGCGTCCCCGTCGACGATCGCCTGGTGGGGCGGGGCGGACGCTCCGAGGCGGAAGCCGTCCACCAGGCAGGCTTCGGCCGGAGGATGCAGGTCGCCCAGGACGGCGCGGAGAGCCGCGAGGTTCGACCGGTGGAGCCCGGAGCCGTCGATCTGGCAAACCGGGACGATGCGCACGCTGATCTGCGAGGAGCACGCCGCGACCGCGCGGAAGAGCGTCTCGCGCTCTTCGTGCGGTACCTGTTTCGAGTCGTTCAGCGCCGCCAGCGGGCGCACGCGTGCGCCGCGCAGGAGCTCGTAGTCGAGGAGGACGCCGGCGACGACGAGGGGGCCCGCGAGGGATCCGCGACCGGCTTCGTCGGCACCCGCGACAAACCGCACCCCGAGACGACGGTCGTGTGCGAGGAGCCGCTGGCCGCTCGATCGAGGCACGCGGCCGAGGATAGACGCTATCCCTGCCGGAGCTCGCGGACGCGCGCCTTCTTCCCCACTCTCTTGCGCAAGTAGTAGAGCTTCGCGCGCCGAACGTCGCCGACCGCGGCGACCTCGATCCTGTCGATCTTCGGCGAATGGAGAGGGAACGTCCGCTCGACGCCGACCCCGAAAGACTGCTTCCGCACGGTGAAGGTCTCGCGAAAGCCGGAGCCCTGGCGCTTGATGCAGATCCCTTCGTAGACCTGGACGCGGCGCCGGTTGCCCTCGATCACCTTGAAGTGGACGCGGAGCGTGTCGCCCGCCTTGAAGTCGGGATGGTCCGTGCGCAGGTGGCGCTGCTCGAGGCTGTCGATCGTCGCGTTCATGGAAGGGAGGGGCCGGCCGGGCCGGGCCGCCATGCTAGCGAAACGAGATTCGGTTCGGCGGCCAGTAGGTCATGAAGACCTTGCCGATGACGTTCTCGCGAGGGAGGGCTCCCCACATGCGCGAGTCGCACGACGAGGACCGGTTGTCGCCCATCATGAAGTAGTGGTCCTCGGGAATCCGGTACGTCTTCCCGGGCCCGATATCCCTGCGATCGCGCTGGACGTACGGCTCGTCGAGCTTCTTGCCGTCGATGTACACGTAGCCGGCCCCTCGGATCAGCCGGATCTGGAGCCTCTCGCCCGGGAGCCCGATAATGCGCTTCACGAACGTCCCTCCTGCACCGCACTTCGCCTGCGCCTCAGGCGGCACGTTGAAGACGATGATCTCCCCCCGCCTCGGGTCCCGGAAGTGGTAGACGAACCGGTTCGCGAGCACGCGGTCGGAGAACCGGGCCTCGCAGCCCGGCGCCCCCGGACCGCGCGCGCAGTGCAACGTGGGCTCCATCGACGAGGACGGGATCCGATACGGGTTGACGACCCACGCCTTGATCGCGAGTACGATCGCGATCGCGCCGACGATCGTCACGATCCAGTCGACCGCGATGCGGATCCGGCGCGGGAGGCCGCCGGTGACGCGGTCGAGAGGGTGGTGGAACTCGTGGTCCCCGTGCTCCGACTCCACTCGAGCGCGAGCCAGGGAGGGTGTTTCATGCTCCCACGGGAAGCCGAGGTCTCGTGACTCGTCCGCCCCCGGCGGCGTCCATGCGTCGGGACGCGAGTCCGACTGGTTCGGCGGACTCTCGTCCGCCTCCGGCTCGTCGACGCGCCGGAGCAAGGGCTCGTAAGGATCGCTCACCGGACTGACCTTACGCGCGTCCGTCGCCATTCCTCGATGCGGCCGTGGTCACCCGAGAGCAGGATGTCGGGCACCGACCAGCCGCGGAACTCCGCCGGTCGGGTGTAGTGCGGGTACTCGAGACCCCCGTCCAGGGCCGGCGAGAAGCTCTCGACCTCACCCGAGCCCTCGGTGAGCGCGCCCGGCAGCCGGCGTGTGACCGCGTCGATCACCGCCATGGCAGGGATCTCGCCGCCCGAGAGGACGTAGGGACCGATCGACACCGCGTCGGTGCACAGATGGTCGAGGATCCGCTGGTCGAAGCCCTCGAAGCGCGCAGAGAGCAGCGTGAAGGCCTGCTCCTCCGCGAGCTCGTCGACGAGCTCCTGATCGAGCTGCCGACCCGAGGGAGTGAGCGCGATCACCCGCTGCTCGGGGACGCCGCCGTAGACGGCATCGAGCGCGGCGGCGGCGACGTCCACCCGCAGGACCATCCCCGGCCCGCCGCCGTACGGCTCGTCGTCGACCTGACCGGCCCGAAGCGGCGTCGTGTCGCGGTAGTTGAAGACCCTGAGCTCGAGCTCGGTTCCGAGCACCGCCGCCACCGGCCGGCGCTCCGAAAGCCACGCGAACGCGCTCGGAACGAGGGTGAAGACGTCGAGGCGCACTGGGCCGAACCGTAGCCGTCAGTCCAGGAAGCCGCGATTGAGAAGGATCCTCCCTGCCGCGACGTCGATGTCCGCGACGGCGTCTTCCACGAGGGGGACGAGCACGCCCGAGTCGAGCTCGAGGTTGTCGTTCGCCGTGCCCGGCACCACGCCCTGTACCACGCCGACGCTCCTGCCTTCCCTTTCCAGCACCTCCAGCCCGACGAGATCGGCGACGTAGAACGAGTCCGGAGGCGGAGGAGGAAGCTGATCGCGCGGCACGGCCAGCTCGGCTCCCCGCCCGGCGGGACGGTCGAGCTTGATCGCCCGACGCCCTTTGCCGACGCGGCGCGAAAGGACGACAGTCGCCGGCACGCCGTCCACGAACAGCGATGCGCCGATCTCGAACCGTGCAGGATCCTCGCTCGCGTCCTCGACGACGAAAGCACCATCGACTCCGTGCGGGCGCCCGAGGCGGCCGACTCGGACCAGGCTGCGTGGGTCAGTCGGCAATCTCGAGCAGGTAGCGACGGTCGGCGCGCGCCCCACCCGCGCGGACGATGCTCCGCAGCGCTCGCGCGATCCTCCCCTGCCTGCCGATCACCTTGCCGACGTCGTCGGGGCCGACCTGAAGCCGGAAGACCACGGCGTCCTCACGCTCCTCGGTCTCGACGCGCACGGCTTCGGGGTCGTCGACCAACCGCCGTGCGAGCCACTCGAGGAGCTCAGCCACGCGCTCTTCGGCTTCGCGTAAGAACGCTAGGCGCAGCCGATGCCTTGGAACGCCCCATGTGCGTCTAGTCCTTCCCGGCGTTCACGCCGGGAAGCGCAGCCTTCAGCAGTCGCGAGACCGGCTGCGTCGGCTGCGCTCCCTTCGCGATCCAGTCGCTGATCTTCGCCTCGTCGAGCTCGATCGTCGACGGGTCGGTCTGCGGGTTGTAGCGCCCGACGATCTCGATGAAGCGCCCGTCCCGCGGCGATCGCGAATCGGCGACGACGACGCGATAGATCGGATTCTTCTTCGACCCGACGCGAGTCAACCTGATCTTTACTGCCATCTGTCTCCTTTGCGTTCTCGCTCGGTGAGCAAGAAAGGCTATCTAGCCCTCCTCGGCCTAGCCGGGAAACGCGGGCAGCTTCCCTCTTCCGAGCTGCTTCATCATCTTCGCCATCTGCTTCCGGGAGGCCATCAGCTTGTTGACCTCCTGGAGCGTTGTCCCGCTCCCGGCTGCAATCCGTCGCCGCCGGGGCGTCGAGATGATGTGCGGCATCCGGCGCTCCTGCGGCGTCATCGAGAGCACGATCGCCTCCACCCGTGCGAGCTGGCGCTCGTCGACGTCGATGCCCTGCAGCTGCTTCCCGACGCCGGGAATGAGCTTCATGACCCCTTGCAGCGGGCCCATTCGCCGGACCATGCGGTAGCTCGCAAGGAAGTCGTCGAACGTGAACTCGCCGGCGCGGAGGCGGCGCTCGAGGTCCTCTTGCTCGTCCTGCTCGACCGCCGCCTCGGCCTTCTCGATCAGCGTCAGGACGTCGCCCATGCCGAGGATCCGCGACGCCATCCGGTCGGGATGGAAGTACTCGAGCTGGTCGAGCTTCTCCCCGACAGAGGCGAGCTTGACGGGCTTCCCGGTCACCGACTTGACGGACAGCGCCGCGCCGCCCCGCGCGTCGCCGTCGAGCTTCGTGAGCACGATGCCGTCGAAGGCGATCCGGTCCTGGAATGCGAGCGCGACGTTGACGGCCTCCTGACCGGTCATCGCGTCGAGAACGAGGAGCACGTTGAGCGGTTTCGTCGCCTCCTGCACGCGCTGGAGTTCGTCCATGAGCTCCTCGTCCACGTGCAGGCGGCCGGCGGTGTCGAGGACGACGACATCACGGCCGTCGGCGCGCGCGGCGTCGAGCCCGTGTCGGGCGGCTGCGACCGGGTCGCGGGTGTCGAGGGTGAAGACAGGGATCTGGATCTGCCGTCCGAGCTGTACGAGCTGCTCGACCGCTGCGGGCCGCTGGAGGTCGCACGCAACCAATGCCGGGCGCTTCCCGTCGCGCCGGAGCAGCAATGCGAGCTTGGCTGCGGCCGTGGTCTTTCCGGACCCTTGCAGGCCGGCGAGGAGGACCACCGTCGGCGGCCGGCCGAATGCGAGCCGGGAGTCCCCCGAGCCCATCAACGAGGTGAGCTCCTCATGGACGATCTTGACGACCTCCTGCCCGGGGGAGAGGGTCTTCGTCACCTCCTGGCCGAGCGCCCGCTCCTTCACCGTCGCGGTGAAGTCCTTCGCGACCTCGAAGTTGACGTCGGCTTCGAGCAGGGCGAGCCGCACCTCGCGCATCGCCTTCGAGACCGACTCCTCGTCGAGACGGCCGTGGCCGCGAAGGTCGCCGAGCGCGGATTGGAGCTTGTCGGAGAGCGTGTCGAACATGGCGAGACAGTGTAGGCGTCGCCTCGCTCTAGTCGTCCCCGCGCGAGGCTCGTACACTCGTCGGACATGTCTGTTCGTGACGATCCACGCAAGAGCCTGCCGACCGGGACGGTCACGCTGCTCTTCGCCGACGTCGAGGGGTCGACTCGGCTCCTCTACGCCCTTGGCGGAGAGCGCTATCGCGAGGTGCGAGCTCGAGCGCGGGAGCTCATCCGGGCTGCGGCCGGAGAACACGGAGGCCACGAGGTCGACTGGGCCGGTGACGGCGTCTTTCTCGTATTCGAGAGCGCACGGGACGCGGTGGAGGCCGCGGCCGAGCTCCAGCGATCGCTGCTCGAGGAGCCATGGCCTTCCGACGCAGTACTGCGGCTCCGCATCGGCATTCACACAGGGGAGCCCGAGCTCGCGAGCGAAGGCTACGTAGGCCCGGAGGTGCACATCGCGGCACGGCTGTGCGCGGCAGCTCACGGTGGTCAGGTCGTGGTGTCACAGGCGGTTCGAGACCTGGTCGGCGACGAGCTTTCGGCGGACGTGTCCTTCCGGCCGCTCGGTCGCCACCGACTGAAGGACATCCCGGACCGCGAGCCGATCCATCAGCTCGTGGCCACAGGTCTCGCCGAGTCCTTCCCTCCGCTGCAGACGCTGGGGGGCGCGACCCTTCCGGCCCTGCACCACCGGCTCGTCGGCAGAAAGGACGATCTGGCCGAGATCTCGAGCCTGCTCGCCCGCGACGACGTTCGGCTCGTAACGATCACCGGAGCCGGAGGCGCCGGGAAAAGCCGTCTCGCCCTCGAGGCGGCGGCAGCCGCGGCTCTCGAGCGGCCCGTGCATCTCGTCGGCCTCGCCCCCATCTCGGATCCGGAGCTCGTGCTCGCGACGATCGCGCGGACGCTCGGCATCCGGGAGTCGCCGGGGGAGCCTCTCGTGGACACTGTTGGCGACACGCTCATGGGCACACGAACCCTGCTCTTCCTGGACAACCTCGAGCACCTCGCGCCGGCCGCACGCCACATCGCTGCGCTACTCCATCGCGTGCCCGACCTCGACGTGATGGCGACGAGCCGCGCCCCGCTCCGCCTATCGGGTGAGCACGTCGTTGCGCTCGATCCGCTTCCCGTCGACGACGCCTCGACGCTCTTCGCCGAGCTCGCCGCGGCCCGCGGCGTTGTCCTGCACGACGATGCGCTCGCGTCCGTACACGAGATCTGCCGCCGCCTCGACGGGCTCCCGCTCGCGATCGAGCTCGTGGCAGCGCGGCTCGTCGTGCTTCCTCCGGCCCGAATTCTGAAGGCGCTCGACGACGGCCTCGCCCTGGACATGGAGGGGCCGATCGACCTCCCTGAGCGCCAGCGCACGCTCCGCGCGACTATCGATTGGAGCTACGGCCTTCTCACTGAGAGCCAGCGGGAGCTGCACGGTGCCCTCGCCGTGTTCGCGGGCGGGTGCACCCTCGACGATGCACGTGCCGTTATCGACTCCGCAAGCTTCCTCCGCGATCTCGAGGCGCTCGTGGCCTGGAGCCTTCTTCGCAGCGACGTGAGCGACGGCGACGTCCGGCTCTCGATGCTCGAGACAGTGCGTGAGGACGCGCTTGTACGTCTTGCTGCGGACGGGAAGCTGGAAGAGCTTCACCAACGACACGCGGAACGCTTTCTCGCGCTCGCGTCGGCAGCAGAAGACGAGCTCTCGGGGCCGAGACAAGCTCAATGGCTCGAACGCGTGGAGCTGGAACTCGACAACATCCGCGCGACCCTCGATTGGTGCGTCTCGTCCGGCAGGGTCGAGGATGCTCTCCGAGCGATCTCGGCGCTAGAGCGATTCTGGCGCACCCACGGGCACGTAAGCGAAGCGCGACGGTGGCTCTCCCTGGGCCTCGGGCTGGCCGAGGGCCTCCCAGCGGACGTTCGCGCGAACGCCCTTTGGACCTCGGCGCGTCTCGCGGCTGCACAGGATGACCTGAAGGCGGAGATACCGCTTCTCGAGGAGGCCCTCGCGCACTTCCGTCAACTCGAGCGCCCGCGCGAGACGGCATTCGCGCTGGGCGAGCTCGGGTGGATCGCGCTTCAGCTGGGTCAGGACACGCGCGCCGAGGAGCTCTGCGAGGAAGCGCTCGCGGTCGCCCGCGCGACGGGTGACGCGGAGACGATCTCCGGGCAGCTCAACTACCTCGCCGATGTCTATTCGGCCCGAGGCGAACATCTCCGCGCCCTCGCGGCGCACGAGGAGGCGCTCGCGCTTCGCCGCGCGCTCGACGACCCGTCTCTCGTGACGAACTCGACCTACAACCTCGGAATCGCAGCGTGGGAGAACGGGGAAATTGCCCGCGCGCGGAAGGCGTTCGAGGAGACTTCCGGCCTTGCCCACAGCCTCGGAGACGTCCTCCACATCGCGGCTGCCGACTTCATGCTCGCCGAGCTCGATCTCCACGCCGGCGACCTGGACCGGGCGGAGCGGAGGATTGCCGGATGCCTTTCCGTGTACACGGAGCTCGAGAACCAGCGGAGCCGGGCCGAGTGTTTCGTGGTTCTCGGGGGCATCGCAGCAGCGCGAGGAAGCTTCGAGGCGGCCGCGCGGCTGTTCGGCGCGGCGGACCGGCTACGCGGCGATCTTCCATTGAACCGCTTCGAGATGCCCGTGCTCGACCGCTACGCTCGCGAGGTCGAGGATCGTCTGGGCGAGGAGCGGGTCGCGGAGCTGGTCGTAGAAGGTGCCCGACTCGGAGCCGAGGAGCTCATACCGCCCGTTGTATCTAGCGCCGTTCGCCACTAGTGTTGCCTCCGGGGACGAGCCACGATCATGAAGGGAGGATGAGATGTCTACTATCGAGCCGGGGCCTCGAGGCGCGCCGATTCGAGCGTTTGTGGGTATCTCCGAGTACAACGACGAGAGCTCGGCCGCGAATCTCCACCAGGCGATCCAGCAAGCTGCGGACCAAGCCGCGCGCGTTCTCAAAGATGAAGGCGAGCAGTTGCCTCAGTTGTTCGAGGTCTCGCGGATCCAAATCGTCGTAGGAAATCCGAACGTGAAGATGTATGCGGCGGTGATCACGCAGGGACAGGCTGGGGGAGGCTAGGGCTCTCGTGAGGGCGGCTCGGCGAGTCCGGCGGGTCGGGTCTCGTTCATCGCTTTGAACCCGCCGAGCTCGGCGACCGTGACGTCGGCGGCGACCGCCGCGAGCCCCAGGAGCGACACGAGCCTGCTGCGCTTCAGGATCCCGAGGAGCAGCAGTGCCCAGCCGGCGAGGCCGACCGGCCCGAAGGCGAGCGTAACGTCCTGCTGCTCCTTCATGGCCCGATCCTAGGCGGCGCAGCGCCAGAGCCGCGCCGCCCTCGGGCCTCAGGGCGCAGCCCAGGTTGGTACGGCGGCCGGGAGCGACATGGCACCGATCCGATCGAGCACGTCCGGGTCGGCGGCGAAGAGGTTGTGCAGCGGGACGATCTTGATCTCGGGCTCGCCGGTGAGGCCGAGCTCTCCGACGACGGGCATGAGACGGTGTTCGAGGTAGCCGTGAAACGCTTGCTCGGTCTGCCAAACGTCGCACACCTGGACGCCTTCCTCGGTCTCGGCCGCCACGTGAAGGACGAAGCCGGCGGCCGGGTTGGCGTCGAGTTCGAGCCTCGCCATCACGGCGTCGTACTGGTCGGCGGTCAACCCGGACCAGCGCATGAACATCGCGACAGCCATTCCCATCCTCCTTCACCTGGTCGCGTCAGGAACCCGGGCACAGCGTACGCGGTGATCCGGTCGCACGCAATGACCATGGGCAACACGCTGGACTCGCGGGTGCCGCCTGCTACTCGGAGACGAGCGCTCGCGCGTAGTCGTGCGCGTCGAAGGGGCGGAGGTCGTCGAGACCCTCCCCCACCCCGACGAGCTTCACGGGCAGTCCCAGCTCCACCGCGATGGCGATCGCGACGCCTCCTCGTGCGCTGCCGTCGAGCTTGGTGAGCACGACTCCGGTCACTCCGACCGCTTCTCGAAAGAGCCGCGCCTGCTGTAACCCGTTCTGGCCGGTCGTCGCGTCGATGACGAGCAGCGTCTCGTGTGGGGCCGCTTCAACGCGCCCCGCAATGACGCGGCGTACCTTCTCGAGCTCGGCCATGAGATTCGCCTGCGTGTGCAGACGTCCCGCCGTGTCGACGATGACGACGTCGCGCCCGCGCGCCCGGGCCGCCTCGATCGCGTCGAACGCGACGGCCGCCGGGTCCGCGCCGCGCGGCGAGCCGACGAAGTCTGCCTCGGCGCGGGCAGCCCAGATCTCGAGCTGCTCCTCCGCTGCGGCACGGAAGGTGTCCGCCGCGCCGACGAGCACCGACCGGCTGTGCTCGCGCAGCTTCTGCGCGAGCTTGCCGATCGTCGTGGTCTTCCCGGTCCCGTTGACGCCGACCACGAGGACGACACTCGGCTTCCCGTGGAGATCGAACGTCGGCGGCCCGCCGAAGACAGCCTCCACCTCCTCAGCGAGCGCGTCCTCGAGCCGGCCGAGGTTGCCACGCGCCTCGAGCCGCCTCACCAGCTCTGCGGTTGCCGGAACGCCGACGTCGCTCCGAATCAGCGCCTCCTCGAGTCTCTCCCAGGCGGCGTCGTCGGAGGGATCGAAGGCGGCAGCCGCGAGCTGCTCCGAGAGCGCCCGGCGGCTCTTCGAGAGCGACTCGCGAACGCGCGCGAACACGCCCGTGCGCTCGGGCTCGTCCTCCGGAGTCGCCTCATCGCCCAGCAACTCGGACCAGGTCCTGCTCACGAGATCAGCCTATGCGGCGGCGTGCTCGTGCTTCGGCAGGCGGCGGGAGACGACCTGCGATACGCCGTCCGCGCCCATCGTCACGCCGTAGAGGACGTCCGCGGCCTCCATCGTGCGTTTCTGGTGCGTTACGACGACGAATTGCGCCCGGTCCGAGTACCGGCGGAGCAGCTCGACGAAGCGCGCGATGTTGGTGTCGTCGAGCGCGGCCTCCACCTCGTCGAGGAGATAGAAGGCGCACGGACGTGCGAGGAAGAGCGCGAAGAGAAACGAGATTGCACCAAGCGCCTTCTCGCCACCCGAGAGGAGCGAGAGGCGTGTAATCCGCTTTCCCGCCGGCCTGAGCTCGACCTCGATTCCCGGCTCGCTCTCCTCGCCTTCCGGCTCGACGAGCCGAAGCCGACCTTCGCCGCCCGGGAAGAGCGTCGACGCCACCTCTTCGAAGTGACGCGCCACCGAGTCGTAGGTCTCCGCAAACCTGCGCTCCAGCGTCTCCGCCAGCTCGGCGCGAAGGCGCTCGAGCTCTTCGAGGCTTCGCTCCAGGTCCTCCCGCTGCGCGCGCAGGTCGGCGAGACGCTCCTTCTCCGTCTCATACTCCTCCCGGGCGAGCGGATTCACCATCCCCAGCGCCTCCCTGCGCGCCTCGAGGCGGCTCGCTCGCGTGGCGAGCTCGTCCCGGTCCTCACCCTCTGCCGGATCGACCTCTCCTGCGGACTCCAGACGCCGCCGCGCCTCGTGCGCCTCGACCTCGAGTCGCGCGAGCTCGACCTCGACCGCGGTTGCCCGCTCGCTCGCCTCCTCGAGCTGGCGGCGTAGCTCGACCTCCGCCGCCCCGAGGCCACGAAGCTCTTCCCCGAGCTCGCCCGCCCGGCGCGAGCCCGCATCGACGCGCGCTCGGAGGGGCGCCTCGAGCCGGGTTGCGAATGCCTGCGAGGAGGTCAGAGCCGTCGTTAGCCGCCCCGTCGTCTCGACGAGGCGGACGAGTTCATCGCGGTCGATCGCGGGCCGCCGTGGCCCGGAGGCGACCCGCCCGAGCGCATCCTCCGCCTCCTGCGCCCGCTGCTGGGCGACTTCGGCCGCCCGTGCGGCCTCGAGGGAGCGTTTCTCGAGCTCGTCCGCCTCTGCTGCGAGCTCGCGGCGGCGGGCCTCGAGCTCGAGCATGACCGCCTCGGCGGTCTCGCCGGCGAACCAGAGCTCGGCACGTTCGGGGTCGTAGCCGAATCCTTCGCGGGTGACCGACGGCATCTGGGCCCCGAGGAGCTTCTCGAGCGGGACGACCGGGAACTGGCGAACGAGCTCCTGTGGATCGCGCCCCGCGAGCACCGTGAGGCTCCCGAGCCCCGCGGCCCGCGCGCGCTCGAGCAACTCGAGGCCGGTGCCCGGATCGTCGACGAGCACTGCGGCGGCGCGAACGCCGAGAGCAGCGGCGACGGCTCGCTCTGATCCCGGCTCCACCTCGAGGCTCGCGAGCGCGAGGCGAGCACCGTCCTCCGCGAGGGCTCTGGCGGCGGGTGGCAAGCCCTCCTGCTCAGCGAGTACGCGCTCGAGCGCCCTCGTGCGCTCGCGTGCGACGCGGGCTCGCTCCGAGAGCTCGTCCCGCTCGCGAGTGACGAGCCGCGCACGCGCGACGGCCTCGGTCGCGCTCTGCTCCAGCTCCGCCGCGTCCGATGCGCCCTCCTCCTCATCGGGCGTCAGCACGGCGAGCTCGCCGTGTAGGCGTTCGAGCAGCGCCGAGGCCGACTCGCGGCGGAGCTCGAGCCGCTCGACGCCACCTTGAAGACGGTAGAGCGCGGACAGCGCACCTTCCCGGCGCCCTGCGGCGTCCGAGAGCTCGTCCTCCGCGCGCGTGCGATCCGCCAGGAGCCCTTCGAGGCGCCCTTGCGCGCCCCGCCGCAAGAGAGCTGCAGCGTCGCGACGACTCTCCGCGTCGGTACACCGTGCGTCGGCTTCGGACAGGTCGAGCTGGGCGATCCGCGCCCTCAGGCCTGCGATCTCGACGCCGAGCTTCTCGGCCCGCTCGGCGGCGGTGGCCTGGAGAGCAAGCGGGCGGAGGCGCTTGCGCACCTCCTCTTCGACGTCGAGCGCTCGCTCGACCTGCACCGCGACGCGGGCGAGCTTCAACTCAGCACGATGCCTGCGACGCTTGAACTTGCCGAGGCCGGCAGCCTCTTCCACGAGCGCCCGTCTGTCCTCCGGCTTCGAAGCGAGCACCTGCTCGACCTTTCCCTGTCCGACAATCGAGTGCATCGCCGCGCCAAGACCGACGTCGGAGAGCAGCTCGACGAGGTCGGTTCTCCGGACCGCTGCCCGGTTGACGAGATACTGACCCTCGGCTCCCCGCACGAGCCGACGGGCGATCGCGACCTCGCTGAAGTCGAGCTCGGAGAACGCGGCGTCCTCGTTGTCGAAGACGAGCTCCACCTCGCAGTGCTCCGCCGGCTTGCGGTCGCCTCCGCCCGCAAAGAGGACATCGTCCGGCTTCTCGGCGCGAAGCTCGGACGGAGTGAGCGATCCCGCGGCCCAGACAACGGCGTCGGCGATGTTCGACTTACCTGATCCGTTCGGGCCGACGATCACGGCGACGCCCGGCTCGAGCGTGATCTCGAGCTGATCCGGGAAGGACTTGAAGCCGCGGATGCGGATGCTCTTCAGGGGCACCGGTCGAGAAGTATCTCGGTCGCCGCGGACGACCGCGCAGGATCGCGCCGCGAGCCTGGTGTAGGGGCGACGCTTGCCTCGCCCTCACCTGAGCGACGAGGGCGAGGCAAGCCTCGCCCTGCAGCCGCCCGGGAGCCGCCGCGACCAGAGACGCGCGCTAGAGGGCTTCCGGAACGACTCCGAGAGCCTCGAGAGCCTGACGGGCCGCCTCCTGCTCGGCCGCCTTCTTCGTCGAGCCACGGCCGATGCCAAACTGCGCGCCGGCGACATGCGCGGCGCAGACGAACCGCCGGTCGTGCGGAGGACCCTCCACCTCGAGCACGGTGTAGTGAACCTGGCGCCCGGAACGCGCGAGCGCTTCCTGTAGCTCCGTCTTGTAGTCGACATGGCTCGTTCGCGCGTACTCGATCTTCTCTCCGAAGGCGGCGACGATCGCAGGCTCGATGTGCTCGAAACCGTGCTCGAGGTACAGCGCGGCGATCGCGGCTTCGAGCAGCGCGGCGAGGACGTTTCGGCTCCGCGAGATGCGCTCGAGCTCGTCGGGCGGGATTTCCCCGGCTCGCTCGGCGAGCCGGTCCCCGAGGCCGAGCTCCTTCGCCACGAGCGCACAGCTCGCCCGGGACACAACGTGCGCACGAATCTTCGCGAGCCTGCCCTCCGAGGCATCGGCGAAGCGGTCGTAGACCGCGCGTGCGATGGCGAGCTCGAGGACGCTGTCCCCGAGGAACTCCAGCCGCTCGTAGGAGTCGGAACGCACGTCCGCCCAGGATGCGTGCATGAAGACTTGTTCAAGCCGCGTCTCGGGCAGCTCCGCGATCAAACGGGCGAGCTCGCTCGGCCCGTCTACATGGCTCGAGCTCCTTTCAGCGTGAGCAGTCATGCCGCCGCGGCGCGCTGGGCGGCGCGCTGCCGCGTCCTCGGTCGCGCCCATATCGGTCTGATATACGCGCTCCCTGCGTCCTTGCATCGCGTCGCCCATCATCGCCCCGGCGACGGATGACCACACTGAAAGAAGCTCTACTCCTGATGCGCGATGACGTAGTCGATCGCCTTGCCGACGGTTGTGAGCTCGCGCGCGTCCTCGTCCGGGATCTTGAGGCCGAACTGATCCTCGAGATCCATGACGACTTCCACGAGGTCGAGCGAGTCGGCACCGAGGTCCTCCTCGAAGGACGCGTCCTCCGTGATCTCGCTCTCGTCGATGCCGAGCTTCTCGCTCAACGCGCCCTTGACCTGCTCGAGAATCTCCTCACGCGAGTGTGCCACCTTGAAACCTCACTTGTCGGCCGCCAGGGGTCTGAAGCGCGCCGATGCTACCACGCCATATGGCGTGGAACTACGCCGGCGGCGCGGCAACTCGGTCGGGCACGCGTTCTTCGAGCCGCTCGACGATCCGGTGCTCGACGCCACGCGCCGCGAGCCGAACGGCGTTGGCGATCGCGACTCGCGAGCTCGAGCCGTGCGCGATGACGACGAGGCCTCGGAGCCCGAGCAGATAGGCCCCCCCGTAGGTCTCCGGGTCGAGCCGGTGTCGTACGCGGCGGGCGGCCGGACGAATGAGCAGTCCGCCTAGCTTCCCGCGCACCGTCGAGTCGATCTCACCCCGAATCGCATCGAGGAGGCTCCGGATCGTGCCTTCCACGGCCTTCAGGGCGACGTTTCCCGTGAACCCGTCGCAGACGACGACGTCCGCCTCGCCCTCGAGCAACCATCGGCTCTCGGTGTTCCCGGTGAAACGAAGACCGCTTCCGCGCAGGAGCGTGTGAGTTTCCAGAGTGAGTTGGTTTCCCTTCTCGTCCTCCTCGCCGATCGAGAGCAGGCGGACCTCGGGATCGCGCACCTCGAGGATCTCCTCCGCGAACACCGCGCCCATGTGCGCGAACTGCACGAGGTGCTCGGGGCGGCCGTCGGCATTCGCGCCCGAGTCGATGAGGACGCACGGCCGGCGGCGCGCCGGAATGACCACCGCAATCGCCGGGCGGAAGACACCGTGCAGTCGACGGATGTGCATGAGCGACGCGGTCAACATCGCACCCGTGTTCCCGGCGGAGACGACGGCGTCCGCGTCGCCGTCCGCGACCGCCTGGACGGCGCGAACCAGCGAGGAGTCGGTCTTCGCGCGCACCGCGTCGACCGGCAAGTCGGCGCTCTCGATCGTCTCGCTCGTCTGGACGACGTGCAGGCCGAGACCGTTCAGCCCTGCCGGCCCGTACAGCACGGGCTCGATCTGAGACGAGGCCGCTGCGGCAGCTCCGGCGACGATCTCCTCCGGCCCACGGTCTCCGCCAAGGGCGTCAACCGCTACGCGAATCATCTGGGGAGTATCTACGGAGCCTGGACGCGGAGCGGCTCGACGTCGCGACCGCGGTACGTCTTGCAATTCGGGCAGACCCGGTGCGGGAGCTTCGGCTGTCGACAGTTGGGGCATACCTGGACCCGCGGGCTCGCGATCCCGTGCTGCGCACGGCGCTTGTCGCGCCTCGACTTCGAGGTTTTCCGCTTTGGAACGGCCATGAGGGCGGCTGGGGACTATAGCGAAAGCCCTGGTGTCGCCTGCCTCGCAGGCTTGTTTGCTCGGGCTTCCAGGACAGCGCAATCCAGGGATACGCGCGTACGGAGCGCGCGCAAACGCCCATCGCCGCCACGCACGAGCGCGCCGTCAATCGAGGCTGAGCTCGCGTGTCGGCGCGACCGCCTCGAGGAAGCGGCGATCGTGGGACACGACGACAATGGTGCCTCCGTAGCCGTCGAGTGTCGACTCGAGTTGCTCGATCGCCTCGATGTCGAGATGATTCGTCGGCTCGTCGAGGACGAGAACGTTCACGCGGCGGACCTGGAGCTCCGCGAGGTGCGCACGCGTGCGCTCACCCGGCGACAGCGTCGAGCACGCGCGGCGGACCTGCTCCGCGCCGAGCCCGAACTTCGCGAGCAGCGTGCGTGCGGGCTCCTGCCCCAGGCCTGCTCGCCCGCGGAAGCCGGCGAGCAGGATCTCGTCCCCTGCATACGCCGTTCGGTCCTGGGCGAGTGCTCCGACGGTCGTCTTGCGCCCGATCAGCCGTCTTCCCGCGAGCAGCGGGAGCTCGCCGAGCAGCGCTCCGAGCAAGGTGGACTTGCCGCTCCCGTTCCGCCCCGTGACCGCGAGCCGCTCACCCGCCTGGAGGTCGAGGCTCACCGGGCCGAGCCTGAAATCGCCGCGTGCGACGACGGCATCCTCGAGTGCGACCACGAGATCGCCCGGTCGCTCGCCTGCTTCCAGCGAGAGGCGCAGCTCCCACGGCTCGAAAGGCTTCTCCGGCAGCTCGTTCCGCTCGAGGAGACGCTCCGCCTGCCGGACCTTCGTCTGCAGGGCGTGGGTTGCCCTCCGGTCGGCGCCACCCGTCGCCTTCCCGAGCGAGTCTCCGCGGCCGCGCGCCTCGGTTCGCCGCAGCGCGAGCAGATCCGCCAGCCGGCGACGGCGCTCGACCGCCTGCTCGTACCGCGCATAGGCAGCCCGTCGTTCCGCGTCTCGCGCGGCGGAGTAGTCGCTCCAGTTGCCCGCCCACTCCCGGACTCGTCGCGACGAGGGCTCGATCGCGAGGATCCGCGTCACCGCGCGGTCGAGGAGCGCTCGGTCGTGCGACACGACGACGAGGCCCCCGGAGTACGACGCGAGGAAGCGCTCGAGCCGCTCGAGACCGTCGAAGTCGAGATCGTTCGTAGGTTCGTCCAGGAGGAGCAGATCGAACCGCGACAGCAGGATTGCCGCGAGCTCCAGCCGGGTGGCCTCGCCGCCGGAGAGCTCGGAGGCCGGCCGGGCGAGATCCACGGTGAGCCCGAGTTCTGCGCACGTCGATCGCGCGCGCGCCTCGAAATTGCCTCCGCCGAGCGCAAGGAACCGCTCGAGCGCCGCCGCGTAGCGCTCCTCGCCCGCGCCGTCTCGTGCGAGCGCGGCCGCAGCATCCTGGAGCTCCTCCTCTGCGGAGCCCACCCCTGTTCTGTGGGCAAGCTCACCGAGAACGGACTCGCCCTCGGTCGCGCGACGCTCCTGCGACAGGTAGCCGACGGTCAACTCCTCAGGTGCGCGCGAGACGATGCCTTCGTCGGGATGCTCGAGCCCGGCGAGAATCCGGAGCAGTGTCGTCTTTCCGACACCGTTCGGACCAACGACTCCCACGCGCGAAAGTGGCCCGAGGACCAGCGTGACCCGATCGAGCACTCTCTGAGCACCGTGGTGCTTGACGACATCGGCGAGCTGAACCCGCAAGATGGAACCTCCTGACCGAGGAAAACGTGCGCGCAAGGCGCGCGAGCGAAGGGAATGCCGGTCAGTCCGTCATAGGGCGGCGCCGAAGCGCCGCCCTCATCGTATCCGCGATCACGCGGCGGCGTGCTCGAAAAGCGCACAGCAAGAGGCTCCGATCGAATGGACGGCGCCCCCCCGCGGCGCCGTCCATTCGTTAGCGATCCGTGCGGCGCCGGTAAGGAGTCCGCAAGACCTTCTAGGCGAGCCCGCGCCGAGGCGTCATACCTACGGAAGGGCAAAGGAAGGAGGACGAATGTTTCCTGTCCGCAACTCCATCCCCGGGCGGCGAAGCCTCTGGGGCCACGGCCTGATCGCGGGCGCCCTCGTGCTCGGCATCGGACTGCTCGCCGGGTTGTCGGCGGACGGCTCGGCAGCGCCGACGGCCCCCGCAGCGCCCCCGCGCGCGACGGGGGAGCCGGTGATCAGCGGCAGAGCAGAGCAGGGTCGGACGCTCTCCGCAACGCGGGGCAGCTGGACCGGGACGGGCACGATCTCCTACGCGTATCGCTGGGCGCGCTGCGGCCAGGATGGTGGGCGTCCCGACGCCAGCAACTGTGGGCTCATCATCGGAGCCACAGAGTCGAAGTACCAGCTCACGGGTGCGGACGTCGGCTTCCGCATGCGCGTCCGCGTGACGGCGTCGAATGCGGATGGCTCGCAGACCGCCGCTTCCAATCCGACCGCCGTCGTCGTCGGGCCACCAGTGAACACCTCGAGCCCGAACATCAGTGGGTCGGCGCTCGTCGGATCGGCACTGACGGCGCAACCCGGAAGCTGGACCGGGCGTCAGCCGATCACGTTCTCGTACAGCTGGTTGCGCTGCAACACCGCGGGCGGCGAGTGCGCGACGATCGCCGGCGCGGCCAGCCGCACGTACCGACTGACGTCGACGGACGTCAACCACCGCATGCGCTTCAACGTGACGGCGAAGAACGCGATCGCCTCTGCGACCATCGTCTCGGGCGAGTCGCCGATCGTCGCCGTACCGCTTCCCGCGGGCGCGGTCAGGCTCCCGTCAGGGGGCATCTCGATCCCCGCGACGAGCGTGCCCGGAGACCAGCGCTTGGTCGTGTCCCGGGTCAGCTTCTCGCCGAACCCCGTGACGAGCCGTCAGCGGCCGATCACGGTCCGCATCCGCGTCACGGACACTCGCGGCTACCTCGTTCGCGACGTGCTCGTGTTCGTCCGCTCGACGCCGCGGGTGACGACCGGAGGCCGGCTCGTGACCGTGATGGACGGCTGGGCGACGTTCCGACTCGTGCCGTTGAGCGCGTTCCCGAGCAAGCGCGGTGCCGTCCAGTTCTTCGTCAAGGCGTATCGCTCCGGCGACCCGCCGCTCGCGGGCGTCGCCGGCTACCGGCTCGTCCAGGTCCGGGTCGCGACCGGGCGGTGAGGTGACCAGGGGAGGCGGCGGTGCAGCCGCCTCCCCTTTCCCTCTGACGTTGCTCGGACGTCGCTCGCACAGGAGGCGAGCGCGAGGAGCAGGGATAGTACGAAGAGGTACAGACCCGCCACGAGCGCGAAGCATCCTGCAGCGAGCGGCGTCAGGCGCCCGCGGAGCCGGGATCTTGCCCCCGGCAAGTGCTTCGCACTTTCCGGGGGCGACCTGAAAAGCTGCCCGGCGAGAGCCGGAGCCGGCGAGCGACGTCAGAGCTCTTCGCGGAGGTTTTGGAGGGGTGCCCAGCGCGGATCGAGCTCCCGCTCCGCGTGCTCGTGCGGCTCCACGTTCAGGTCCTTGCCGCACACGGGGCACAGTCCGGCGCAGTCCGAACGGCAGAGGATCTGCTCCGGCAGCTCGAGCGCGATCACGTCGCGCGCCCAGGCGCTGACGTCCAGCTTGTCGTCGGCAACGTAGTCGGAGCGAAGCCCTTCGGACGGATCCGAGGCCGGGTCGTTGTACTCGTGCGCGGACCCCTCCACGCCCACCTCTGCGTGTGCCAGGCACCGCATGCACGGGCCCGACAGCATCGTGTCCAGGGTGAGCGTGAAGACGGTGCCCCCGGAGACCTCCGAGATGACGACCTCGACAGGCAGCGAGTGCGGGACCGCCTCGTAGCGCTGCCCGCCGAGCACGAACGGATCGAGCGCGACCTCGACCCCCTCTCGGCGCACCTCTCCAGGACGAAGGCGCAGCCTGCCAAGATCGATCGTGACCACCTGGAGAGCGTAACGTGGGGGCGGCGTGAGGCTTCCGATCTTGATTAGCTCGGGTCGTGTTAGAGTGCTGGTCGATCATGGACGCTGATCGTTGGCCCGGGCTCGACCTGCGGCATCTGGTCGCGCTCAAGACGATCGCGGAGGAAGGATCGTTCGGCCGGGCCGCCGAGCGGCTCGGCTACACGCAGTCGGCCGTCTCCCAGCAGATCGCGGCTCTCGAGCGGGTCGTGGGTCTACGCCTGATCGACAGACCGGGAGGACCTCGGGCGATCTCGCTGACCGAGGCGGGGCGCATCCTGCTCCGCCACGCGGAAGCGATCGACGCGCGGCTGCTCGCGGCCAGAGCCGACATGGAAGCCCTCCGGGCCGGCGAGGCTGGGAGCCTTCGCGTGGGCACGTTCCAGAGCGTCGGTGCTCGCGTGCTGCCGGACCTGTTGCGCCGCTTCTCCGAGACGCATCCTCGCGTTCAGATCGTTCTCCGGGAATCCGCAGACGAGGACGAGCTCCTCAGGATGGTCGAGCGCGGTGAGCTCGACCTCACGTTCAACACGCTCCCGCTTCCTCAGGGCCCGTACGAGTCCACCGAGCTCCTCACCGACCCGTACGTTCTGCTCGTACCCTCCGACTCGCCACTCGCACAGTTGAAGCGGCCGCCGTCGCTCAAGGAGATCGTTCTCCATCCTCTCGTCGGCTTCAGCCGCTGCCGGGCGACGGAGGCGATCGAGTCGCAGCTGGCATCGTCCGGGCGGTCGCCGAACATCGTGTTCCGCTCCGACAACAACGGAACCGTGCAGGGGCTGGTCGGGGCTGGCGTCGGCGTCAGCATCTCTCCTCTGCTCACCGTGAACGAGGACGACGAGAGCGTGGTCGTGATCGAGCTCGCCGGACGCCTCGCCCCGCGCGTGATCGGGCTCGCATGGCATCGCGACCGGCACCGAAGCCGTGCCGCCGAAGCGTTCGTCGCGAGGGCCTCCAGCGTCTGCAACGGGCTCGCTGCCGAGCCCGCCGCCTAGCGTCTACTGCGTCAGCGTTCCTGTGGCCGGATCCCGAAACGGTGCCTTCGCCGCCCGCGGGCCTTCGACCCCGCGACTCTCGAGCTGGCTCCGCAGGCGCGCCCGCGCGCGGTGCAGGGCGACGTCGACGGCATTCGCCTCCATCTCGAGCAACCGGGCGATCTGGCGCGAGCTCAGGTCGGCGCCGTAGCGGAGAGCGATCAGCTCACGATCGTGGTCGTCGAGCGCGGCGACGGCAGCGCCGAGAGACAGGCGGAGTACGGCATCGTGCTCGAGCTCGCCGGAGGCGGCTGTATCGGGGACCTCCGCAACTGGAACCATGCGCGAGCGCAGATGGTCGTCGACGCACGATCGTGCGATGCCGATGAGCCAGCCGAGCGGCTTTCCCTTGCGCGGATCGAAGCTCCCCCGGTAGCGGAGCGCACGTTCTATCGTCGCGCTCGTCACGTCCTCGGCATCCGGCCCGTCGCCGATGCGGTACGCGACGAACGAGTACACCCGCCGGATCAGCGGCTCGGGATTCGCAAGGGGATCGCTCGTCATGCTCATCTCATCTTGTACCGTTTTGGCGGCCGCGCGTCTCCTATCCCTTGGTCTCGTCCTCGAGTTTCGCAATCGTGGCCTCGATCTCGAGGCTTCGCGGATAGAGCGCCTGCGCGTGTGCGAGCGCCGATGCGCGGCGCTTCCCCTTCGTCGCGAGGGCGAGACCGAACCACCCGCGCCATTCTCCAGAGTCGATCTCGATCGCGCGACGGTAGCTCGCCGCGGCAGAGGCCGGGAGCCCTGCCGCGAGCTGAGCGTCGCCGCGCGTGATCAGCGGCCAGGGGGACCACGGCATGAGCATTCGTGCGCGGTTCGCTTCGGCAACGGCCTCGCCGTAGCTCCTCGCGCTGACCGCGTCCTGCGCGCGATCGAGGGCGCCGTTCCCGAGGAACACGAGGATCGTCGCAAGGCTCGCGACCGATGCGACGACGCAGCCGGCGACGCGAGCGGGGCCGGCCAGCGTACGTAGCTCGCTCCTGCGCGCCGCGACAATTCCGAGACAGCCGACGAGGAGCGCCGTGAGCGTCACTCCGCTGAGCTCCCAATCCCAATCGACTCCGGCGTGGACGAGGAATGCCGCGTAAGCGCCCATTGCAGCGGGAAGAAGCGCGCGACGCCGTGCCGTAAGACCGGCGCCGAGCGGCACGAGCAGCGTCGCGGCGAGCAGAACCAGGCCCGGCGGGCCAAGCTCGGCGAGCGTTTCGAGATAGAGGCTGTGCGCGTCGCGCACCTTGAAGCTCGCATCGTCGCGGCTCTGCCAGTAGCGCTCGAACGTCCCGGCACCGCTGCCCGTCAGCGGATGATCCCAGTATGCATCTCGCGCCGCACGCCAAAGCTCCACTCTGCCGGTTCCGGAGAAGTCGAACAGCCGGCGATCGAGGTCGCCGGTGCCCGCTCGTGGAGGTGCGCTGAACGCACCCCAGGCCTCTCGCCCCAGTGCGACCGGCCCGCCCTCGCGGGCGACCAGCGCCGCGGGTACGAGCAGCGCCACAGAGAGCAGCACTGCTCCTGCCGCGAGCCGCGCTCGTCGCGGTATCACGACCCGTCTTTGCGCCACGTCCAGGAGCAACGCCAACCCTGCGCCGGCTGCTCCGAGGGCGATGATCACGAGTGCGAGGCGATGCCCGTCGGCTGACGCTTGTGTGAGTGGTGCGTCAGTGTGCGTGAGGGCATACGAGCGTGATGCCAGGAGCACGGCGAGTGCGGCCGGAGCGGCGGCGACGAGTGCCGCAGCGACGGTTCGCAACCGCCTCGGTGTTACCGCGACGAGAAGGCAGAGACCGAGGCCCAGGGCGATCCACGCGCCACGGCTGTACGTGAAGTACAGCGTCGTGAGGAGCACGACGAGCGAAGCCGCCGCCGCGGCTCGCGCCCACCTCACCGTTGCGTCCGCGGCGAATCCGACCGCGAGCAATGCACCCATCGCGCAAAAGATCCCGAGTGAGTTCCAGTACCCGAGCGGATCGGCGAGCCGGTAGCCGGCGATCGGGTCGAAGCGGCCGAGCCGGTCGGGAAAGAGCCGTGTCGCGAGCGCATACGCGGACACGAGCGAGATCGCGGTGAGAAGCACGGCCGCGAGCTGGGGTACGTGGCTCCTCGAGACGAGCGCGAGCACTGCCGTCAGTCCCGCAACGAGGACCAGGGTTCGCTCGAGATCGAGGACGCTCTGTGCGGGGACCTCCGACCAGACGATGGAGAGGCCGATCCAGCATGTGAACAACGCGAGGAGGCCGAGGAAGACCGCATCCAGGCGACCCGCGTCCGTCCGCCCGCTGACGACGAGCCACAGCGCGATCGTCCAGAGGAGAAGCGTCGCGCCCAATCCCCACGAGCTCGGGAAGTAGCCTCCCTGCGTCGAGGCGATGCCGACCACGGCGCCTCCGGCAACGAGCATCGTGGGCAGCGGCGAGCGGTGTGCGCCGAGCCCAGTCAGCGTCGTGTCGCTACCGCGGAGCGGGGGCGCCGCGTCAGAGACCGTCATGTCCGGCGAATCTTCCCTTGGCCATTGTCCTCAGTGTGCACGGTGCCCTTGCCGTTCGGACAGGTCCCGGTTCTTGCCCCGGCCGGAACGTCGTGCGCGGCCGGTAAGGAAGTTGTCCCGGCGGGGGTATTAGGAAGCGAGGGGAGAAACTGAGGCCGCTGGGGCGGCGAGGGAGGGTGTGAGTGTGAGCAAGTTCTGGAAGCGAGAGCACGATCCCGTCGAGCGTGCGCTGCACGCGGGACGGCCCGAGGCTCGAGACGAGCTCGTCGCGGAGCTCGCCAGCCGATCGGCGGCAAGCCGTCCGGTGCACCGCGGGTCGCGGGCCGCATTCGCCGTGGCGCTGACCGTGTTCATGGTGGGCTCCTTTGCGTCGTTCGGCGGAGTCGGTTACGCGACTGCAGGCGCACAGGACGCGGTGCAGAGCATGACACGCATCGTCACGCCCGCGAAGCAGACGAAGCCGGAGCGTGGCACGAAGTCGGCTGCGCAGGACCAGTACGGCAATCAAACCTTCACGCCCCCGGCGGCGAAGTCGAAGCCCTCCGTGCAGGTCAAGGTCGCGAGCGCATCGGCGAGTCAGGTCGCGGCGGAGAGCGGCGACCTGCCCTTCACGGGCCTCGGTCTCGGCGCAACCGCCGTTCTCGGTCTGACGCTGGTCGGGCTCGGTGCGATGTTGCGCAGGCGGGAGAACCGCCGGATCTAGTCAGCGGGTGAACGTGAGCTCCAGGGGGCCCGCCGCAAGGCGGGCCCTCTTGTCTCAGGGTCAGGCGCGACGGGGCGTATACGGCCTTCCGTTGCGCGGCGTGACGCGCACCGGCTTCGCATACACGATGTAGCGCTGGGTGGCGAAGAAGCGGGGATGGCACGCCTGGAGCGCGACTTCTTCGCGATGGCGCGAGCGGAGGACGGAGAGCTCGTGCGAATCGACGATGTGGTGACCCGTAACGTCGTAGTCGAACCTTCCGTAGGGCACGGACAGCGTGACCCGGTCGCCTGGCTCGAGCGCGTCGATGCGGGCGAAGGGTGCGAGGTAGGTCGTGCGATGACCTGCGATGTAGACGAGCTCGCCTTGGCCCGGCATGTACGTGCGTGGATCGCGTCCCGGGCCTTTCCTGAGCGTCCCGGTATCCGTCCCGTTGACGAGGACCATGTTCAGCCCGAGCCGCGGCACGATGATCTTCCCGATTGCATCCCCCTGACCAGCGTCACGGCGAAAACGCTGCGCGTCGGCGCGTATCGCGCGAGCCGCGTCCGCAATCGAAGAGCGCAGCGGGATCCGGTGGCCGCGATAGCGGGCGTCGATCGCCTCGTACTGGTCGCCGAGCTTCCCCTGCTCCCAGCGCGTGTAGACGGACGTGAACGGGTCGTTCCATCGCCAGACGACGAATGTCCAGGCCAGGACCCCGATGCCGACGAGGATCAGCGCCGTGCTGAACGTCTTGACGAGCCGCCGTCGTCGGGCGCGCTTCGCGGGTGCCGGCTGGGGGATCATCGACACCCCCTCACAGTAGGAGGCGACTCATGATCTCGTCGAGTCCTCGGAGAGCGCCGCGTCGACCGAGCTTCTACAGCCGCTCGAGCTCCTCGTGCTGTATCGGTTCGATGCCCGCCACGACGGTCTCCTGCGAGCGCTCCTGGAGCCGCTCGCGGCCGCGTTTCACGGCAGTGAGGAACTTGTCCAGGTTCACCTCGAGGGTCGAGAGGATGCTGTCCGCCCAATCCTCCATCTCGAGCCTGGTCTCGCGCGCCTGGCGCCGTGCGTCGTCGACGATGTCGTCGGCCTGGCGCTCGGCGAGCTTGACGATCTCGGTCTGCGACGCCTCGCGCATGGCCTGCTCCCGGGCTTCCTGGATGATCCTGTCGCATTCCCGCTTGGCCTCGGCGAGCATCTCCTGGCGCTCCTTGACGATCCAGCGGGCCTGCTTGATCTCCTCGGGGATGGTCGCGCGCATCTGGTCGAGGATCTCGTAGATCTCCTCGCGGTCGAGGCGGACCTGGTCCGTGAGCGGGACGGCCTTCGCGTTGTGCACGAGGTCGTCGAGCTTGTCGATGAGTACGAGTACGTCCATGGGCCGGGAAGTCTACTCTTGGGGTGAGACGGGAGCCCCTGGGCGACCGTCCGGGTAGAGCTCGGTGAATCTCCGGGCGACCGCCGGCGGCACGAGCTCGTCGACCTTCCCTCCGAAGGCCGCGATCTCCTTGACACCGCTCGACGAAACGAAGCTGTACTGCGGGCTCGCCATGACGTAGACGGTCTCGATCTCCGGGGCGAGCAGGCGGTTCAGGTGGTTCATCTGGAACTCCCACTCGAAGTCGGAGATGACCCGCAGGCCCTTGACCATTGTCTTCGCGTTGTGCTTGCGGGCGAACTCGACGACGAGTTCCGAGAACACGTCGACGACGACGTTGTCGACCCCGTCCAGCGCGTCCTCGAGGAACGCGACCCGCTCCTCGACGGGGAAGAGCGGCGCCTTGTGCTGTGGGGTCTGGACGACTCCGACCACGATCCGGTCGAAGATCGACGCCGCACGGCGGATGATGTCGACGTGCCCGTTCGTGACGGGGTCATAAGACCCTGGACAAATCGCGGTGATCATGGCTTTCGAAAGACGGTGATCCGTGCGGAACCGTAACGACGGCTCGTGACGAGATCGAGCGGAAGCTCGGGCTCGAGCCGAACATCCGTCTCGACGACGGCGAGCCCACCGCCCGCGAGGACGTCCGGGACCAGCTCCTCCAGCATGGCGGCGTGCTGGTCCCATTCTCGGTACGGGGCGTCGACGAGCGCGAGCTCGTAGAGGTGCCGCCTCGATCGTTCCTCGCGCAGCGCGCGCTCCACGTCGCGGCACAGGACAACCGCGGACGTCAACCGGAGTTTCTCCAGGTTCTGCGTGATGACCGCGCACGCTTCGCGGTCGCGCTCGACGAAGACGCAGCGCGAGGCGCCGCGCGAGAGCGCCTCGAGCCCCATCGCTCCCGAGCCGGCGAACAGATCGAGCACGGAGGCTCCTTCGAGCGGTCCGATCAGCGAAAACGCCGACTCGCGCACGCGGTCACCGGTAGGACGGGTGACGACGCCGCGCGGGGCTGCGATCCGCTGCCCCTTCCTCGACCCCGCGACGATGCGCATCGCTAGGACACGCCGGTGTGCTGGGCGTTGCCGAGCAGGCGATCGACCTCCTCGGCCAGCATGCCTTCGTCCTCGAGCGCGCGCGCCGCGTCGCGGGCTCGCTCGAGCAGCTGCTTGTCCTGACGCAGGCGCACGAAGCGGAGGTCCGAGAAGCCGGACTGGCGGGCCCCGAGGAGCTGGCCCTCGCCGCGGATCTCGAGGTCGCGCTCCGCGAGGTCGAAGCCGTCGGTCGTGGACACCATTGCCTCCAGCCGCTCGACGGCGCTCTCCGTCAGCTCCTCGCGTGGCCGGGACACGAGCAGACAGTACGACTGCGCCGCGCCGCGCCCCACCCGGCCGCGGAGCTGGTGGAGCTGTGCGAGGCCGAAGCGGTCCGCCTCCTGGACGATCATGATCGTCGCGTTCGGGACGTCCACTCCGACCTCGATGACGGTCGTCGCGACGAGGACGTCGAGCTCTTGCGCCTTGAAATGCGCCATGATCTCGCGCCGCTCGCCGGGGCGGAGTCGTCCGTGGAGGCAGCCGACCCGGTATCCCTGCAGCTCGGCTCCTCGTAGTCGCTGCGCCTCCGCCTCGGCGGCGCGGGCGAGTCGCGTCTCCGACTCCTCGATCAGCGGGCATACGACATAGGCCTGCCGGCGGTCGTCGAGATGGCGACGGAGACGCCGGTACGCCTCCGAGCTGCGATCCCCCGTCACCCACGCCGTGACCACTGGCTTCCGGTTCGCGGGGAGAACCGTCAGCTCGCTCGTGTCGAGATCGCCGTAGACCGTCAGCGCAAGGGTCCGCGGAATCGGCGTTGCCGTCATGTGCAGTACGTGCGGGCTGCGACCCTCCACGAGCGCGCTGCGCTGACCGACGCCGAACCGGTGCTGCTCGTCCACCACCGCGACCGCGAGATCGTGGAAGTCGACCTCCTTCTCGATCAGCGCGTGCGTCCCCACGACGAGATGGGCATCGCCGGACGCGATCAGCTGCCGAACGGCGGCGTGCTCGCGCGCGCGAAGAGAGCTCGTGAGCAGAGAGGCACGCACGCCGAGCTCGCCACAGAGCTGTTCGAGCGTCAAGAAGTGCTGCTCGGCGAGCGTTTCGGTCGGCGCCATCAGCGCGCCCTGCCGATCGCCCTCGACCGCGCGCAGCAACGCGTACAACGCCACCACCGTCTTGCCCGAGCCGACATCGCCCTGAAGCAGCCGCTGCATGGGCGTCGCGCGCGCGAGGTCGGCGTCGATCTCCGCCAGTGCACGCTCCTGGTCGGACGTGAGCGTGAAGGGGAGACCGGCCTTGTAGCGGTGGACGAGCTCACCGGGCGGGCCGAGGGGCTCGGCCGATGCTTCCTCCCTGGCCGAGGCCTGACGCGCAAGGGCAAGCTGGAGAACGATCAGTTCCTCGAACGCAAGGCGACGTCGGCCCGTCTCCGCCTCCGCGAGCGAGCGCGGCCGGTGCAGTGCAGCCAGGGAGTCGGCACGAAGGGGCAGCCGTTCCCGCTCGCGGAGCGTTGCGGGAAGGGGCTCGCCCGTGTCCCGGAGCAGATCGAGCACCTGCGCTCGGAGCTCACGCAGCTTCTTCTGCGAGAGATCCTCGGTCGCCGGATAGACAGGTGCGAAATCGGCCGTCTCGGCTTCGCCCTCGAAGTCGTACGACGAGACCGCGAACCCGAAACGGTTCGCGCGACCGCGCAAGCGCACGTGCATGCCGGGCTGGAGCCGCTCCTCGAGCCAGGGCTGGTTGAACCAGGTGGCTTTGATCTCTCCGCTCTCGTCCACCACCCGCGCGGTGAGGATGCGCAGCCGCCCGCGACGCCGGCTCGAGAACGAGCGAACCGTCGCTTCGATCACCGCCTCTTCGTCCCCGAAGAGATCCGAGATGCGCCTGGCCGGAACGGGCTCTTCGTAACGTCGCGGCCGCTGCCAGAGAAGGTCGCCGGCGCACTCGATCCCGATCCGACCGAGACGCCGCCGCAGCGTCGGCCCCACGCCGTGCAGGCTCTCGATCCGCGCGGCGAGCCGCTCCGGCCGAGGCGAGCTTCGCAGCCGCGGCCAGGCGTCCGGTGCGGTCCCACCTGCAAAGGCGACAGGGAGCCGAACACGAGCCCGCGTACTGCTCATCGGCACAACTATAGGTCCGGGTTCCGCCCTACACGCTCCCTGACGTCGCTCGGGCATCGCTCGCAAAGGAGGCGAGCGCGAGGAGCGGGGACAGTACGAAGAGGTACGGACCCGCGACGAGCGCGAGGCATCCTGCAGCGAGCGGCGTCAGGCGCCGGCGGAGCCGGGCGCCGCCCGGCTAGAGCCGGAGCCGGCGAGCGGCGTCAGACGTCCTGGAACCAGAAGAAGCCGACGGCTCCGGGGCCGGTGTGGGTGCCCACCACCGCTCCGAGCATCGCCCTGAACTCGATCTCCGCCCTCGGTCGGACCCGCCAAACGAGCTCGCTCAGCGTGCCGACCCAATCCGCGGCGTCCGCATGCGCAATCGCGACGCGGAGCCCGGGCAGGTCCTCGGTCGCAGCTTCGAACCGACCGGCGAACTCGGCGAGCGCCTTCTGGCGCCCACGCACCCGCGCGGCCGGAACGACGACGCCGTCTTCGATCGCGAGGATCGGTCGCACGTTGAGGAGCGACCCGGCGAGCGCCGCCGCACGGCCGATCCTGCCTCCACGCTGGAGGTACTCGAGCGTCTCGACCGTGAAGATGACGCGGCAATCGCGATGAAACCGTGCGAGAAGCTCGTCGAGCTCTTCGTCGGATGTGCCGCGCGCCAGGCGTCGCTGGATCGCGTGCGAGAGCATCGCTACCGCGAGCGAGACGCTCAGCGTGTCGACGACGCGGACCCTGCCGTCGCCGAGCTCTGCGGTCGCCAGCTCCGCGCTCTGGAACGTCCCGCTGACCTTCGAGGAGACATGCAACGAGTAGATGCGCTCGTACCCTGCGAGCGCCTCGTAGGCCGAGAGGAAGTCCTGCGGTGTGGGCTGCGAGGTCGCGGGCAACTCGGCCGAGGTGCGGAGCTTCTCGTAGAACTGCTGGGGGCCGAGCTCGACGTAGTCGCGGAACGTCTCGTCGCCGAACCGGACATAGAGCGGGACGAGTCGCATGTTGGGGAAGCGCGCGGGCGCCTCCGGATAGTCCGACGTCGAGTCGAGGACGATCGCGGTGTTCTCAGTGGTCAGGTTCACGCCTTGCCTCTCTCGGCGGCTGCCTGGACGGCTCCGACGAGCGCATCGATGCCCTCGTCCTTGCGGACGAGCGCCCAGCCGGACATCCGGGCGGCGTCCCGCTCCTCCGCTCCAGCCGACGCACTGAGGAAGACCATCGACACCCCTGGGCAGCGCTCGCGAATCTCGGCCGCCACCTCTGCGCCGTCGAGATCGGGCAGCCGGTAGTCGATCACCGCGACGTCCGCCCCGAGCTCGGCGCAGGTCGCGGCCGCCGCCGAACCGGCCGCGACTCCTCCGACGACTTCGATGCCCTCGCGCCGACCGAGAAGGAACTCGAGCGACTCCCGGTAGACGTCGTTGTCCTCGACGAGCAGCACGCGGATCGGCACCTTCACTCCGCCACCAGGAGCAGGAGGTAGTGCGGCTGGCCGCCGTCGTGCACCTCGACCTCGACGGTGGGATACCGTTCCTCGATCGCCGAGCGCAGAGCGCCGAGCGGCGGCGCGTTCTCCCCGGTGATGATGTCGAGCCGCTCGTGCTCGCCGGTGAGCAAACGCTCGACGACCTCCAGCGCGACCGTGTCCACGTCGTCCTCGGCCGCGACCGCGGAGCCCTCGACGAGGCCGAGGTAGGCACCCTTTCGAATCGAGACACCGTTGAGCCGAGCGTCGCGCGAGGCGACCGTCACCTCGCCGGTCGCAACCGAGGCGAGCGCGTCGAGCATGGCTGCCTCGTTCTCCGTCGGCGAGCTCGTGGGCAGGAAGCGCACGATGGCCGCAAAACCCGCCTGCACCGAGCGAGAGGGAACTACGTGCACGGGTTTCGAGGCGAGCGTCGCAGCCTGCTCCGCGGCGAGGATCACATTTCCGTTGTTCGGCAGGACGAGGACCTCCTGAGCCGGCACCGACTCGATCGCCTCGACGATCTCGGCCGCGGAGGGATTCATCGTCTGGCCACCCTCGATCACCCGCGTGGCTCCGAGGCTCTCGAAGAGACGCTTGTTTCCCTTGCCCGGTACCACGGCCACGAGACCCGTCTCGAGAGTGGCCACCGAGTGCTCGCCCTCGAGCAGCCGCTCCTCGCGCTGCGCCGTCTGTCGATGCATGTTCGCGATCTCGACCCCCGCGATGACGCCCATGCGCGTCGCCTCGGAGAGCGCGGCGCCCGGATCGTCCGTGTGGACGTGGACCTTGAGCACCGATTCGTCCCCGACCACGAGCAGGGAGTCGCCCAGCCTGTCCAGAGCGCTCTCGAGACCGGCAATGTCGAGCCGCTCGCCCTCCAGAACGAAGCCCGTGCAGTAGCGGTAGCGCGAGAGCTCCTGGTGAATCGCGTCGAACCCGAGCCGCTCGCTCTCGACCGGCTCCGCAGGCACCGGCTCGCCCGCCGCCGCCAGCGCCACCCCCCGGACGATCTCGACCAGACCGGCACCCCCGGCGTCCACGACTCCGGCCTCTCCGAGCACGTCGAGCATGTCCGGAGTGCGCGCCAGCGCGTCCTCGCCGCGAGCGAGAACAGCGCCGAGGAGCTCGTGAGGCGACATCGAGGGGACGTCCTCCTGCTCGGCTTCCTCCGCCATCTCCCGTATGACCGTCAGCATGGTCCCCTCCACCGGATGCTTCACCGCGCGATACGCGGCGCCGCTCGCGGCGCGGAATCCCCGGCTGAGCACCCACGTCGTCGGGTCGTCGTCCGTACCCAGCGTCTCCGCGAACCCCCGAACGATCTGCGAGAGAATCACGCCGGAGTTGCCCCGCGCAGACATGAGCGCGGCGCGCGAGAGCTCCTTCGCGATCTCGCCGCCGTGCTCCGCCGTCGAGCGCTCGAGGGCTTCGACGATCCCCCGGAGGGTGAGGACGAGATTCGTGCCCGTGTCACCGTCGGGCACCGGGTAGACGTTCAGGTCGTCGATGCGACGTCGATGCGCCTCGAGGTTTTGTAGCGCGGCACGGACGAGTACCTCGAGAGCCTCACGGTTCACCCAGCGAGCTTAGAGCTCCTAACGTAATGACGCCCGTCGCCAGGCGTCCAGCACGGCATTGGCGGCCTCGACGCCTATTTGCGTTGGGAGCTCTAGATCGTCAGCGCGCGGTTCGGACCTGGCCGGCCGCAGTACCCGCCGACCCCGCGGCGTGGGCCGGAAGGTAGTAGCGCTCGAGGTACTCGGCCACCATCCGCGCGCCGTTGAACGCGCCGCCGACGGCCGCGATCGACGCGCGCATCATCTCGAGCCAACGCAGAGGGAGGCCGTCGGGCCCGCGCTCGTAGAAGGCCGGTGCGACTTCCTCCTGGAGGAGGCGCCGAAGCTCGGCAGCCTCGTGCTCGTCGCCACGCCGGGAGAGCTCCTCGGAAATCGCCCAGCCGAGCCCGGGCGAGTACGCCTCCGGCCACCAGCCGTCGAGCACGGATAGGTTGAGGACCCCGTTCATCGCCGCCTTCATGCCGCTCGTGGCGGAGGCTTCCTGGGGCAGGCGCGGGTTGTTCAGCCACACGTCGACGCCCTGGACGAGGAGCCGGGCGAGCTCCATGTCGTAGTCCTCGAGGAAGACGACTCGCCCGTTCGTCTGGCGGCTCCGCGCGATGCGTACCACCTCCGCGAGGATCTTCTTTCCCGCCTCGTCGGCGGGATAGGCCTTGCCCGCGTACACGATCTGCATCGGCCTCTGCGGATCCGCAAGCAGCCCGAGGGCTCGCTCGAGCTCGGAAAACAGCAGGTTTGCCCGCTTGTACGGCGCGAAGCGGCGAGCGAAGGCGATCGTCAGCGCCTCCGGGTCGAGGGCGCCTCCGCGCACCGCTCGCCGGTCGCGCGAGGCAACCACGTCGAGCAACCTCGCCTTGCAGCGAGCGTGGGCGTTCCAGAGCTCGGCCGGGTCGAGCTCGACGGCGCGCTCCCAGCCCTGCTCCTCGGGCCCGGCCTCGAGCTGTACGCCAACCTCCTGGAGGAGCGCTTTCAGATCGCCCGAGACCCAGGTAGGCCCGTGGACGGCGTTGGTGACGTGGCCGATAGGAACGTCCTCGGCGTCGCGATCGGCGAAGATCGGGCCCCACATGCGCCGTGCAACGGCGCCGTGCAGCCTCGAGACGCCGTTCGAGTGCGCTGCGGTACGGAGCGCGAGCGGCGTCAGCCCGAAGCTCTCGTCTCCGGGGGCGCGGCCGAGCGCCAGCAGATCGTCGACCGGAGCGCCGCACCCCTGTGCAAGACCTTCGAGGTACCGGCGGGCGAGCTCCCGATCGAAGCGCTCGTTCCCCTCCGGGACCGGCGTGTGCGTCGTGAAGACGGTCGAGCGGCGCACCCGCTCGAGCGCGTCGTCGAACCCGAGGCCGCCGTCCTCGACGAGCGCCCGGATGCGTTCGAGCGCAAGGAACGCTGCGTGCCCTTCGTTCATGTGGAAGACGGTCGGCTCCAAGCCGAGCGCCGCGAGGGCCCGTGCTCCGCCGACCCCGAGTAGCACCTCTTGCCGGATCCGGTGCTCACGGTCCGGCCCGTAGAGAACGTCCGTGACGGGGCGCGCGGAAGGAGCGTTGTCCTCGATGTCGGTATCCAGGAGATATGCAGGCGCACTCGGAAGCTCCGTTCGCCAAATCTGGGCGAGCACGGGCTCTCCCGCGAGCTCGACTTCGACCCGCAGGGGACCTCCGTCGGCACCGCGCTCGAGCGTCAGCGGCGCCGTTAGCGGGTCGAGCTCGGGATACGTCTCCTGCTGCTCCCCGCGGACGATCGATTGGCGGAAGTAGCCCTTGCGGTAGAGAAGCCCGACGCCGACGAGCGGAACTCCAAGGTCTCGGGCCGTCTTCAGGTGGTCGCCCGCGAGGATGCCGAGCCCACCGGCGTAGACGGGGAGCGAGGCGTCGAGGCCGAACTCGGGTGAGAAGTAGGCGACGAGGAACCCGGGCTCACCGTACGACCGTTTCCACCAGCTCGAGTTGTGCAGTGGCATCACGGCAGTACACCATCGCCGCGGCGCCTCCGGTCACGGGAACCGCGCGACAGCGGCTCAGGCACCTCTGAGCCGTCTGTGACGTCGCTGGCAAAAGAGGCAGGCTCACCTACGACGTCCGGGGCTCGAGGCCGACGCATCCTGCCGCGTGCAGCGTCAGCGCTCGGGCGGAGACGGGCTCCGCCCGGCGGGAGCCGAGCACGCCCAGGCGTCAGAGCGCTTTTTGGACCTTGCCGGCTTTGAGGCAGCGGGTGCAGACGTACGCGCGTGTGGGACGACCCTCGAGCAGGATGCGAACGCGCTGCAGGTTGGGGTTGAAGCGGCGGCGCGTGGCCACCATGGAATGGCTCCGGTTGTTGCCGAAGCCGGGCTTCTTCCCACAGATCGCGCAGACCTTGGACATGCGGCCGAGCAGTGTACCCGAGAGGTGCTCGCGGGCCGCTGGCGCTCGGGGCGCCGCTCGCAAGCCGCGAGCGCTGTCAGCCGCCGGCGGAGCCCGGCTCTGCCGGGCGGGAGCCGAGGCGTCCGAGCGTCAGCGCGAGGCTGCCGCTCGCAGGTGGGCGAATACGTCCGCCATCTCGAGCGCGGTGCGGACCGCCTCCGCCGCCTTCTCGATGCGCGGCTCGGCCTGCTCGACCCGGTCGAGGGTGAGGACGCCGAAGGAGACGGGGACACCGGTCTCGAGCGCGGCGAGCTGCAGGCCGCTCGCTGTCTCGCCCGCGACATAGTCGAAGTGAGGCGTGTCCCCTCGAATCACGCAGCCGAGCGCGACGATGCAGGCAAATCGGCGCGTCTTCGCGAGCGCGGTCGCTGCAAGAGGAAGCTCGAATGCCCCGGGGACGACCATGACCGTGATCGCTTCGCGAAGAACCCCCGCGTCGTCGAGCTCTTCGAGCGCGCGTTCGAGCAGACGCGAGGTGACGCCTCCGTTGAAGCGAGCGACGACGACACCGACAGCGCGGCGTGAGCCGTCTGCGTCACCCTCGAGCACCGCGTAGCCGTCGGGGATCTCGAGCTCCCCGGCGGCGTGCTCCTGTGAGAGCTCCACCGTGATCGGCGCGGACTCGCCCTGCTCGGGGAACTCGGGGACGAGAGGAACCTCGGCCTCCTCCGGGGCGGCGGTCGTCTCGGCCGGCGGGGATGCTCCCCAGGCCGCCTCGTCGCTCTCCTCCTGGTGTCCTTCGGGGTCGATCTCCTCTGCCGAGACCCGTCTGGACCATTCGGCGAGGACGTTTTCGCTCGACTGGTCGATGTCGCGGTTCACGCGTCTCCTTCCTCCGGCTCGAGTCGGACACCCTGGTGATGGAGCTTCATGCCGAGCGTGTGCCCGAGCTTCTCGCGCTTCGCCGCGAGGTAGCGGCGGTTCTCCTCGTTCGGCGGTACCTCGATCGGCACCTGCTCGACGACGGTGAGGCCGTACGACTCGATTCCCTCCATCTTCCGCGGATTGTTCGTGAGGAGCCGGATGGTCGTGAGCCCGAGATCGGCGAGGATCTGATACCCGATGCCGTATTCGCGCGAGTCTGCCGGGAATCCGAGCTCGACGTTCGCCTCCACCGTGTCGAGACCGTGTTCCTGGAGCTCGTAGGCGCGTAGCTTGTTGAGAAGGCCGATCCCCCGGCCCTCCTGCGCCATGTACAGGAGCACGCCCGTGCCCTCGGCGCCGATCTGCAGGAGCGCTTGCTCGAGCTGCTCGCCGCAGTCGCAGCGGAGTGAGTGAAGGACGTCGCCGGTCAAGCACTCGGAGTGCACGCGCACCAGGACGCTCTCCTTGTCACGAACGTCCCCCTTGACGACGGCAAGGTGCTGCTTTTCGGTCAGGAGCTCCCGGTAGGCCACCGCCTTGAACTCGCCGTATTCGGTCGGGAGGCGAACGGAGACGACGCGCTCGACGAGCTTCTCCGTCTGTCGGCGGTACTGGATGAGATCGGCAACGGTCACCATCCGAATCCCGTGCCGTTCGCAGAAGTCGACGAGGTCGGGCACCCGAGCCATCGTCCCGTCGTCCTTCATGATTTCGCACACGACACCCGCGGGAATGAGCCCGGCCAGGCGGGCGAGATCGACGGCGGCCTCGGTCTGGCCGCCTCGCCGAAGCACTCCGCCGCGTCGTGCCCGAAGCGGGAACACATGCCCCGGCTGGACGAGGTCGGCGGGGCGCGACGCGGGATCGATCGCCACGTGGATCGTGCGCGCTCGGTCATGGGCGGAGATTCCCGTGGAGACGCCTTCACGCGCCTCGATCGAGACGGTGAACGCGGTTCCGAGGGGCGTCTCGTTGCGGTCCGTCATGGGACGGAGCGCGAGCTCGTCGCAACGCTCGGGGGTCAGGCACAGGCAGATGAGACCCCGTCCGTGCGTGGCCATGAACGTGATCGCCTCGGGTGTCACGAACTGGGCGGCGATCGTCAGATCGCCCTCGTTCTCCCGGTCGGCGTCGTCCACGACGACGACGAATCGACCCGAGCGGATGTCCTCGATCGCTTCCTCGATCGTCGCGAAAGGACTCTCGGTCTTCGGCGTCACGGCCATGAGCGAAGGCTAGCGCTCGGGGTCAGACCCCACGGGTCTGACCCCGAGCAGAAGGCGCTCGACATACTTGGCCAGGACGTCTATCTCCAGGTTGACCTCTCCGCCCGGAGCGAGCTCACCGAGCGTCGTCTCGGCGAGCGTGTGCGGAACGAGTGCGACCGTGAACGTGTCCTCACCGAGCTCGGCGATCGTCAGCGAGACACCGTCGACCGTGATCGAGCCCTTCTCGACGCAGTAGCGGAGGACGTCGCGTGGAGCCTCGACCACGACGCGAATGTCCTGTCCTTCCCGCTCGATGGATCGTACGCGGCCTACATCGTCCACGTGACCCTGGACGTAGTGGCCTCCCAGAGGATCCCCCGCCCGCAGCGCGAGCTCGACGTTCACTCGCTCCCCGAACGCCTTGGCCCGCGCGCCCGTTTCGGGGACGACGTCGAACGCGAGTCGCCCGTCGTCAGCCTCGACGACGGTGAGACAGACGCCGTCGAGCGCGACCGAGTCGCCGACCTCCGCCGGGAGCGACGTCTCGACGACGAGACGGCCGTCCTCGAACGAGGCGACTCGGGCAGCCTCCCGAACGATCCCCGTGAACACGCGCGCAAAGGCTAGTGCTTAAGGCTCGTGGACGTACGCCGACAGGAGAACGTCCTCCCCGATGGCGCGTGTCTCGAGGCGCGTCAGCGCGACCGGACCGGTCAGCCCGGCGAGCAGTCCCGGTCCTTCGCCTGAGAGCTTCGGCGCGACGAAGACGAGAAGCTTGTCCACGAGCTCCTGCTCGAGGAAGGCAGCTGCGAGCGTCGGCCCGCCCTCGAGAAGCAGCGATTGAACACCGTCCCTGCCGAGCGATGCCAGCTCCTCCGCGAGCGGGCCGCTTCGCAGCTCGAGCGTCGAGCCTTCGGGCAGAGGGCCTCGCCCGAACGCGAGCCTCCGGGGTTGGCCCCTCGGAGTCGGGACATCGCGGGCGTCGAGCCGCGGGTTGTCCCAGCGGACGGTCCCCATTCCCACCGCGACGGCATCGAAGTGCGCACGGAGCAGGTGCACGAGACGCCTCGCGTCCTCACCCGACACCCAGCGCTCGCCGGGGGCGGTGACGCGGCCGTCGAGGGTGATCGCGACCTTGTAGGTGACGAACGGCCTCCCCTGAGTGACCCACGTGCGCCACTCCTCGATCTGCTGGCGGCAGCGGAAGCCGAGCTCCTCCTGCGCGACCTCGACCGCGACTCCGGCGCGCCGCAAGGACTCGAGCCCCCCGCCGTGCTCCGGATGCGGGTCCACTTGCCCCGCCACGACCCGGGCAACTCCGGCGTCGATCAGCGCGTCCGCACACGGAGGCGTGTCGCCGTGGTGGAAGCAGGGCTCGAGCGTCACGTAGACGGTCGCGCCGCGTGCGCTCTCTCCTGCACGGGCGAGCGCACGGGCTTCGGCGTGCTCCTCGCCCTTCCGCTCGTGCCAACCCTCGCCGACGATCTTGCCGTCGGCGACGATCACCGCGCCGACGACGGGATTCGGGTGCGTCGTCGCTCGCCCTCGCTCCGCGAGCTCGAGCGCACGCTCGAGGTACCTGTCGTCCACGAGATGATCCTAGGGCCGAGCTTCGAAGAGGAGTCGCGCGCACTGGATCATGTCCTCCTCAAGCTTCATCCCGCTCACCCCCCAGGCGAGCGCGTGGCCGATGCCCCACAGGCGCATTCGTTCTCGATCCACCGCGAGCTCTTCTGCGGGGCACGTCCAGGCGTCGGCGCAGCCTCCGCTGAGCCCGTTCGAGCTCTCTCGGCTGTCGCTCGGCCTGGCGTGGTGACCGCGCCCGCGTGCGCTCAGACTCAGCCAGGCGTGCCGGGGATTGCTTGATGTGCGTGACGAGGCTGTCCTCCACCATCACCGCAGATCCCGCAGTGAGCCCTGTAGCAACTCACACGACCTGGGCATCCAGCTCATGAAGGATGCTGCGGGCCTCCAGGAGATCGGGCGTCTCGAAACCTTCCGTGAAGTCCTCGTAGACACTTCGTAGCTCCTCGAGCGCGTCCTGTGCGGTCCCCGACGCAGCTCTCAGGCGGGTCAGTCTGCTCGCGGCTCGCAATTCGGGCATGCGGGCTCCCAGGTCGCGGGCGGCGTCGAGGGCACTGCGAAAGCTGGACTCGGCGCCGTCGACATCTGCCGAAGCGAGGAGGAGGTCACCCTTTAGCAGCGCGAACTCGGGATAGAGAATGTCGCGCTCCGTGGTCATCTGGATTGCCGGGTCGATCAGGTCGAGACCCACGGCCGGCTGGCCGCCGAGGCCGAGTCCCGTCGCTCGGATGGACAGGAGAAGGGGCCAGAACACCGGCGGCGTCTTCAGCCCCTCGTACAAGGCGACGCCTTGCTCGGTGCGGGCGAGTCCTTCCTCCGGCCGGCCGAGCGCGGTCATCGCGACGCCCTGGAGCGCCAAGGCGAGCGCCCGCCAGATCCGGTAGTCGTGCTCCTCCGCGACGTCGAACGCGGCGCGCGCCCGCGCCTCGACGAGCTCCATGTCTCTTCGCCAGAGATCGAGGACACCGACGTGGAAGTACGTGTAGGCGAGCGTGAACGGATGTGCGAGCTGCGTCGCGAGCTCCACCGCGCGCGCGGCGCGCTCGACCGCACGGTCTGGATAGCCGAGTGTCCACAGCACGAGCGCCGACGTCGTATGCGAAACGACGCCGGGGCTGGGGCCGAGCCGCAAACGGCCTTCGGGGTGAGCGAGAGGGTCGTAGAGCGCGATCGCGCGATCGAGGTGATCCAGACCGCTCGAAAGGTCCCCCAGGAAGGCGAGACTCGATCCCAGCACGAGATGACCCTCGACCAGGAGCTCTGCTTCGCCCTGCTCCTCGGCAAGACCCAGAAGCTCGCGGCCGACTGCGGCCGTCTTGTCGAACTCCCCACGATAGAGGTAGAAGCTCGCGAGACTGCGTAACACCGGGAAACGCCTCGGCAGCTCGCCCATCTCTTCCGAGAGGGCGAGTGCCTGATCGTAGGCCTGCTCCGCCTCCGCCGTATAGCCCCGGATCGCCAACAGCCCCCTCGCCAGGCTGGTCCGAAGCGTGATCTCCTCCCGAGCGCGATCGGGCGTCGATGGAGCTGTGGAAAGCACGCCGAGGAGATCGGTTGCGAGCTCTACAGCCGCGTGATACCAGCCGCGCGCGTCGTAGAGCACCCAGAGGCCGTCGAGCAGCCTGTCGAGTTGCTCGAGGTCGCGGGCGGCAACCCAGTACTTCCACGACGTGAGTAGATTGCCCAATTCGAAGACCAGGTCCTCGAGCGCGTCCAGCCGCGCGGATCCATGGAGCTGCGTTCGCTTCGCCTCGGCGAAGTCTGAGAAGTACCCGGCATGAGCTCGGCGTGACGCTTGCGCGAACTCGGGCGACTGCTCGAGCTTCTCGGCGGCATACTCGCGAATCGTTTCGAGCATCCACAACCGCGTTCGTTCCTGGAGTTCCGTGCTGCGGAGAAGGCTCTTGTCCACCAATGACGAGAGCACGTCTACGACATCGACGCTTCGAAGCGCGAGACGATCGACGACTTCCTCGACGGATTCGACACGCGCTGGCGAGAAGAGCGACAGAAGCGCGAAAACGGCTCGCTCGTCCTCGTCCAAGAGGTCGTAGCTCCACTCGATCGTCCTACGGAGCGTCTGCTGCCGCGCAGGAAGATCGCGGTGGCCGCCGCGGAGGAGCTCGAGGCGAGTTTGCAGGCGATCATGAAGATCGTTAAGGGAGAACAGCTTCAGCCGCGCCGCGGCCAGCTCGATCGCAAGCGGCAAACCGTCAAGCCGCGCGCAGATTTCCGCCACCTCAGAGGCGTTCTCGTCGTTCAGCGCAAAGCTCGGGTGCGCTTCGCGAGCCCGCTCCGTGAACAAGCGCACCGATTCGTACGCGCCGATTGCGTCGGCGGACGAGCGGATGACCCCGTCGTCGGGGAGTGAAAGAGGAGGAACGGGAAAGAGGTGCTCGCCGCGCACACGGAGCGCCTCGCGGCTCGTCACCAGAATCTCGAGTTGCGGGCAGACCTGAAGGAGGTCCGCGACACGTTTGGCGGCATCGATCACGTGCTCGAAGTTGTCGAGGAGCAGCAGCATGTGCCGTTCCGGAAGCTCACGCTTCAAGACCTCGAGTGGGTCATCGTCGCTCGTTCGCGTCACGTCAACCGCCCGAGCGATCTCTTCGAACGTGTCATTCGGATCCCGGACGGCCGAAAGATCGACGAAGAAAACACCATCTTCGAAACGGTCGATCTGGTCGGCGACGCCTTGGAGCGCCAGCCGGGTTTTCCCGATGCCGCCCGGGCCGGTGAGTGTCACGAGCCTGACTCCAGACGCGTCCAGGAGGTCACGGACCGTCGCGAGTTGCGCCTCACGACCGAGGAACTCCGACGTCTGCGTGGGTAGGTTGTTCGGTCTGTGGCTGAGCGTCGCCAGTGGTGGAAAATCGCTCGCAAGCGTCGGATGAATCAGCTGGTACACGTGCTCTGGCTGGAAAAGATCCTTGAGGCGATGCTCGCCGAGGTCGCGAAGCCTCGCCTCCCGAGGCAGACGCCCCTTCACGAGCTCCGCGGCGCGCGATGAGAGCAAGACCTGGCCTCCGTGGCCGGCGCCCATGATCCGAGCGGCGCGATTCACCGACGGGCCGTAGAAATCGCCGGCGCGAGACTGGGCCTCCCCAACATGAATGCCCATGCGTACGTGCATGGGCCCGGTGTCGGGCCACGTCTCGTCACGCAGCGCTTGCTGCGCCTGCAGGCACGCGCTGACGCCGTCGGAGGCGGATCGGAAAACCGCCATCAGGCCGTCGCCGGTGATCTTGACGACGCGCCCGTGTGCATCTTCCACCGCCCTCCGCAGGATGGCGTCATGCCGCTCCATCGCGGTCTTCATGGCGTCGGGGAAGCGCTCCCACAGCCGCGTGCTCGACTCGAGGTCCGCGAACACGAAGGTCAGGGCTTCGGGCGAGGCATCACCGATCATGGCGCCCACCCGAGTATAGGGTGGTCTTTCGTTTGACCGGCGGTGCGAATGTCCCGTCGATGTGGTGGGTGCGCGGGCACTCCGAAGGGGGCCGCGGAGGGGTGCGAATCTCAGCCCGGGCGGAGGAACTCGGCAGTTGCGGCACAGCCGACGGCGCAATCCGAGCACGCCGAATGGCTAATCGGGCAAGGCCGAGAAAGCGAATCCGATCAGTTGCTTGGCGAGGCATTCAGAACATTCGAGGTGCTCGGAGCTCAACCATGGCTCGAGCGGGTCGACTGCGAAGGCGCACAGGCGTGCCGCGCCGACCCCCGTCTGAGTCACCTGCGTCAACGCGAGCGAGAGCGGAGCTTCTCCGCCGCCCGCTGTCGCTGCGGCGCGCTTTGAGAGTCCTCGACGGCTGTTGTTCTGTGATTTCTTCGGCTTCTCAGAACGCTTCGCCATCGCTGCGTCCTGGGCGCCCGCGTCTGTGCACGCTGTCCGAGCTTTGGCGACTCCGGCAGCCCCAGCCGAGACGTCCGTAGGCCGCGAGACCCGATCTCCGAGATCGACCTCCCGACCGATGTCTGACGGGCACAACGAGAGAGGTGTGACCGGGCTCGATCGGGACTTCCGGCTCGAGTGAGCGCTGCTCAGCGCAGTCCTGGACGCCAGCCCAGCGCCGCCGGGCTCCTGGCTCCACCAGGCCAGGCCGTCCGGAACCCTCATGCGACACGCAGACGCGCGATGAAGAATCCTGCTGTCCCGTGCACGTGCGGCAGGGTCTGTAGGAACTCCGCGCGGCGCGGATGCCGGAACTCCGGCCATTCCTCGGAGAGTGTCGCGTCCGCCTCGAGACCCGAGGCGTCCACGACCGCTTCCGACTCGTCCGCGTTGATGGTGCACACCGCGTACACGACGATCCCTCCGGGACGAACACGCTCCGCGGCCGCGCGGAGCAGCTCGAGCTGGAGCTCCGCGAGCGGCCCGGCGCGCCAGCGGAGATCGGGCCGAGAGGAGAGGACACCGAGCCCCGAGCACGGAGCGTCGACCAGCGCCCGGTCGAAGCCCGTGAGCTCCGCCGGGAGCGAGCGCCCGTCGGCCTGGACGACGCGAACGTTCGACGCGCCGAGCCGGCGCACGGTGTCCTCGAGCTCGCGCGCCCGCGCCTCGTTCACCTCGACGGCCACGATCTCCCCGGCAAGCATCGTCGCCTTCCCGCCGGGGGCCGCGCAGAGATCGAGCGTTCGCTCGCCGTCGCGTGCCGACACCGCCAGCCCCGCGAGCTGCGAGCCTCGGCTCTGCGGCCAGATCCTTCCTTCGGCGACTGCACTCTCGTCCACGCGCTCGACGTGCCATGCGCCGGGAACACTCGGGTCCGCGCGCCCTTCGATCTCGCCGCGGACGAGGCGGACGACGAGCTCCGCCGGCTCGTTCTGTGCCCGCATCAGCGCGATCGCCTCCTCCGGCCCGAGGTCGCGCCACCACACCTCGGCGATCCAGTCGGGGTACGAGTGCTTGAGCGCGGCCTCGGCGGGAGTCGTCTCGGGCAGGGCGTCGAGAAGCTCGCGTACTCCGCCGGCCACGCGGCGCAGAACAGCGTTCGTGAACGCCACCGCGCGCTCGAGCCGCGCCGTCCGGACGAGCTGGACCGACTCGTTGACCGCGGCGTACCGCGGAACGCCGTCCACGAAGCCGAGCTGGTACGTCCCGAGCCGAAGCGCGGCACGCACGGGCGCATCGAGACGTCGCACGGGCCGTCCGCCGAGCGTCTCGATCGCGTGGTCGAGCGTCCGCACGCGCTGAACGGCGCCGAACGCGAGCCGCTGCGCGAGCGCCCGATCACGCTCGTCGAGCTCGGACGCGACGCTGCGGAACGCCCGGTCCGCGTACGCATCGTCCTCGAAGACGCGCTGCAGGACCGTGAAGGCGGCGACCCGCGCGGTGCTTACCGTAGGCCGCGCATCCATGCGTCGTATTGCATTCTGCGGCCGCCCTCGGGCTGCACTTGGACCGGCTCGAACGACCCGTCGTCGCCCACCCGGGCCTTCCACACGGTGACCGTCCGCCCGTGCAGCTCCGCGCGCGCGCCGATGTGCGGCGAGAGCGCGCGCACGATGTTCACGAGCTCCGGCGCGGGCCTGGAGAGATCGAGCGAACGATCCTCGGGCGCGATCTTCTCGGCGTAGGTCACGCCCACGTCGGTCTGTGGACTGAAGCGGAGCTCACCGGTGAGAACCACGTCGAGGAGTTCTACCGCGAGGGTCACCGCCTTGGCATACACGGCGCCTGCATCGTCGTCTGGCGCGATCGGAAACGCCTCCTGCGCGGCGATCGGCCCCGCGTCGAGTTCTCTGACCGTACGGTGAATCGTGACCCCGGTCACCTCGTCACCGGCCATGATCGCGCGCTCCACGGGCGCGGCACCGCGCCAGCGCGGGAGGAGGGACGGATGCACGTTCAGCCACAGCCCATGCTCGAGCAGGTCCTCGCGGATGAGCAGGCCGTAGGCAACGACGACAACGGTCTGCGCGCCGAGGTCCAGGCTGGGCTCGGGCCGCTCGGGCTGAAGCACGCGGATACCGAGCCGCTCGGCGACCCGCTTCGCAGGAGGCGCGGCCAGCTTGCGCCCTCGCCCGGCGGGCGAATCGGGGCGAGTCAGGAGCGAGCTGATCTCGTGCCTGGCAGCGAGGCCTTCGAGAACGTCGGCGCCGAACGGCGCAGTCGCCGCGACCGCAACGCGCGACGTCACCTCGCGCCGAGGACGGGCTGCGGCCGGAGCTTGGCGAGCGCGGCTCGCCGTGACTCGTCGTCGGTGCGGTCGATGATGAGCACACCGTCCAGGTGGTCGAGCTCGTGCTGGACGATGCGGGCGGTCGGCTCCTCGAACTCGAAGCGCTGCGCTGCACCGCTCGCGTCGAAGCCTTCGATCGTGACCTTCGCGGCGCGCTCGACGGGGACAAGCACCTCGCGAAGCGAAAGGCAGCCCTCCTCGTCCATGACCATCTCCTTGGAGCGCCGGGTGATCTCCGGATTGACGAGCACTCGGTCCTCCGCGTCGGCGACGAACACGAAGAGGCGGCGAAGAACGCCGACCTGGGTGGCCGCGAGGCCGACGCCCTGCGCTTCGTGCATGAGCGCAGTCATCCGATCGACGAGGCGCCGGAGGTCGTCGTCGAAGCTCTCGACCTCGCGCCCCTTCATCCTCAGCACCGGGTCGCCGTACTGACGGATGCGAGAGAGCGCGACGATGCGGCGGGCGGCTCGTTCGAGCTCTTCCTCCTCGGCCGCCCGCGCCTCCTCGTCGTCGTGCTCGTGCTCGTGGTCGTGGTTCATCGCGCGCGAGTCTAGCCCGCCGCGGTGCTGGTTACGTCACTCGGCGAACCCGGTCGGTTGACGATCGATTTCCTTGCCGCGAAAGTCGAATGCGAGCACCGCGACCGGCCCGATCCCTCCCTTGAGATCGGACGTCCTGATCCTGTACCCGAATGCCCGGAACGTCCCCGCGGCGCCCGAGATCGCCGGGGAGCGCTTCATCGGGAGATCGCGACGCGTGCGGTCGCTCATGAGCAGCTGAACCGCCTCGACGTCGGCCGATGCGAGCCCGATGACTCTCGCATCCTCGATGTCCGCGATGGCCGGCCCGCCGTCGTACGCCAGGCTCACGAAGAGCTGTCGTCCCGCAAGCGGGTCGTCCGCGAGATTGCAGCCACCTTGCCGCGCAAGCGTGTTCGCACTCGGAGCGTCCCAGAGACACAGGAATCCAGCAGAGGTCGGCTGCACGAAAACGCCACGACCTGCCAGACCGTGCTCTGCAGGGATCTCAGCCACTCTCACGAGTGGATCGTTGCGAAGCGCCGCCTCCAGCTCCTCGGGAGTAGCGGCCGCCCTGAACTGTGCGGCGACGACGCCGCCCGCGAAAGTGCCCCCGGCAACCACCACGACGACGACCAGCGCTACCCAGCGGGGGCCGATCAGTTTCCTCGACATGGGAAGTCCTCCTCGCTAGTTGTAGGCCGTGCAGGCGCCGTACGAGCCATTCACGTTTGCGTGGCAATGAGCCTTCTTCACTTGTGAGGAAAGCCAGTGCGTGTCCGTCACGATCCCGGTGCTCCTCACCGTCGAGTGCCACCCGTACGAGATGTTGTCGATGAAGGTGACGGTCGTCAGGAAGCCGCTCGGCTTGTAGAACAAGTTGCGCCACCAGCCGGGGCTGAACGAGGTGCTGTAGCCCTGGCCGGGTGACCAGCTGGAGCGCACCGCGTACGTCGTGGTTCCCGCCCAGGCACTCGCGGAGAACGCCAGCGCGAACCCGAGCACGAGCATGAGCATCAGTCGTTTCATGTGCTGCTCCCTTCCGCGGGCGGTCCGGTATGGGGACTCCCTCTCTCTACCCGACAGCCAGGAGGTGTGTCAATTGTCACAAAAGGACAGTCTCCGGCGGCCCGGACGCGTGCGAATGGAGCTAGAGCGACTGCGGATCGACGTCGACGACGGCGCTCAGCCCGTCTCGGCGCATCGCCGGTGCCGCCGCTGCAAGAAGGGCTGCGGCCCGACCCGCGAACGTCCTCGGCGAGGTCGTCTTTCCCAGCAACTGAGCGCGATAGCGGCCGCGCAGGCGCAGTAGCGGCGCGGGGCCGAGAAGGTGCATGCCCGGCGTTCGCAATGCGCCGCGAAGCTCGGAGAGCGCGCGGAGAGGCGCATCGGGCTCCGGACCGGAGACGACGATCGAAACAAGATGGCGAAAAGGCGGGTACCCGAGCTCTTCTCGGCGCGCAAGCTCGTAGGCGAGGAAGCCGGCGACGTCGTGGCGCGCGGCAAAGACGAGCGGCGTCGCGTCGGGCTGGAAGGTCTGGACGAGAACCACGCCCGGCGCGTCGCGACCGCTCCGGCCGGCGAGCTGCGTGACGAGCTGGAACGTTCGCTCCTCCGCCCGGAAGTCCGGAAACGCCAGGCCGGTGTCGGCATCGACGACCGCGGCGACGGCGACGCCGGGGAAGTGGTGGCCCTTGGCGACCATCTGCGTTCCGATGAGGGCAGCCGCGCGTGCGCCCGCGAAGCGCTCGAGCGCAGCACCGAGCGCACCGGGACGCGCGGCGGTGTCGGCGTCGAGGCGAATGCGCTCGAGACGGGGGAGGCGGCGTTCGAGCTCGGCCTCGAGCCGTTGCGTCCCCGCCCCGATGCGTGCGAGCTCGACGGAGCCGCATTCGGGGCAGCCCTCGGGAAGCTTCTCCGAGAAGCCGCAGTGATGACAGTGCAGGCTCCCGTTCTTGTGCAGGGTGAGCGCGACGTCGCAGCTCGGGCAGCGGCGCGAGCGACCGCACGCGCGGCAGTGGATTGCACCGGACACCCCCCGGCGGTTGAGGAGGAGGATCGCGCGACCGCCTCGCTCCTCGACCGTCGCGAGCTCGGCGAGGAGCGGCGCCGAGAGCGGATAGCCGGACTCGTAGCGAAGGTCGACGAGCCGGACGGCCGGCAGCGGGGCGCCGATACGTGCGGGCAGCTCGAGCCGGTCGAGCCGAGCCCAGCTCTCGGGTCGCGGCGTCGCGCTGCCGTAGACCGCGGCCGCCTCCTCGAGCGCGGCTCTCTTCGCGGCGACCGTGCGTGCGTCGTAGCGCGGATCCGACTCCTGCTTGTAGGACGCGTCGTGCTCCTCGTCGACGACGATGAGGCCGAGGTTCGGCACGGGGGCGAACACCGCCGAGCGTGCGCCGACGACGACGCGCGCGTCGCCGGTCGAGATCCGCTCGCGCTCGTCACGCCGTTCCGCTTCGGTGAGTGCCGAGTGCAACACCGCGACGCGGTCGCCGAAGCGCGCCCGGAAGCGGCCGACAGCCTGCGGCGTGAGCGCGATCTCCGGCACGAGCACGATCACCCCCCGATCCCGCTCGAGCGCGGCCACGCAGGCCTGGAGGTAGACCTCCGTCTTGCCGCTCCCCGTGGGGCCGTGCAGGAGCACATGCCCGCCCCGCGCGTCGAGGGCGGCGACGATTCGAGCCACTGCGGCGCGCTGGGCAGGCGTCAGCTCCTTCGGCTCCGGCTCCCCGGGAAGCGATCCGCGGACCGCAGGGGTGCGCAGCTCGCCCCGTCGTGCCCGGGTGCGCGGCGCGACGAGCGCCAGCGCCCGGGCCGGCGTCGAGCCGTAGTACTCGGCGATCCAGAGCGCGAGCTCCACGAGCGCGGCTGGGATCCGCTCGACCACCGGTCCGGACGTCGCGATCGCGACACCCGGAGGTGCCTCGACTCCCACGTCGACGACGAGCCCTCGCACGCGCCGGGCACCGAGCTGAATCGAGACGATGTGCCCTCGACCGACGTCGTCTGGTACCTCGTACGTGAAGACCCGCGCGAGCGCGCGGGCCGAGACGAGCGGATACACCGACGCGAGGGGAATGCGGCGAGCGTACCCATGACCCCGGAGAACGCTTCCCTGTCCACGGGTGGACGAGCGGTGTAAGGTTTTCCTTACGTGGATTGCTCGATGATCCGACTCGAGGGCGTGACGAAGCGCTTCGGCGACGTCGTCGCCGTCGATCGCACCTCCCTCTGCGTCGAGCGCGGCGAGGTTGTCGCCCTGCTCGGCCCGTCGGGGTGCGGGAAAACCACGCTCCTCCGACTCATCGCAGGATTCGAGCGCCCGGACGCGGGAACCGTGGCGGTCGCAGGACGGACCGTCGCCGACGGGCGGACCTGGGTGCCTCCGGAGCAACGGCGCATCGGGATGGTGTTCCAGGACTACGCGCTCTTCCCGCACCTCACGGTCGCGGAGAACATCGGCTTCGGGCTGACCCGGGGGGCGCGGTCCGCGCGTGCGAGGGCGCTGCTGACGGTCGTCGGTCTCGACGGGCTGGGCGCGCGCTACCCGCACGAGCTCTCGGGCGGTCAGCAGCAGCGCGTGGCGCTGGCGCGAGCGCTCGCGCCCTCTCCGGACCTGGTCTTGCTCGACGAGCCGTGGTCGAACGTCGATCCCAACCTCCGCGAGACACTCCGCGCCGAGGTGACGGAGATCGTCCGGCCACTGGGAGTTACCGTGGTTCTGGTGACGCACGATCGCGAGGAAGCGTTTTCGCTCGCCGACCGGATCGCGCTCATGCGAGAGGGCACAGTGGTGCAGGAGGGAACGTCGGAGCAGCTCTACTTCGCGCCCGCGTCCAGATGGGCAGCGGAGTTCGTCGGCGCAGGCAACGTCCTCGCCGGCAACGTCGTGAACGGTCTGGTCGAGACTCCCATCGGCTCATTTCCGGCAAACGGCTCCACCGGCAACGGTCGGGCAAACGTTCTCGTGCGCCCCGAGCTGCTCGAGCTCGAGCCGGATCCGACGGGCGCGGCCGAGGTGGTCGCACGCGAGTTTCGGGGACACGACGTCTTCTACCGGGTGCGCGTCAACGGCGTCGAGCTCGTGTCGCAGCGCCCTTCGACCGAGGTCGTTCCGCTCGGCTCGCGCGTCTCGATTCGGCTCCACGACGGCCGGATTCCCGTACTCGCGTAGCAGCGCAGCTTCTCT
>JBKPDR010000012.1:0-117105 GCA_046727975.1 Actinomycetota bacterium | reverse complement strand
GCAGGCAGCGTGCCCGTCCTGCGGAGCACAGAACGCCCCCGGGCAGAAGTTCTGCGGGGAGTGCGGTGCCGCACTTGCTGCGCAGCCCGGACAGGCGACACAATCTTCGGTCCCCGCGGCAGAGCGGCGCCTCGTCTCCGTCCTGTTCGCCGACCTCGTCGGCTTCACCGCGGCCTCCGAGGGCCGGGACTCGGAAGACACGCGTGAGCTCCTCTCGCGCTACTTCGAGACCGCACGCACGATCATCGGGCGGTACGGCGGAACGGTCGAGAAGTTCATCGGCGACGCCGTGATGGCGGTCTGGGGCGCGCCGACGGCACAGGAAGACGATGCCGAGCGCGCGGTCCGAGCGGCGCTCGATCTGATCGGCGCGGTGCCGGAGCTCGACCCGAGCCTGCAGGCGCGGTCAGGCGTCGTGACCGGCGAAGCCGCAGTCACGGTCGGAGCCGAGGGTCAGGGCATGGTGGCGGGCGATCTCGTCAACACCGCCTCGCGCGTCCAGTCCGTGGCGGAGCCCGGAACGGTGCTGGTAGGAGCCGCAACCCGGCGCGCGAGCGAGGCCGCGATCGTCTACGAGGACGCGGGGGAGCACGAGCTCAAGGGCAAGGCCCAGCCGCTCCAACTCTGGCGTGCGCTTCGAGTGGTCGCTGCACGCAAGGGTGAGGGCCGTTCAACCGGCCTCGAGGCCCCGTTCGTCGGCCGCGAGCGTGAGTTTCGCCTCGTCAAGGACCTGTTCCACGCGACCGCCGACGAGGGTCGTGCGCATCTGCTCTCGATCGTCGCCATGCCAGGGATGGGGAAGTCGCGGCTCGCATGGGAGTTCGAAAAGTACATCGACGGCCTGCTCGAGACCGCGTGGTGGCACAAAGGCCGCTGCCTCGCCTACGGCGAAGGCGTTGCCTACTGGGCGCTCGCGGAGATGGTGCGGATGCGTGCACGGATCGCCGAGGACGAGCCGCCGGAGCAGTCGCTACCGAAGCTCTCGTCGGTGCTGGCGGGGATCGTCACCGATCCGGAAGAGCGCGCTTTCGTCGAGCCCCGGCTCCAGCACCTGCTCGGGCTCACGGAGCGCGTGGCTCCCGATCGCGAGGACCTGTTCTCGGCCTGGCGGCTCTTCGTCGAGCGTATGGCCGACCAGTACCCCGTGCTCATGGTCTTCGAGGACGTCCACTGGGCTGACGCCGCTCTGGTCGAGTTCATCGAGTACCTGCTCGACTGGGCGCGCGCGTATCCCATCTACGTCATCGCATTGGCTCGCCCGGAGGTCTCGGATCGGCATCCCGGCTGGGGCACGAAGGTGCGCAACTTCACCTCCCTCACGCTCGAGCCTCTGCCGGAAGATGCGATCGACGGCCTCCTGCGAGGGCTGGTACCCGGCCTTCCGGACGAGGCCGTCGCGCGCATTCGCGACCGCGCGGACGGGATCCCGCTGTATGCCGTCGAGACCGTCCGAATGCTGATCGATCGCGGGCTGCTCGAGACCGGCGAGAGCGGGTACGCGGTCACCGGAGATCTCGCCGCGCTCGACGTGCCCGAGACGCTGCACGCGTTGATCGCCGCGCGGCTCGACGGGCTCGACCAGGTCGAGCGACAGCTTCTGCAAGACGCGGCCGTGCTCGGCAAGACCTTCACCCCGCGCGGGCTCGGGGCACTGAGCGGCGCCCACGAAGTGACGCTCGGTCCGCATCTGGCGTCGCTCGTGAGCAAGGAGATGCTTCTTCTCGACACGGATGCACGTTCCCCGGAACGCGGTCAGTACGGGTTCGTGCAGGCGCTCGTGCAGCGGGTCGCCTACGAGACGCTCAGCCGCCGAGACCGAAAGGCCAAGCACCTCGCAGCAGCCGCCTTCCTCTCCGGCGAATCGGGCATCGACACCGACGAGATCGCCGAGGTGATCGCGACGCACCTGCTCGACGCCCAGCGCGCGGCCCCGGCCGACAACGACGCCGACGAGATCAAGGCGAGTGCCCGGGACTGGCTGACGCGTGCGGCGGAGCGCTCCGCCGCGCTCGCCGCGACCGAAGACGCACAGCGCGCGTTCGAGAGCGCGATCGAGCTTGCGGACGAGCCGCTCGAACGCGCCCGGCTCCTCGAGCGAGCAGGCGAAGTCGCTCGTATGGCGAACCGGCTCGACGACGCGGAGCAGCACCTGCGGGCGGCGTTCGCGCTCTGCGACGAGACGGGCGCGACCCACGACCGAGCCCGCATCGCCGCAGCGCTCGGCCAAACCGTCTGGCAACGGGGGCGGATCGAGGAAGCCATCGAGCTCATGGAGGGCGCGTACACCGTTCTCGCGGCGGACGAGCGGGACGCCGATGTGGCAACACTCGCCGCGCAGCTCGGCCGGCTCCACTACTTCGCAGAGAACCGCCGACTGGCCGCGGAGCGGATCGAAGTGGCCCTCGACATCGCGGAGGAGCTCGGACTCCCGTCGATACTCGCGTCGGCGCTGAACACGAAGAGCCTCCTGCTCGGCACCCGCCGTCATGAAGCTGATGCCCTCCTCCGCCAGGCGCTGCGGATCGCACTCGACCACGATCTCGTGTTCGAGGCGCTGCGGGCCTACAACAACCTCACGCTCAAGCTCGACTCGTTCGACCGGCCGGAGGAGATCGAGCCGCTGCTGAACGAGGCGCTCAGCCTGGCTCGCCGCCGCGGCGATCACTTCTGGGAGCTGCGCCTGGTCGCGAGTCTGGCCGAGGAGTACCGCTATCTGGGCCGCTGGGAGGAGGCGGAGGAGTTGTTCGAGTCGCTTCCGCGACGCGCGAGCGCAGGCGATCCCATCCTGACGTCTGCCGCGCTCGGGCTCGCCCGGATCATGATCGATCGCGGGAACACGGCTCGGGCGAAGGAGCTGATCCCGCCCGTCGCAGCGGTGGACGAGAGCGACTTCAACTTGCGGATGATGGCGATCTGGCGCAAGCAGCTCGAAGCCGAGCTCGACGGCCGTCTCGACGACGCGGCGCAGCTCGTGCTCGAGATCATCCCGATCGCCATTGAGGGCTCGTCCCAGACGACGTCCGAGGCGCTGGCCGATGCGGCACGCTACGCGGCCGAAACGCGGGATGCGGCTGCGGCCCGCGCCGCAGTCTCGCTCGTCGGGCACCTGCCAGTGAGCGCGCGGCCGCGCCTGACCGAGTCGCAGGCTCACCGCGTGCTGGGGCTCGCGGCCGCAATCGAAGGTGACGAAGATGCGGCCGCGACGGCGTTCGGCATCGCCCTCGCCAACGCCCGGAGCGTGAACTACCCCTACTTCCTCGCGCCCGTGCTGCGGGACTACGGCGCCTGGCTCGTCTCGTGTGGTCGGGGCGACGAGGCGGCACCGCTCCTCGCCGAGGCGCGCGCGCTCTTCGAGAGTATGGGCGCCACGGCCTGGCTGGTGCGCCTAGACCTCATCGGCGAAACCCCCCTCGCCACGAGCAGAACGTGAGCGCCGCCGATACGGACCTGACCGCGGGCGCTCGCGCCTCCATGCCGTTCGCCGAGGTGCTGGGGCTGGAGGTGGTTGCCGCTTCGCCCGAGGAAGTGCGAGCGCAGATGGCCTGGGAGGAGCGCCTCTGTACGGCCGGGGGGATCCTCCACGGCGGTGCGCTGATGAGCCTCGCCGACGCTGCGGGCGCCTACGTCGCCTTCCTCAACCTCCCGGAGGGATCGACGGGGACGGCGACGATCGAGTCGAAGACGAACTTCTTCCGCGGCGTTCGCGACGGCCATGTCGTCGCGACTTCGCGCCCGCTCCATCGCGGCCGGACGACGATCGTGGTCGAGACCGACCTCCACGACGCGGACGGAAAGCACGTTGCACGGGTCACACAGACGCAGGCCGTTCTAGCCGAGTAAGCTTCGATCAGGCTGCGGCGGCCGCCGGCTGCCTGAGCACCCCGCGCAGGAACTGCCCCGTATAGGAGTCCTCGACCTCGGCGACGTCCTCGGGCGTTCCGACGGCGATCACTTCGCCGCCCTCCTCCCCGCCCTCGGGGCCGAGGTCGACGACCCAGTCCGCCTGCTTGATGACGTCGAGGTTGTGCTCGATCACGAGCACGGTGTTTCCCGCGTCGACGAGCCGTTGGAGCACCTCGAGCAGCTTCTCGATGTCCGCGAAGTGGAGCCCCGTCGTCGGCTCGTCGAGGATGTAGAGCGTCCGTCCGGTCGCGATCTTCGAGAGCTCCGACGCAAGCTTGACCCGCTGCGCCTCCCCGCCGGAAAGCGTCGTCGCGGGCTGTCCCAGCTTGATGTAGTCGAGCCCGACGTCGTGCAGTGTCTGCAGGCGCCGCCGGATCTTCGGGATCTTCGCGAAGAACTCGAGCGCCTCCTCCACCGACATCTCGAGCACGTCGGCGATCGACTTTCCCTTGAAGCGGACCTCGAGCGTCTCACGGTTGTAGCGACGCCCGTGGCAGGTCTCGCAGGGGACGTAGACGTCCGGAAGAAAGTGCATCTCGATCTTGATCTGCCCGTCGCCCTTGCACGCCTCGCAGCGGCCGCCGCGGACGTTGAACGAGAAGCGACCCGGCTTGTAGCCGCGCACCTTCGCCTCGGGGGTCAGCGAGTAGAGCTCACGAACATGCGTGAAGAGATCGGTGTACGTCGCCGGATTCGATCGCGGCGTGCGCCCGATGGGCGTTTGGTCGATGTCGATCACCTTGTCGAAGCACTCGATGCCTTCGACTCCGACGTGATCCCCCGGCTTCATCCGCATCCGGTTGAGCCGGTTCGCGAGCGCCTTGTAGACGATCTCGTTCACGAGCGTCGACTTCCCCGATCCGGAGACCCCGGTGACGCAGGTCAGTCGTCCAACGGGAAAGCTGACGTCGATCTCCTTGAGGTTGTGCATCGACGCGCCGCGCACCGTGAACCAGCCGCGCTCGTCCTCGTCGCGACGCTCGGGGACTGCGATGCGTCGCTCCCCTGAGAGGAAGTCCCCGGTGATCGAGCCCTCCGTACGGGCGATGACGTCGGCCGCCCCCTCGGCGACGACCGCGCCGCCGTGCTCGCCGGCACCCAGGCCCATGTCGACGATCCAATCGGCGCTCCGCATCATCTGCTCGTCGTGCTCGACCACGAGCACGGTGTTGCCGAGGTCGCGGAGCCGCTCGAGGGTCGCGATGAGCTTGCCGTTGTCGCGCTGGTGGAGCCCGATCGAAGGCTCGTCGAGGATGTAGAGCACGCCGACGAGCTGCGAGCCGATCTGGGTCGCCAGGCGCAGCCGCTGCGCCTCGCCGCCGGAGAGCGTCTTCGCCGCCCGGTCGAGCTGGAGGTAGCCGACGCCGACGTTCTCGAGGAAGGTCAGACGCTCGCGCACCTCCTTGACGATCCGCCGCCCGATCAGCTCTTCGGTCTTCGTCAGCTCGAGCGTGTCGAGAAAACGGAGCGCGGTCATGACGGACAGCTGCGTGAACTCGTGGATCGACCTCCCGCCGATCGTGACCGCGAGCACCTCCGGCTTCAAGCGTGCTCCCTTGCACGTAGGGCAGGGCCGGAAGCTCATGTACTCCTCGATCCGCTCGCGCTGCTGCGACGAGTCCGTCTCCTTGTAGCGGCGCTGGAGGTTCGAGATGAGCCCTTCGAACGCCATCGTGTACTGCCGCTTGCGGCCCATCCGATTGCGATAGGTGACGAGGATCCGGTCGCCGTTCGTCCCGTACAGGAACCGGTCCTGCTCCTCGTCCGAGAGCTCCCGCCACGGCGTATCGAGTGAGATCTCGTACCGGTCCGCGATCGCCTGGACCACGCTGTCGTAGAAGCTCTGGCTCCCGATCGACCAGGGAACGAGCGCCCCCTCCGAGATCGAGAGCGACGTGTCGGGCACGAGCAGATCGGGATCGATCTCGAGCTGCGCGCCGAGGCCCGTGCAGCGCGGGCACGCGCCGTGCGGCGAGTTGAAGGAGAAGATGCGCGGCTCGAGCTCGGGGAGCGAGACGCCGTGCTCCGGGCACGCGAAGTTCTCCGAGAAGGTCATGCTAGAAGGCACTTGGGCCTTCGAGCCGTCAGGTAGCACTTCACCGTCGATGACGTCGATGACGACGAGGCCCTCGGCGATCGCGGTCGCGGTCTCGATGGACTGCGCCAGCCGCTGCCGGAGATCGGCCTTCATCACGAGCCGGTCGACGACCACCTCGATCGTGTGCTTGAACTTCTTGTCGAGCTCGATCGGCTCCTCGAGCAGCCGCTGCTCGCCGTCGACCTTCACGCGCGTGAAGCCGTCGCGGCGCAGTTCCTCGAGCACGTCCTTGTATTCGCCCTTACGGTCGCGCACGACGGGCGCGTTGACCGTGAACTTCGTCCCCTCGGGAAGGCGCAGCACCTGCTCGACGATCTGGTCGAGCGACTGGCCCGCGATCGGTCGCCCGCAGATGGGGCAGTGCGGCCGTCCGATGCGCGCATAGAGGAGACGGAGATAGTCGTAGATCTCCGTCACCGTGCCGACCGTCGAGCGTGGGTTCCGGGAGGTCGTCTTCTGATCGATCGAGATCGCGGGCGAGAGCCCGTCGATCGAGTCCACGTCCGGCTTCTCCATCATCTGTAGAAACTGGCGCGCGTACGCGGAGAGCGACTCCACGTAACGGCGCTGACCCTCGGCGTAGATGGTGTCGAAGGCGAGCGAAGACTTCCCGGAGCCGGAGAGCCCCGTGATGCAGACGAGAGCGCTCCGCGGGATGCGGACGGTGACGTTCTTCAGGTTGTGCTCGCGCGCCCCGTGGACGACCAGTTCTTCAGCCGGCATGCGGCTTCCAGTCTAGCTGGTCGAACAGACGTTCGACTCCGCACGAGGGGGCCCGCGAGTGTAATGCTCCGAGTTCGACCAAGGAGGTTGCGGATGGCTGATGCTGGCCTCTTCATCGGTTTCGGGTTGCCTGTTCGCGGTCGCGAGAGCCAGGCGGTCGATCTCTTCAACGAGGCCCTTGCGTGGTACGGCCGCCTTCAGGAGGAGGGCCAGATCGAGAGCTTCGAGCCTGTCTTCCTCGAGCCCCACGGCGGCGATCTCGGTGGGTTCATCCTCATCCGGGGCGACGCCGAGAAACTCGCCGCATTGCGCGTGAGCGAGGAGTTCACGCAGTTCTCGATCCGCACGGATCTCATCGTGGAGAACTTCGGCGTCGTCGGCGCGGACCTCGGCGAGCGGCTGCAGAAACAGGTGGAGTACTACACGGAGCAGATCGGCGCAATCGCTTAACAAACTTGAGGTACAAGGGCGGCGTGCGTCTCCTCGCGTACGCCGCCGCCCTCGCCGCGCTGGCAGTCGCGGGCTGCGGCGGGGACGACGGTGCGACCTGGGAAGGACCGCCCGCTCCGTCCGCGGATGGGAGTGTCGCAGTCGACCGCTTCGCCGAGTACACGGAGGACGTCGACGAGACCTGGGAAGGCTCGGCCGCGTCAGCAGCGGCCGAGTTCCTGCGGCTCGACGAGCGCACAGCCGCGCGCACGACCATCCAGGAGACGACCTCGGCGGAGGGCGGCGGACCCGCGACCGTGGTGGTCACGCTCGACGGCCTGCTGGACGACTCGGTTCGCTCGGAGCGTTGGGCGTTGATGTTCAACCCCGAGGGCGACACGTTCAGGCTCGTCGAGGCGCAGTGGGCGCAGCGCTGCCAGCCCGAGCGCGGGCACCAGAACTTCAGTCCGGACGCCTGCGTCTGACTCTTCTGGGGTCAGACCGTGGGATGTGAGCCGGCTTGCTACGCGCGTGCCTTGCGCCAGCGGCCGAAGATGAGGCCGCCGAGAGTCAGCCCGAGCCCGAACGTGCCCAGGGCGAACGCGCCAACCGCGATGAGCTTGCGCCAGAACGACAGCCGCTTCCAGCGACCGATCGCCTCCCGTTCCTCCGCGCTCAGCGGCTCGCCGCGTCGCTGCTTGCGAACCGCCCCACCAGCGCGCAGTCCGAGATAGACGTCGTCGAAGATCTCGGGCGCTTCGTTCGCCACCACCCGAGTGTATAGCCTGCCCCGGCCGTGACCGCGCGTGTTCTCCACCTTTCCGATCTCCATATCGGACGCAACGAGGCGCCTGAGCCCATATCCGCGCTACGGGACCTCGCCGCCGGCCTCGGCCCCGAGCTCGTGATCGCCACGGGCGACCTCGCTCATCGCGGTAGGCGATCACAGCTGGAGCGGGCAGCGGAGGTGCTCGGGAGCCTCGGGACCCCGGTGCTGGCGGTTCCCGGCAACCACGACACCCCGTTCACACACGCACGTTTTACGGGCCCGTTCGCCGGCTGGGAGCAGGTCTTCGGCGAGACCGAGCCGGTCTACCGCTCCGAGCGCATCGTGGTCGTGGGACTGAACTCCGTCCGCCCGTGGCGCCAGCAGAGCGGCGCACTCGATGCCGCACAGCTCGCTCACGTCGGCGACCTCTTCCGAACGACGCCGGACGGCGCGTTGCGGGTCGTCGCGCTCCACCATCACCTCGCGACACCGCCCTGGCGTGCCAGGCACAAACGTCCGGTGAGCAACCGGGACACTGTGCTCCAAGCGCTTGCCGCGGCTGGCGCGGAACTGGTCGCGAGCGGACACGTTCACCAGGCGGGCATCGCCGAGAGGCGCGAGTTCGAGGTGCTCGAAGACCCGCGCGCCGGTACCCTCGTCCTTGCGACGACGCCCGGGTTGGGGAGACCTCGCCCGCGCCGGAAGGGTGAGGCACGAGGAGTGAACGTCTACGACGCCGACGCAGTGTCGCTGACGGTCACAACGTTCGCGTGGAACGGCAACGCCTTCGCCGAAACTGCCCGGCGCGCATTTCCGCGTGACTAGAGTCCAACCGGTGGATGCGGCCCTCTCGGAGTTGAAGGCGCGCCTCGCGGCGATCGCCGACCTCAAGCGTGTTCAGAAGATCCTCAGCTGGGACCAGGCGGTCTGGATGCCGCCGTCCGGCTCGGAGGCGCGTGCCGCGCAACTGGCCGCGCTGGACGCGGTTGTCCACGACCGCTTCGTCGACGACCGAATCGGCGAGCTCCTCGACGAGCTCGAGCCGTACGCCGCCTCCCTTCCCTACGAGCACGACGACGCGTGCCTCATCCGCGTGACCCGGCGCGACTGGGACAAGGCAAGTCGGGTTCCGACGGAGCTCGGCGCCGAACTCGCGAAGACGGGCGCCCGGTCCTACGACGCGTGGGTGAAGGCTCGCGATGCTTCGGACTTCTCGCTGTTCCGGCCGTGGCTCGAGCGGATGCTCGAGCTCCGTCTTCGGTACGCGGACTGCTTCGCCCCCTACGACGATCCGTACGACGTACTCCTCGACGATTACGAGCCCGGCATGAAGACCGAGGAGGTCCGCGCGATCTTCGACGTTCTGCGCCCCGCGCTCATCTCGCTCGCAGAAGCGAACGCCACCGACGAGGAGGACTCGTTCATGAAGGGCCCGTTCCCCGAGGACGCACAGCATGCCCTCTCCGTCGAGCTCGTCGAGCGCTTCGGGCTGGCTCCCGGCGACTATCGCCTCGACCGCACCGTGCACCCGTTCATGACGTACTCCGGGCTCCGCGACATCCGGATCACGACCCGCTACGCGACGACGGACCTCAACGCCCTCTTCACGGCGATGCACGAGTGCGGGCACGGCCTGTACCAGTACGGAGTCGATTCCGCGTTCGACCGAACCCCTCTCGAGACCGCTCCGTCGGCGACGGACTTCTCGATGGCGCTCCACGAGTCGCAGAGCCGGCTGTGGGAGAGCGTCGTCGGCCGGTCGCTGCCCTTCTGGCGCTGGTTCTACCCGCTGGTCCGCGATACGTTCCCCGGCGTCCTCGGCAACATCCCGCTGGAGGCGTTTCACCGCGCGGTGAACCGCACCCGCCGGACGCTCGTCCGGGTCGACGCCGACGAGACCACCTACGGGCTCCACATCATCCTCCGCTTCGAGCTCGAGCAGGAGCTGCTCTCGGGAGACCTCGCCGTCGCCGACCTCCCGGAGGCGTGGAATACGCTGACAGCCGAGCTTCTCGGGCTCGAGGTCCCGAACGACGCGCTCGGCGTCCTCCAGGACGTGCACTGGTCGGACGGGTCCTTCGGCTACTTCCCGACCTACCAGCTCGGGAACGTCGTCTGCGTGCAGATCTGGGAGAAAGCGGCGGAGGCCCTCCCCGACGTCGAGGAGCAGATCGAGCAAGGCGACTTCTCGCACCTGCACGCGTGGCTGCGTGAGAACCTGTACTCACTCGGTCGAAAGTTCACTCCGGCCGAGACGATCGAGCGCGTGGTCGGCCGACCGATCGATCCCGAGCCCTACCTGCGCTACCTGCGCGACAAGCTCGGCACCCTCTCCGCGGCGTAGCGGCCTTATCAGACGGCGATCTCGATCTCGAGCACCTCGTCGCGCTCGCGGGCGAGAACCCGCGCGAGGGCGCGGACCCAACGTCGCCCCGTCTGCGCGTGAGCCGGAACGTGCGAAGCGCATTCCAGAAGAGAGCGCGTAGAACGCCATCCCCGCTATGAGCACCGCCCGGCGATGGGGCTGCCGGGACGGGGAACCGGCGGGACGAGACTCGGCTCTGCCATTGCGAGGAGCTCGAGCGCGACGATCAGGACCACGAAGGCGGCAGCCGCCAAAGGCGGGAACGCCCGCCTCGACACACCTGCCGTATCGGCACGAGGCGGCGGATGTTGAGCGCGGACGAGTGGCTACGCGGCGTGACCGAAGCGCTGCTCCGCGCGCGCCCGCGCGCGGGCGGCCATTATCTCGCGATCACGCGGAGCGGCGGTCGTGACGAGCCCGCCGAGAAGCCTGCTCGTTGCCGCGGCGACCTCCTCGACCGCGCGCGCGAAGACGTGCTCGTTCGACTGCGACGGCTTCGTGTAGCCGCTGACCTTGCGCACGTACTGGAGCGCGGCGGCCCGGATCTCCTCGTCTGTCGCCGGCGGCTCGAAGTTGTGGAGCGTACGGATGTTTCGACACATGACCCGGAGACTACCCACCAGCCCCGTTCAGGAGGTGGTCACTCGCGCCCACCGAGGACGTTGAGGACGATCACCACGACGAAGACGATCACCCAGAGCAGCGGCATGAGCCGCTTCAGGCCACGTGGCTGCTCCTCGTCCGGCTCGGCGCCCTCGAGACGGCCACCCGGATCGAACGTCTCCGGCGGCGCTTCGTCGTCACGGCCGCCCTCGATCTCCGGCGACGCGTCGCGGAACGTTCTTCCCCCCATCGCAACCTCCGCGTCCAGCCGCGCGGTGGCAGGCGTCGCGGTCACCCGCTCGTCCATCGCGCTCAAGACCTCGAGCAGGCGCTCGGCGTCGCGCCTCTGAGCCTCGTCGCCCTCGCTCGCGATGCGGGCCGCCCGGCGCTCGACGTCGCGCAGGCCGGCCGCGTCGCCCGAGAGTCGGAGCGGCTCGATCGCGTTCCAGAGTCGGACGAGATCCTCGTCGAACTTCGCTGTCCGACCCGTGCTCATCCCGTCAGGCGGACGTCTCCGCGACCGTCTGCAGCTCGCGCCGGAGCTCCTTGATCTCGTCGCGGAGCTTGGCCGCGTACTCGAAGCGGAGCTCCTCGGCGGCGAGGTACATCTCCTCCTCGAGCGTGACGACGAGCTTCTCGAGCTCCTCGTGCGACATGCCCTCGACCTCGACCTTCCCGCGCCGGCGGCGCGAGGCGGGAACGTGAGGCGACTCGAGCGCGAGCAGCTCGGCGATGTCGGAGACCCCCTTGACGATCGTCTCAGGCGTGATTCCGTGCTCCTCGTTGTACGCGATCTGCACCTCGCGCCGCCGGTTCGTCTCCCCCATCGCTTCCTGGATCGCCTCCGTCACCTTGTCCGCATAGAGCAGCACCTTGCCGTTCACGTTCCGGGCGGCGCGACCGATCGTCTGGATGAGCGACGTGCGCCCGCGCAGGAAGCCTTCCTTGTCCGCGTCGAGCACAGCGACGAGCGAGACCTCGGGAAGGTCGAGCCCCTCGCGCAGGAGGTTCACCCCGACGAGCACGTCGTACTCGCCCAGGCGGAGCTCGCGGATGATCCGGATCCGGTCGAGCGTGTCGATCTCGGAATGCAGGTAGCGGGCGCGGACTCCTGCCTCGAGCAGGTAGTCCGTCAGGTCCTCGGCCATCTTCTTCGTCAGCGTCGTGACGAGTGTGCGCTCGCCGGCCTCCTCGCGGCGGCGGATCTCGTTCAGGAGGTCGTCGATCTGGTTGCGGGTCGCGCGCAGCTCGACCTCCGGGTCGACCACGCCCGTCGGGCGGACGAGCTGCTCGGCCACGACCTTCGACCGAGAGAGCTCGAACGGCCCGGGCGTCGCCGAGACGAACACGAGTTGCCGCACCTTCCCGAGGAACTCGTCGAAGCGCAGCGGCCGGTTGTCGAGCGCCGACGGCAGCCGGAACCCGTAGTCGACGAGCGTCTGCTTGCGCGAGCGGTCGCCCTCGTACATGCCGCCGAGCTGCGGGACCGTCTGGTGAGACTCGTCGACGAAGCAAACGAAGTCGTCCGGGAAGTAGTCGATGAGCGTGAAGGGATGGGAGCCCGGGGGACGGCCTTCGAGCACGCGTGAGTAGTTCTCGATCCCGTTGCAGAAGCCGAGCTCCCTCATCATCTCCATGTCGTACTCGGTGCGCTGGCGGATGCGGTGCGCCTCGAGCATGCGACCGTCGGACTCGAACATCGCCACCTGCTGCTCGAGCTCCGCCCGCATCTCGTCGAGCGCGCGCTCGATGGTCGGCTTGGACGTGACGTACTCGGTTGCCGGCCAGATCACGAGGTTGTCGAGCTTCGCGTAGACCTCGCCGGTGAGCGGGTCGAAGTGCGTCATCTGCTCGACCTCGTCTCCGAAGAAGGAGATCCGGTACGCGGTCTCCACGTTTGCCGGCTGCACCTCCACGACGTCGCCCTTCACGCGGAAACGCCCCCGCCCGAGCACCGTGTCGTTCCGCACGTACTGGTTGTCGATCAGCTTGCGCAAGACTTCGTCGCGATCGTGCTCCTCTCCCACCTCGAGGATGAGCACGCGCTCCCGCCACTCCTCGGGAGAACCGATTCCGTAGATGCAGGACACGGAGGCAACCACCACGACATCCCGGCGTGTCAGGAGCGACGAGGTCGCGGACAGCCGCAGCCGGGCGATGTCGTCGTTCTGGGACGAGTCCTTCTCGATGTAGAGATCGGCCTGCGGGATGTAGGCCTCGGGTTGGTAGTAGTCGTAGTAGGAGACGAAGTACTCGACCGCGTTCTCGGGGAAGAACTCGCGGAACTCGTTGCAGAGCTGCGCTGCGAGCGTCTTGTTGTGTGCGATGACGAGCGCAGGTCGCTCTAGCTTCTCGATGATCCACGCCATCGTCGCGGTCTTGCCCGTTCCCGTCGCGCCCAGGACGGTCTGGAAGCGGTTGCCTTCCTGCACGGAGGCCGCGATCTGCTCGATCGCGGTCGGCTGGTCGCCCGTCGGCGCATACACGTCGGTGGTCCGGAAGCCGCGCACGTGGCTAGCGTAGCCCGGCGAGCGCCCGCCCACCCCCTCACCAGAATGGTGTCGCCTGGCTCGACCGCCCGCACTAGTTTCGGTGCCCATGCGACGCATGGCCGTCACAGCCCTCGGGGTTTTGACCACGGCTGGCTTCTCAGCCGGCTCGGGCGCCGATTCGGACGCGATCGCGAGCGGGCGATCGGCCGTGGCCCCCATATCAACGGCGGGCGATCGAATCGCGCCCGGCCCCGCGTTCCTGTGCAAGCCTCGCCGCGGGGCCAAGAAGCTCCCTACCGCGAGCCGCCATGGGCTCGCCAGTACCCCGTTGTCCGGCTGGCCACACCGAGGGAACGCGCGCGGGCAAGTCATGTGTTCGCGCAGCTCGTCGCCGCCGCCGAAGACGGAAACTGGAGGGACATGAAGGGCGTCGCGCGTGCCGGTTACAGCACACGCACCGCCCCCCGCAAGGCGGGCGACAACTCGATCCATTACTTCCACGCCGAGCGAGGCCAGGAGCCGCGCCGCGTCATCCTCGATCCCCGGCGCCCCAAGGCCCTCATCTACGCGAATGCGCCTGGACGGCCGCTCGCCCTCGTCGGAGCGATGTGGAGGACGAGACGGGGCGAGCGAGGCCCCACCCCGGCCGGGCCCATCATGCGCTGGCATTCACAGTCGTCTGCGTCCGGGGCAACCGTCGTGGCACGAAGCCTCCCGCGGGTCGGCTCAGGGCGCGGCGCGTCTCCCGCCGGGGGCCGATCGCAGTCGAGGTCGAGCACGAGCTCTCGTGAGAGCTCATCATGCGACTGCTCGACGACGCTATCGGAGACCGAGCTCGTCCCGGTAGGCGTCGGCGTACACGCGCCTGGCGCGCTCGACCTCGGCGACGTACTCGCGGGTCTCGGGGAAGGCAATCCCCGCGCTGTCCGACAGCCAGCGGTCGAGATTGCCCTGGCCGGCGTGATACGCGGCAAGCGCCAGCTCGCTGCTCCCGTACCGCTCGGCCAGATGCGCGAGGTACCAGGAGCCGTACCGGATGTTGATCTCCGGGTCGCGCAGATCGGCGGCGACGAACTCCCTTCCTCCGGTTCGCAGCGCGATCCCCTCCGCGGTCTCCGGAAGTAGCTGCATCAAACCGAGGGCCCCCGCCTCCGAACGGGCGTTGGGGTCGAATCGACTCTCGACGTACACGACCGCCGCCAGCAGGGCGGGGTCGATCCCGCGGGCCTCTGCATTCGCGCGGATGCTCGGCTCGTAGCTCAAGGGATAGCGGGTTCGGAGATACCAGTCCGGCTCCGTCTCCACGACCCACGCTCCAGCCGCCACGAGGCAGAAAGCTGCAATGAGGAGAGAGGCGAAGGGACGCATGAGGACGACGAGCCCGAGAGAAGGGTTTGTGACACTTTGTCACTTGGGTATCTCGGAGCCGGCCTCGGTCAGGGTAGCCATCACGCCCGCGACCCAGGCGTCGAGGTCGTCCGGCGTGCCCGTGTTGACGTAGACGAAGTCCGCGCGCTTCACCTTCTCGCGATCGGGGATCAAGCGTGACTCCCTGTCGTCCGTGCGACCTCCGCGGCGAGCCTCGCGAAGCGCGGGGGGCGCAGTGAGGACGACCACCTTGTCGAACCGCGTCTCGGCACCGACCTCGTACAGGAGCGGAACCTCTGTGGCGCACACCTTCGGGGGAGTGGGGAGCTTCGCGAGCTGCTCTCGCCACACGAGGTACTCGCGCGAGACGAGCGGGTGCAGAAGCTGCTCGAGCCAGTCGAGAGCGTCGCGGTCGCGGAAGACGCGCGCCGCGATCCGCTCGCGGTTCGGGATCCCGTCCGGTCCGAGCACCTCCTCCCCGAGGCGCTCGACGAGTGCGCGCTTCACGTCAGAGTCCGTCCGCAGGAGGTGATGGACGATTTCGTCGCTCGAGACCGTCGCCGCACCGTGACGGCGAAACGACTCGAGCGCCGTGCTCTTCCCGGCTCCGATGCCGCCGGTGATTGCGACCGCGAGCGGGCGGCTCACGTGGGTGTCAGGCGGGCGGCTGGGTCTCGTCCGGCTGTGTGTCTTCCGGCTCACCCGTGTCTTCGGGCTCGGCCGTCTCTTCGGCCGCGGGCTCTGCCCCACTCGGCGTCTCGGCCTCCGCGCGCGGCTCGCCCGGCTCGGCCTCCTCGACGAGGTCACCAGCCTCGGTCTCTCCGACCGGCTCACCCGCCTCGACTTCCTCGACGAGCTCGTCCACGGTCTCGGACGCTGACGACGTCGGGAACGCCTCCTCGGTCAATACCAAGTCGGGTGTCGCGTGAACCGACTCGGCTCCGTCGGCACGAGGGACGGGCTGCTCGCCCTCCTCGACGCGCTTCAGCGAAAGCGAGAGCCGTCGGCGCTCGCCGTCGATCTCGAGGATGCGCACGTTCACCGCCTGGCCCTGGGAGACCACCTCGCGGGGGTTCTCGACGTGGTGCGGGGCGAGCTCGGAGATGTGGACGAGGCCCTCGACGCCGGGCAGGATCTCCACGAACGCGCCGAAGGTGACGACCTTGGCGACGCGACCCTCGACCACGTCGCCCTCGCGATAGTTGTCGAGGACCTGCTGCCACGGGTCGGTCTGCGTCTGCTTGAGCCCGAGCGAGATGCGCTGGCGCTCGCGATCGATGTCGAGGACCTTGACCTTGACCGTCTGCCCGATCTCGAGCACCTCGGAGGGGTGGTTGACGTGGCTCCACGAGAGCTCGGAGATATGGATCAGCCCGTCCATACCGTCGAGGTCGACGAAGGCGCCGAAGTCGACGATGTTCGAGATCTGGCCGTCGATCACGTCCCCCGGATTCAGGCGGTCGAGGATCGCCTGGCGCATCTCCTTGCGCTCGTCCTCGAGCACGGCGCGGCGCGAGAGGACGACGTTGTTCCTGGAGCGGTTCAGCTCGATGACCTTGCAGCGGAGCTCGCGGCCGAGAAACTCGTCGAGATCCTGGACGCGGCGGATGTCCACGAGCGACGCCGGCAGGAATCCGCGGACGCCGAGGTCGAGGATGAGACCGCCCTTGACGACCTCGATGACACGCCCGGTGACGGGCTCTCCACTCTCCGCCGCGGCCTCGATCGCCTTCCACGCGAGTTCGAAGCGGGCCCGCTTCTTGGAGAGGATGAGCCGTCCCTCGGCGTCCTCCTTCGTCAGGACGAGGGCATCGATCTCCTCGCCGACGGACACCTCGTCCGCCGGGTTGACGGCGCGGCGAATGGTCAGCTCGGCAACCGGGATGACGCCTTCCGACTTGTAGCCGATGTCGACGAGCACCTCGTCCTTGTCGACGCGCACCACGGTGCCGTGCACGACCTCGCCCTCGTTGATCTCGGGGAAGGCCGAGTCGTAGTCCGGAACGAGCTCGCCGTTCGGGCCAGTCGTCCAGACGCCTTCCTCTGTCGTCGCCACCTGCTCCACCGTGTCGTTGGCCATTCGAGCCGCGGAGTATAGCCGCATGAGCCGCAAATTCCGGCTTTCCGGCCGGGTGCGGCTCCGTCGCACCCGGCGGCGCGCATTCGGCTAGCTCTTCGCCTCCGCCCAGTCGTCTCCGACGCCGACGTCGACCGCGAGCGGCGGGTCGAGCGGATACGCGCCGACCATCTCCTCGCGCACGACCTCCCGCACGGCCGAGAGCTCCGTCTCGGGAACCTCCAGGAGGAGCTCGTCGTGCACCTGGAGCACGAGCCTCGCCCCGCGGCCCTCGTCACGGAGGCGGCGATGGATCGAGACCATCGCCACCTTGATGATGTCGGCGTTCGAGCCCTGCATGACGAAGTTGACCGCGACGCGCTCACCGAACCCACGCGTCTGCCGATTCGAGGCGCGTAACTCGGGGACGGGTCGCCTCCGTCCGAGCAGGCTCGTCGCGAAGCCGTCCTCGGTCGCCCGGGCGATCGTCCTGGCGATGAACGCCTGCACGTGCGGGAAGCGCGCGAGGTAGGCGTCGATGTACGTCTGCGCCTCCTCTTTCGGGATGTCCAGGTTCTCGGAGAGCCCGAACGCCGAGATCCCGTAGACGATCCCGAAGTTGATCATCTTCGCAACGTTCCGCTCGTCCTTCGTGAGCGTCGCCGGATCCTTGCCGAGCACCTCGGCGGCGGTCGCCGTGTGGATGTCCTCTCCGCGCAGGAAGGCCTCGCGAAGTTTCGGCTCGCCGGAGACGTGGGCGAGGATCCGCAGCTCGATCTGCGAGTAGTCGGCCGAGAGCAGGCGGTGCTCCGGCTCGGCCACGAAAGCCGAGCGGATCTCCCGGCCGAGCTCCGTGCGGATCGGGATCGCCTGCAGATTCGGGTTCGACGTGGAGAGGCGGCCTGTCGCGGCAACCGTCTGGTTGAGCGTCGTGTGCAACCGCCCGTCCTCGCCGATCAGGGTCGGGAGCGGGCCGAGGTACGTGTTCAGGAGCTTCGTCAGCTCCCGCCATTCCTCGATCGCAGGGACGATCTCGTGGTCGCCGCGGATCGCCCGCAGCACCTTGCCGTCGGTCGAGTATCCGGTCTTCCCCTTGCGGCCCGGTGTCAGCTCGAGCTTCTCGAAGAGGACCCGGCCAAGCTGCACCGGCGAGCCGATGACGAACTCCTCGCCGGCGAGCTCGTGCACGCGTGACTCGAGCTCCTCGACGCGGTCGGCAAGACGCGCTGTGATCTCGCCCATGCGGTAGGTGTCGATGCGGACGCCGGCGGCCTCCATGGCGCCGAGGACGGCCGTCAGCGGAAGCTCGACTTCGCGGTAGAGGGTGTCCGAGCCGCGCTCGTGGACGCGATCTCGAAGCGTGGGCGCGAGCCGCGACACGACCTCGGCGTGGCGCACGAGCGCGGCGGTCTCCTCCTCCGCGGCCGGTTCCGGCACGAGCTCGAAGCCGTATTCGGCGGCCAGATCGTCCAGCAGGTACTCAGCGCGGCCCGGGTCGATCAGATAGGCCAGAAGCATCGTGTCCTCGGCGACCGGTCCCGGGAGCCGCAGCCGCTTGGCGTCGTGGGTCGCGACCTCCGCCTCACGAAGAGCGGTCATCAGCTCCTCGTGGGTGGCGGGCGAGACGAGCACGGAGCCGTCTCCGCTCGCAATTCCGACCCGCTCGCCGTCCCAGGCGACCGCGACCGTCCCCATGGCGCGTGAGAGAGGACCCTCGCTCCACGACACCGTCCGCGACTCGACCTGAACGGGCTCGGCGGCGGGCAGCGCCTCGTCGAGCGTGTCCACCCTTCCGAGCAGGGCGCGAAACTCGAAGCGGCGGAAGATCTCCTTGAGCTGCGAGCGGTCCGGAGGGCGCAATACAAGGTCGTCCGGGTCGACGTCGAGATCGAGGTCTCGGCGCATGGTCGCGAGGAGCTTCGAGGCCCTCGCCTGCTCGGCGTGCTCCGTGATCGCCCGGGAGCGGGCGGGGGAGAGCTCCCCGGCGTGCTCGATGACCTCGTCGACCGACCCGTACTGGGCGATCAGCTGTCCCGCGGTCTTGTCGCCGATTCCGGGGATCCCCGGGATGTTGTCGCTGGTGTCGCCCTTCAGGCCGATGAAATCCGGAACCTGGTCCGGGCGAACGCCGTAGCGTGCCTCGACTCGCTCGGGTGTGTAGACATGGACGTCGGCTACCCCGCGCGGCGTCATCATCAGGCAGACGTTCTCGGAGCACAGCTGGAACGCATCCCGGTCGGTCGAGACGACGCACGTCTTGACCCCTGCTTGGTCGGCCCGTGTCGCGAGGGTCGCGATTACATCGTCCGCTTCCCAGCCCTCGAACTCGAGGTTCTCGTACCCGAACGCCTCCACGATGGGCCGGAAGTGCGGGAACTGCTCCCGCAGGAGGTCCGGCATCGGCCGTCGCTCCGACTTGTACTCGGCGGAGATCTCCGTCCGGTGCACCGGCCGCGTGTCCCAGGCCACCGCGACGCCGCGGGGGCGGTAGTCGGTGAGCAGCTTGAAGAGCATGTTCGTGAATCCGAGCAGCGCGTTCGTCGGCTGCCCCTCCGTGGTCTGCAGCTCCTCCGGCAGCGCGAAGTACGCGCGGTACGCGAGGTTGTTGCCGTCGACGAGGAAGAGCTCGCACTCGCGCGCGGGCGCGTCGTCGAGCTCGAGCTCTTCCCCCGTCAGCGTCTTGGGCATAGGGCAACTCTAGAGGGCCGATGTGAGATCAGAGCCGCCGCAGCCGCGAAGCGGCAGCGCGCGGCAGGGAAGCGGACGGCTTTAGGGATCTTCGCGCGAACGGAATCCGCCAGAGCGGATTCCGTTCGCGCGCACGAGTTACTCCACCTGAGTCACGAGCTCATACGTCGACGGCGTGAAGTCGTCGGTGTGACGTCTCACTTGCATGATGCGCTCGCGAAACTCCGGGCCCTCCTTCCAGGCCTGCTGGGCATCGAAGCTGTCCCACGGCGCGAAGCTCATGAAGCGGGAGGGCTGATCGACGTCGCGCACGAGTCGCAGCGCTCCACACCCGGGCATCGTCTTCGCCCAGCTCGCGAACTCGCGCCAGGCAGCGACGAATTCGTCCTCCTCACCCGGCTTTGCGAGCCAAACCCCGCTCGTATAGGTCTCCGGCATCGCGTCACCTCCCTGTCCTCCCGTGCCGGTAGCGCAACGGTATCGTCCTTCGCCGCTTGCGTCGTGTACCGCTGCTCTCCGGCTCGCGGGTCGTTCTCGTCCCCGCCACCGAGGACGACGTCCTCCTCCGGCCGCCGGCTCCGCCCGAGCGGATCGTCGACACGGCTGCCGCGGTCCGAGACGCCCTTCGCTTTCCGCTCTCCGGTGGTTCCCTCGAGGCGGTGGCGCCTCGACGTGGACGCGCGACGATCGTCGTGCAGCCTCCGGAGTTGCCGTTGCCGGGCGCCCAGCAGGATCCGCGCGCGGAGGCGCTTGCGGCGACGATCGACGAGCTCGAGCGCTGTGGGATACCGGACGAGAATCAGACGATCCTCGTTGCCGGCGGCCTCGCACGGCAGGCGGGGCCGAGAGAGCTCGAGCGCCTGCTTCCGCCGCCACGGGCGCGTGCATTCCGAGGGCGCATCGTCGTGCACGACTCCGAGGACCCCGCCCTCGTCCCGCTGGCCGAATGGCGTGGCGTCCCGGTGCGCGTTCAACCCGTGCTCGCCGAGTCGGACCTCGTCGTGGTCGTGGGGGCGGCGGAGACAGTTCTCCACGGTGGCCCAGGCTCGCTCATCGCCGCGTGTGATGCTGCGACCGTGCGCCGGACGGCGGGAGCGGAGTCGCTTCTCGAGGCAGCAGGTGCACCCGAATGGGATCTCGCCCTGGCCGTCGAGGAGGCGCTGGCTCGCAGGACCGTCCTCGTCGGCGTCTCTCTCGTGCTCGATCTCCCTCGGCTCACCGGTACGTTCCTCGGATACCCGGACGACGACGAGTCGGTGGAACGGGTCGCGCGATCGATGCTGCGCAAAGCCTTCTCCCTCCTGCCCGGGACCATCCGGCGGGACCTCTTGACCCGGCAAGCGCGCCGGCTGGCCGCGACCGCCGCGTTCGCAGGGCTTCCGTCCGTTGCGCACGCCGAGGCGCTCCTGCGGGGAGTCGCACTTCGCGGCACGCGGATCGCGGAGCCCGTCGACGCCCTGGTCGTGGGAGTTCCGTGGTACGGCCCGCATCTTCCGAGCGAGCCGATCAACCCGGTAACTGCCGCGGCCGTGGTCCTCGGCCTCGCCCTTCGCCTGCGGCGCGATGCGTTTCCCGTCCGCACGGACGGGACGCTCGTCCTCGTGCACTCCTTCACGCGCAGGTTCGCCCAGGTCACGGAGGCGCCCTATGTCACGATGTTCAACGGTCTGCGCACCGGGCGCAGCCTCGACGACCTCGTCGAGCTGGAGAGGGGCGCCGCCCGGGACGAGCGCGCACGCGAGCGGTACCGCGCCGGCAAGGCCTGCCATCCGCTCCTTCCCTATGCCGACTGGGCCGGATGCGCGCCCGCTCTCAGACGCCTCGGCCGGGTCGTCGTCGCCGGGTGCCGAGACGCTCTGGCCGCGCGCACCCTCGGCTTCGTCCCGAGTCGGGGAATCGGAAGCGCCCTCGAGATGGCGCACGGCGTCTCGGGGGGCCGTGCGCGCCTCGGAATCCTCCTGGCCCCTCCCTACCCCCCGCTTCTCGTAGGCTGACTTCGGATCTGCGGCAGCAGTCCGAGGAGCGCGGTCAGAACGACGAGCCCTCCGACGAAGATTGCGATGTCCGCGAGGTTGAAGGCACGGTTCTCTCGCAGGATGAAATCGGTGACATGCCCCAGCCGCAGCCGGTCGAGAAGGTTGCCGAGACCTCCCCCGATGAGCAGCCCGAACCCGACGAGGACGAGCGGCCGCGCGACGCCATGATAGGCGAGAAAGCCGAGTATCCCCACCACGGCGGCCGTCGCGAGGAGAGCCAGCGGAGCCGCGCTCCCTGCGAAGCCGCCCCCGGCGATGCCAGGGTTCTGGAGGTGCTCGATCGAGAAGGGCCCGCGGATGTCGACGCCCTGCCCAGGCGCGAGCGTCGAGCGCACGAGCATCTTCGTCGCTTGGTCGAGAGTGACGACGAACATGCCGACAGCGAGCAGCGACGTCCAACGTATCGACCGCTGTGCGTGCACCTCGTCCATCGTCCCCAGTCCCCCCTCTTCCATACCACCGCAACGCTACCGCGTCGCCCTCGTATCGCGCTGCGCAAAGTCCGAGGTCAGGTCTCGCCGAGATATGTCTTGCGTACCTCCTCGTTCGTTCGGAGCTCGCTCGAGGGTCCGTGCAACGCGATGCGCCCGGTCTCCATCACGTAGCCGCGCTTGGCAACGTCGAGCGCCATCAGCGCGTTCTGCTCGACGAGCAGGACCGGCGTTCCTTGCGCATTGATCTCACGAATGATCTCGAAGATCCTCTCGACGAAGATCGGCGCGAGCCCCATCGAGGGCTCGTCGAGGAGAAGGAGCTTGGGTCGGGCCATCAGTGCGCGGCCGATCGCGCACATCTGCTGCTCTCCACCGGAGAGGGTCCCCGCCTTTTGCGTCCGGCGCTCGCGCAGACGGGGGAAGAGCTCGAATACGCGCTCCATGTCGTCCCTGAGGTTTTCCCGGTCGCCTCGCTGAAACGCGCCCATCTCCAGGTTCTCGAGGACGCTCATACGCGGAAAGAGCCTCCGCCCCTCGGGGCTCTGGGCGATTCCGCTCTTCACGATCGAATGCGGGGTGGACGCCGTGATCTCCCTCCCTTGGAATCGGATGACGCCTTGTCTGGGGCGGTTGAGGCCGTTGATCGCCCGCAGGGTCGTGGACTTCCCGGCACCGTTGGCTCCGATCAGGGTCACGATCTCGCCCCCACCGACGTCGAGCGAAACGCCCTTCACGGCGTGGATCGCGCCGTAGTACACGTGGACGTCCTGGAGCTGCAGGATCGGCGCGCCCTCGGTAGTCGCCACGGTCACGCAGTCGCCGCCGTTCCGAGGTACGCCTCGATGACGCGCTCGTCCTTCTGGACTTCGGCAGGAGTCCCTTCGGCGATCTTCGCGCCGTAGTCGAGGACGGTCACGCGCTCCGAGACGCCCATCACGACCTTCATGTCGTGCTCGATCAGAAGGACGCTCAACTGCCTCTCCCCGCGCACGCGTGACACGAAGGCCGTGAACTCAGCCGTCTCCTGCGGGTTCATCCCCGCCGTGGGCTCGTCGAGGAGCAGCAGCTTCGGCTGCGTGGCGAGGGCGCGCGCGACCTCGAGCCGTCGTTGGTCGCCGTAGGGCAGCGAGCTCGCCTGCTCCTGGTGACGCCGCGGTAGCCCGCAGTACGTGAGCAGCTCTCGCGCGCTGTCCTTGGCGCGTTGCTCCTCCCGCCGCACCCGCGGCGTGCGCAGAATCGAGCCGAAGATGCCGCCCCGGAGGCGGCTGTGCATGCCCACGAGCACGTTCTCGAGCGCCGTCATCTGTGGAAACAGGCGGATGTTCTGGAACGTACGCCCGATGCCGAGCTCCGTGATCGCGTGTGGAGGCTTGCCGGTGATGTCGTCGCCGTCGAAGACGACCCTGCCGGAGGTCGGCTTGTACAGGCCGGTCAGCATGTTGAAGAACGTCGTCTTGCCCGCGCCGTTGGGCCCGATCAAGGCCACGATCGAGCCACGAGCGATCGTGAAGTCGATGTCGTCGGATGCAACGAGGCCGCCGAATTCCTTCCGCAGGTTCTCGGCGACGAGAAGGTCGTTGGAGGCGCCGCTACTCATCCGTACGGTCCCGGTCGGCGCGCGTGCCTTCCGTCTGGGCGTCGTAGAGCGGCGTGTCGTGGACGCCCTCGGCCATCTCGATCTGGTGGCGGCGTTCGGGTATCAGCCCGGTCGGGCGGAAGAGCATCATCAGCACGATGATCACTCCATAGATGCCGAACTGGTACTGCGTGGGGTCGAAGTCGAGCCCCGCGTCCTGCGCCTTCCCGCCGATGGTCGCCAACCCCTCGATGTTCAGGTACCCGAGGATCAGGCCTGCCACGAGGACGCCCCAGATGCTCCCCATCCCGCCCAGGATGACCATGCACAGCAGGAAGATCGAGAAGTTGAAGTAGAAGTCCGCCGGGAACGCTCCCGACTTGAAGCTCGCGTAGAACGCGCCGGCGACGCCGCCGAAGAAGGCGCCAATCGCATACGACCAGGTCTTCGTTCGCATCAGCGGCACACCCATCGCGGCGGCCGCCGTCTCGTCCTCGCGAATGGCGATCCAGGCCCGGCCGAGCCGCGAGTCGCGAAGTCGGACCGAGCAGTAGACGGTCAAGAGGAGCAAGCCGAGAGCGGTCCACATGTAGACGTCGGCCGTGTCGAACTCGAAGCCTCCGATTCCGAACCCGTCGATCGGGCTGATGCCGTTCACGCCGTTCGTGAGGTTGAAGCCGACTCCGTCCTCGTCGCCGTTCCGCACCACCTGCGGGATGATCTCCCCGAAGCCGAGCGTCACGATCGCGAGGTAGTCCCCACGGAGACGGAGCGTCGGTAGCCCGATGAGGATGCCCACGACGGTCGTGAAGACACCGGCTGCGACGAGGACTACCCACATGGAGACGTGAATGCCCGGAGCGTCGTCGGGAGCAGTCGACCCGAAGTGGAACGTGATGTCGTCGAACTGCAGCGAGGCGAGCCAGCCCGCGACGTACGCGCCGGCCGCATAGAACGCAACGTACCCGAGATCGAGAAGGCCCGCGTAGCCGACGACGACGTTGAGCCCGAGCGCCATCACCGTGACAACGAGGATGATCACCGTGGAGCGTGTGCTCGGAACGAAGTCGCCGATGAGCGGGAAATCCTGGAGGACCTCGACGACGAACGGATAGACGACTCCGATCGCGACGAGCACGAGCGCAGCCAGCTTGCCCGTCTCCAGGCGCCGCGGATCGAATTGCGACGCGCGAACCATCATGCGCCCTCGGGCGTCCGCTCGCCGAGCAGGCCTTCCGGCCGGAACACGAGCACCGTGATCAGGATCCCGAAGACGATCGAACGCGTCCAATCGCCGCCGGGGGCACCGTCGAGCCCCTCGTTGTACGCCTGGACGAGACCGATCATGAGCGCCCCCAACACGGCACCGGACAGGTTCCCGATCCCTCCGAGCACGGCCGCGGTAAAGGCGATCAGCCCGAGCTCGAAGCCGGTGTCGTAGCGCATATTGAACTGGAGCAGGTAGAGGAGACCCGCGGCCGCGGCAAGGGCACCGGCGAGCATGAAGGTCACCGAGACGGTTCTGTTGACGTCGATGCCGAGCATCGCAGCCGCGTCCGGATCCTGCGCGACGGCGCGCATCGACTTGCCCTGACGGGTGGACCGGACGAACCAGGTGAGAAGGACGAGGAGGGGGACCACGACCGCGAACACGGCGAGCTTGTTCCACTGGATGATGACACCTCCGATTTCGATCGCCTTGGTGCGCGGGATGAAGTCGGGGACGGAGTGGAAGCTCGGTCCGTACAGCGCGAGACCGACGTTCTGCAGGATGAAGGAGACGCCGACCGCGGTGATCAGGGGCGCCAGCCGAGGGGCGTGGCGCAGGGGCTTGTAGGCCACCCGTTCGATCACGGCGTTGACGAGCGCGAAGCCGGGCATCGTGATCGCGAGCGTGAGGAGCATGCCCAGGACGATGAAGAGCACGCTCGAGTCCTGATCGAGACCCAGCGCGGAGATGATGAACGTCCCCGCCACGAGCCCCGAGAGCGCGAACACGTCTCCGTGGGCGAAGTTGATGAGCTGGAGGATCCCGTACACGAGCGTGTAGCCGAGCGCGACGAGCGCGTAGGTCGAGCCGATCGTGAGCCCGATCACGCTGACACTCAGGAAGCGCGTCGGGTCTTGCGCGAACTTGACGACCAGCCATACGACGATTGCGCCGAGCAGGAGGACACCGATCGCGTCCATCAGGCTCGAGGCGCGAATGCGGTGCAGGACGAGTGTCGCTGCGCTCGCCATGTCGCTGCGCGACTCTAAACCGGAGGCGGCGGGAGGGCAACGTCCCGCCCGCCGCCTCAGATGTGTAGTTGCGTTACCCGGCTCGCGCCGCCTCCACCGTCTTGGCCTTCGGCGAGAAGGACCTCACGCTCTTGAGCTCGCCGTTGGCCTTGTACATCGTGAAGCCGACGACTGCGCCCGAGGCCTCCTCGGGATCGCCGTTCTCGTCGAACTTGAACGAGCCGACCATGCCGTCCGTGACGCTCGTTGCGAACAGCTTGGCGAGCACGTCCTCACGGGTGCCGTCCGACGCCCCGATCGCGTCGAGCACCACCTCGGCAGCCTGCCCGGCATACACAGCGTACGGCTCGATCGGCTTGCCCGAGAGCGGCCCCGCCTTCAGCTGCCCGACGAACTTCGCCGCGGCCGCGCCCGTGATCTGGTCGATCGGGACCCCCGCGTTCGACAGGTACGCGCCCGTCGCGGCCCCTCCCGACTCGTCGATCGTCGCCTGCGACGCGAACCCGTCGGGGCCGAACAGCTTGACGTCGCCGTCGTTGGGCCCGAGGACGGCGACCTTGTCCTTGATCACCTGCCCGCCGTTCTCGGAGATGAGCCCGCCGAGGAAGATCGCATCCGCGCCCGTGCCCTGGATCTTCTTCATCAGCGCCTCGTAGCTCGAGGCGTCGGGGTTCCAGGCCTCGTCGCCGGCGATCTCGATGCCGAGGGAAGCCATCGCCTTGCGGGTGGTCCCGGCGACGCCGAGTCCGTACGACTCCTTGTCGTTCAGGATGTACGCCTTGGTCACGCCGAGGTTCTTGGCGAACTCGGCCACGAAGGCGCCCTGGTAGTCGTCGGACGGCGCGACCCGCAGGTAGTTGCGCGAACCCGTCGGATAGTACTTGGCGTTCGGGTCCGGACACGCACCCGGCAGCTCCTTCGTCAGGCACGGCCACGTGTTCGCGGGCGACATCATCGGGATCGCACCGCCCTCGGCCTTGTTGATCAGCGGGATGATAATCGCCGCACACGGCGAGTTGTACGTGCCGATGACCGTGATGAGCTTCTCGTTCAGTGAGTAGGCGCTGCCGTTCTGGGAGCACTTGCCCGTGTCGTAGTTCGCGGCCTGCGCCGTCGAGTCGTCGCACACCTGGTAGGCGATGTTGTAGTCGCCCGCCTTCCACTCGCGGTTCTCGAGCACCTGCCTGACCGCCGCCACCATCTGCGACGTCTGCACGCGAGACGGGCCCTGCATAGGCAGGTCGGACGCGATCAGGTAATCGGGATCGCCCTCGCCCTCGTACTCGATCCCTGTGCACGACGAGGACGGGAGCGCCTCGACTCCGCCTCCGTCTCCGCCGCCGCAACCCGCCGCGACGAATGCGAGCGCCGCGACGAACATGCCTATCGCAATGAGCGCGCTCCGCTTTTTCACAGTCAACCTGTCCCTCCTCACCTTGGATTGACCGAAATTGGCGCCGACGCTCGCCGGCGTGGCGCAAGTATCAGTGCTTGCGTCTCCTGGCGCAACCGGAGCCTCGACGGCACAACACGAGCTGAAAGAGTGAACGAGGTCAGAGGACCGCTTCGAGGAACCTGCGCGTCTCCGGGCGTCTGGGGTTCGAGATCACCTCGGCCGGAGGGCCCTGCTCGACGATCTGACCCTCGTGCATGAAGGCCATCTGCGACGCGACCTCGCGCGCGAAGCCCATCTCGTGCGTCACCACCAGCATGGTCATGTGCAGCTCTTTCGCGAGCCGGCGCATGACGGCGAGCACCTCGCCGATCAGCTCGGGATCGAGCGCGGAGGTGGGCTCGTCGAAGAGCATCAGCTCCGGGTTCATGGCCAGCGCCCGGGCGATCGCGATTCGCTGCTGCTGTCCGCCGGAGAGCTGGATCGGGTACGACTTGGCCTTGTCGGAGAGCCCGACCAGCGCGAGGAGCTCGCGGCCCGTGGCCTCTGCGTCGCGCCTCGATCTCCCGAGGACGGTGACGGGTCCCTCGATGACGTTATCGAGCGCGGAGAGGTGCGGGAAGAGATTGAAGTCCTGGAACACCATCCCGGTCTTGATTCGGAGTTGCCGAATCCGCTCCCGTTTGGCCCGTGTCCTGTGTCCTCCTCCCTCGATCCGGATGCCCCCGACCTCGATCGTGCCCTCGCCCGGCTCCTCGAGGAAGTTGATGCAGCGCAGGAGCGTGCTCTTGCCCGAGCCGGAACGACCGAAGACGACGACCACCTCTCCGTGGCCGATGTCGAGGTCGATCCCCCTCAACACCTCGTGGCCGTGGAAGGACTTCCAGAGGCCCTCCACCCGCACCGCCGTGCCGTTCGGCGTCGCGCTCACGTCGTTCTCTTCTCGACCGCCTCGCGCTGGCCGGCCACGGCGACTCGCGAGGTGCCGCGGACGTACCCCTTGCTGAGCCGGCGCTCGAGCCGAATCTGGAAGTACTGGAAAATCGTCGTGAGCCCCCAGTACATGAGCGCCGCGACCAGCAGCGCCTCCAGGTTGCGAAAGTCGGCCCTTCCGAGGAGTTGTGCGCGGCGGAAGATCTCCATCTGCTCGACGCTCGTGCCGAGGAAGCTGACGAGGGCCGTGTCCTTCATCATGGCGATGAACTCGTTACCCGTCGGGGGGATGATGACGCGCAGAGCCTGCGGGAGGACGACACGGCGCATCTTCTGGACGTACGTCATCCCGAGGGCGTCCGCCGCCTCCGACTGCCCATGGCCTACGGACTGGATGCCGGCTCGAAAGATCTCGGTCATGTACGCGCCGTAGTTCAGGCCGAGGGCAATCACTCCCGCGGTCAGGACGTCGAGTGTGAGGAGATCCGCCCAGGGGTCGCCGAGAGCAATCCCGATCTGCGGCAGCGCAAGGTAGATGAGGAACAGCTGCACGATGAGCGGAGTCCCGCGGAAGAACGAGGTGTAGAACCCGGTCAGGCCGACCGCGATCGCGTTGCGGCTCAGACGCCCGAGCGCCCCGAGAAGCGCGAGCGCACACGCGAGCGCGATGGCGAGGACGGCAATCACCATCGTCCACGTGATCCCGCGCGCGATGAAGCCGGCGTTGTCCCGCATCCAGGCGGTGTCGAAGTCGGCCGCTGCAAAGAGCGCCACGAGCAGGGCGAGGATGACCCCCCAGACGACGAGCAGCTTCAGCCGGAACGGGATTCGGGCCGAGTAGAGCTCGAGGCTCTCCCGGCGACTTCGCGTGTGATGAACGGGGGCGAGCGGCGGCGGCGCAACGCGCTCGCCGCCGCTCTCTCCACTCGTGGTCACGAACGTACTACTTAGCTCACCCCGTCACCTTGCGCGGAGCGACAGTGAGGTCGGTTCCGTACCACTTCTCCGACAGCTCGACGAGCGTCCCGTCGTCGTGCATCTCCTCGACGATCTCCGAGATCCGATCGACGAGGCTCGTCGGATCCAGCTGCGAGTTCTTGTCGATCGCGACGGACAACGGCTCGTAGTAGAGATCCGGGGGGACGATCTTGATCGGTGAGCCCGCCTCGATCGCCGCCTGGAGTGTCGGCAGCGCCGAGATGACTGCATCGAGTCGCCGGCCGTCGCCGAGTGCGAGATCCTGGATCGCGGTCGAGTCGGTGTCGTACGTCTTGATCTGCGGATCGGACACCTTGGACTCGATCTTCGTCGGCTCGCCGGACTCGTCCAGGGCGATGTTCAACTTGTTCTGGAGATACAGGTCGTACGTGCAGCCGCCGCAGACGCCGATCTTCTTCCCGTTCAGGTCGGCGACGTCGGTGATCGAGGTGTTGTCCTCGTGTACTGCGTACGCGGCGGGCGTGTAGTAGTAGGGCGGCGTGAAGTGCAGGACCTCCGCACGCTCGGGCGTGATGGTCATCGAGCCGACGGAGATGTCCCAGCGGCCGTTCCAGTTCCCGGCGATGATCGTCTCCCAGGCGGGTGCCTGCCATGCGACCTCCACACCGAGGCGCTCGGCGATCTCGGTCGCGACGTCTATGTCGAAGCCCTCGTACTCGCCTGTCTCCTTGTTCAGCTCCGACTGCGGTGGATATGCGGGATCGGTCGAGACCGTCAGCGTCCCCTTCTCCTCGATCGCAGCCAGCAGGTCGTCCGCGCTCTCGTCCCCGCCGCCGCACGCGGCGAGTCCGAGCATGAGCGCCATGGCCAGCACCGCAAGCACCGCGGTAACTGCCTTCGGCATCTTCGTCCCTCCTTCTCCAGTGGTCATCCCGATCTGGGGAGGGTACAGCCGAGCCCAACCGCGCGTTGGCGATCAGTTCGAACCACGCCGGAGTCGCGCGCGGATCCTGTTGGGTCCCGGATGGGAAGGGGGAGGGTGAATCGCCGGGCTACGATCCCGACGGGCCGGAGTGGCGGAACTGGCAGACGCGCGGGACTCAAAATCCCGTGTCCTCCGGGACGTGTGGGTTCGACTCCCACCTCCGGCACACAGTCACTGGTTGATCGGTGGGCGCTGACGGGCGGCCGAGGGCGGGCTAGCCGAAAAACGCGCGCGCGACCTCGTACCACTCCGGGGGCACGGTCTTCAGCTCGCGCGTCGCCTCGTCGAGGGAGATATCGACGATCGCGTCACCGTGGAGCGCGGCCATCCGTCCGAACCGGCCTTCCTCCACGAGATCCGCTGCCTTGAGGCCGAACCGGGTCGCGAGGACCCGGTCGCGCGGTGTCGGCGTCCCTCCGCGCTGGACGTGTCCGAGCACGGTTACCCTCGTCTCGAAACCGGTCCGCGCCTCGATCTCGCGCGCGAGCGCGTCCCCGACCCCGCCGAGCACCGGGTGACCGAACTGGTCCGTGGCCCGTGCTTCGCCGGCGACCCGGCGGTGCTCACCCGACGCGTAGGTCAACTCGTAGCCCTCGCTCACCACGATGATCGAGAAGTCCTTGCCACCCGCATGGCGCTTCTCGAGCTCCTTGCAGGCATCCTCGACAGTGACGGGTTGCTCGGGAATGAGGATGACGTCCGCGCCACCGGCGATGCCGCTCATGACCGCGATCCAGCCGGTGTTCCGGCCCATCACCTCGACGACCATCACGCGGTTGTGCGACTCGGCCGTGGTGTGGAGCCGGTCGATCGCCTCGGTCGCGACGCTCACCGCAGTGTCGAAGCCGAACGTGTAGTCGGTGCCGGAGAGATCGTTGTCGATCGTCTTCGGAACTCCGACCAGCGGGAGGTCGTCTTCTCGATGGAGACGTGCGGCGACGCCGAGGGTGTCCTCCCCGCCGATTGCGACGAGGGCGTCGAGGCCCGCTTCCTCGAACTGGCGGAGGACCGCGTCACGCCCGCCCTCGACCTTGTACGGGTTCGTCCTGGTCGTGCCGAGGATCGTCCCGCCCCGCGGGAGGATCCCGGAGACCTCACGACGGCCGAGAGGGGCGAAGACGCCGTCGGTGAGGCCCTTCCACCCGTCGCGGACGGCGACCATCTCGTGGCCGCGGTCGGAGGAGCGGCGAACGACGGCGCGGATCACCGCGTTGAGCCCCGGACAGTCGCCGCCGCCGGTGAGGATCCCGATTCGCATTTCAGCAGGGCGAGAGGTATCTCGCCCTACACCTCGGGTGGCTCGACGGGGACGAGAGCGGCCACATCGGCGCCGGTGACCAGCACCGCGTCGACGCCTGCCCTCTCGAGCTCCGCGACGTCCTCCGCGGTGCCGCCCCGAAGCTCGGCGATGGCGAGCTTTCCGGCCGGCACGTCGTGCAGAAGATCGAGGACTGTCTGGAACGCCCCGCCGGCGTCCTCCATCCAGCCGGTTGCGACGCCGAGCATGAAGATCTCGGGATCCGCATATTCGAGCGCGTCGGCGAGCTGGTCCTCGTTCACGACGTACGCGACCTGCTCGAGGTCCGCGGACGAGGGCTGGTCCTCGAAGACGACGCACGCATCGGCGCCCGTCTTCCGTGCGGTCTCCCAGTCGGGCTCTCCCCGCCAGAGAATCGGCAGCTGGGTCGTCTCGCGCAAACCCGGGATCTCCTGCGAGACGGCGAGCGCGTCCGCACCCTGCGCGGCCGCTTCGCGCGCCTCGTTGAGCGATGCCACGTGCGCGATCACGGAGATGCCGTCGCCCTCCGCGATCGCCTGACCGAGCCTGTTCACCCGCTCACCTGCCGTGATCGTACAAACCCATGGGCCGCCGGAAACCTCTACGTTGAAGACGTGCGGGCCGTTCCTGCGATCGCAGTCGCCGTCGTGCTCTTCGCCGGAACAGCGACGGCGAAGACGATCGTGGGCACGGGGGCCGCAGACCGGCTCTCCGGAACGCCGCGTACGGACACCATCTTCGGGCGCGAGGGAGCCGACCGGCTCGTCGGCGGCGCCGGTCCTGACTTCCTGCACGGTGGTCCCGGGCGCGACCGGCTGGAGGGCGGAGGCGGGAACGATCGGATCGCGGCGCAATACGACGAAGGGCGAGATCGCATCGGCTGCGGATCAGGGCTCGACATCGTCAACGCCGATCTGCTGGACACCGTTCTCGCGGACTGCGAGCTCGTCGGAAGGCGGCTGTCTCGCGACCCCTACCGCAACCAAGACTCGGACCACGAGACGGAGGTCGAGCCGGACAGCTTCACGTTCGGTCGCACTACCGTTGCAACCTTCCAGGTTGGCCGGCGATTCGACGGGGGCGCCGCCAACATCGGCATCGCGGTCTCGACCGACGACGGCCGGACGTGGCGCAGCGGCTTCCTTCCGCGCCTCACCGACGCCAGCTCCCCGGCCGGCACATCCGATCGTGCGAGCGATCCCGTCGTGGCGTACGACGCGACGAACCGAGTCTGGCTCATCGCGACCCTTGCGATCGAAAGACAGACGACGCGACTCACCATCAGCCGATCGACGGACGGAGTGTCGTGGAGCGATCCGGTGATCGCGGCCGAGGCGAGCTCCGAGAGCGGCATCGCCTTCGACAAGGAGTGGCTCGATTGTGACAACGGAGCCTCGAGCCCATTTCGAGGCCGCTGCTACCTCGCGTACACGGACGTCCTTCGAGGCGGATCCCTCGGCGTCACGTCTTCCGTCGACGGAGGCGCGACCTGGTCCGCGCCCGCGCAGATCCCCCTCAAGGACGCCGTGGGCGTGTTTCCCGCGATCCGCCCGAGCGGCGAGCTCGTGCTCGTCTACCACCTCGATCCGAATCGACTCGGCGCCACGGTCTCGGCCGACGGCGGAGCCAGCTTCGGCGCTCCGGTCATCATCTCCGAGATCCAGTTCCGGAGCGCCCGCGGCCTCCGCTTCTTCCCGCTCCCGTCGGCTGCCGTCGATCGCTCGGGGCGCGTGTGGGCAGCATGGCACGACTGTCGCTTCAACTCGGGTTGCAGCACGAGCACGAACAGTGTGGTCGTCTCCATGTCGCAGGACGGCGTCACCTGGACGCAGCCGACAGCGGTGACCTCGGGACGCAACGCGTTCATTCCCGCGATCGGGACCCATCCCACCACGGGCCGGGTGGCGATCGTGTACTACACGCTCCGCGCGGGGGGCATCGATCTCGAGCTCGTCGAATCGCGCGTCGGGGGCTCGGGCTGGGGGCAGCCACGCCGTCTCTCGGCCCAGACCATGCGTGAGGAATGGATCCCGAGAACCGTCTCCGGACGCATGCTCGCCGACTACATCTCGGTGCACTATGCCGGCACCCGTCCGCTCGTCGTCTGGGCACTCGCCTCGGAGCTCGTGGCGGGGAGCTTCCGGCAGGCGATCTACGCGACCAAGGGATAGGGGCTGGCCGGCTCAGTCGAGCCAGATCATCCTGTGTCGCTCCTTAGGGGAGGCACCTCCTCGAAGAGGCTGAAGGCGCCGCGGGTCGCGGGCGGGGCGTGTTAGAGCCCTATCGGGTGCCAGACGGTCTTGAGCTCGAGGAAGGCCTCGATCTCCCACGGGCTCTGTGCATCCGCCGTCGAGCGGACGACCCGCTTCACGTTCTCGGCCGCGAGCACCTCCAAGTCCGGTGCCGAGCCGTCCGCGCCCGTGACGTCGAGTGCGTTGACGTCCATGTGGCCGGCGAGCCACGGTGCCAGCTCGTCTCGGAAGCCTGTGAGGATGTTCACGGCGCCTGCGGGGAGATCCGAGGTGGCGAGCGCCTCGGCGAGCTCGATCGCCGCGAGCGGATGCACCTCGGACGCGACGGCGACCACCGCGTTTCCACCGACGAGCGGAGGCATGATCCGCGAGACGAGCCCGCCCAGCGGGGGCTCGGTCGGAGCCAGCACCGCGACGACCCCGGTCGGCTCCGGAACCGTGAAGTTGAAGTAGGGCCCGGCGACCGGATTCGACCCACCGAGCACCTGTGGGAGCTTGTCTGCCCAGCCTGCGTACCACACCACGCGATCGATCGCGGCTTCCACTTCCTTGCGCCCGGAGCAGACCGCCGCGAGATTCTCCGCTCGAGCCTCCATCATCTCGGCGAGCCGGTACAGGACCTGGCCGCGGTTGTAGGCGGTCGCCCCCGACCATGCCGCGAACGCGCTGCGCGCGGCGCGCACGGCATCGCGTGCGTCCTTCCGCGAGGCGCGGGCGACGTTCTGGCCCTCCGCCTCGTAGGTGCGCCCCGATTCGGAGCGCGGGAATGCGCCCCCGATGTAGAGCTTGTACGTCTTCCTGACCGGGAGCCGGGTCATGGTGCGCCTCTCCCGCCCGGCCAGCTGTGGATCGAAGCTCTCCCTCTCGGCGCATACGGGTTGCGGTTCTGTGCGCCTTCCGCGGCTAGGATCGACAGCGGGTGGAGGGTGGCCGACCACCCCACCCTGGGTGGGGAGCTTGGGTTCATTCGAACTTCAGGTACGGCTCCAGGCCGTGGCGACCGCCCTCGCGGCCGAAGCCCGACTCCTTGTATCCGCCGAAGGGTGACGCGGGATCGAAGCGGTTGAAGGTGTTCGCCCAGACGACCCCCGCGCGCAGACGCTCGGTCATCCACAGGATCCGCGAGCCCTTTTCCGTCCAGACACCGGCAGACAGTCCGTAGGCGGTGTTGTTCGCCTTCTCGACTGCTTCCTCCGGGGTGCGAAAAGTGAGAACCGAGAGCACCGGGCCGAAGATCTCCTCCTGCGCGATGCGGTAGCTCTGCGCAACGTTCGTGAAGAGCGTCGGGACGAACCAATAGCCTCGCTCCGGAAGTCGGCAGGCCGGCTGGAAGATGTCTGCACCCTCCTCCTCCCCGCTGGCGACGAGCTCCCGGATCCGCTCGAGCTGCTGCTGGGAGTTGATGGCGCCGACGTCCGTGTTCTTGTCGAGCGGATCGCCGACGCGGAGCGTCGAGAGCCGCCGCTTGAGCTTCTCGATCAACGGCTCGTAGATCGACTCCTGGACGAGCAGCCGCGAGCCCGCGCAGCAGACATGGCCCTGGTTGAAGTAGATCCCGTTGACGATGCCCTCGACCGCCTGGTCGAGCGCGGCGTCGTCGAAGACGATGTTCGCCGCCTTCCCCCCGAGCTCGAGCGTAAGCTTCACGCCTCGGCCGGCGAGCTCGCGCTGGATCAGCTTGCCGACCTCGGTGGAACCCGTGAACGCGAGCTTGTCGACCCCGTCGCTCTTCACCAGGTGCGCTCCGGTCGACCCGTCGCCCGTGACGACATTGACGACGCCGGGCGGGAGCTCGGCCTGTCGGCAGACGTCGGTGAAGAGCATCGCGGTCAGGGGCGTCGTCTCCGCGGGCTTGAGGACCACGGTGTTCCCGCACGCGAGAGCAGGCGCGATCTTCCAAGCCAGCATGAGCAGCGGGAAGTTCCAGGGGATGATCTGCGCGGCGACGCCGAGCGGTCTCGGATCGCGGTGCGGGTAGGCGTACTCGAGCTTGTCGGCCCAGCCCGCGTAGTAGAAGAAGTGTGCCGCCGCGAGCGGAAGGTCGACGTCGCGAGACTCCCGAATCGGCTTTCCGCCGTCGAGCGACTCGGCAACCGCGAACTCGCGGGAGCGTTCTTGGAGGATCCGCGCGATCCGGAAGAGGTACTTCGCCCGCTCGGAGGGCGCGATCTGCGCCCACCCGTCCTCGTACGCCGACCGGGCGGCGGCGACCGCGAGCTCGACGTCCTCCTTTCCCGCCAGCGCGACCTCGAAGAGGGTCTCCTCCGTGGACGGTGAGACCGAGCCGAACCACTCGCCGGAGCGCGGCTCCACCTCCTCCCCGCCGATGAAGAGGCCGTAGCGCTCGTGGATGTCGACGATGTCGCGCGCCTCCAGTGCCGGGGCGTACTCCCACTCGATGGTCGCGGGAGTCGAAGAGCGACGCTTCTCGACGTCGGCCATCAGTCGATGGTGAAGTAATCGCCGGACTGATAGCGCCCGGTCTTCTCTTTCCGGATCTGCATGAGCACGTCGTTCAGGAGCGACGACGCCCCGAAGCGGAAGAGATCCGGCGTGAGCCACTCGGGTCCGAGCGTCTCGTGGAGGACGACGAGGTACTGGACCGCCTGCTTGGCAACGCGGATTCCCCCCGCAGGCTTGATCCCGACGAGGCGCCCGGTCTCGGCGTGGACGTCGCGGACCGCCTCCATCATGCAGAGAGTCACGGGGAGCGTCGCTGCAGGGCTGATCTTTCCCGTCGAGGTCTTGATGAAGTCCCCGCCGGCAGCCATCGCGAGAAGCGATGCGCGGCGCACGTTGTCGTAGGTCCCGAGCTCCCCCGTCTCCAGGATGACCTTGAGGTGCGAATCACCGGAGGCCTCCTTCACGCGGACGATCTCGTCGTACACCTTGGCGTAGCGGCCCGAGAGGAAGGCCCCGCGGTCGATGACCATGTCCACCTCGTCCGCGCCGAGCTCGACCACCGCCCGCGTCTCGGCGACCTTGATTTCGGTCGGTGACTGTCCCGACGGGAACGCGGTCGCGACCGAAGCGACTTTCACCCCGCTGCCCGCGAGACGCTCTTTCGCCGTTGCAACGAGGTTCGGGTAGACGCAGACCGCGGCGACCGGAGGGATGCTCAGGTCGACCGGATCCGGCCGCATCGCCTTGGAGCAGAGCGCTGCGACCTTGCCGGGGGTGTCCTGACCTTCGAGCGTCGTCAGATCCATCATCCGGATCGCCAGCTCGAGGGCCTGCACCTTCGACTCCCGCTTGATCGACCGCTTCGCGAGCGTCGCCGCGCGCTCCTCGAGCGCGACCGCATCGATCGAGCCGATGCGCGGGAGCCGGGGCTCGAGAGGAAGCTCGAATCCAGGCGGAAGTGCAGGCGCTTTGGCCACGGAGTGAGTGTAGAGAGAGACGCTCTACAGCCCGAGTCGCTCGAGCAGCTTCGGGTCGCGGCGCCACTTCGGTCGTACCTTGACGACGAGTTCGAGATACACCGGGTGTCCGACGAGCGACTCGACCTCCGGACGCGCGCGCGTGCCGATCTCGCGCACCATCGCGCCGCGCTTGCCGACGACGATCCCTTTCTGCGACGCCGTCTCGACGTAGAGGAAGGCGCGCACCACCTTCTCGCCGATCTCGTCCACCTCCACGGTGACTGCGTGGGGCACCTCCTCTCGCGTCAGGTGCAGCGCTTTCTCGCGGACGACCTCTCCCACGCGCTCCTCGATCGTCAGGTCGGTGGCCTGATCGCCCGGAAAGTAGGCGGGCCCCTCCGGGAGCAGCGACACGAGATCGTCGCGCAGCTCTGCGATCCCCTCCTTCGTCTTGGCGCTCACGGGATGCAGCGCGTGGAAGTCGCCCAGCTCGGAGGCAGCCTTCATCTGGGAGGCGACATGCCCGTGCTTGAGACGGTCGATCTTGTTGACCGCGATCACGACCGGCTTCCCGAGCGCGAACACGCGGCGAGCGACGAAGCGGTCGCCGGAACCGATGTGCTCGCGGGCGTCGACGACGAGAACGACGACGTCAACGTCGTCGAAGGACTCATCGACGGTCCTCTGCATGCGCTCCGTCAGCGTGTCGAGCGGTCGCTGGAACCCGGGCAAGTCGACGAGCGCAAGCTGGTAGTCGGGCCCGTTGGCGACGCCGAAGATGCGACGCCGCGTCGTCGCGGGAACCTTCGAGGTGATGGCGACCTTCGAGCCGCAGAGGGCGTTCACGAGCGTCGACTTGCCGACGTTCGGCCGACCGGCGACGGCTACGAACCCACTCTTCACGACCCTGGACGCCTCCGGCTCCCGCCCGGCGGAGCCGGGCTCCGCCGGAGGCTGACGCCGCTCGCGGCAGGATACGTCGCGCTCGGCGCTTGTCCGTACCTCTTGTACTGTCCATCGCGCCTCGCGCTCGCCTCCTTTGCGAGCGCCGCCCCAGGATCGTGAGAGGGCTTCATCAGCCGGGGAGCTCGAACGACTCCGGCAGGAGCTCGTCCGGAGTCAGCGTCACGACGCGGCCGGCATTCCGAAAGAGGACCCGCTCGACGCGCATCTCGAGCAGCCACTGGCGGCAGCCGCCGCACGGAGACGCCGTGATCGCAGCGGCGACGAAGTCCCCGGGACGATGACCCGCGGCGATCGCACAGGCGAGAGCGGTCCGCTCCGCGCAGATCCCCAACGGGTAGGCGGCGTTCTCGACGTTCACACCCTCGACGACGGTGCCGTCGCGCATGAGGACCGCACAGCCCACGTGGAAGTTCGAATACGGCGCGTATGCGCGCACGGCGGCCGCGTCGGCGTGCGCCAGAAGCTCTTGGTCGGTCACCCGAACGCCTGGAAGATCGCGAGAGTCAGAAGCGCTCCCAGCAACCCCCCACTCGCCACCTCGGACATGGAGTGGACACCGGTCTCGACACGCGTCTGGGCCACGAGCAGGGCCATGATGAAGGTCAGCGTCGAGATCAGGAAGCGGTGGGAGGAGTCGTCGAGGACGAGCGTCACCGCCATCCAGCTCGCGAACGCGACGGCTGCGTGGCCGGAGGGCAGGCCGCCTCGAAGCGGCGTCCCGGTCCCCGTGAACGCCTTCACGGCGATCACGACGATGACGGTCAGGGCGAGCGCGACCAGCGTCAGCTCGGACGGCGCATTCGCGAGCCGGTCGAGGAAACGTGAGCTCCGGTCGGCGACCGCTCCCGAGAACACGAGGTAGCCGACGGCGACAGCGTTCAGCGCGGCGATCAGCACCGCGCCGGCGGCCATGTCCTTCGCGAGCTTCGCCATCGGATCGAACGAAGTCGAAGCCACGTCGACCGCAGCCTCGATCGCGGTGTTGACGAGCTCCGCGACGAGGACGAACGTGATTGCGAGCAGCAGGACGATGAGCTCGAGCTTGGAGACGCCGAAAGCGATGGCAGCGACGAGCACGGCCGCTGCGATCGTGAAGTGGATCCAGAGATTCCGCTGCGTCCGAAGTGCGTGGATGACGCCCTCGGTGGCGAAGTTGAAGCTCTCGAACAGCGAGGTACTGCGCTGCCGGGCGGTCATGAGCTTGCGTGCACCCGCTCTCGCGCGTCCATCTCCCGGCCATGGTCGTACCCCAGCAGGTGCAGGAGCCCGTGCACGAGCGGCCCACGCCAGTCGTCGCCCACAACCTGCGGGCAGAGCACGACGTCCCCGAGCGCCCGCGGCACCCCGGTCGGAAGCTCGTCCCGCCCGTCGAGTGGGAACGAGAGGACGTCAGTAGTCTCGTCGACTCCGAGGTGCCTCTGCTTCAGGGCCTTGATCTCGTCGGGGCCGACGAACACGATCCCCAGCTCGCCCTCGTCCACCGCCTCGGCGGCGAGGACGCGGCGTGCGAGCTCACGTGCCGCTCCTTCGTCCACCGCCGTCCCGCTTCGGTTCGAGGTCTCGACCGTGATCACGCAATGCACCTCATCGGTGCCGAGCGGTGCCCGTCTCCTCCGCGTGCCGCCTATAGGCCTCCACGATCCGCTGCACCAGCTTGTGCCGAACCACATCCTCGTTCCCGAACTCCACGAACGCGATTCCGTCGATGCCGGCGAGGATGTCGCGTACCTGGATGAGTCCGGACGGCTGCTCGCGCGGCAGGTCGATCTGTGTCACGTCGCCCGTGACCACCATCTTCGAGCCGAAGCCGAGCCGTGTCAGGAACATCTGCATCTGTTCCGGGCTCGTGTTCTGCGCCTCGTCAAGGACGATGAACGAGTCGTTCAGCGTGCGGCCGCGCATGAACGCGAGCGGCGCCACCTCGATCGTGCCGCGCTCCATGTAGCCCGCGAGGCGCTCGGCGTCGAGCATGTCGTAGAGCGCGTCGTAGAGCGGCCTCAGGTAGGGGTCCACCTTCGCGAGCATGTCGCCCGGGAGGAACCCGAGCCGCTCCCCGGCCTCGACCGCGGGCCGCGTCAGGATGACGCGTCCGACGCCGCCCTCGGAGAGCGCGGCGACCGCGAGCGCCATGGCGAGGTAGGTCTTGCCCGTTCCCGCTGGGCCGATCGCGAAGGTCACCGTTCCGTCGCGGATCGAGTCGACGTAGCGCTTCTGGTTCACCGTCTTCGGGGTGATCTTCTTGCCGCGGTGCCGCCAGACGACGTCCTCGAAGACGTCGCGCACGTCCTCTGCCTGATCGAGCGCGGCGAGGACGGCGCCGACCGTGTCAGGGCCGATCTGGTGGCCGCCCTCGACCAGCTCGACCATCTCGTCCACGACGGCGCGTGCGGCGGCGACGTGCTCGTCGTCGCCGTCGAGCGTCAGACGGTTTCCACGGAGAGCGATGGTGCACTGAAGCCGCTCGCGGAGCGCGTCGAGCACGCCGTCCTCGACACCCGCGAGCTCGGCAGCGACCTCGTTCGAAACGTCCAGCACTTGCTGCATTCGCTCAGTGTAGAAACGGGGCGGGCCGGTCAGCCCCGACCGCCGCCTGACGTCGCAGGGACGGCGCTCGCAAGCGAGGCAAGCGCGAGCCGCGCAGGACAGTACAAGTGGTACGGGCAAGCGGCGAGCGCGCAGGATCGCGCCGCGAGCGCCGTCAGCCGGTGTCGGAAGGCGGCTCCGCCGCCCGGGAGCCGCCGCCGGCCTGCGGCGTCAGGCGAGCTTCTCTTTGACGAGCTGGGAGACGGTGGAACCGTCGGCGCGGCCCGAGACCTGGTGCATCACGCCGGCCATCACCCGGCCGAGGTCGCGGATGCTGGTCGCACCGACCTCGGAGATCACGTCGTCGATGATCTCCTCGAGCTCATCGTCGGAAAGCGGCTCGGGCATGAACTCCTCGAGCACGTCGAGCTCGTACTCCTCGTCCTCCGCGCGCTCCTCGCGACCACCGGCTCGAAAGGCCTCGGCAGCCTCGAGCCGCCGCTTGCGCTCGCGCCGGAAGACCTGCAGCTCCTCCTCTTCGGACAGCGGTCGCTGAAGCTCCTTCTGCGCATCCCTCAGGGCGTGCAGGATCAGGCTGAGCGCGTCGCGGCGATCCTCGTCGCGGGCGAGCCGCGCCGCCTTCAGCTCCTCCTCGATCCGCGCGATCAGGCTCATCGGCCCGCCTCGCCCGTGAGCGCCTGCGCGACGCGCTCCGAGTCGACGCGCCCGCCGAGTACGTGCCAGTGCAGGTGGAAGACCGTCTGGCCGGCACCCTCGCCGACGTTGACGAGCACACGGTAGTCTTCGAGCCCCGCCGACTTCGCGGTCTCGGCAACGAACCGGAGCATTCCAGCCGCCTCCTCTGCCGGGAACTCGGCGACCTCCTTGAACGAGTCGACATGACGTTCGGGGAGAACGAGAAGGTGGGTCTCAGCGAGCGGATTGATGTCACGGATCGCGACGAAGCCCGCGCCGGCCTGGACGTGCTCGCCCTCGGCCACGAGCCTGCAGAAGAGGCAATCAGGCCGCGACGGCAAGGATCCCCTCCCCCGAGAGGCCGATCGCCCGTGCGCGCACGAAGTCGCCGACGGGCGCGTCCACGAGCCACGGCGAATAGTCCTCGCCATACCCTCGCCCTGGGCGATCCACGAGGACTCGGTCGGTGGTCCCCAGCTTCGTCGTCCAGCGACGCCGACAGAGCTCGTCCGAGAGGGCTCGCAGCCGGGCGCTTCGCTCCGTCTTCACTCCCGGCGGCACCGGGTCGGCGTCGGACGTGACCGTCCCCGGACGCGGCGAGTAGGGGAAGACGTGCACCTTCGTGATCCTCGCCTGCTCCACGACGCCGAGCGTGCGCACGAAGGCCGTTTCGTCCTCAGCCGGAAAGCCGACGATGACGTCCGTCGTGAGGTTGAAGTCGGCCAGCGGCTCGAGCTTCGCCAGGTACTGAGCCGCGGTGTAGCGGCGGCGCATCGCGTGCAGGACGCCGTCGTCGCCGGACTGCAGGGGCACATGGAGATGGGGAGAGACGGTCGGCGTCTCCTGTAGAGCCGAGATCAACTCTCCGTCGAGATGGTTGACCTCGATCGACGAGAGCCGAAGGCGCTCGACCCCCGGGATCGCGCCGGCCTCGCGGACGAGGCGAGCGAGGGCGTAGCGCGCCTCCCGATCGCGGAAGCAGCCGAGATTGACGCCGGTGAGCACGATCTCGGCATGTCCCTGCGAGACACGCCGGCGAATCTCCGCGAGCACCGCTTCGGCGCGACGGCTCCGCGTCCCGCCTCGCACGAGCGGAATGACGCAGAACGCGCACGAGAACGAGCACCCATCCTGGATCTTGACGAACGCGCGCGTCCGCTCCAGCCGAGCCGCGGCCTGCACGCAGGCGATCGCCCCCACGTCTCCGGCGACGGCCTCGGCCGCTTCTTCTCCGACCCGCGGGATCACCGTCACGGCCTCGGGCAGGCCGTCGAACGCGCCCGTGAGCCTCGCCGCGCACCCCGTCACGTACACGCGCCGGTGCCGCCTCGCGGCGCGAGAGACCGCCTGCCGAGACTTCGACACCGCCTCGTGCGTGACGCAGCAGGTGTTGACGACCGCGATGTCGGCCGCAGCTTCTTGCTCCGCGTGACCGTCCGCGAGCAGCCGCTCACGTACGGCCTGAGAGTCGGCGTAAGAGACCTTGCAGCCGAGGAAACTCGTGGTGAAGCTCGCCATTCGAACCTGGGAGATTAGACGGTCGTTTGGCGCGTGAGGCGGTCGGTCAGGCCGGCGCGAAGAGATCCGCAGCCCAGCCGTCGAGCTCGATTCTCTCGAGCCGCCGCCAGCCGGTCATGTCCGGTTCCTCGCGCGCGAGGTAGCCGGAGGCAATCAGGCGATCAGCAGACTCATTCCGCAGCAGCGCGCTCACCGAGCGGAGATCGATGTTCGCGACGGCCACGTCGGCCTCGACCAGCCCACCCTGCTGGACGTCGGCCAGGCGTACGTCGATGCGGACGCCGTTCCGGAGCGCGTTCTCGCGCGCCACCTCGACGGCCACGGGATCGGCGTCGACGGCCACGACGGGCGCGAACCCGAGCCGGGCCGCCGCGATGGCGATGACGCCCGAGCCACAGCCCGCGTCCAACATACTCCCGCGGTTCGCACGTGCGAGGAGCTCGATGCAAGCGCGGGTGGTGACATGCGCACCGGTGCCGAATGCGCGTCCGGGCTCGATGAGGACGGCGGGGACGCCGGGCGGCGGGCGCTCCCAGGGCGGCCCGATCCAGAGCCCGCCCGCGCGCACGCCGTGATGAAAGGCACGCCAACCCTCCAGCCAGCCTGGTTCCACCGGGGCCGCCGAAGCGGTGCCGAAGGCGACTCGGATCCGTGCCTCTCCCGGCTCGTCCGTGTATGCGGCGAGCTCGACCTCTTCGCCACGATCGACCTCCTCGTGACCCTCCGGGACGAGCGCGAGCAGCTGAGCACGTGCGATCTCCGCCTCCGCTACGGGCACCCGGATCGAGACCCGGCGGAGAGCGTCTTTCAGCGGAGGGCGCTCTTCAGCCGCTGCAGGAACCCCTGATCGTCGTCATCGCCCGAGTCGTACGACTCGGGGCCGGTCTGACGGTCGAACTCCTCGAGCGCCCGGCGCTGCTCTTCGGTCAGCCGCCGTGGAACAGCGACCTCGAGCCGCACGTACAGGTCTCCACGGCGGGAGCTCGAAACCGCGGGCATCCCCTGCCCGGTCAGGACATGGACCTGGCCGGGCTGAGTACCCATGGGGACCGAGAGTTCGAGGTCGCCCCCGAGCGCTGCCACCGGAACCGTCGTGCCGAGGGCGGCATCGGTCATCGTCACTCGAACGGCGGTGTGCAGGTCGTCCCCGTCCCGCATGAAGCTCGGGTGCGCGCGGACGCGCACGACGACGAACGCGTCGCCGCGACTGCCACCCTGGAAGCCGGCGTGACCCTGGCCCCGAAGCCTGATGCGCTGGCCGTCCTGGATTCCTGGCGGAATCTCGACCTCGAGCTTCCCCGAGACGATACGACGGCCCTCGCCCGAGCAATCCTCGCACGGAGCCTCGAGCACCCGACCGGCACCGCCGCACTCGGGACACGTGCGCTGGCTCACGAACTCCCCGAACACGCTCCGCGAGACGCGGCGGAGGACGCCCGCGCCACCGCAGGTCGAGCACGTCGACGTTCCGCTACCGGGCTCCGCTCCGCGACCGCCGCAGCGCTCGCAGGTCACGGCGACGTCCACCGGGATCGTCGCCGATATCCCCGTGAACGCCTCCTCGAGGTCGATCTCCACGACTGCCTGGAGATCCCCACCTCTCGTCGGCTGCCGCCGCGCGGTGCCGGAGACGCCGAACGGATCGTCGCCGAAGAACGCGGCGAAGACGTCGGCGAGGCTTCCGAAGTCGGCGAACGTCGGCTCGAGGCCACGGCGGCGCAGCCCTGCGTGCCCGAAGCGGTCGTAGGTCGCCCGGCGCTCGGGATCGGACAGAACCTCGTACGCCTCGGCCACCTCGCGAAACCGCCGCTCGGCCTCCGGCGCCGCCGAGACGTCGGGATGAAGCTCGCGCGCGAGCGCTCGGAACGCACGCTTGATCTCGGCGTCGCTCGCTCCGCGAGGGATGCCCAGTACCTCGTAGTAGTCCCGCTCCGCCGTTGCCATCGCGCCGGAGGCTACGCCTCGTCGTAGACGTCCTCGACCAGCCGGGAGAGCTCGAAGGCCGCCGCCCGCACCGAACGAATGGCTTTCTCGTAGTCCATCCGGAGCGGTCCGATCAGGCCGACGGCGCCGAGGGCCTTCGTCCTGATCCCGTATGTCGCGCCCACGAGTGAGACGTCGTGCAGCTGCCCACCGCCGAGCTCGGGGCCGACGTGCACGACGGGCCTCCGCGGCTCCAAGGCCTCGCTGACGAGCTCGAGGACGGCGGCGCGCCTCTCGAGCAGCTCGAGCAGGCGGTGCGTCGCTTCGAGCTCTTCCACGCGTGCCTCCTCGAGGAGACCGGCGGCGCCGCCCACGAACACCTCGGGGCCCTCCTCGGAGCCGACCTCGACCAGCACCGGAGCGAGCAGGGCCAAGAAGCCTCGCTCGCTGGCGGACAGGTCCGGGTCCTCGAGCCGGCGACGAACGGCGCTCGACCCGAGGCGCACCCCCACGAGACGCTCGTTCAGGTACTCGGATGCCCACGCGACCAGGCCCGGGTCGAGCGGATCGTCCAGCCGGAAAACCCGCTTGGTGACTTCACCGGTCGAGGTGATCACGACCACCATCACGCTCGTCGGCTGAAGCGCGAGCACCTCCACGTGCCGGATCGACGCGGTTTCGAGGGAAGGCGCAGAGACGACGGCGAGCAGCCTCGTCCCCCGCGAGAGCATCTCGGTCGTCACCCGCAGCGCATCCTCGATCTCGTCGCGCATCGTTCGCAGATCGACTCCGAAGGGCATCGGGCGACCCTCGAGCGACTCGACGAGCTCCTCCGCGTACAGGCGGTACCCGCTCTCCGTCGGTAGCCGGCCGGCGGACGTGTGCGGGTGGGTGAGGAGCCCGAGCGATTCGAGCTCGGCGAGCTCGCCCCGGACGGTGGACGAGGACACGCGTAGCCCGGAACGCGCCACGAGGGCCTTCGAGCCGACCGGCTGCCCGGTCGCGACGTACTCCTCGACGACGCGCCTCAGAATCTCGCGTTTTCGCGTCGAGAGCTGCATGTTTTCGATGGTAGCGACGCCGCCGCGGATTCTCCGTGCCCCTTCCATATTCGTGGGAGTCGTTGCACAATGCGCCCGGGAACACAGTTCTGGGGAAGGGATGGGGTTGAAGGGGGAGAAGGGAACTGCGGCGCCGCTTCGCGGGCGATTTCGTCGGCTTTCGTGCTGCGCGCGCGGCGTACGAGGGCCCTCCGCCGCCGGCGGCCAAGACCGGTCAGGCGAGCGAGGTCAAGTGCTCGTCCTGTCGGCGCTGCTGATCCCGCTCATCCTGATCCTCAGCACCATCGTCATCGACGTCGCCAACTGGTGGGTACACAGGAGGCACCTCCAGACGCTCGTCGACGCCGGCGCACTCGCAGCGGCACCGAAGTTCGTCGGCTGCTCGTTTCAGTTCGGCGACCCTGCGGCCGCGAACGCGGCGATACGCGCAACCGCGCTCGAGTACGCGGGCGATACGACGCGCTACCCAGGGACGAGGAACGTGCAGGTCCAGACGCCGAACGACGTGCGCATCGTCCTCAACAGCGCGCGGTATTGGAGAGAAGGCGACCCGACCGACGGAGCGCCTGGCATCCTCGACGACACACTGGATCTCGACGGAGATCCGATGACCGCGCGTGATCCGTGCTCCAGCCGGACGCTCGACGTCAAAGGCACCGACTACCGAGCTCCGCTCCTCTTCGGCTTCATACCCGTCGTTGCAGATCCCAAGCGGCACGCGAGAGTCGTGGTCAACCAAGTCAAGGAGCAGATGGGAATCTTGCCGTTCGCGGTGCCGGAGATCGATCCCGCCGCCGTCGTCGCGATCTTCGTGAACGAGAACACGGGCGAGGTTCTCGCCACCCAGCAACTCGTGAAATACGACGACCCGGCCCTTCCCTTCTCAGAGTGGAAAACCTCGGCGTTGGAGGAGTCGGTCAACCTCAAGAGCGAGAACACCGGCGTCGTCATCCTCGTCTCCAAGGAAGACGACACTCCTGACCGTCCGACGGGCGGCCCCGGAACGCTCGCAACGATCTGCAACCAGGCGCCTAACCTCGTCAAGTGCTACGCCGGTACCGGAAACGAGAGCGGGCTTACGTTCATCCACGGCTGGTCCGATGCGCCCGCAACACCGGCCGCGCCCAAAATCAGGGACTTCAGGATGACCGACGTCAATTGCGGCCCGCCGGCGAGCACGGACGACCTCTCAGCGCCGTACTTCCTGCTCACCGGCGACTGCGACGTCGGCGCACTCGCCGTCATCGACTTCGGTTTCACCGGTGACCCTGTCCCGAATCCGCCCTCGGGCATTCGAGCGCGGGTGGAGCTGCACGGCCCGGGGTGCGGCGGTGGGGGTGGCTGCCCCATGACGTGGCAGGGCACCAACGGAACCGAGAGCACCTGGCTGGCCACAGGTGCGTTTCTCGACCCCGCGGCCGGGCGGACGACTTTCTCGGTCGAGTGGACAACCGAATCGCCCGCCCATGTCTCGCATGCGGGGACGTTCGGAGGCGTCGCCCATCCTTTCGTCGCCACCGACGCCTCTGGCCCGGTGTTGTACCTCAAACTCGGCACCTCGGACCCCGGAATAACGGACCCGAACTCGCGCAACCAGGGCATTCGCAGCGTGATCGTCAACGTCGGGCTCAACAAGCCGATCGAGATCCGAGACGCGCTCGAGCCCCCGCTTCTGCTCCGGTACGCGAGCCCGACAGGGAGCCTCAACCAGGCGCTCGACTGCGACAAGGGCATCCCGCTCAAGGACGAGATCGCCAACGGCTGCCAGACCTGGTACGGGTTGAACTACGACAACTGGGACCACGACCCGGACACCCCAAAGACCTGGGAAGACATAACCTGCAGCCGCTACGGCTCGGGTGATCTACCGCCCGTCTCGTTCTACAACACCCCCGCTCCGATTTGCGTCGCCGCGAAAACGGGAGACGTGATCTCGTTCCGACACGGGCTCAAGGAACGATTCGAAACGCCGTGCATGCCCAACAACTGGCCCAAGGACATTCCACCTGCGGGCCGTGATGCAGCCGACGACGCCGCGATCAAGGACTTCTTGCTGAACCACGACTTCGCGAACGATCCCCGCTACGTCACCCTCGTCATCACGGACATCACCGCGTTCGAGGGCTCCGGGAGCACGAACGTGCCGGTGAAGTACTTCGCCGGCTTCTACGCCACGGGCTGGGACATCGGCCCGCAGAACAGCGGCTGTCCCGACAACGACCCGCACCCGCTCGGCTTCGGGCCGAAGAAAGACGATGGGGACGTCTGGGGGCACTTCGTCAACATCGTGATCTTCTCCTCGATGGGAAAACCCAACGAGGACCTATGCAATTGGGACGAGGTCGGGACCTGCGTCGTCGGCCTCGTCGAGTGAGCGCGCGGGCCTCGCACCCCACGCCGATCAGCCTGAGGCGAAGTCCATGAGCTCGGCGGTGACGCCGCCGCCGAGGAAGCGGCCGCGGCGGGTCAGCCGTATGTGACTCGGGCCGTTGCGGCCGGCGAGCTCGACGAGCCCGCTCGTGGCAAGCCGCTCCACTGCATCACGATCGAGCGCCTCTTCGACGTCGTCGAGCGGTAGCGGATCGTCGAGCCGCAGCCCGAGCAGCAGACGCTCCCTGGCCCGCGTCGCGAGATCGAGCAGCTCGATCTCGCACGGAGGAGGCTCACCCGCTCGCAACGCGCGGACGTATCGGCCGAGGCTCGGGAGGTTCCTTCGGCGCACGCCGTCCACGGTCGAGACGGCCCCGATTCCAATCCCCACGTAGTCCCGCGCTCGCCAGTAGGCGAGGTTGTGGCGCGACCGCAGGTCGCGACCGCCCGCCCGCTCCGGCTCGAGGCAGAAGTTCGCGGTTTCGTACCATCGGTAGCCCGCGGCAGTGAGCGTCTCCACGACTCGCTCGAAGTACCCCTCCATCGCCTCCGCCTGGCGCTCGAGCTCCGCGCCATGTGCGTACGTGAATCGGGTACCCGGCTTCGCCTCGAGCTCGTAGCAGGAGAGATGCTCAGGCTCGAGCGCTATCGCCTCCGCGAGATCGCGCTCGAGGTCGGCGGCGCTCTGGCCGGGAATGCCATAGAGAAGATCGAGGGAGATGTTGTCAAATCCGGCACCACGCAAACGGTACAGAGCCCGCCGGACGTCATCCGGTCCCGACCGCCGCTCCAGCACCGAGAGCAGGCGCGGCTGAAGGCTCTGCGCGCCGAGCGAGACGCGGTCGACCCGGCTCTCGCGAAGCAGCTGCGCGAGGCCCGAGGTCACCGTCTCCGGGTTCGCTTCGACAGTCAGCTCGCCGGCCTCGGGCAGTGCTGCGAGAAGCCGAGCGAGCGCAGCCTGCTCGGTGAAGGTTGGCGTCCCGCCGCCCAGGAAGATCGTCTCGAGGCGAGCAGCGAGCGCATCGCGTTCGAGCTCCAGCTCGGCGAGGAGCGCATCGACGTATGCACCGTGCTGCTCACCTCGGCCGACGACCGTGACGAAGTCGCAGTAGCCGCAGCGGTGCGCGCAGAAGGGCAGGTGGACGTAGAGGTGACGGACGCTCCCAGCGGCGGTCACGGCTCAGCCACCCCGTGGTCTTTCAGCCAAGCGTCGACCGCACGCTTGGGAGCCCTCTCCGCCCACGCGTCTTCGACCAGCTCCTTGACGAGCTCGGGGTCGGCGCGCGGGAGCGCAACGAGCACCAGCGGCCACTTCTCGTAGTGCGAGGTCACGAAGAGGACGTCGGGATGAGCTTCCATGAGCAGCGGGCGCTCCTCCGGGTCGACGCGCACGACGAGCGTCTCGCCGTCCTCCCGCAGCCGGGCGAGGAAGGATCCGCGTACGCGCAACGCCGGCGTCCCGTACGAAGTCGACTCCTCCACCCCCGGCAGCGTCTTCGCGTGACCGCAGAGGGCCCCCCACGTGATCCCGGGCCGGCGAGGCACGGCTAGCGCCGCCTCTCGCCGCCGAGGTTGAGTACCGCGAGGAAGGCCTCCTGCGGCACCTCGACGCCCCCGACCTGCTTCATCCGCCGCTTGCCCTTCTTCTGCCTTTCCAGGAGCTTCCGCTTGCGCGTGATGTCGCCTCCGTAGCACTTCGCGAGCACGTCCTTGCGCTTCGCCTTGATGGTCTCCCGTGCGATCACGCGCGCGCCGATCGCAGCCTGCACCGGTACGTCGAAGAGCTGACGCGGGATCTCGTCCTTGAGGCGCTCGACGAGCTGTCTACCACGGTCGTACGCGGCGTCGCGATGGATGACGAGCGAGAGCGCGTCCACCTGCTCGCCGGCGACGAGGATGTCCACGCGAGTCAGGTCGCCCTCCCTGAAGCCGGCGAGGTCGTAGTCGAAACTTGCGTAACCGCGCGTCCTCGACTTCAGCTGGTCGTAGAAGTCGAGCACGATCTCGCCGAGCGGGAGCTCGTAGGAGAGGAGGACGCGGTCCTCGCTCAGGTACTCCATATGGTCGAAGCGGCCCCGGCGGTCCGTCGCGAGCTCCATCACGGGCCCAACGTGATCCTTGGGAACGATGACGGATGCCTTGACGTAGGGCTCCTCGACGACCTGGATGTCGCGCGGCATCTCTGCTGGGTTGTGCACCTCGACCACCTCCCCGCCCTGTCTCGTCGCGCGGTAGGCGACGTTGGGCGCGGTGATCAGGAGGTCGAGGTCGAACTCGCGCTCGAGCCGCTCCCTCACGATCTCCATGTGGAGGAGGCCGAGGAAGCCGCAGCGGAACCCGAAGCCGAGCGCCTGTGAGGTCTCGGGCTCATAGGAGAGGGACCCGTCGTTGAGCTTGAGCCGCTCGAGCGCGTCGCGCAGCGCAGGGTACTCGTCCGAATCCGTGGGAAAGATCCCGGCGAAGACCATCGGCTTCACGTCCTTGTAGCCGGGGAGCGGTGCGGATGCAGGACGACGGCGCGAGGTCAACGTGTCGCCGACCCGGAGTCGCGAGACGTCCTTCAGCCCGGTCATGACGTAGCCGACCTCGCCGGCGGAGAGAGAAGGAACCGGCTGTCGCGCCGGCGACATGACGCCCAGCTCCTCCGCCTCGAACGTCGTCCCCTGCGCCATGGCGCGGAGCGGCTCTCGGCTCTCGAAGCGGCCGTCGACCACACGGACGAACGCGATTACGCCCCGGTACTGGTCGTAGGACGAGTCGAAGACCAGCGCCCGCGCGGGCGCATCCGCGTCGCCTGCCGGCGCAGGTATGCGCTCGATCATGGCGTCGAGGACCTCCTCGATGCCAGCGCCGGTCTTGGCCGAGATGCGGAGGACGCGCTCGGGTCGGTCGCCGAGTAGCTCGGCGAGCTCGACGGCGGTCCGGTCCGGGTCCGCCTGAGGGAGATCGATCTTGTTCGCAACGGCGACGATCTCGAGCTCGTTGTCGAGCGCGAGATACGCGTTGGCGAGGGTCTGCGCCTCGATGCCCTGGGCCGCGTCGACGACGAGAAGCGCGCCCTCGCATGCCTGGAGCGAGCGAGAGACCTCGTACGTGAAGTCGACGTGTCCCGGAGTGTCGATCAGGTTGAGCTGGTGTCCGCGCCAGAGCACGCGCACGGCCTGCGCCTTGATCGTGATCCCGCGTTCGCGCTCGAGCTCCATCGAGTCGAGCACCTGCTCGCGCATCTCACGCTCCGGAACCGCGTCGGTGAGCTCGAGGATCCGATCCGCAAGCGTCGACTTGCCATGGTCGATGTGCGCGATGATCGCGAAGTTGCGGATCCGATCCTGCTCCATAGGTGAATCAGCGCTCTTCGGGCTCGTCCGAGCGCCGGGCACGCAACAGTAGCAGCGCCTCCAGCTCCCGAACCCCGATGATCCGGGCCGAGCCGACGTAGGCGAGCGCGGCGACGACGAGTGCCGATCCGACGGAAACGAGCTGCGCCGCCAACGAGCGTCCGAGCCATTCGTCGAGCCCGACCCAGAGGAACAGCGCGCCCGTGGCGGCGAGGACGCTCGCGGCCGCGACCCGGAGCACGGCAGCGACGGTGGTCCGCAGGCGCTCGAGACCGATGCGGCGTCGCATCATGACGAGCAGCGTGACCGTCCCGGCAACGTTCACGACCGAGGTCGCGAGCGGGATTCCCCAGATCCCGAAGCGGTAGAAGACGGCGTTGAGAGCCGCGTTGAGGGCAACCGCGCCGAGCGCGACGGCGGTCGGAACCCAGTTCGTCTGCACCGCGTAGAAGCCGCGGTTCAGGATCAGCATCCAGCCGTTGAAGACGAGGCCGATCGAGAAGGCCTGCAGGCACTGGGAGACGACGGTCGTATCCGCAGCCGTGAACTCGCCGCGCTCGTACACGAGCCGAACGATCGGGTCGGCGAGGACGATCGAGATGAGACCCGCCGGAACGAGCAGGAACGCGATCTGGCGGATGCCTCCGTCGAGTGCCCGGCGGAATCCAGGCTCGTCCCGGCGCGCCGCGAATCTGGAGAGAGTCGGAAAGAGGACCGCCGTCACGGCAACCGCGAACATGCCCTGCGGGAGCATGTACAGCCGGAACGCCTTGTCGATCGAGGCAGGCGCGAGCTCGGGGTCGAGGAGTCGCGACGCGAAGAGCGTCCCCACCACGAAATTGACGTTGATGAGGCCGATCGTGAGCGTCACCGGGAGCATCAGCGTGAAGACACGCCGGACGGCAGGATCCCGCCAGTCGAGGGCCATCGTCAAGCGGCCGTCGAGCCTCCGCAGCCAGGGAACGGGCAGCAGGAGCTGAACGAGCGTTCCGAGGACGACGACGCCGGCGTAGAGATAGAGCTCTGCATTCTCGTCCTCGATGCGCGGCACGCCGAGAACGAGGCCGAGGATGATCACGAGGTTCCAGGCGACGGGTGCGAGCGCGGGTGCGGCGAAGTGCTCGTAGGTGTTCAGGATCCCGACCACGATTCCCGAGATGCCCAACAGCACGACGATCGGGAAGAGCACCCGCGAGAGGCTGACCGCCAGATCGAAATCGCCACCCGGATCGCCAAAGGGCCGGAGCAGCAGCGGTGCGAGCAAGATGAAGACCGCGGTCACCGCGCCGAGGCCGAGCAGCATGAGCCAGAACAGCGTCGACGCGACACGCCAGGCGCGCTTCCGCTCCCCCCGCTCGAGCATCTCGTTGAAGACCGGGACGAACGCTCCCGAGAGCGCCGCATCCGCGACCAGGGCCCTGACGAGGTTCGGAATCTGGATGGCGACGGTAAACGCGTTGATCTTCCCTGCGACGCCGAAGTAGTAGGCGCTCGTCATCTCCCGGACGAGACCGAGGAGACGCGAGAGGCCGGTCGCGAGCGAGAAAATCGCCGTGGAGCGGGCGAGACGACGGCCTCGGCCGCGGTCGTCCGCGACCGCCGCGATGTCCGCCGGAGCGTCGTCGGGAGTAGTCACCGTTCCACGATTCTTTCAGCGGGTCCTGCTACCATCGGCCGGCCCGCGACCCCGCGGGCGTTTCTCGGATGGCCAACATCAAGCAGCAGAAGAAGCGCGTCCGGATCCAGGCGCGGCAGCGCCTGGAGAACCTGCGCTATCGATCGACGATCAAGACGCTGACGAAGCGGCTCGAGGCTGCCGCGGCATCCGGCGACGGGGAGCAAGTCGCAGCGGAGCACCGGGAGCTCATCAGGACCATCGACCGAGCTGCGAGTCGCGGCGCCCTGCACAGGAATACAGCCGCCCGCAAGAAGTCGTACGCCGCGAAGATCGCCCGTCCCACCTCGTAGGGCGCGCCGCGGCCGGATCGGTCGGCTTTCGTCCGGGTAAGCCAGCCTAGGTCGGAGGCGTAGCCCCGGGCCTGCGGTTGAGCTCGACGAGTGCGCGCTGCACCTCCAAGTCGGGCGGAAGCTTGCTCTGGCCCTTGAGCGCACCGTCGAGCTCCGCGAGCCGTACGACCGCGGCCTGGAGCTCGTCGGGCGAGAACGACTCGGACTGGCGGTGGAGCTTCTCGGCGTAGAACGGATGGAGGCGGAGCTTTCCCGCGGCCTCGCGAGGACGAACCCCGTCCTCGGCCAGGCGTCGCATGGACCGAAGCCTGCCGAGGTGCGCGCCGAGAGCCGCCGCCAGTCGTGCGGCGGTGTCGCGGCGCGGCTTCGCGTCGCGTTCGAAGATCGTCTCGCTCGCTGCGAGCGCCATCGCGGTGTCCCGAACCGCCCAGGCGTCTGTGAGCGTGAACGTCGGTGCGTCGGCTGCGGCGGCGGCCAGCATCTCGACCTCGCGCTCGCCCACCGGCTCGCCCGCGGCCCAGGTCGCGATCTTGTCGATCTCGACCGAGAGCGTGTAGAGATCGTCACCGACGATCTGGACGAGCGCCGCACACGCTTCGGGCTCGGCGCGAACGTCCCGCTGGCGCAGCTGATCGGCCACCCAGCGCTGGAGGTCGCGCTTCTGCACCGTGTACTCGAGCACTTCGCCGTGCTTCGCGCACGCCTTCCACAGCGCCGTCGTCTTCTTCACGTCCTCGGCGACGAGCGCGAGGACCGTCGACGGGGCAGGAGCTTGCAGGTACGCCGATACGGCGTCGATGTCGGCCGCCTTCCAGCCGCCCTTCCGCCGTCCGTCGCCGTCCCTGCGGCCATCCACGCCCTCGACGACGACGAGCCGTGCGTCGCCGAACAGGCTGCCCGCGTTGCAGAGCGCCACAGCCGCGTCACCAGGCGTGTCGAGCGCGCTCGCGACCGCGACGGCTTCGGCTGCGAAGCGCCGACGGAGGCGTCCGAGGGCGGTCTCGATCTTCGGACGATCGCCGCCCGTGAGGAGGTAGACGGGCTTGAGCTCGTGCTCGGCCATGCTGACGGAACCCTATCCCTCCGTTCGGACCCGAAGACTTCGCCCGTCCGACTCGACGACGACCCGTCCATCGACGTCCGTTCGATACGACGCCAGCCCCGGAACCGCCGCGAGCGCCGCGAGAACCTGCGTGCGCGGATGGCCGTAGTCGTTTTCACGCCCGACCGAGATCACCGCGATCCGTGGTCGCAGGACGCGGAGCTCCTCCGAGAGGCCGGGGTCCTCGGAGCCATGATGGGCGAGCTTGAGGATCTCGACCGACCGCAACGGGAGGCGAGCGGTGACCTCGGACTCCGCGTCGGCCGGCAGGAAGACGTCCACTTCGCCGTAGGACGCCACGAGGACGATCGCGTTCAGGTTCGGGTTCTCCGAGGGAAGTCCGGAGTCAGGAGGTGAGAGCACGCGGAGGACGAGGCCGCCGACCTTGAACACGGCTCCGGTCCGGGCGATCTCGAACGGGACGCCCCGAGCGCGCGCCGCCGCGACCGCCTCCTCGTAGTAGGGACCTGTCGCAGCAAGGTCGGGATCGAGAATCACGCCGACACGGAGGCGTCGGAGAACCTCCGCCGCGCCACCGACGTGATCCCGCTCGGGATGCGTCAGGACGAGCGCCGAAAGCGACCCGATTCCCATGCGAGAAAGCTGGAGCGCGACATTGGCCTCGGGTGGGCCCTCGTCCACGAGCACGCGCGCACTGGGCGTCTCGAGGAGGACGGAGTCACCTTGGCCCACATCGAGGAACGTGACGCGTAAGCCGACAGGACCGTGCCAGTGCGGGACCGGGCGGAACGACCACCAGCCGGCGCCGACGACCAAGACGACGCCCGTCGCAGCGAGCACGGCGGCGCCGCCGCCGGCAACGCGGCGAATCCGAGGCTCGCGGAAGGATGCCCAGGCGACGACGGCGATTGCGACGAACACGACCGCCCCACGAGCTCCGATCTGGGCGCTCGGAAGCGAGGCGACAAGCCGCGCGACGAGCTCCAGCCAGGCCGCGGCCCAACCCGCGAGCCACGCGAGAGACGCAGATGCGCCGGGCGCCACGGGATCCGCCGCCGCCGCAAGAAGCCCGAGCCCGAGGACGAGCGGCATCGCCGGTGCGGCGAGCGCATTCGCAGGAACGGTGTACACGGGCGCAGCCCCGAACTGGGCGAGCACGATGGGCGCGGTCGCAAGGCCGCACACGAGCGCCATTCCCGTCACCTCGAGGACCCAGTGTGGCAGCGGAAGACCAGCGGCTCTCCGCCGGATGAACGGGAGGCCGAGGAAGATCGCAGCGACCGCGGTGAACGAGAGCTGGAAGCCGGGCTCGAGAAGCGACGTCGGGGTCCACGCCAGCAGCACCAGCGCACCAAGGGCGAGGAAGTGCCACCTGTCCTGCGGACGCGCCGCGAGCCATGCGAGGCACGCAAGCGCTCCGGCGACGCCGGCGCGGACTACCGACGGCTGCCAGCCGACGGCCAGCACATAGGCCGCGATCGCAGCAAGCGTGAGCAGTTCTCGCACATGACGTGGCACGTGCAACAGCCAGCCGAGCCCGAGGACGCCGCCCCCGATGAATGCGACGTTCTGACCCGAGACCGCGAGCAAGTGGTAGAGCCCCGATGCTCTGAAGTCGCTGCGAACACCCTCCGAGAGACCTTCGTCCTCGCCGAGGACGACGCCGAGGACGAGCGCACGGCGCAGCCCGCTCGTCCCGCGACTGACCGCTGTTTCGACGCTGTCCCTGAGCTGGTCCCCGAAGCCCGCGATCCCGCCTCGCCGGCCCTCCTGGCGCCAGGTCTTCGCACGGAGCACGACATGGATGCCCTGACGTGCCAGCCAGGCACGCTCGTCGAAGCCGTCTTCAGTGGACCGCGGCTCGGCAATCCGCACGTTCGCCTCGATGACGGCACCCCTCGGGGGCGAGCGGCCGACCGGAAGGACCAGGAGGACGCGCTCGCTGATTGACCGCCCGCGAAACGAGCGCACCTCGGCCGGTACGCGGACGGCCCACGAGGTACGCCTCGCAGGGCCCGTCGTGACGACTTCCGCGTCCCCGGAGACGCCCACTTCGCCCACGAGCACGCTCGCTCCCATTGCTTCGAGGCGCAGCGAGCCCCACCAGAGGCCCCCGAGAGCCAACACGAAGCCCAGGACGACGAGACGGAAGGGTCCGTCGACGAGCCCGACTCCGAGTACGCCGATCGCGACACACACCGCCGCTGCGAGGCCGCCCAGCGACAGCCAATTCGCAAGCCCGAGGCCCGCGCAGGCAGCGCCCGCGAGCAGCGCGGGCCAATGCAGTTCGAGGAGCCGCCTCACACGCCCGGTCGCCGGTCCCGTTCCGGCTCCGCGGGCGTCGAAGCTCGATCGATCCCTCACGGGGTCACGAGGTCACGTAGTTGCTCGACCCGCGTCGGCCCGATCCCGGGGACGTCGTCCAGGTCTTCGACCGATCTGAACGGCCCGTGCTCGGCGCGATAGTCGAGGATCTTCTGCGCGGTCACCGGTCCCACCCCGGGGAGCTCATCGAGCTCCTCCGCGGTGGCGGTCGCGAGGCTCACCTTGCCGCCGACACCGGTCATAGCGGCGCCGGCGGACAGTCCGCTCGGGGACGACGCTCCGGCGGCCGCGTCGGAGCCGCCGACTCCGAGACGCGGTGGCACGAGGACCTGAGTCCCGTCCACCAGTGGTGCCGCGAGATTCAGCGCCGCAAGATTCGCGCGGCGCGTCGCGCCACCGGCTCGCGCCACCGCATCGGCGACGCGCATGCCTTCACGCAGACGATAGAGCCCCGGGCGCCGCACGGCCCCGACTACGTGGACGACCATCCGCTCTGGGGCGGCCCGAGCGACCGGCTCGAGCGGCGCGACCACGTCGGGCGCCGACGCCGTACCCTCCCGCGCAAGCCGGTTCCCCGCGATGACGAGCAAGGCCACGAGCCCGCATACCGCGGCCAGCGCGGTCGAGCGCGAGATGGTGAACGGCACGACGTCATGGTCGCCGGACGTGCGTCACACGTGGGACACGTCTTCGTCAGAGATGTGCGCCGATCGCGATCCAAGCCCGTGGGTCAGACTCTGCGGGTCTGACCTCGGCAGCTCAGGTCACGAAGTTGACGAGCTTGCCGGGGACGACGATCGTCCGCGCGATCTCGTCGCCGTCGAGGTGCGCCTGCACCCGCTCCGAGCCGCGAGCGAGCGCAACCAGGTCCTCCTCGGGCATGTCCGGGGCGACCTGCAGGCGATCGCGGATCCGCCCGTTCACCTGCACCACGACCTCGACCGACTCCACCTCGAGCAAGGCTGGGTCTACCTCGGGCCACGGCTGCTCCCACAGGCGCTCGTGACCCAGCCGCTCCCAGAGCTCCTCCGCAACGTGAGGCGCGTAGGGCTGGATCAGCGACACTGCGGTCTCCGCCGCCAGGCGCGCGTCCGGGCCGGCGGTGTCGCGTGAGAGCTCGTTGACGAGCTCCATGACCGCCGCAATCGGCGTGTTGAAGGCGTAGCGGCGGCCGATGTCGTCGGTCGCCTTGGCGATCGTCCGGTGGGCCTTCCTCGCCAGCGAGCCTCGGGCCGCCGGACCCTCGGGCGCGGTCTCCGCGACCTCGTTGACGATTCGCCAGAGCCGCCGGACGAAGCGTGCCATCGCCTCGACGCTCGCCTCCGTCCACTCCATGTCCTCGTTGGCGGGGCCGAGGAACAGGATCGTCAGCCGACAGGCATCCGCGCCGTAGCGCTCGACGAAGTCGTCGGGCCCGACGACGTTCCCGGCCCGCTTCGACATCTTCGTCTTCCCGAGCGTGACCCACCCGTTCGAGAAGAAGCGCGCGAAGGGCTCGCGGAACCCGAGGAGCCCGAAGTCGTTCAGTACCTTGATCCAGAACCGCGCGTAGATCATGTGCACGGTCGCGTGGTCGACCCCGCCGATGTAGAGGTCGATGGGGTTCCAGTAGTCGACTGCCGCGCGATCGAATGGCGCTACGTCGTTGCGCGCGTCGCAGTAGCGGAGGAAGTACCAGGACGAGTCCACGAACGTGTCCATCGTCTCCGTCTCGCGCCTTCCCGGCTCGCCGCAGCTGGGACAGGCAACGTTCACCCAGTCCACGGCCTGTGCCAGCGGCGGCTGACCCTTCGGCTTGTAGTCCTCCACCTCGGGAAGCAGAACGGGCAGCTCGGCCTCCGGCACCGGCACGATCCCGCAGCTGTCGCAATAGACGACTGGAATGGGGCAGCCCCAGTAGCGCTGCCTCGAGAAGCCCCAGTCGCGCAGTCGGAAGTTGACCGCGAACCGGCCGTGCCCGGCGGCCGCAAGCTTCTCGACGATGCGCCGTCCACCCTCCCTCGCAGGTAGCCCGTCGAACTCGGCCGAGTTGACGAGAACCTCGCCCTCGGTGTGCTCGACGAACGCCGTGCTTGTGTCCACGTCACCCTCCGCAGGCCGCACGACGTGCCGAACGGGGAGGTCGAACGCCGCCGCGAAGTCGAAGTCGCGCTCGTCGTGTGCCGGGACGGCCATGATCGCCCCGGTTCCGTAGTCGGGCAAAACGTAGTCCGCCACGTAGATGGGCAGCCGTTCGTCGTTCACCGGGTTGATCGCGTGCAGGCCGGTGAAGACGCCCGTCTTCTCGGCAGCGGCGGCACGCTCGTGCGTCTTCTTCGCGGCGGCGCGTCGGACGTAGTCACGGACCTCGTCCGAGTCGATCCGCGCGACGAGCTCGTGCTCGGGGGCGAGGACGGCATAGGTGGCGCCGTACAGCGTGTCCGCGCGGGTCGTGAAGACGGGCACGTCCTCGGCGAGCTCCTCGACACGGAACAGGATCTCCGCTCCTTCCGAGCGCCCGATCCAGTTCCGCTGGCGCGCCTTGATCGAGTCGGGCCAGTCCACGGTCGCGAGGTCGTCGAGCAGCGCTTGCGCGTAGTCCGTGATCCGGAAGAACCACTGCTCCATCACCCGAGACTCGACCTCGGCGCAGCACCGCTCGCAGCGACCGTCGCGCACCTGCTCGTTGGCGAGCACGGTCTGGTCGTTGGGACACCACTTCACCGGCGCGCCCTTCCGGTACGCCAGCCCGCGCTCGAAGAACTTCAGGAACTGCCACTGCTGCCAGCGGTAGTACTCGGGCTCGTGGGTCGAGAGCTCCCTCGACCAGTCGATCGCCCAGCCGATCCGCTTCATCGAGCGGCGGATGTTCACGATGTTCCGCTCCGTCATCGCCCGCGGGTGTCCGCCTTCGCGGATGGCCGCGTTCTCGGCCGGCAGTCCGAAGGAGTCGAACCCCTGCGGATGGAGGACCTGCATCCCGTTTCGACGCCGGAAGTGCGTGACGACGTCGCCGATCGTGTACACGAGCATGTGCCCCATGTGCAGCGAGCCCGACGGGTACGGGAGCATCTCCAGGACGTAGGACTTGGGCGTGCCGGAGTCGGCGCCCTCGTCGTCACACGGGTTCCGAACCTCGAACGCGCACGCGTCGGCCCAGACCCGCTGCCACTTCGTCTCGATCGTCTGTGCGTCGTACTGCTCCATCGCCTCTGCCGATCTCATCTCCGGGAACAAAAAAGCCTCTCACGCGAGAGGCCTCAGGAGAACGCCCGCGGCTCTCGCCACGTTCGCTCTCCGGCTTACGTAAGGAGCTTCACCATGGATTCCCAGGGTACCAGGCAAAATCGCGCGATGCTCGACCTCTTCCCGGATTCGGCGCGGATCGAGGCCGGCGAGCTCCACATCGGTGGCGTTCGCGCATCGGAGCTCGCCGAGCGCCACGGGACGCCGCTCTGCGTCTACTGCGAGGCGACGGTCCGGCATCAGGCACGAGCGCTTCGGTCAGCCGCCGGCGAGGGCGGTCGCGTGTTCTTCGGGACGAAGGCGTTCGCGAACGTCGCGCTACTGCGCCTGCTGCGAAGCGAGGGAATCGGCGCCGACGTCGCGACCGCCGGCGAACTCGCCTTTGCGCGGGCCGCGGGGTTCGCCGGCCCGGAGCTCGTCGTGCACGGCAACAACAAGGACGAGGCGTTCCTCTCCGAGGCCGCTTTGGAGGGCGCGCCCGTCGTCCTCGATGCACCGGACGAGGCGGCGCTCGTCGCCGCTGCGGGAGTGCGCGAGGTGCTCGTGCGCGTGACGCTCGGCGTCGACGCGGACACGCACGAGGCGATCGTGACCGGACATCACGGATCGAAGTTCGGCCTGCCGCCGGAGCAGGCGCAGACGCTCGTCTCGGATGCGCTCGAGCGCGGCCTCGACGTGCTCGGCCTGCACGTCCACGTGGGCTCCCAGCTTCCGGACTTCACTGCGCAGGCGGAGACGATCCATCGCCTGGCCGGGTTCGCTGCGTCGTGCCGCGACGCTCTCGGCTGGACTGTGCGCGTCGCCGACCTCGGCGGGGGGTTCGGTGTCCGCCACCACCCTTCGGACGACGTGCCCGAGGCGGCCTCGCTCGTGGCCTCCGCGGCGGCGACCGCCCACGCAGATTTCGCGGCCGCGGGCCTGCCCGAGCTGGCCGTGTGGCTCGAGCCTGGCCGCTCCCTCGTTGGGCGCGCCGGCGTGACGCTCTACCGAGTCGGGGCCGTGAAGCGGCTGCCCGGCCGAAGCTGGGTCGCGATCGACGGCGGCATGTCCGACAACCCACGGCCGCAGCTCTACGACGCGCGCTACACCGCGCTGAGCGCCCGCCGGGCAAACGAAGAGGCCGACGAAGAGGTCAGTATCGCCGGCATGCACTGCGAGTCCGGGGACGTGCTCATCGACGACGTTCTGCTGCCCGCACCGCGCCGAGGCGACCTGCTCGCCGTACCCGTCACGGGTGCCTACACGCTCGCGATGAGCTCGAACTACAACGGCGTCGGTCGCCCCGCCGCCGTACTCGTCGGGGACGGCGAGGCTCGAGTCATCCGCCGCCGCGAGACGATCGACGACTTGCTTTCCTTCGAAAGTCTGCCGTTTCGAACTTGATTCCGTCGTCGCGGTCGATCATCGTGGGGGTCGCCGACAGGGGAGCCACCCAAGGAGGGGATTTGATGGCTCGTACACCGCTCATGGAGAATGTGCAGCGCGCCGTCGGGGAGGTGGCGGCTGAGAACGGGGGATGGAGAACAACGCGCTCGGGATTGCTCAAGAAGGCGGGCGTCGCCGGCCTCGGCCTTACCGCCTTCGGACGCCTCACGCCCGCCGCGCGTGCGAACTCTTCCTCCACGATCGTCGTTGTCGGCGCCGGGCTCGCCGGACTGACATGCGCGTACCGGCTCAAGCAAGCCGGCTATATCGCGCAAGTACACGAAGCGTCAGAACGCGTCGGCGGACGGTGCTGGACTGGCCGCGATCTCTTCGCTCAGGGCCAGATCATTGAGCACGGCGGTGAGCTCATCGATCAGGGGCACACGCACATCCGACAGCTCGCGCAGGAGCTGGGACTGAACCTCGACAACCTCCTCGCGGCCGAGGTCAACGGGACCGAGCCGTTCTACTTCTTCGACGGCGAGCCGTACACGTACGCCGAGGCAACGGACGACCTCAAGGGCATCTGGCAGACGCTGCACAAGGACGTCTCCGCTGCGAGCTACCCGACACTTTTCGACAACTTCACCGAGCGCGGGTTCGAGCTCGACCACCTGTCGATCGTCGACTACCTGAACGAGGCGATCCCGGAGGGTGGCGCGTCCTCCCGGCTGGGCCAGCTGCTCGACGTCGCGTACAACATCGAGTACGGCGCCGAGTCGGACGTCCAGAGCTCGCTCAACCTCCTCTATCTGCTCGCCTACTCAGGACAGGGCAAGCTGCGGATCTTCGGCCCTTCGAACGAGAAGTACCACGTGCGCGGCGGCAACGACCAGATCCCGACGCTGCTGGCCCACACCCTCGCCGGGCAGATCACGCTCGGCTCCGAGCTCACCGCGATCAAGCGCAACGCGTCCGGGACGTTCACACTCACGTTCCGGCAGAGCTCCGGAATGACCACCGTGACCGCGGACCACGTGGTCCTGACGCTGCCGTTCTCGCTCTTGCGCGAGGTGAACTACTCGAAGGCGGGGTTCGAGCCACTCAAGATCACGGCGATCGAGGAGCTGGCCATGGGCACGAACTCGAAGCTCCACGTCCAGTTCACCGAGCGCCGGTGGAGCACGCTCCTCGGCTGTAACGGAGAGACCTTCGCGGACACCGGCTACCAGAACACGTGGGAGGTCTCGCGGGCGCAGCCCGGAACGGCCGGCATCCTTGTGGACTACACCGGTGGGAACATCGGTGCGAGCTTCGGCTCCGGCACTCCGGCCTCCCGCGCGCAGCAGTTCCTCGCCCAGATCGAGCCCGTGCTGCCCGGGATCTCACAGGACTGGAACGGGATGGCGACCGTCGACTTCTGGACCGCCTATCCGTGGACGAAGGGTTCGTACTCGTACTGGAAGGTCGGGCAGTACACGAAGTTTTCCGGCATGGAGGGCAGGCGCCAGGGCAACTGCCACTTCGCGGGGGAGCACACGTCACAGGACTTCCAGGGCTACCTGAACGGCGCTGTGGAGACCGGTGAGCGCGCCGCGGGCGAGGTGATCGACGACCTCGGCTAGAGCGCTACCGAACCGCGCTTCGCAACCGGGAACCGCCCGGACCCGGGCGGTGTAGGAGGAGCACGATGTTTCGAGCGCTGCTCGCGACTTCTCTCGCTCTCATCGCGGTGTGCGCCGGCTCGCTCGTCAACCCTGTGCGGCCGGAGACGAGCGCTGCGCAGGCCCGCGTCTCCACACCCGGCCCGCAGCTCGAGGAATTGCTCGGCTTCGTCGATGGACAGCTCGTACGCTTGGACCCGCAGACGCTACGGCCTCAATCGGGGAAGCGAATCAGGGTCGGCTCCGGCGGCTGTGCTCCGAGGCAGGGCGGCACCGCGTGCTGGACGGTCCCGCCGTGGACGATCCGTGGAGACGGGCAGTTCATTGCCGTCGCGCGGAACGGACCAGTCCGAAAGCTGCGTTTCGTGCGCGTGAACCCGTTGTACGTCCCGTGGGATCTGCCGCTCGACTCGGGGCCGCTGGGAGCCATCGCCTGGCTTGCACGCAATCGGGTGCTCGCGGTCGAGGAGATCGCTGGGGAACGCCAGCGACTCATCGCGATCGATCTTCCCACGCAACGCATCACGGCGCGCCGGCCTCTGCGCGGCTCCGTCGTGCAGCTCGCGAGGACGGAGAAGGAGCTCGTGCTGCTGCTCGCGCCCGCGCAGTCGGTCGGCAAGGCCCAGGTGGCGGTGGCGGACCCGCGAGGCAGGGTCCGCTTCGCGCGGATCGGCAAGATCCTCGTCGGGGCGAAGCTCCTCGGAACCGGGTCGAACCATCGGGTCGACGCGCGGACCCCGGGACTCACAGTCGACCCGGAACGCCGTCGAGCGTTCGTCGTGGGACAAAGCCTGGCGGCGGAGGTCGATCTACGGACCCTCGCAGTGTCGTACCACGCGCTCGAGCGGCCACCTTCACTTCTCTCACGGCTGTGGAACTGGCTCGAGCCCCCGGCGGCCGCGAAGCAGGTCAGCGGATATCAACGCGCGGCCCGCTGGCTGAGCGCCGACCGGATCGCTGTTTCGGGCACGGACACCCAGCAGGGTCGCTACCAACCCGCGGGCCTGCTCCTCATCGACACGCGCACCTGGAGCGTCCGCACGATCGACAGTGGCGCGACGAGCTTCCGGGTCTCCGATGACGCCTTGCTCGCCACGGGCGGCTCGTGGGACGAGGCCACGAATCGGCCGCCGGGTATCGGGCTCGCCGCGTACGGCTTCGACGGCGACGAGCGGTTCCGGGTGCTCGAGGGAGAGCAGGCCTGGATAGGCCAGGTGTACCTAGGCCGTGCATTCGTGGGCATCGCAGGAGGAGCGGAGCCCCTCCGGATCGTCGACCTCTCGACCGGCCTCGTCGTCGGCACGCGGGTCGAGCCCCTCCCCTGGTTGCTGCTCGGCGCCGGCGCGGGTTGGTGGGACAGCTAGCGGGCCCTCGCGCCGGCGAGGCCGGGCCGGACGAGGCGCGGCGGGGCGACGAGGCCCGCGTCCTTCACCGGCGGGTTGAGCGTTTCTGCCAGCGGGGCCGCGCGGAACGACGTGCGCACGCGCTCCTCGGGCGGCTCCCCGTAGAGCGTCGTCCGCTGCCGAGGCACCCGACCGGCGGAGCGAATCAGCTCCTCCATCCGCTCGGGCGGCATCTCTTGTCCGTAGCGTGCGCCCGCGGAGCGCGAAATCGACTCGTTCATGAGCGTCCCGCCGAGATCGTTCACACCCGCCGCAAGCGCCTCACGCGTTCCGTCCGGTCCCAACTTCACCCAGGACGCCTGCACGTTCGTGATCCACGGATGGAGCGTGAGCCGCCCCACGGCGTGCACGAGCAGTGCCTCCCGGAACGTGGGACCTCGGCGCGCAAGGCCCTTCACGTACATCGGCGCCTCCATCGGCACGAACGGCAGGGGGACGAATTCGGTGAAGCCTCCGGAGCGGCGCTGCTGCTCCCGCGCCCGCAAGAGGTGCCGCGCCCAGCTTCGCGGGGTGTCGGCGTGACCGAACATGAGCGTCACGTTCGAGCGCAGCCCGACCCGGTGCGCGGCGTCGTGCACCTCGAGCCACTGGTCCGTCGTCACCTTGTCCGGGCAGATGACCCGACGCACCTCGTCGTCGAGCACCTCTGCCGCGGTGCCCGGCAGCGAGCTCAAGCCGAGATCGCGCAGGCGCCTCAGGTACTGCGAGAGCTCGATCCCCAGCGTCGCCGCGCCCTGCCAGACCTCGAGCGCTGAGAACGCGTGGATGTGGATGCCGGGCACAGCCTCGGTGATCGCGTGGACGACGTCGGCGTAGTAGGCGCCGGTGAAGGCCGGATGGATCCCACCCTGAAGGCAGACCTCGGTCGCGCCGCGCTCCCAGGCCTCGCGCGAGCGGCGGACGATCTCCTGTAGAGGCACGAGGTACGGCGCCCCGCGCAGGTTCCGGGCGAGCTTCCCCTTCGAGAACGCGCAGAAGCCACAGCGGAAGTAGCAGACGTTCGTGTACTGGATGTTCCGCGTGACGACGTAGGTCACCTCGTCGCCGCACACCTCCCGCCGGAGGCGATCGGCGGCGGCGAAGACGCGATGCGAGTCCTCCCCCCGCCCCTCGAGCAAGCGTGTCACCTCGTCCTCGCCGAGCTCGTCGCCCGCGAGCCCGAGAGGCAGCGCGTCACGCCGAACCACGAACGGGATCGCCCCAGGCTCGCCGGGAGCCCACGCGTCGTCCCGTGCGTGTCCGACCGCGTCGGCCGCGCGCCGGACGTGCCGCGCGACCTCGGGATCGCACCACCTCTGGAGCTCCAGGACGTATTCCGGGTAGACGGCGAGGCGGGGAACGAGCTCGAGCCCGCGGCTCCGTGTCGCTTCCACCAGGCGCTCGATCTCGGGCCAGGGCGCCTCGGGATTGACGTGGTCGATCGTCACCGGCGAGACGCCGCCCCAATCGTCGATGCCAGCGTCGAGCAGCTGCGGGAATTCGTCGTGCGCGAGGTTCGGTGGTGCCTGCACGTGCCAGGACGGACCGAGCACGATCCGCGCGGCAGCGACCGTCCACAGATGCTCGTCGAGCGACGGCTCGGGATGGAAGGCCATCCGCGTCCCCGGCTTGGCCCGGAAGTTCTGGACGATCACTTCCTGCACGTGTCCGTGCTCTTCACCGAGCGCTCTGAGCGCGAGGAGCGCGTCGATTCGCTCTTCCCGCGTCTCGCCGATTCCGACCAGGATCCCACTCGTGAAGGGAATCGCAAGTTCGCCGGCGAGCCGGATCGTCTCCAGACGGCGGCTCGGGAGCTTGTCCGGCGATGCCCAGTGCGGCCCTCCCTTCTCCCCGAGGCGCTCGGCGGTCGTCTCGAGCATCATCCCCATCGACGCGCTCACGGGCCGGAGCAGCTCGAGCTCCTTCCGGCTCATCGCCCCCGGATTCAGGTGGGGCAGCAGCCCCGTCTCCTCGAGGACCGCCTTCGCGCACCGGGCCAGGTACTCGAGCGTGCTCTCGCAGCCGAGCGCGGCGAGCTCCTCGCGAGCCAGCTTGTAGCGGAGCTCCGGCCTGTCGCCGAGCGTGAAGAGTGCCTCTCGACAACCGGCAGCGGCGCCGGCACGCGCGATCTCGAGCACCTCCGCTTCCGTCATGTACGCCTGCTCCCCCCGCCTCGGCGGGCGGGCGAACGTGCAGTAGCCGCATACGTCGCGGCAGAGCGTCGTCAGCGGGATGAAGACCTTCGGCGAGTACGTGACGAGACGCCCAGGGCGCAGGCGGCGGGCCTCCGCGAGAACCTCGTCGAGCGGTGCTGCGAGGATCTCACGGGCGATGGCGGGGTCGGGAGCCTGCGTGCTCACCTTCCGCGAGCATACGTTCCGCACCTTGTCGACTCGGCACTTCGTCATTCGTCGTATCGACGCACACGGCGAACGAAGGAGGAGAGATGCGGTTCCTGTTTCTGATCCACGGCGATTCCGAGGCAGAGGCGGCGATGACGGCCGACGAACGCCGCGCGATCGTCGGTCGGCACATGGCGTACGCGGACATGCTTCGAGGACGCGGCTCGTATGTGCACGGGGAAGCGCTCGACGACGTCTCGTCCGCCGCCGTCGTTCGGCCCGGCGCCGAGCCGCTCGTCACCGACGGGCCGTTCGCGGAGACGAAGGAAGCCGTCGGCGGGTTCTACGTCGTCGACTGCGGAACCCGGGACGAGGCGCTCGAGCTCGCAGCGCAGGTTCCGCAGAGCCCCGGCGTCGCGGTGGAGGTGCTCAAGGTGGTGGAGTAGGGCGAGGCTTGCCTCGCCCTTGTCCTGCCCGATCGAGGGCGACGCGAGCGTCGCCCTACAGCTTCTTCGACGTCCACAGCGCGCCGAACGGCACCCAGCGGCCCTTCGACCAGCGCTGCAGCTGCCCCTGCTGGATCGGGAAGCCGTCGCCCTTGCCGGTCTTGACCGTGATCCCGGGAAGCAGGAACGGGTTCGAGGGATCGTTCAACGACCGCACCCTCGCGATCAGCCCGGCGCGCGTCGGGTTCGCCCCCAGCCGCTTGAAGAGCGACACCGTCTCGTAGGCCACGGCCATCCCGTAGACGTGGTAGACGTCGCCGGAGTTCGCGCCCTTCGCAAAGCGGGACATGATCGCGCGGTACGTGCGCATCCCCGGATCCTTCCTCCATCGCGCGTCGGCCGGGTCCTTGAGGAAGTTGAGCGAGACGGTGCCTTCGACGGCCCTGTTCTTTCCGCCCTCGGACGCGAGCAGCATGATGTTCGAGGCCGCCGACACCGCGTTGTTGATGACGAGCGGCCTCCAGCCGAGCCTGTTCGCGAACACGTACGCCTGGATTGTAAACTTCGGCGTCGCGAAGATCGCGAAGATGCCTGCTCTGGATGCCTTCAGCTTCGCGATCTGCGACGAGACGTCCGGCGTGGTCACCTCGTAGGGCTGCGCCGCGACCACCTTCACACCCGAGCGCTGGAGACCGCGCTTGAGCCCTCCGAGCAGGTCCTTGCCGTAGTCGTCGTTCTGGAAGAGGACCGCGATCCTTCCGGTCTTCCTCGTCTTCGCGAGGTACTGGCCGAGCACCCAGCCCTCGGCCTGATAGCTCGGCTGGAACCCGATCGTCCACGGAAACGTCGCCGCGTCGCGACCGAATGTCGTCGCGCCCGAGGCCGCGAAGAGCTGCGGCACCTTCGACCCGTTCAGGTAGTCGCGGATCGCGAGGTTGACCTCCGTGCCGAGCGTGTTGAAGACCGCGAAGACCCTGTCCTGCTCGACGAGCTGCCGGACCGCCTGCACGGTCTGCGCAGGGTTGTAGGCATCGTCGAGGATCTTGTAGTCGATCCTGCGCTTCGCGACTCCGCCCTTGGCGTTGATCGAATCGAAGTACGCTTTCGCGCCCCGCGCGACCGACGCATAGGCCGCGGCCGGGCCCGTGAGGGGCGAGGTGCCGCCGATCAGGATCGAGCTCGTCGTGATGCCCGGATCGGCCGTTCGCGCTGAGTGGCCCGCGTAGGCCCCCGGGAGTGCTGCCAGGGCCACCGAAGCGGCAAGCGCGAGGGCGAGGAAGGCCGGCTTTCTCATCGTGAACGTCTCCTTGGAGGGTGCTCGGACCGAGGTTACCGGCGTCGTATCAGCATCTGCCCGAAGCGGCGGAAGAGCCCGCCGACACCGCTCGGGAGGACGAACATGAGCAGGATCAGGACGACGCCGTACACAATCGCCGGGCCGCCGGGCTTGTTCGTCTCCTCAATGATGAAGTTCGGGAGATGCGCCCCGAGGTCCTCGCCCTGCGCCCAGAGGGGCAGGAACTCGATGAAGATCGCGCCGAAGACGAGGCCCGAAAGGCCGCCGAGACCGCCGACCACGACGCCCACGAGCAGGAAGATCGAGAGCGCGATCGGGAAGGTGTCCGGATTGACGAACGTGTTCGCGATCGCGAAGAGCGCCCCCGCGACGCCCGCGTACGCGGCGCTGACCCCGAACGCGAGCGTCTTGTAGCGGGCGAGGCTCACGCCCGAGGATACGGCCGCGGTCTCGCTGTCCCGAACCGCTCGGAACGCACGCCCGGTGCGCCCGCGGAGAATGAGCCACGCGAGCGCGAACGCGACGAGCGCGATCGTCCAGGAGAGGTAGTAGAGCCAGTCGTTGAAGGTCAGCCGGCCGCCGAAGACCTCGACACCCGAGATCCCGCCCGTCAGCTCCGGGATCCCGAAGAGGTTGATCCCGGAGCCGCCGCCCGTGAACTCCTCGAAGCGCTTGACCGCGGACGGCAGTGCGACTGCTATCGCGAAGGTCGCGAGCGCGAGGTAGAGGCCGGAGAGACGGAGCGCCGGAAGCCCGAAGGCGAGCCCGACGAGCCCGGCGACGAGCCCGGCGACCGGGATCGTCCACAGGTCCTTGACGCCTCCGCCGAGGGGGCCCCCGAACTGCTCGTTTCCGGCCATCAGGATCGCGGCCGTGTATCCGCCGATCGCCATGAAGGCGCCGTGGCCCAACGAGATCTGGCCGGTGTAGCCGGTGAGGATGTTGAGCCCGAGGAGCGCGATGAGGTAGATGCCGACGTACGCGTACTGCTGCGCCTTGAAGTCGCTGACGAACGCGGGCAGGACGCCCACGAAGGCCACGAAGCACGCGAACGCAGCGAAGCCGAGCACGCGGGAGAGGCGAGGGCTCAAACGCGCTTCACCTCCGGGCGGCCGAAGAGGCCGGACGGCTTCACGAGGAGGACGACGAGGATGATCCCGAGCGCGAGCGGCAGGCGGAGCTCCTCCGTGAACCAATCGAAGGCGTCGTACTGGCTCAGGTAGCTGACCATGTTGAGCAGAACCCCGAGTGCAAGGCCTCCGACAACGGCCCCGAGGGGTGAATCGATTCCGCCGAGCACCGCGGCCGCGAACGCGTAGATCAGGATCGGCGCCATCATCTGCGGGTCGAGGCCCACGCTCGGTGCGGTCAGCAAGCCCGCGACGGCGCCGAGCGTCGCAGCGAGCCCCCACCCGAGCGCCAGCATCCAGGTCACCCGCACGCCGACGAGACGGGCCTCGGTCGGATTGACCGCGGATGCGCGCAGGGCAAGTCCGAGCTTCGTGAACTGGAAGAGCCCCCAGAGGAGGATCACCATCCCCACCGTCACCGCGATCGTCCCGATGTCCTGGACCGAGATCGCGACTCCGCCCACGTCGATCGTGTCCGAGGGGAAGGGGCTCTCGAGCTGCCGCTGCTCCCCGGTCCACTGCCAGGTCACGAAGCCGTTGACCGCGATGAGGAGGCCGATCGTGACGATGACGATCCGGAGGACGTTCCCTCCTTCGACGGGCCGGATGACGACACGGTGCGTGGTGACGCCGAACGCGAACGAGAACGCGAGCGTCGCGAAGAAGGCCGGCCAGTAGCTCCAACCGTGGTTTACGGTCAGCGTCCACGCGATGTACGTGCAGAGGGTCGCCATCTCCCCCTGCGCGAAGTTGATGACCCCGGTCGAGCGGTGGATGATCACGAGCGCGAGGGCAAGCGCGGCGTAGATCCCGCCGGACGCGAGCCCGGCGACGATCTGCTGCATGAAGTCGGCGAAGGCGGCGAGCGGCACCGTCTAGTACCCCAGGTAGCTCCGGCGCACGGACTCGTCTTCCTTGAGGGCGTCGCTCGCGCCCGTGAGGGCGACGCGGCCGACCTCGAGCACGTATGCGCGGGAAGAGATGGAGAGCGCGATCCGCGCGTCCTGCTCGACGACGAGGACGGTGAGGCCCTCCTTCTCGTTCAGCTCCCGGACGATGCGGAAAAACTCGCGGACGACGAGCGGGGCGAGCCCGAGGGACGGCTCGTCGAGGAGCAGCAGGCGCGGACGGCTCATCAGCGCGCGTCCCAAGGCGAGCATCTGCTGCTCGCCGCCGGAGAGGGTTCCGGCGCGCTGACCGCCGCGCTCGCTCATCCACGGGAAGTACCCGGCGACCCGCTCGATGTCTTGCTTGATCTGACGGTCGCGACGGGTGTAGGCGCCGAGGCGGAGGTTCTCGTTCACCGTCAGCTCGACGAAGGTGCCGCGCCCCTCGGGGACGTGGGCGATCCCGGCGCGGGCGGCCGCTTCGGGCGCGCTGCGGATTGGCCGCCCGGCGAGCTCGATCACGCCGCTGCGCTCCACGGTCCCGGAGATGGCGCGGAGCGTCGTCGTCTTCCCGGCGCCGTTCGCTCCGAGCACGGCGACGACCTCACCCTCGCCGACGGTGAGCGAGACGTCGTGTAGCGCTTTCACGGGCCCATAGCGGGCCTCGACGGAATCGAGCTCGAGGAGCGTCATGCGGACGCCTCACCCCCGCCCGGCGCCGGCTCGTCGTATGGCTCTTCGGCCCCGAGGTACGCCTCGATGACCGCCGGGTCCGCCCGGACCTCCGCGGGGCTGCCGTCCGCGATCTTGCGGCCGAAGTTCAGCACGTTGACGTGGTCCGAGACCCTCATCACGAGGTTCATGTGGTGCTCGACGAGCAGGATCGTGAGCTCGAGCTCGTCCCGGAGCCGGCGGATGAACGCGCCGAGCTCGGACACCTCCTCGTGGTTCAGGCCCCCGGCCGGCTCGTCGAGCAGGAGCAGTCGGGGTTTCGAGGCGAGCGCGCGTGCGAGCTCGACCCGCTTCTGCGTCCCGTAGGGGAGCGCGGCGGCCGGCACGTGGGCGCGCTGGCGCAGGCCGACCACGTCCAGCGCCTCCAGCGCCTCGGTCTCCCCGGCGCGACGTCCGCGCGAATGCGCGCCGACGAGGACGTTCTCGAGGACGGACATCGTCCGGAAGAGCTGGATGTTCTGGAACGTGCGCGCGATGCCTTTCGAGACGATTCGGTGCGGCGGATCGCGCAGGAGCGACGCACCGTCGAACGTCACCTCACCGCGGTCCGGCCTGTAGAGACGGGTGATGACGTTGAACGCGGTCGTCTTGCCTGCACCGTTGGGGCCGATCAGACCGGAGATCTGCCCGTCCTCGACCTCGAAGGAGACGCCGTCGAGGGCGACGATCCCTCCGAACCGAAGCGTCACGTCGCTGACGGCTAGCAGGGCCATCTCGGCGCCCAACCCTAAACCGCCCCGGTACGCCTTTCCACGCCCTCGGAACCCCATTAGCATCGGCTGCGGTGGACCTACGGGACACACCCGAGGAGGCCGCATTCAGGGGAGAGCTCTGTACGTGGCTCGAGGAGAACCTGCCCGAGGAGCTCCGCGGGCACCGCGGAGGAGCGGCGCGCTTCGAAGCGCCGGAGATGCGCGCCTGGAGCCAGGCGCTCTACGACGCGGGCTACGCCGGTCTCACGTGGCCGAAGGAGTACGGAGGAGGAGGAGCGCCGTACACGTTCCAGGCGATCTTCCTCGAGGAGATGGCTCGTGCCCAGGCGCCTCCGCACATCGGCGTGATCGGGCTCGGCATGGCCGGGCCGACGATCATCGCGCACGGAACGGAGGAGCAGAAGGCCCGCTACCTCGCGCCCATCCTCTCGGCGGAGGAGGTCTGGTGCCAGGGATTCTCGGAGCCCGGCGCCGGCTCGGACCTCGCGGGCGTCCGCACGAGCGCGAAGCCCGTCGACGGCCGCTTCGTCGTCGACGGACAGAAGGTCTGGTCTTCGTTCGCGCACATCGCCGACTGGTGCCTCCTGCTCACCAGAAGCGAGCCGGACTCGTCCCGGCACGCGGGCCTCACCTACCTCATCGCCGATATGCACGCCCCCGGAGTGGAGGTGCGGCCCCTGAGGCAGATCACGGGCGAGTCCGAGTTCAACGAGATCTTTTTCACGGGCGTCGAGATCCCGGCCGAAAACGTGCTCGGCGAGGTCGGCGAGGGGTGGCAGGTCGCGATGACGACGCTGCTCCACGAGCGGGGAACGCTCGGCTTCGCCCTCCAGGCGGCCCTCGAGGTGCAGGTGCGAAACCTCGTCGCGCTCGCGCGCGATCGCGGCGCCGACCCGCTCCTCCGCGATCGCATCGCGCGCGAGTGGGTCGAGATGCAGGCGCTGCGATACACGAATTACCGGGCGCTCTCGCAGCTCGTGAAGACCGGGATCCCGGGGCCGGAGGGGTCGATCGCGAAGCTCGTCTGGTCGGAGGCGAATCAGCGGGTCACGAAGCTCGCGCTCGAGCTGCTCGGCCCCGAGGCGGCGCTCGGCGAGGAGAACGCACCCTACGGTGGCACCTGGCAGTACCAGCAGCTTCGTAGCCGCGGCAACACGATCGAGGCCGGCACCTCGGAGATCCTCCGCAACATCGTCGCCGAGCGCGTGCTCGGCCTTCCGAGGTCGCGTTAGTGGACGTCACCTTCACGCCCGAGCAGGACGAGCTCCGGGAGCAGGCGAGGTCGTACCTCGCCGGGCATCCCGACGCGTCCTGGCGTGAGCTCGCAGAGCTCGGCTGGACGGGCGTCTCGATCGCGGAGGACGATGGCGGAGCCGGCCTGACGTTCGTCGAGGAGGCCGTGCTCTTCGAAGAGCTCGGGCGCGCGCTCCACCACGGGCCGTTCTTCTCGACGACCGCGCTCGCCTTGCCCGCGCTCCCTGCCGACCTGCGCGCGGAGGTCGCCGCCGGCGACGCGAGCTGGACGCTCGCGCTCGGCCCGCTCGTCTCCGATCTCGACACGGCAGATCGCGTCGCGATCGTCGGGGGCGACGGCATCTACGAGCTGGAGGGCGCCGAACGCGAGGTTCTCGCGACGACCGACGAGTCGCGACCACTCGGCGTCGTCCGCGGCGGCGAGCCCGGGCGTCGACTCGCGGACTCCTCGGTGCTCGAGGAGATCCGCCCGCGGGCACACACCGCGCTCGCACTCGAGGCCTGCGGCGTCGCGCGGCGTGCGCTCGAGTACGCGATCGAGCACGTCACCACCCGCGAGCAGTTCGGCAGGCCGATCGGCGTCTACCAGGCGGTGGCGCACCCGATCGCGAACGCGTACACGCGTCTCGAGCTCGCGCGCTCGCTCACGCTCTGGGCCACGTGGTGCGTCGCCGAGCGCGACGGGCAGGCCCCGACCGCGGCAGCGGCTGCGAAATCCTTCGCGGCGGAGGCCTCGGTCGCGATGTGCGAGACCGCGATCCAGGTTCACGGGGGGATCGGCTTCACCTGGGAGCACGCGCTCCACCGGCTCTACAAGCGCTCGCTGTGGATCGAGAGCTTCGCGGACTCGGGAACACGGCTCCGCGCCGAGATCGCCGCAACGCTCCTGGACGGGAAGAGCAACCGAGTGCCTACCTCCGTCCAGACACCCGTGGTTGCCAGAAAAGGAGGCTGACGTGGACGGGCTGATCATGGAGTACCAGCTGAACGTGCCGGCGATCCTCAAGCGCGGAGAGCAGCTCTTCGGCGACAAGGAGATCGTCACCCGCCTTCCCGACCGGAGCTGGCACCGCTACACGTACGCCGACTTCGCGCCGCGCGCTCGGCGGCTGGCAGCTGCGCTTCGCAACGAGCTCGGCCTGGTCGACGGGGATCGCGTCGGGACCTTCTGTTGGAACCACTACCAGCATCTCGAGACGTACATCGGGGTGCCGGTGGGGGGGATGGTCACGCACACCCTCAATCTCCGTCTCCACCCCGATGACCTGACGTACATCGCGACACACGGGGGCGACAGGGTGTTGATCGCGGACAAGGTGCTCTGGCCGGTTTGCGAGAACTTCCTCGAGCGCGCCGGCTTCGAGCACGTGATCGCGGTCGGGGGCGGGCCGACGCCGGAGGGGGCGATCGAGTACGAAGACCTCCTTGCGAGCGCCGAGCCGGACGACCTGCCCGATCGGGACATCGACGAGCGCTCCGCCGCCGCGATGTGCTTCACGAGCGGCACGACGGGACTCCCGAAGGGCGCGGTGTACTCGCATCGCGCGATTGCGGTCCACTCCCTCGCCTCCGCGATGGCCGGCGTGCTCTCGATAACGGAGAAGGACACCGTTCTCCCGGTCGTCCCCATGTTCCATGCGAACGCGTGGGGCTTCCCGTTCACGTGCACGCTCGTGGGCGCGAAACAGGTCTTCCCGGGGCCATTCCTCGACGCCGAGAGCCTGCTCGAGGCGTTCCAGGTGGAACGGGTCACGATCACCGCGGGCGTCCCCACGATCTGGATGGGCATCCTGCAGGAGCTCGACGCGCGACCCGACGCCCATGACATCTCGTCGATTCGGGCGATGGTCGTCGGAGGATCGGCCGCACCCCAGTCGATGATCGAGGCGTTCGAGAAGCGGCACGGGCTGCGCGTCCTCCACGCGTGGGGCATGACGGAGACTTGCCCGCTCGGGTCGGTGTCCGAGCTGACGAGTGCACAGCTCTCGCTGCCCGAGGAGGAGCAGTACCGCTACCGCGCCAAGCAGGGCATTCCGGCGCCGTTCTTCGAGATCCGCGCACGCGGGGCGGAGGGGCTCGTCCCCTGGGACGGCGAGTCGATGGGCGAGCTCGAGGTCCGCGGGGTCTGGGTGTCGTCCGGGTACCACGACGCGCCCGAGGCCGCCGACCGCTGGACGGACGACGGCTGGTTCAAGACCGGCGACGTCGTCACGATCGAGCCGAACGGCTACATCGAGATCCAGGACCGCGCGAAGGACCTCGTCAAGTCGGGCGGGGAGTGGATCTCGAGCGTCGCGCTCGAGAACGCCCTGATGGGACACCCGGCGGTCGCCGAGGCCGCGGTGATCGCGATGCCGGATCTCAAGTGGCAGGAGCGACCGCTGGCGGTCGTCGTTCTCAAGTCGGGGGAGTCCGCCACCGAGGACGAGCTTCGCGAGTTCTTGGCGCCAGAGTTCGCCAAATGGTGGCTTCCAGACCGCTTCGCCTTCGTGGACGAGATCCCGAAGACGGCCGTCGGGAAGTTCCGCAAGACGGCCCTCCGCGAGCGTTTCGCAAGCGAGCCGGCGGAGACCACCTAAGTGGTCGCCGCCGCAAATACACCCAGCCCGGCCGGCTGCGAACCGTCGCTTCCCGGCGTCCTCGGTCGCACCCATATCTCTTTCGATATGGGCGCTCCCTGCGTCCTTGGGCTGCTCGGTTCTCGCGCGGCCAACCAAGACCGTATTTACGGCGGAGACCACTAGTGGTCGCCGAGTTCATCTCGACCGAGCAGGAGGGCGCCGTCGCGGTCGTCACGATCGATCATCCACCCGTCAACGCCCTCTCGGCGGCGCTGCTCGAGGAGCTCGAGTCGGAGCTCGAGCGGCTCGACGCCGACGAGACCGTGCGGGCAATCGTGCTCAGGGGAGCCGGCGACCGGGCCTTCGTCGCGGGGGCAGACATCTCGGAGTTCCCCTCGCTGCGGGAGGGCGCGACACAGGAAGGAGGCTCCGCGCGCGGCATCCAGCGCCTCGGCGCGCACATGGACGCGGCGGACACGCCGTTCGTGGCGGCGATTCACGGGTTCTGCCTGGGTGGAGGGCTCGAGCTTGCGATGAGCTGCGACATCCGGGTGGCCGCCGAGGACGCGCAGCTCGGACAGCCTGAGATCAAGCTGGGGCTGATCCCCGGAGGCGGCGGAACGCAGCGCCTCCCCCGGCTCGTCGGTCTCGGCCGTGCGATGTTGCTCAACCTGACCGGCGACCCGATCGACGCCCGGACAGCCTACGACTGGGGGCTGGTCGAGAAGGTCGTCCCTCGCGACGGACTCCAGGAGGCTGCGACGGGCATTGCGCGGACGATCGCGGCCCGCTCGCCGCACGCCGTCGCGGTGCTCCGCGAGCTCGCGCGAACATGCCGTGACCTGCCGCTCGAGGAGGGGCTACGCCGGGAAGCGGAGGGCTTCCGCCGCTGCCTCGCGAGCGAGGACGGGCTGGAAGGCGTCACGGCGTTCCTCGAGAAGCGCGAGCCACAGTTCACCGGCCGCTAGACGCGATGGTTTTCGATCCCGACCCGATGACCCGTCTCGCCTCGACCCATGTCGGGACGCCCCAGGCGTTCGCCGGCGGAGATGCCAGCCAACATGCACTTCAGATCCTGACGACCGAGCACTGGAGCCTGCTCGCTTCGCGCGGCATGGGCTACACGGAGGCGATGAGTCGAGCGGCGCTTTTCATCGCCGCGCTCTCCGGCACGGTGGTGGCGCTCGCGCTGGTCGCGCAGGCAACCGATTTCGGAGGCGGATTCGTGGCTTTCGCCCTCGTCCTGCTCCCGGTCGTCTTCTTCCTCGGTGTCGTCACGATCGTCCGCCTTGGTCAGATCAACGTGGAGGACGCTCTGTGGGTGCAAGGGCTCAATCGGCTACGGCACGCCTACTTCGAGCTGGCGCCCGAGCTCGAGCCGTACTTCGTCACGAGCCGGTACGACGACGTGCCGGGGTTGCTCGTGTCCACGCCGAGGAGCCGGTTGCGAAGGCCGTTCCAGGCATTCGTGGCGAGCCCCGGCGTCGTGGCGGTGCTCAACTCCGTCGTCGCGGGCGCGACTGCCGGCATCGCAGGGCTGGGCCTCGAACTGGATGCGGGAGCTTCGATCGCGCTCGGCGCCGCAGTGTTCGCGGTCGCGCTCGGCATCTTCGTGGTCTACGGCATACGGAATGTGGCGGCATTCAACCGTGACCTCGTCGTCCGCTTCCCCACGCCACCGGCGGAGACGTGACCCGCGTCGGCTGTTGCGCTGACCGCAGGTCGCCGTAGGCTGAGCGCATGTCAACAGCTTTGGTCACGGGGTCGGCCGGCGGAATCGGCAGCGCGCTCGTGGGCCGACTACAACGAGAACACTTCGAGGTCCGCGAGCTCGACCTCGTGAGCGGCTTCGACGTCACCGACCCCGAGGCGTGGGAGCACATCGGGTCCGTGGATCTCGCGTGCCTGAACGCGGGTGTGGTCACCGGCGACGGCGACATCAAGGAGCTGACGGACGAGCAATACCGACGTGCGCTCGGAGTCAACGTCGACGGCGTCGTCTTCGGCGTGCGCAGGCTGGACCGCGTGATGCCGACGGGGGGAGTGATCGTCGTGACCGCGTCACTCGCAGGCCTCACCGCGATCCCGGATGACCCCGTTTACGGGCTCACGAAGCACGCGGTCATCGGCTTCGTCCGCTCGGTCGCGCCGCAGCTCCAGCGGCGCGGGATCCGCATCCAGGCCGTGTGCCCGGGCTGGGCTGACACGACGCTCACGACAGAGGACTTCAGGCACGAGCTCACCACGCGAGGCCTACGCCTCCTCCGCCCGGAGGAGGTGGCCGAAGGCGTCTGGGCGGCCTACCAGAGCGACGGCACGGGCGAGGCGTGGGTCGTCCAGCCGGGCCGCGAGCCGCTCCAGTACGAGTTCAAGGGTGTGCCCGGCCCGCGCTGATGGCGCGCGCGTACTTCGTGGTCACGCGCATTCCCGGCCCCGCCTGGGACGCCTCCCGGCCGATGCGAGAACAGGACGGGTGGCCCGAGCACGCAGCGTTCATGAACGGCCTTGCGGCAGCCGGCTTCATCGTTCTCGGCGGGCCTGTCGGCGACGGTCGGCGGTTCCTGCACGTGTGCAGCGCCGAGGACGAAGACACGGTGCGCTCGCGGTTCGCGGAGGACCCTTGGGAGCCAGGCACGCTCGAGACGGCGAGCGTCGAGCCGTGGACGATCCTGCTCGACGCCTCGGCGGCCGGCTCGCGCTAGATCACTCGAAGCGCCAGCCGTCTCCTTCGGCGAACGTCTTCAGGATCCGCCGGGCCACGACCATGCGGTGCACCTCGTCCGGCCCGTCGTAGATGCGCGCGCCGCGGGCCTGCACCGCCATCGACGCCAGCGGAGTCTCGTCCGTGAGCCCTCGCGCCCCGTGCACCTGTACGGCCCGGTCGATCACCTCGGTGAGCACCCGCGCCGCGTAGAACTTGATCAGGGACACCTCGACCCTCGCCTCGTCTCCCTGGTCGATCTTGTGCGCCGCGTCGAGCGTCAGGAGCCGGCAGGCCTGGATCTCGGCCGCCGAGTCGGCGATCCAGTTCTGGATCGTCTGCTTCTCGGCGAGCGCGCCGCCGAACGCTTCGCGCTCGAGCGCGTACGAGCACATGAGCTCGAACGCGCGTTGCATCTGCCCGAGCCAGCGCATGACGTGATGGATGCGCCCCGGCCCGAGCCGCTTCTGCGCGATCCGGAACCCCTCGCCCACCTCGCCCAGCGTGTTCTCGAGCGGGACGCGAACACCCGTGTAGCGCACCTCGCAGTGGGTCGTCCAGCCGCGGCCGCGATGTCCGAGTACGGGGACCGGCGTGATCTCGAGGCCGGGCGCATCCGCCGGCACGACGATCTGGGTCGCACGCCGGTGCGGCTCGGCGTCGGGATCAGTCACCGCCATCAGGATCCCGAAGGCGGCTCCCTCGGCACCGGAGGAAAACCACTTGTGCCCGTCGATCACCCACTCGTCGCCCTCGCGCACGGCTCGCGTTCGTAGCCCCGTGGGATCCGAGCCGGACACCTCCGGCTCGGTCATCGAGAAGAACGAGCGCACCTCGCCCGCAACGAGCGGGCGGAGCCAGCGCTCCTTCTGTTCCTCCGTGCCGAACTGCCACAGGATCTCGGAGTTGCCCGCATCCGGCGCCTGGCAGCCGAAGACGAGCTGCGCCTTCAGCGAGCGGCCGATCTCCTCATTCAGGTGCGCGTACGTGAGGAAGCTTCCGTTCGAGCCCCCAGCCTCGGGTGGAAGGTGCGGGGCCCAGAGGCCCTGCTCCTTGACGAGGACGCGCAGCCGCTCGACGAGCGCGTCAGCCTCCGCGTCCTCGCGCGCCAACGCCGCCTCGTTCGGGTAGACGTGCTCCTCCATGAACGCTCGCACGCGGGCACGGAGCGCGAGCACGTCTTTCGCCGGGCGAAGATCTGTGATCGCCACGGGGTTAGCATCGCATCCGTGCGCCTTGGGTTCTACATGGGCTACGCCCCGCCCGGAACGAGCCCGCTCGAGCCCATCGCGCTCGCGCAGGAGGCAGAAGGGCTCGGCTACGACTCCGCCTGGGCAGCCGAGGCCTGGGGAACGGACTGCGTGACCGTCCTCGCGTGGCTCGGGGCGACGACGACGAAGATCAAGCTCGGCTCCGCGATCATGCAGATCCCCGGGCGGACGCCGGCCAACACCGCGATGACAGCGGCGACGCTCGATCTTCTCTCGGGCGGCCGCTTCCTTCTCGGGCTCGGCACGTCCGGGCCACAAGTCGTCGAAGGCTGGCACGGCGAGCCCTGGGGAAAGCCGCTGCTAAAGACGCGTGAGTACGTCGAGATCGTGCGAACCGCCCTCCGCCGTGAGGTCCTCGAGCACCACGGGGAGCATTACGACATCCCGCTCCGTGACGGCACCGGCCTCGGGAAGCCACTCAAGCTCATGGCGCGGCCGCTGCGGGCGGAGATCCCCATCTATCTCGCTGCGATCTCGCCCAAAGCGATCGAGCAGGCGTGCGAGATCGCAGACGGCTGGCTGCCCATCTTCTGGGCGCCCGAGCGAGCACGCGAGGTGTTCGCGTCCGCACTCGGGCACGTGCCGCCGGGCTTCGACGTCTCCCCGACGGCACCCGCGATCCTGACCGACGACGTCGAAGCGGGCCGCGATGCCCTCAAGCCCTACTACGCGCTCTACATCGGCGGGATGGGCTCACGCGGGAAGAACTTCTACAACGACCTCTTCGCCCGCTACGGCTATGAAGCGGAGGCCAAGACCATTCAGGACCTCTATCTCGACGGAAGGCAGCGCGACGCGGCGGCGGCGGTGCCGGCCGGGTTCGTGGACGAGGTCGCGCTCGTGGGACCGAAGGAGCGGCTGGCCGAGCGCCTGGATGCCTGGCGCGAGTCCGGTGCGACGAGCCTGCTCGTCTCGACACCGCAGGTCGAGGCGCTGCGTGCGCTGGCCGAGATCGCCTTGTGAAAGACGAGCTCGGGCGCGCGCTCGGGACGAGGATCGCGCACGCCGTACGGCTGGCGGGCGGCGCATCGAAGGAGGCGTGGGCGGTCGAGACCGAGGACGGGCGAGAGCTCCTCGTCCGGAGGGCGGGCGGCGGCGTCATCCACGAGGGAACGCTCTCGCTCGAGCACGAGTTCGAGGTCCTGCGCGCGGCGCACGAGGCCGGAGTCACGGTCCCGGAACCCGTCGCGTACCTCGGCGAGGTGGAAGGACGCGAGGCGTTCGTCATGGAACGCGTCCACGGGGAGACGATCGGCCGGCGTATCGTCCAGAAGCCCGAGCTGGAGGCGGCCCGTCGTGCGCTGCCGCTGCAGATGGCGAACGAGCTCGCGCGGATCCACGCGATCCCGCGCGACCGAGTTCCGTTCCTGGTCGAGGATGACCCGATTCAACGCTTCTACCGAGAGCTCGACCTCGTCCGAGAGCCGCACCCCGCAATCGAGCTCGGCCTCCTCTGGGTGCGCGAGCGGCTTCCCCGCGATCGGGAGCCGACCGTCGTGCACGGCGACTTCCGGCTCGGGAACCTCGCCGTCGACGAGGGCGGGCTCGCCTCCGTCCTCGACTGGGAGTTCGCGCACGTGGGCGACCCGGCGGAGGACGTCGCCTGGCCACTGGTGCGCGCCTGGCGGTTCGGCATCGATGGGAAGCGCCTCGGAGGCATCGCCGAGGTCGAGCCGTATCTCGAGCGCTACCGCACGCTGACCGGCAGGGAGATCCCGCTCTCGGAGCTCGACGTGTGGGAGGTGTTCGGCAACGTCAAGTGGGCGATCGGGGCGCTCAGGCAGGGCCGTCGGCACCTGTCGGGCGAGGAGCGCTCGGTCGAGCTCGCGATCCTCGGCAGGCTCGCCGCCGAGATGGAGTACGAGCTCCTCGACTTGATCGAGAAGGCGGAAGCGCGATGAGCGACCGGCCTTCCGCCGGGGAGCTCGCCGCCGCGGTCCGCGAGTTCCTCGAGTCGGAGATCCTGCCCACGCTCGACGACCACAGGCTCCGCTTCCGCACGCTCGTCGCGATGAACGCGCTCGGCATCGTCGAGCGGGAGTCGCCGCCCCCGACCGAGGCGGACTGGGAGCTGGCGCGCCGCATCCGGGCGGGCGACGTGCCGGACGATGCCGTCGCACTCCTCAAGGGTCTCGTGAGGCAAAAGCTGCTCGTCGTCAACCCCTCGTACCTGGAGCGGTATTGACGGAACGACGGCGTCTCTACCTGATGCGTCACGCCGAGGTGTCGTACCTCGGCGCGGACGGAAAACTCATGAATCCCGCCGACGTCGTGCTCAACGAGGAAGGGCGAGCGCAGGCAGAGGCCACGGCAAAGGCATTCTCCGGAATCGAGCTCGACCGGTTACTCACGAGCGGCCTGCCGCGAACGGTGGAGACCGCCGCGATCGTCGTCCCGGACGTCGCGGCGGAGCACTGGCCTGAGCTGCGGGAGATCCGCGGCGGCCGCCTCTCCGACATTCCGCCTGACGCGCTCGAGGCGGAGTTCGTCCATGCGTTTCGTGGTGTGATCCCGAACGAGACGCGCTTCCTGCGCGGGGAATCGATCGGCGAGCTCTTCGACCGCGTGCTACCCGCACTCGAGCGGCTGGTGGCCGAGCCGGGCTGGCACACGGCGCTCGCCGTCCTCCACGGCGGCGTCAACCGCGCGATCCTCTCCTATGCCCTCACCGGCGAGCGGACGTTCCTCGGCCCCTTCGAGCAGGCGCCGGCCTGCGTCAACGTGCTCGACCTGAGCGAGCGCGGCGAGTGGATCGTGCGCGCCGTCAACGTCGCACCCTACGACGTGCTTCACCTGGCGCACCGTCAGACGACGATGGAGCGCTACTGGGAGGAGCTCAGGTCGTTCGTCGACCTCCTCGCCGACGAGCGGGGGCAGATCTGACCATGGGAAGGGGGTCTGACCCGTAGGGTCAGACCCCCTTCCGCCCTTGCTACCGCGGTCGCCCGTTGACGAGTGGGCCGATTGAAGACCAGACGCCGTTGTTGAATCGCCTGAGCTGCATGTGGCTGACGACGAAGTGGTCCTTCGAGCTCGTCTTCAACGCGCTTCCCGGGAGCAGGAACCGGTTCTTCGAGTTCAAGCTGAAAAGCGCCTTCATCAGGCCCGTACGCGTCGGCTTCTTCCCCGCCTTGTACATCGCCTGGACGAACGTTTCCGCCAGCGCGAAGCCGTACATGTAGAGCTGGTCGGATGGGTTCGCTTCCTTCGCGTAGCGATCCATGATGGTCCGGTACTCGCGGATCGCGGGATCGTTGTTGTTCGCGGGATTCGAAGGGTCCTTGAACCAGTTCGTCGAAATCGAACCATTGACGTATGCAGCACCGGCCGACCCCACCGCGAGGTTGAGGAAAGCGGCCGTTGCCCCGACCGAGTTCACGTAGATCTGGTCCGGATTGAATCCGAGCGCCTTCCCGAACGCGTACGCCTGGATCGTGAACCTCGGAGTCGCAAGGATGAGGAAGACCTTGGCTCCTGACGCTCTGATCTTGGCCATCTGCGAGCGCACATCCGGCGACGTCACCTCGAACCCCTCTTCGGCGACGACGTTCTGGGTCGAGTAGTTCTTCCCGAGCGCGGCCTTGACGCCGTAGATGTAGTCCTTGCCGTAGTCGTCGTTCTGGTACAGGATCGCGATCTTCTTACCCGCGTGGTTCTGCTTGATGTGCAGGCCGTAGAGGCGACCCTCGGCGATGTAGTCGGGCTGGAAGCCGATCGTCCAGGGGTACTCCTTGAACTGGGTTCCCCAGTAGGACGCGCCGGTGGCGACGAGCACCTGCGGAACCTTGCGCTGGTTGATGTACGGACGTACGGCGAGAACGGGCTCGGTCCCGAGCTGACCGACTGTCGCGAAGACCTTGTCCTCCTCGACCAGCTTCCGAGTGAGCTGGATCGTGTTGGCCGGGTTGTAGCCGTCGTCGTAGGCCTTGAACACGATTCGACGGCCGAAGATGCCCCGTTTTCCGTCGGGCCCCTTGCGATTGTTGATGTGGTTGAAGTACGTCCTGATGCCGAGGACGATCGGGGCGTATGCCGATGCATTCCCGGTAAACGGGAAGGTCCCGCCGACCAAGATCGTCTTGCCTGTGATCCCCGTCTCGCTCGAGCTGCCGAGCGCACCGGGAACCGTGAGCGTGAGGGCCGCGACCAACGCGACCGCACACGGAATGAGCTTTCGCACCGACCCCTCCTTCTCCTCACCGAGTGGCCTGCCTGTCGGCGCGAGCGTAGCTCCGACGATCGCACGCTGCCAAGGTAAACGCCCGCCGTAGTCGACGCCTCGTCCAGCCGCGCTTACGGCGTTCGGTCTAGTTCAGGCCGATCTCGGTCGCGAGCGCCTCCGCCTCGTCGAGCTCCGCCGCGAGCGCGTCGATGCCGCTCTCCCAGATGCTCGGGTCCGTGAGATCGAGCCCGACCATCCGCGCGAGCTCCTCGGGCGCCTTCGAGCCACCGGCGCGAAGGAGCTCGAAGTACGGCTCGACCATGCTCTCGCCTTCGAGCTCGTACCGGCGGAAGATCGCGAGCGCGAAGAGGAAGCCGTAGGCGTACGCGTAGACGTACCCCGGCACGCCCGTGAAGTGGGAGATGTAACTCCACCACGTGCCGTACCCGTCGAGGTCCACGGAGTCCGCGAACATCTTCGACTGGGTCTCGAGCCAGAGCTCCTGGATGCGCTCGGACGCGAGCTCGCCCTCGCTCCGGCGCTCGGTGTGCACGGCGTCCTCGAAGCGGTTCATCGCCACCTGCCGGAACACCGTCGCGATCGAGTCCTCGATTCTCCCGGCGAGGAGGTTGAGGCGGCGCTGCGGGTCCTCCTCGATCGCGAGCAGCCGCTTGAAGGTGAGCGCTTCGCCGAAGACCGATGCGGTCTCGGCGGTCGTCAGCGGCGTGTCCGCGTTGAAGAGGCCGAGGGGCATCGCGAGAGACCCGTGCAGCCCGTGGCCGAGCTCGTGCGCCAGGGTCAGGATCGAGCGCCGGTCGCCCGTGAAGTTCATGAGCACGTACGGGTGCGCGCCTGGCACGGTCGTGGCGCAGAAGGCGCCTGTCCGCTTGTTCTCCCGGACCGGTGCGTCGATCCAGTTGTCGCGGAAGAACTGCTCGACGATGTCGCCGGACTCCGGTGCGAATTCGGTGTAGGCGTGCACGACGATGTCTCGTGCTTCGTCCCAGGAGACCTTCGTCGGGTCCTCGCCGATCGGCGCGAAGCGGTCGTAGTAGGTGATCTTGTCCAGGCCGATCATCCGCGCTTTGAGCCGGTAGTAGCGTTCGACGACGTCGTACCGCGACGTCGTTGCGTCGACCAGCGCCTGGACGGCCTCGTCGGTGGTCTCGTTTCGCAGGTTGCGCGACGAGATCCACGTCTCGTACCCGCGCAGCCGATCGTCGATCGCCTTGTCCTGCAGGATGGTGTTGAAGATGTAGGTGCGCGTGCGAAGGCCGGGCTCGAGCGCCTTTGTCACAGCCTCCGCAGCTCCCCGCCGCTCGCTCCGGTCGGCGGAGTAGAGCTTCGCCATCGCCTCCTCGAAGCCCACCTCCCCGCCGTCGAGCTCGACGCGCAGCGCCCCGAGCAGCTCCTCGTAGAGGCGCGCCCACGCGCTTGCACCGGAGACGGACTTCTCGGTGAAGATCTTCTCCTCGGGCTCGGTGAGCAGGTATGGCCGGAACTTGCGAAGCGACTCGATCCAGTGCCGCCACTTCTCGAGCTCGGTGGTCGCGAGCAGGGCCTCGGCTGCGTCGTCCTCGAGGCCGGCGATCTCCAGCCCGAAGAAGAGGAGCTGCGTGTCGAGCTCGGCGCCCTTTTCGGTCAGCCTCGCAACGAGCGCGCCCCGCGCGGGGTCGGCCATGTTCGTCGAGAAGTCGAGGTGGGCGAAATAGGCGGCGCGCGTGAGTATCGACTCGATGCGCTCCCGTTCCTCGATCGCCTCGGCGAGCTCGGTGGCGGAGAGCTCGGCCACCTTCCCGTAGTAGCGCTCGCGAAACGCGGCTGCGCCTTCCTCGGCCTCCTTGACGTCGGCTTCGAAGCGTGGGTCGTCAGCGCTCTCGTACAGGTCCGAGAGGTCCCACGCGACGTCCTCGGCACCCGTGATCTCTGTGGTCGTCATGGCCAGGACTCTACGTGAGCGCCGGAATGAGCCGATCGCCGACGAGCGCGACCATGTCGTCGTCGCCGTGGTTCAGATGCTGGAGACAGACGCGCGTGACTCCGATCGCGCGTAGCTCCTCGATCCGCTGCGCCACCTCCTCGACCGTCCCCACGAGCCACCTATCGCGCCGCTCTGCGACGAGCGCACGGGGGTCGGCGTCGTCGCCCCGGATCGCCTGGAACATGCGGATCCGATCGACGACCTCGTCCTCGTCGGCTCCGAGAAAGCAGGCCGTCATGACGGAGAAGCCGAGCGTCGCCGGGTCGCGCCCTTGCTCCGTGCACGCGGCATCGAGCTGCAGCTTTCGCTCGCGCAGCTCCTCGTTCGGTGCGCCCAACGTGTTCACCTCGCTCGCGTAGCGGGCGGCCAGAGCCGCGAAGCGCCGCTTCACCGTCCCGCCCAGCACGAGCGGAGGATGGGGCGACTGGAATGGCTTCGGAAGCGCCGTCTGGCCCTCGAGGCGATATGCGGCTCCTTCATGGGTGAAGCCGTCCTCGGTCCACGAGCGCACCACGATCTCGACCTGCTCGGCGAAGAGGTCGAAGCGTCGCCGCCCGTCGAGAAACGGGAAGCCGTGCGCGACGTGCTCCCGCTCGTACCAGCCCGAGCCCATGCCGACGTCGACCCGGCCGCCCGAGATGTGGTCGACGGTGACCGCCATCCGCGCGAGCACGCTCGGGTGACGAAAGGTCGACGGCGACACGAGCGTCCCGAGCCTGATGCGGTCGGTAATCGAAGCCAAGCCGGCGAGCGTCGTCCAGGCGTCGAGGGCGGCGGCGTCCTCCCGGACGATCGCGGTGTAGTGGTCCGAGCGGACAAGACCCTCGAGCCCTGTGTCCTCGGTCAGCCGCGCGAGGCGGACCCAGTCGTCCCAGGCGACGCCCTCTTGGCCCTCGATCATCAGGGAGACTCTCACCCGCTCAGCTCCTCCGGGTCGGTCACGGGCCTCTTGCAGACGAAGCGCTCGCAGACGTAGACGGCGGGCTTCCCCTCGACGAGGTCCTTCCCTTCGAGGAGGGGCACGTCGTCGGACGGGCCGACGGCCACGACCGCATTCGGCCGGAACGGCTGGAGTGCCGCGCGGGCGACGGGTGAGGACACGGGGCCGAGGATCGCGATCTCCCTCGGCGGGCTGAACCAGAGATCGACGCCGCACAGCGCCCACGCAAGTGCGCCGGGTGCGCGCCGGAGCATCGGCTCGACGAGGCGAAAGACGGACACGGCGTGTCGCTCGAGCTCATCGTCTCCGAAGATGCGGGAGAGCCGCAGGAGCACCCACGCGAGCATCGAGTTGCCGGAGGGTATGGGGGTGTCCTGAAGCTCTTTCGTGCGCGGGACGCGCTCGTCGCCGTCCGCGGGCGATAGGTAGAAGCCTCCCCGCTCCCCGTCGCCGAAGCGCTCGACCGCGAGGTGCGCAAGGCGGTTCGCCTCGAGCAGCCAGCGGAGCTCGCCGGTGGCAACGTGGAGCTCCATGAGCCCGAAAGCCACGTTCGCGTAGTCGTCGAGGAACGCCGTCCCGCTCGCCCGGCCGTCGCGACGGGAGCGGAGGAGCCCGCCTCCCGGGTCGGAGAGCTCGCCGAGCAGGTAGCTCCCGAGCATACGGGCGGCCTCGAGCCAGTCCTCGCGCTCGAGCCGGTACGCGGACTCGGCGAGCGCCGCGAGAGCGAGGCCGTTCCAGGAGGCGACGGCCTTGTCGTCGCGGAACGGCTGCAGCCGCGTGGCCCGCAGCGCGAGCAGGTGGTCACGAAGCGCCGGCTCGACTTCGCCGCGGACGATCGAGCGGCCGTGCTCGAACGGCTCGAGCAGCTCGAGCGGGAGACCTGCCGCGATTGCCTCCTCTTCCGTCCACGTGTACGTCAGCCCTTCGACACCGTCCGTATCCGCGTCCTGCGCCGAGGCGAATCCGCCGCCCGGAAGCAGTAGCTCCCGGAGCAGGTACTCGATCGTCTCCTCGACGACCTGTCGGTAGCGCTCTCGCCCGGTGACCACCCACCCGTGCAGATACGTGGAGGCGAGGAGCGCGTTGTCGTAGAGCATCTTCTCGAAGTGCGGGACGAGCCAGCGCTCGTCCACCGAGTAGCGGTGGAACCCTCCGCCGACGATGTCGTACATGCCGCCCGCGGCCATCCCGTCGAGCGTCGCTGTGACGATCGCGAGCGACTCCTCGTCGCCCCGCCGGAGGAGGAACTCGAGCGTCGAGGCGGCGGGGAACTTTGGCGCACGCCCGAACCCGCCGAAGTTGGACTCGAACGTGCGCGCGATCTCCCACGTGGCCTCTCGGACGAGGGTTGGCGAGAGCGGCTGCTTCGAGGGCGCAACCTCGGCCGAGCGGCGAAGCGCCTCGTCGATGCGCGCCGCCTGCTGCTCGACGTCGCTTCGCCGCTCCCGCCACGCCTGCGCGACGGCGTCGAGGACGTCGCGGAAGCCGGGAAGCCCATGCCGGCCCTCGGGCGGGAAGTAGGTGCCCGCGTAGAAGGCCTTGCCCTCCGGAGTCATGAAGACGGTGGTCGGCCAGCCGCCGCTGCCGGTCATCCCGACCGTCGCCTCCATCGTCACGGCGTCGACGTCGGGGCGCTCCTCGCGGTCCACCTTGACGTTCACGAAGAGCTCGTTCATCAGCGCGGCCGTCTTCTCGTTCTCGAACGACTCGTGCGCCATCACGTGACACCAGTGGCACGAGCTGTAGCCGACCGAGACGAGGAGCGGCTTGCCTTCCTCCTGGGCCCGAGCGAAGGCCTCGTCGCCCCACTGGTACCAGTCGACCGGGTTGTCCGCGTGCTGGAGGAGGTACGGGCTCGTCGCGTCCGCGAGGCGGTTCACGACCTAAGCCTGCCAGTGCAAGGCCGGATGCCGACGACGCGTCATCGATCACGCATGGCGCCGCGCTGCGAGGACGGATCGCACGCCGCGCAGCTCCGTTCGCAGCAACGAGCGCGCGCGTGAGCAGTCGAGGCTGCAATCGAGCGGACGGCTCGGAGGAGCGGCCGCGCGCCGGATCGGGCGTCCCGTCACGAGCTCCGCGAAGTCAGCGCGCGAAACCGCATCGGCGCCCGCGACGTGGAGGACCCCGGTGACATCGAGCTCCGCGAGCTCGAGCAGCGCGGCAGCCAGGTCGCCGACCTGGATCGGGCAGCGGATCTCGTCCTCGTAGAACGTCATCTCCGGGCCAAGCGCCGCCCGCTCGTGCTTCGAGGGCTCGTGGCCGGGCCCGCCCACGATCAGCGATGTCCGCACGACGAGTGCCTCTGGATGGCCCGCCCGCACGTGCCGCTCCGACTCCGCCTTCGCGCGCCCGTAGTCGGTCACCGGGCACGGCTCGTCCTCCTCGACGTACGACACTCCCTTGCGACCGTCGAAGATGACGTCGGTCGAGAGATGCAGCAGCCGCGCCCCGACGGCACGCGCAGCTGCGGCGACGTTCCCGGCGCCTGCGACCGTGACCGCCCAGGCGTCGGGGCCTTCCTGCCGATACGCGGTGTGGACGACGATCTCGGGCCGAAGGCGCTCGAAGAGCGCACGGACGGCCGCTTCGTCTCGGACCTCCACCCGCTCGCCGGTCGCTTCGGGTGCGAGCGACAGGAGCTCGCGGCCGAGAAACCCGGTCGCCCCGGTGACGTGGATCTTCAGGGGAGCCACGCGATTCAGCTCGGCGCTTGCTTCCTCCGCTGCCAGAAGTGGCGGACCACCTCGATCATTGCGCCCGCTGTCGTCGCAAGCCCGATCGCGAGCAGGAGCCCCCACCAGGGGTGATCCTCGAATGTCTTGCCGCCGAAATAGCCGAGCAGAGCCGCGTACGTCGCCCAGATGAACCCCGCGACTACGTCGTAGACGATGAAGCGACGCCAGGGGAACGCGTGGATGTATCCGGCCGAGAACGTCACCGCCGTGCGTCCGCCGGGGATGAATCGGGCGATCAGGATGATGTACGCGCCGCGCTCGTCGAGCGTGCGCTCTGCCCACTCCAGGCGCCGATGCGACTTCGGGCTGCTGAACCACCTCTTGATCGTCCTTTCCCCCACCCAGGTGCCGACGCCGTAGGAAATGTTGTCCCCGAGGATCGCCCCCGTCGCGCCGGCGAGGATGACGAGCGGCAACGTCATGTCGCCGTCACTCGACAGGTTGCCGCCGATCACGACCACCGTCTCGCTCGGGACGACCGGGAAGAACGCGTCGACGACGGCGACGACGAAGATGACCGGGTAACTCCACCACTCCCCCGAGATCCAGTCAGAGATCCGGTCGAAGTCGAGCCATGACGGCACGCCCGCATCCTCTCAGTAGATGATCTCGCCATGGCGTTCCTCCCGCTGGACGGCCTTCGCGTCGTCGATGTGACCACCTCGATCGCCGGCCCGTACTGCGCGGAGATCCTCGCCGCCCTCGGCGCAGACGTGGTCAAGGTGGAACGTCCGGACACCGGGGACGACGGCCGCGCGTGGGGACCGCCGTTCTGGGCGGGCGAAGGCACGATGTTCCTGTCCGTGAACGCCGGCAAGCGCTCGCTTGCGATCTCGCTCCGCGACGAGCGCGGGCGCGAGGCGGTTCTCGGTCTCGCGGAGCGCGCCGACATCTTCCTCGAGAGCCTCCGCCCCGGTCTCGCGCAGCGCCTCGGCCTCGGCCCGGAGGTCGTCCGCGAGCGGAACCCGCGGCTCGTCTACTGCTCGGTCGGCGCGTACGGCCGCGTCGGCCCGCTGCGTCACGAGCCCGGCTACGACGCCCTCATGCAGGCGGCGGGCGGGCTCATCAGCATGACCGGAGAGCCCGGACGCTCGGGGGTCCGGGTGGGCTCATCGCTCATCGACATGGGTACGGGGATGTGGGCGGCACTCGGCATCGCGGGCGCGCTGCTCGAGCGTGAGCGAACCGGCACCGGAGCGGTGGTCGAGACGTCCTTGTACGAGACCGCCCTTGCCTACATCGGGTACCACCTGGTCGGCTATCTGGCCGACGGCACCATTCCGTCGCGGCAAGGGACGCTGTTCCCGATGGTCGCGCCGTACCAGGTCTTTCCGACGCGCGACGGCGAGCTGATGATCGCGGCCGGCAACGACCGCCTCTTCGCCGCCCTTTGTGAGGTGCTCGGCCTGCAGGAGCTCGTCGCGGACCCACGGTTCCGGACGAACCCGGAGCGGGTGCGGAATCGGGACACGCTCGTCGTTTTCATCTCGGATCGTCTCCGCGAGCGGGACACCGCGGAGTGGCACGAGCGGCTGACTGAGGCCGGAGTCCCGGCGGCCCCGGTCGCGGACGTCGAGGACGTCGTCTCAGCGGAGCAGACGGAGGCGCTCCGGATGCTCCAGCCGGTTCCGCATCCGCTCATCGAAGAACTCCGCCTGCCTGCGCTTCCGATCTCGTTCGACGGCGACCGGGCCGGCCACCGCCTTCCGCCGCCACGCGTCGGCGAGCACACCGCAGAGGTGCTCGGGGAGCTGGGCTACGACGCGGCCGAGATCGCCGCCCTCGCCGCCGACGGCGTCATCCGCGTTGCAGGCGGTTAGAGCTCCCTTCGAAATGAGCGGCCATGTCGCGATACGGCGCTGGTCGCCTCGCGACGGGCGATCATCCCGAAAGAAGCTCTTACTCGTAAGAGATCGCCTGCAGTGGATCGAGCTTTGCCGCCCGGCGCGCGGGGAAGATCGCCGCGAGGATGCCGACGATCACCGCCGCGAACACGAAAATGACCACCTGCGTCGTCGGGAACGAGAACACGATGAAGTCGACGCGCGCGATCAGGAGGGCGGCGAGAACGATTCCGAGCACGATCCCGATGGAGGCGCCGATGAGCGCGGTGATGATGCTCTCGTGCCGGATCATGCGCCGGATCTGGCGGCGGGTCATTCCGATCGCGCGCAGCATCCCGATCTCTCGCGTGCGCTCGAAGACCGTGAGAACGAGCGTGTTGACGATGCCGAAGAGGCTCACGACGATCGAGAGCGCGAGCAGGACGTAGAGGATGTTGAGCACCGAGCTGAGGCCTGAGATCTGGTTGTCGATGAACTTCTGTCGCGTCGCGACCTTGGCATTCGGGAAGGCGTCGAGCGCCTCGTCCAGAGCCGCCTGGTTCGCCTCCGTCGCGCCGCCCCGCATGTTGACGAACGAGTAGAGGTTCCTCGGCTCGGGCACCTCCTCGTCCCAAACCGCCGTCGAGATCGTGACGTGCCCGAAGGGCGAGCCGCCGGACGGCGGATCGAAGATGCCCTGCACCCTGAACCGCCTCGTCTCCCCGTTCGGGAAGGTGACCTCGATCGGCGAGCCGAGAGTGAGGTCGTTGTCCTCGGCGTAACCGTCGTCGACGAATGCCCCGTCCTCACCCAGCGAGGAGAAGACCGCCTGGGATCCTTCCTTCCAGTCCATGTCGATGACCTTCGCCATGCCAGGATCGACGGCGGTCGCGAACTCGACGTCACCCAGGACCTGTACGTCGCCGGTGCGCACGTTGCCGACGTCCGTCACGCCCTGAGTCTTCGCGGCGGTCTCGGCCGCCGCGATGGGGATCGGCGAGAAGTTGTTCTGGGCGGTGATCGCGAAGTCGCCGACGAAGAGATCGTTGACCGCTCCCCTGAACGACGCGACGATCCCGGAGGCGAGCGTCGCGACGAGGGTCACGAGCGCCAGGCCGATCATGAGCGCCGCGGCCGTGGAGGCGGTGCGTTGCGGGTTGCGCCGGCTGTTGTCCCGCGCGAGCAGGCCGGCTGCGCCGCCGACCTTTGTCGCGGGCCAGCCGAGCAGCTGCGCGAGCGGACGCACGAGGCGTGAGGAGAAGAGCGCAACGCCGAGGAAGACCAGCAGCACGCCCAGCCCCATCCAGAGCAGCACCTGCTCGGTCCCGAGCCCGCTGCCGAAGATGCCGTACGACAGCGCGGCGAAGCCCAGCGCCGCCATGAGGAGAGCCCCGACGGCGCGGAAGCGCGCGAAGCGCCCCGGGGGCAACGTCGCCCCCTCCCGCACGGCCGAGATCGGAGGCACTCGCGTCGCCCGCCAGGCCGGCCGCAGGCTCGCGAAGAGGGTGACGAGGATCCCGGCGGCGAGGGAGATCACCACCGTGCGCGTCTCGAAGATGAGCCCCTGGTTCGGGAGCGTGAACCCGACCAGATCGAAGAGCCAGAAGAGCCCCTTGCCGAGGAGAAGCCCGAGGAAGAGACCGGTGACCGAGGCAAGAATCCCGACGACGAGCGCCTCGACGACGATCGAGCCGAGGATCTGGACGCGCGAAGCGCCCAGCATGCGCAGCGTCGCGAGCTCCCGCGTCCGCTGCGCGATCGTGATCGACAGGGAGTTGGCGATCACGAACGCGCCGACGAAGAGCGCGATGCCGCCGAAGGCGAGCAGGAATCCTTGGAGGAAGCTGATGAACTCGTCTGTCCCCTCCGCGTCCTCCCGTGCCTGCTCCGCGCTCGACAGCACCTGCGCGTCGGGCGGGAGGATCTCTCGGATCTGGGCGAGCAGCTCGCTGTCCGTGACGTCCGGCTTCGCGGCGACGGCGATCTCGTCCAGTTGACCTTCCTTGCCGAACAGCCGTTGCGCGGTCGGGAGATCGAAGCCGGCGAGCGTGGCTCCACCGATGGAGGAAACGGTCCCGAACTTGACGAAGCCGGAGATCCTCAGGCGCTCGACGGGCCCCTCCGCCTGGACGCCGATCTGCTGACCGATCTCGAGGTCTTTCTTCCCGGCCGTCGACGTGTCGACGACCATCTCGTCGGGCCCGGGCCAGGAGCCCTCCACGAGCGTGAGCGGGTTGAACGGCGAGTCCCCTCTCGAGATCGAGAACCCGAGGTTCGGCGCGCCGCCGAAGACGATCGCGTCGCCGTCCTCGTCGATCAGCTGTGCCGACTCGCTGTCGACGCTGCCCTCCGCCTCCGCAACTCCGGGGAGCTCTCGGACCTTCTGGAGAAGCGACTGGTCGACGGTGGGCGTCGAGGCCGCGCTCTCGTCCGAGAGGTCGAACGCGGATTTCCCGCTGATGACCACGTTCGAGCCCTTGCGCACGTCCGTGAAGATGCGGTCGAAGGCCTTGTCGATCGAATCGGTGAGCACGAACGTGCCGCTGACCATGGCGACGCCGAGGACGATGGCCAGCGCGGTGAGGATCGTGCGGAGCTTGCGCCCGAGGAGACCGCGGATCGCGAAGCGGGTCATTCGTACGCGATCGCTTGCAGGGGATCGAGCTTCGCGGCCCGGCGGGCCGGCGTGATCGCCGCCAGGATCCCCGCGACGATCGCCACGACGGAGAGCACGATCAATTGCGGCCACGGGATCGAGAAGCGCACATCGAACTCGGACAACGCCCGCGTGACGAGTGCAGCGAGGAAGATCCCGAGCGGGAGCCCGAGCGCGGCCCCGATGAGCGCGGTGATCACGCTCTCCTGCCTGACCATGCGTCGTATCTGACGCCGCGTCATCCCGATCGCCCGCAGCATGCCAATCTCACGAGTCCGCTCGTACACCGAGAGCACGAGCGTATTGACCATCCCGAACAGGCTCACGATCACCGAGAGCGCGAGGAGGACGTAGAGGAAGCTGAGGAACTCGTCGAACTCGGCGTCCTGGTCTGCGATCCACTCCTCACGGGTCTGGAGCTTCGCGTCCGGGTAGCCGGCGACCGTTTTCCCGAGTGCTTCAGTCGTCTCCAGGCTCGGGTCTCCGCGAACGCTCGCGAACGTGAACTGGTTTCGCGGGCGGTCGTAGAGCGAGTCGAAGAGCCGCGTCGAGACGCTCAGGCTGCCGAGCAAGGGGTAGAAGGGCGGCGGCTCGTAGAGCCCGACGACCTCGACCCCTGCGGTCAGGTTGGAGGCCGAACGCAGCGTGACTCTGCTACCGAGCCCGAGGTCGTGCTCCTCGGCGTAGTCCGTGTCCAGGATCGCGCCCCTCGTGCCCAGGGTATCGAGAACCTCGCCCGAGCCCTCCTTCCAGTCGAACCGGTAGACCTTCTCGATCTGTAGCGGATCGATGCCGGTGACGTAGCCGGCGTCACCGTCGATTTCTCCGAGATCGGACCGCACACTGGTCACGACCTCGGGGACATTCGATGAGGCCAGCGCGTCGCCCGCTCCCGCGACGAAGGGAGTGAAACCGTCCTGCGAGGTGACGACGTAGTCGGCGATCACCTGCTCCTCGATCGCCTCGCGGTTCGAGGCCTTCATCCCGTCGGCGAGCGTCGCAACGAAGGCGACGAGCGCGATTCCGATCATCAGCGCCGCTGCGGTCGCCGCCGTCCGGCCCGGGTTGCGGATGGCATTCCCGGTCGCGAGCCTCCCCGCAGCGCCCCCGAGTCGCCGCGCCGGGATCCCCACGACCGCCGCGATCGGGCGAACGAGCCGCGACGAGATCATGGCGACACCAACGAAGAGCAGCAGCACCCCGACCCCGATCGAGAGCAGCCGATCGGCAGTCCCGAGATCGTCCACGAACATGGCGCGGCCGAGCATGAAGAGGGCGAGACCGATCGTGAGGAGCGCAAGCCAGGGCGCGAGCGGGGCGAGTCGCGATCGCGGCAGCGTCGCGCCCTCCCGGACGGCCGAGATCGGAGGCACCCTGGTCGCGCGGATCGCCGGGAAGAGAGCGGCGAGGAGCGTGACGCCGATACCGGCGATCAGCGAGACGACGACCGTCCGCGCGGCGAAGACGCGCTCCGCAGTCGGTAACGCGAAGCCGAACGACCGGAAGAGCGCCTCGATTCCCTCGGCGAGGAGTACTCCCAGGACGAGGCCGAGGGCGGAGGCGAGCAGCCCGATGACGAAGGCTTCGAGGATCACCGACCCGAGCACCTGCCGGCGGGAGGCGCCGAGCGTTCGGAGCGTGGCGAGCTCGCGCGTGCGCTGGGCGACCGTGATCGAGAGCGTGTTGAAGATGACGAAAGAGCCCACGAAGAGCGCGATTACGGCGAAGGCGAGCAGGAAGTACCGGAGGAAGCTCGTGAACTCGCTTATCTCGTCGTGCTCCTCGTCGGCCTCGACCTGAGCTGTGCGCACGCGTGCGTCCGCAGGGAGGATCGGCTGGATCTCCTCGATCAACTCGTCCGGCTCGACCCCCTCCTTGCCGGCGACGGAGATCGCGTCGTACTGTCCTTGGCGCTCGAGGAGCTTCTGCGCAGTCGGGATCTCGAAGACGGCGAAGGTCGCGGTTCCGATCGTGTCGACGCCTCCGTACTGGGCGATTCCGACGAGCTCGAACTCGCGCGCGGGTTCGAGCGTCGCGACCCCGACCCGCTCGCCGACCTCGTAGTTCTGGCGATCCGCGGTACCCGCGTCGATCACGACTTCGCCCGGCCCGTCCGCCCACCTGCCCTCGAGCAAGTTGAGCGGATTGAAGCGCGTGAGCGCGGGGCTCGTGTCCAGCCCGAAGCCGAAGCTCGGAGCGCCCTCGGTATTGATCGCCTCCCCCTCGGGCGTGAGAATCTTTGCGTCCGTCTCGTTGACGATGCTGCCCGCCGCGACGTCGACCTCGGGAACTGCTCGGATCTCGTCGAGCAGCGCAGCATCGACCGGCGGGTTGTCCGTCGTGTCCCCCTGGAAGCTGATGTCGGCGCCCTTGCCCGAGACGACGGCGTCGGTGCCGGCGTACGTCTCCGAGAAGAGGTTCGAGAAAGCGCGGTCGATCGTGTCCGTGAGGACGTACGTGCCGCTGATCATCGCGACCCCGAGGACGATCGCGATGCCGGTGAGCGCCGCGCGAAGTTTGCGCCCGGCAAGGCCGCGGAGCGCGACCTTGATCATTCGGCTGCGACTTCCTCCAAGACCTCGAGGATGCGGTGCGTGTCGCACTCGCCGAGCTCGCGAACGATCTGCCCGTCGGCGAGGAAGAGGACGCGGTGCGCTGTCGCAGCCGCCCGCGCCTCGTGCGTGACCATGACGATCGTCTGCCCGTACTCGTCCACGGAACGACGAAGAAGCTCGAGGATCTCGCCCCCCGTCGTCGAGTCGAGGTTTCCGGTCGGCTCGTCGGCGAAGAGAACGGTCGGCCTCGAGACGAGCGCGCGCGCGATCGCGACCCGCTGCTGCTGGCCGCCCGACAGCTCGGAGGGACGGTGCGAGAGGCGGTCGGCGAGCCCGACGTCGGACACGAGCTGATCGAACCACCCGTCCTGCGGCTTCTCGCCGGCGATGGTGAGCGGAAGCATGATGTTCTCCTTCGCCGTCAGCATGGGCAGGAGGTTGAAGAACTGGAAGACGAAACCGATGTGCTCGCGGCGGAGCTTCGTGAGGGCGTTGTCGTTGAGCTTGCCGATCTGCGTCCCGGCGATCTCGACCTCTCCCGTCGTGGGCTTGTCGAGCCCGGCGAGGATGTGCATCAGCGTCGACTTCCCCGAGCCGGACGGGCCCATCACCGCCGTCGCCTTGCCCGGCGCGATCTCGACCGAGATGCCGCGAAGCGCGTCCACGGCCGTCTCACCCTCGCCGTACCGGCGCGTCAAATCGCGCGCGACGACGACCCGCCCATCCCCGTTCACGTTCACTCCGACGGCTCCTCTCTCACTCGCTGGGGCTGCAAAGGCTACAGCCCCGCGAGGGAAACGCCTAGCGCATGATCTTCGCAGCCTCCGCGAGGACGTCCCCGAGGATGCCCGCGATCTCGTCGAACTCCGACTGCCCGGCGACGAGCGGAGGAGAGATCTGGATGACGGGATCGCCGCGGTCGTCAGCTCGGCAGATGAGGCCGGCCTCGTAGAGCGCGTTCGAGAGATAGCCGCGTAGGAGCCGCTCGCACTCCTCGTCGGAGAACGTCTCGCGCGTGTCCTTGTCCTTGACCAGCTCGAGCGCCCAGAAGTACCCGGTGCCGCGCAGGTCGCCCACGATGGGCAGCTCGAGGAGCTGCACAAGCGTCGAATGAAAGGCGTGCTCGTTCTCCCGCACGTGCTCGACGATGCGCTCGCGCTTCATGATCTCGATGTTCTTGAGCGCGATCGCGCACATGACCGGGTGGCCGCCGAAGGTGATCCCGTGCGAGAACATCGAGGTCGCCTCCAGGAATGGCTCCATGACACGGTCGGTCGCGATCACGGCGCCGATCGCCGCATAGGACGAGGAAAGCCCCTTTGCACAGGTGACGATGTCGGGCCGGATGTCGTAGCGCTCGGAGCCGAACCAGTGGCCGACGCGACCGAAGGCAGTGATGACCTCGTCCGCGGACAACAGGATGTCGTAGCGGTCGCAGAGCGCACGTACTCCCTGCCAGTAACCCGCGGGCGGCGTGAAACAGCCGCCGGCGTTCTGGACCGGCTCCATGTGCACGAGGCAGACCGTCTCCGGGCCCAGTGCGAGGATCGCCTGCTCGAGCTCGTCCAGGAGGAACAGAGTGAACTCCTTCTCGGTCTCCTCGGCCGGCCGGTGGTAGCGGTTCGTGGTCGAGACGTGGCGCACCTCGGGAACGAGTGGCTCGAACGGCGCTCGGAGCGACGGGATCCCGTTGATCGAGAGCGCACCGAAGGTGGTCCCGTGGTAGGCGATGTGCCGCGCGATCGCCTTGTAGCGAGGTGCCGCGCGCCGTGCCGCGACGAGCTCGTCGTGGCGCGTCTCGGGCTGAGCGAGCTCGGCCTTCATGCGACGCTCCCCGCGCGCCTGGTAGTACTGGCGCGCGAGCTTCCACGCCGAGTCGACCGCCTCCGAGCCGCCATTGACGAAAAAGACCCGGCCGAGATCTCCGGGCGCGAGCGCGGCCACTTCCGCCGCGAGCTCGATGGCGCGCGGGTGCGCGTACGACCAGTTCGTGTAGAAGGGCAGCTCGCGCATCTGCTCGACTGCCGCTTGTCCGATCTCGTCCCCGAACGAGTAGCCGATGTTGACGGAGAAGAGCCCCGCCAGCGCGTCGAGATAGCGCTTCCCCTTCTCGTCCTCGAGGTAGCACCCCTCACCGCGGACGATGATCGGGACGTCTGCCGTCTCGTACCCGCCCATGCGCGTGAAGTGCATCCAGAGGTGCTCTTTCGCGGCCTTCTGCAGATCGATCGCCGGGGTGATGGTCATACGGCTCCTTGGGTCCGCTTTGCGCTTCGGTACTGCCAGAGGACGTTACCGAGGGCGATCCCGATTGCAACGAGGAAGATCGCGCTCGCGACCACGTTCACCTGCGGCGGGACGGAAACCCGCGAGATTCCCCACACGAAGACCGGGAACGTCTGCTCGGGCCCTGCGACGAAATACGTGATGACGAAGTCGTCGATCGAGAGCGCGAATCCGAGAAGAGCGGCACTCAGCATCGCCGGGGCGAGCAGGGGCAACGTGACCTTCCGGAACGTCGTGAGCTCGTTAGCCCCGAGATCCATGGCCGCCTCCTCCAGGTGGCGATCGAAGCCGATCAGGCGCGCCTTCACCGTCACGACGACGTAGCTGACGATGAACATGACGTGTGCGATGAAGATCGTCCAGAAGCCCAGCTCGAAGACGCTCGTGAGGTTGAGGAAGAGTGCGAGCAGCGACGCTCCCAGGACGATCTCGGGCGTGGACATCGGCAGAAACACGAGCAGGTTCGCCACGCCCCGGCCACGGAACTGGTGACGGACGATTGCGAGCGCGATGAGCGTGCCCAGCACGGTGGCGACGATCGTCGAGAGCGCGGCGACCTCCAGTGAGAGGAGCACGGCGTCCCGAATGCCGAGGACGTCGTCCCAGTGGATCCAGTAGTCGAACGTGAAGCCCTGCCAGACGTAGTTGAAGCGGCCCTTCGGCGCGTTGAACGAGAAGAGGATCACGACCGCGATCGGCAGCAGCAAGTAGGCGGCCGCGAGGAGGGCGTACAGCGTCAGGACGTGACGCTTCGCGAACCGCCAGACACTTCTGCGCGAACGCGCGGAGGTGTCTAGGGGAAGAGCAGGCGATTGGACGCTCACACGCGCCTCCCCAGGCTGATGCGATCGTCGGATCGCATCAGCCAGTGAGCTTCTCCGAGCCGACGACCCGTGCGTACACGAGCACGACGACCAGGATCGTTGCCATGAGGACGAACGAGAGCGACGCCGCCTTGGGGTAGTCGAGGGAGTCCAGGAACTTCGCCTGGATCACGTTCCCGATCATCTGCTGTTTCGGCGTCCCCAGGAGCTCCGCGTTGATGAAGTCTCCGGCCGCCGGGATGAAGGTGAGCAGCGTTCCGGCGACGATTCCGGGCGCAGAGAGCGGGAGTGTGACCCGCAGGAACGCCTGTGTCGAGCTCGCGTAGAGGTCCTTCGCAGCCTCGAGCAGTCGCGGGTCGATCTGCTCGAGCGAGACGTAGAGCGGCAACGCCATGAAGGGGAAGAAGTTGTAGGTGATGCCCGAGACGACCGCGAAGCTCGTGGCGAGCAGCCGGTCGTCCTCTCCCAGGACGTGAGTCCACTGGAGGATGCCGACGACGGGGCCTTCGTCCGCGAGGATGTTCAGCCATGCGAGCGTCCGTACGAGGTACGTAACGAAGAACGGAGCCACGATCAGGACCAGGAAGAGATTGCGCCAGGGGCCTGCCCTGAACGCGATCCAGTACACGAGCGGATACGCAAGCACGAGGCAGGCGACCGTCGCCATCCCGGCGTAGACGAACGAGCGCACGAGCTGCTCGTCGTAGTCCGACACACCGTCGGAAAAGTTCGAGAACTCCCAGGTGAACTCGAAGTTGGGAAGGATCCCGGATTGCAGAGCCTCGTAACCGAGGTAGCCGAGCGGGATGACGAAGAAGATTCCGAGCCAGAACAGTCCGGGGACGAGGAGGAGGTAGGGCGCGAGGCCCTTGTGGCGATGGAAGAATGCGCCCATCTAGCCGCCGAACGATGGATGAGGGCGAGGCAAGCCTCGCCCCCTACTGGCCTTGGACCTGTTGCCACCTCGTGACGTAGTCCTCGTTGTTGACCATCGCCGGATCGTTGAAGTGAACCCGTGACAGCGTCTCGTCCGTCGGGAAGATCAGCTCGTTCGACGCCGAGTCCGGATCGAGCTTGACCGCTTCCTCCTTGACGCCCTTGACGGCCGAGATGTAGCTCGTCCCGACGGCGATCTGGGCGGAGATCTTCGGGTCGTACACGAAGTTCATGTACTCGGAAGCCGTCGGCACGCTCCCACCGAGTGGAATGAGCATGTTGTCCGTCCAGATGATCCCGCCCTTTTCCGGGATCGCCCACCTGAGGTTCGGGTTGTCGGCGACGGCCGATGCGATGTCCCCCGACCACGCGATGCAGGCGACGAGGTTGCCGGTCGCCAGGGGTTGCACGTAGTCGTTGCCCGTGAACCTTCGGATCTGGCCCGAGTCGACGCCCGCTTGGACACGCTCGAGCGCGCGGTCGAATGCCTCGTCGGTCACAGCCGCCGGATCGTCGCCGTTGTCGAGAAGGACGAGGCCCAACGTGTCCGCCATCTCGCTGAAGACGGTGACCTTACCCTTCAGCTTCGGATCCTCGAAGAGCTGCGTCACCGACGTGACGGGACCCGTCAACTTCTCGTTCCAAGCGATGCCGTCCATCCCCGAAAGCCACGGCAGCGAGTACTTGCGCTCCGGGTCGAACGGAGGCGAGGCCTGCGCGTCGATCAAGTTCGAGATGTTGGGGATGCGATCCTTGTCGAGCTCCTGCACCCATCCCTCGTCCACGTACAGCGCCGGAAAGCGTGAGTTGTCCGTCGCGACAATGATGTCGCGGTCTATGCCCTCGCCCTTCGAGAGCCGGCCCTGGATCTTCGCGAAGTACTCGTCGTTCGAGTTGACGTCCTCGAAGTAGTTGACCTTGATGCCGGACTGCTCCGTGAACTGGTCGAGCGTCGGGTGTCTCTTCCCCTGGACGTCCATGTAGAACGGCCAGTTCGAGAAGTTGAGGACCGTCTTCGGCTCGCCCTCCGCTTCACCGTCTCCGTCACCACCGCCACAGGCAGCGAGCAGCGAGGGGAATGTCAGCAGTGCGCCCGCCGCAGCACCGCGCCGCAGCAGCTCGTCGCGCGTCATCCTCGGGTTCATTCCGACGCCTCCTCCTCTTCATGGTCCGTCGCTCCGCGGTCGACCACGAAAGTCGACTCTGGACTCCAGCTCAACGTGACATTCGATCCCTGCGCGGGAACTCGTCCGCCCGCATCGATGTTCTGCGCGAAGACCTGGACGATGCCCGCCGGCGTCTCAACGACGACCTGCGTCGCGACGCCGATGTACGCCTTCTCGGCGATTCGACCCACGAGCCTGTTCGCACCGCCACCGTCGCCGATCGTGATCTTCTCCGGCCGCACGCCGGCCGCCACCGGGCCTGACTTTCCGTTCACGCTTGCCTTGACGACCGTGCCGTCCTCGAGCCGGATCGCGTCCGGGCCTTCGACGGATCCGCGGAGCATGTTCGAGATGCCGAGGAAGCCGGCGACGAACGCGGTCGCAGGGCGCTCGTAGAGCTCCTCCGGCGGCCCGAGCTGCTCGATGTGCCCTCGATCCATCACCGCGATCGTGTCGGCCATCGTCATCGCCTCCTCCTGGTCGTGCGTAACGTGGACGAACGTGATCCCGACCTCGTTCTGAATGCGCTTGAGCTCGAGCTGCATTTGCTTGCGCAGCTTGAGGTCGAGGGCACCGAGAGGCTCGTCGAGCAGCAGCACGCGCGGGTGATTGACGAGTGCCCGCGCCAGGGCGACCCGCTGCTGCTGACCGCCTGAGAGCTGCCGAGGCTTGCGCCCTCCGAGCTCGGCAAGCCCGACGAGCACGAGGATCTCGCGCACCCGGTTCTTGATCTCGCCTTTCGCCGTCTTTCGGCGCTCCAGCCCGAACGCGACGTTGTCGTGGACCGACATGTGCGGGAAGAGCGCGTAGCTCTGGAACACGGTGTTCACGTCGCGCCTGTACGGAGGCAGGCCCACGACATCTTGGTCACCGAGGAAGATGCGCCCCTCGGTCGGCTCCTCGAACCCGCCGATCATTCGCAGCGTCGTCGTCTTCCCGCAGCCCGATGGCCCGAGGAGCGCGAAGAACGATCCTCGGGGAATCTCGAGCGAGATGCCGTCGACTGCGACCGCATCGTCGAACCGTTTGACAACGCGTTCGAGGCGAACGTCGGGAGCCTGGCGCCCCTGGGCGACGCCGGCTCCCGCCGGGCGGAGCCCGGCTCCGTCGTCTGGCGTCGCTGACGGCACCGGGCCTTCCAGGCCCGTATTACCCATACTGTGCCCTCCGGCCCGCCACCGTCAGCGGCCGCCCCAGGAACACCAGGAGCCCGCCCCGTTGATCATCCCGCGAGCTTCACGGCCACGTGCTTGATGCGGGTGTACTCCTCCATCGAGTAGAGCGACATGTCCTTCCCGTAACCCGACTCCTTGAAGCCCCCGTGTGGCATCTCGGACGCGAGCGGAAAGAGGTGCTCGTTGACCCAGACGGTGCCGAAGTCGAGCTTCGCCGCGACCTTCATCGCCCGGCCGACGTTCTCCGAGAACACCGAGGCCGCGAGCCCGTAGCGCACGCCGTTCGCCATTTCGATCGCCTCGTCGTCGGACCTAAAGGGCTGAACCGTCACCACCGGCCCGAACACCTCGTCCTGCACGATCTCCGCGTCCTGAGAGACGTCGGTGACCACGGTCGGCTTGACGAAGAAGCCGCGCTCACCGAGCGTGCCGCCGCCCGTGACGATGTTCGCCTTGGCGGCGCTCGCCCGCTCCAGGAAGCCGAGGACTCGCTCCTGCTGCTCGGCAGAGATCACGGGGCCCATCTCGATCTCGTCGTCCGTCGCCGGGTCGCCGACGCTCATCCCCTCGACCGCCTTCACGGTCTCCGAGAGCACGTCGTCGTAGATGCCCGTGTTCACGAGGATGCGTGAGGAGGCGGTGCAGTCCTGGCCGGAGTTGAAGTAGCCGCCGATCTTGATGGCCTCGGCGACCGCGGCCGGATCGGCGTCGTCGAGCACGACCATCGGCGCCTTGCCGCCGAGCTCCAGGTGCAGCCGCTTGACGGTGTCGGCGGCGTTCTTGGCGATGATCTTCCCGGTCGCCGTGTCCCCTGTGAGCGAGACGAGGCGGATGTCGCGATGACGCACGAGCGCGTCGCCCGCCGGAACGCCGTCACCCGTGACGACCTGCAGCACGCCGGCGGGAATGAGCTCTTGCGCGAGCTCGACGAAGCGCAGCAGCGTCAGCGGCGTCTGCTCGGCGGGCTTGATGATCTGGACGTTTCCCGCGGCGAGAGCAGGGCCCATCTTCCACATCGCCATGTAGAGCGGGTAGTTCCACGGGCAGATGCCGGCGACGATCCCGAGGGGCTCGCGGCGAGTCATCGACGTGTATCCCTCGACGTATTCCCCGGCCGACTTCCCTTCCAGGTTCCGGGCGGCGCCGGCGAAGAAGCGCAGGTTGTCCGCGACCACCGGCGGCTCGTCCTTCGCGACCCACCACGGCTTTCCGACGTTGAGGGACTCGAGCCGCGCGAGTTCCTCCGCGTGCTCTTCGATGACCTCCGCGAGCTTGAGCAGGAGCTCCATGCGGTCTTTCGGCGTCTTGTCGCGCCACTCGACCCACGCTCTCTTCGCGGCCTCGACCGCGCGGTCGACGTCGTCGGCGCTCGAACGAGGAACCTCTGCGATGACCTCGCCGGTTGCGGGATTGAGAACCTCCATCGTCTCGCCGCTCGACGACTCGACCCACTCACCGTCGATGAACTGCTTGTGCTGCGTTACCGAAACACTCACAGCCGACCTCCGTTTGGTGAAAACGAGGTGAGCGTAGCTCCCCGGCGAGGGAGCCTACAACCTCGCGCACGGACGCTCCCGAAAGCATCCTGACCTTACGGTCAGGTACAACTCCGCCCGCCGTGCGGGTCGTCGTCGTCGGAACAGGGGGTGTGGGCTCTGCCTTCGCCGCGATAGCTCGCCGCCGCCCGTTCTTCGAGCACTGCGCGCTCGCGGACTACGACCGAGCACGGCCGGACGCAGTCGTCGCCGGCCTCGACGACGGACGCTTCAGCGCCCACCGCGTCGATGCCTCGAGCACCGAGGACGTCTTGCGGCTGATCGGTGAGACCAAGGCGGACGCGGTTCTCAACGCCGTCGATCCGGTCTTCGACATGCCCATCTTCGACGCTTGCCTCGAGGGCCGGGCGACCTACCTGGACATGGCCATGTCCCTCTCCGTGCCCCACCCGGAGCGGCCCTTCGAGGAATGCGGCGTGAAGCTCGGCGACGAGCAGTTCGCGCGCGGCGAAGCTTGGGAAGAGGCTGGACTGCTGGCGCTTGTCGGCATCGGCGTGGAGCCGGGAGCGGCAGACGTCTTCGCGCGCTTCGCGGCCGACGAGCTCTTCTCCGAGATCGACGAGATCGGCGTCCGGGATGGAGCCAACCTCGTCGTCGAGGGCTACGAGTTCGCGCCTACCTTCTCGATCTGGACGACGATCGAGGAGTGCCTGAATCCGCCGGTGATCTGGGAGAAGGGGCGCGGCTGGTTCACGACCACACCCTTCTCCGAGCCCGAAGTCTTCGACTTCCCGGAAGGAATCGGCGCAGTCGAGTGCGTGAATGTCGAGCACGAGGAGGTCCTGCTCGTCCCCCGCTGGATCGACTGCCGGCGCGTCACGTTCAAGTACGGGCTCGGCGACGAGTTCATCGAGGTTCTCAAGACCCTGCACAAGCTCGGCCTCGATTCGAAGGAGCCGCTCCCAGTAAAGGGGGCCCAAGTTGCGCCACGCGACGTCGTGGCGGCCGCCCTTCCGGATCCGGCGGCGCTCGGCGAGCGCATGTTGGGGAAGACGTGTGCCGGGACGCTGGTCACCGGGCATGGAAAGGACGGCAGCCCGCGCAAGACCTACCTGTACCACGTGGTCGACAACGAGTGGTCGATGCGGGAGTACGGATCGCAGGCGGTCGTGTGGCAAACCGCGCTCAACCCGGTCGCCGCGCTCGAGCTTCTCGAGGCAGGAGTGTGGAAAGGGGCCGGCGTCCTCGGCCCTGAGGCGTTTCCGCCCCAGCCGTTTCTCGACAAGCTCGCGGAGCTCGGATCACCTCAGGGCGTCCTCGAGCTTTGAGGGGTCAGACCAACCCCACGCGAGTGTGACCACATGCGTCGATCCGGCGTGTCGTCGTTCGTCGTCGGAACGTGAGGGCTAGGATCGAACCATGGCCGTGGTGAGGCTGCGCGCCCCGCTTTCCGAGCTCGCAGGTGGCAGGAGAGAGCTTGAGCTCGACGGGGCGACTGTCGTCGAGGTGCTGCGCGCACTCGAGCGCGAGCATCCGGACGTCGAGGGGTGGATCCTCGACGAGCGAGGCAAGATCCGGGAGCACATCAACGTGTTCGTGAACAGGGAATACGGACGGGAGGAGACGGCACTGGGCCCTGAGGACCGCGTGCAGATCCTGCCCGCTATCTCGGGAGGCTGAGGATCAGATGACGGAGCTGCTGGTCGGCACGAAGAAGGGGCTGTTCGTGCTCCGGGGCGAGACCGGCTCGGAGTTCGAGATTGCAGCGCGGAAGTTCGAGGGCGAGCCGGTCGAGTACGCGATCCGCGACCCGCGGAGTGGCCGCTACCTCGCCTCGGTGACGTCCGCCTTCTACGGGCCCAAGATCTGGGTCACGGACGACCCGGCCGGGGAGTGGCAGGAAGCGGACGGCGCCGCCCTCCCGGAGGGCGAGGACAAGGCGCTCAAGCGGATCTGGACGATCGTCCCGGCCGAGGACGACGCTCATCTCTATGCGGGCGGCGATCCGGCCGTGCTCTTCGAGAGCCGGGATGGCGGGTCGACCTGGGAGCTGAACGAGAGCTTCTGGAATCAGCCCAACCGTGACAAGTGGCAGCCCGGTGCAGGAGGCCTCTGCCTGCACTCCATCGCGACGTGGCCCGGCGACCCGAGCCGACTCGCGCTCGGCATCTCCGCAGTCGGCGTCTGGCTCTCCGACGACGGCGGCGAGACCTGGCGCCACGGCAACGAGGGGCTCGTGCCCCGCTATCTGCCGGAGGAGGCGCGCGAGGGCTCGCTCGACCTCTGCGTGCACAACATGCACCGCGCGCGACAGCAGCCCGAGCGCCTCTTCATGCAGTTCCACGGCGGCGTCTACCGCTCCGACGACTCAGGAGAGTCCTGGAACGACATCGGCACGGACACCGGGCTTCCGAGTGACTTCGGCTTCCCCATGGTCGTCGACCCCGGCGATCCGGACAGCGCCTACGTGATCCCGCTCGTCGCCGATGTGGACCGGGTTACTCCGGACGGCCGCGTTCGCGTCTACGAGACGCGCGACGCAGGAGCGAGCTGGATCGCGCGCGGTGACGGACTCCCTGCGGAGGATGCATACCTGACGATCCTCCGGCAGGCGCTCCATCACGAAGGTTCCGGCGAGGGTATGGGCCTCTACTTCGGGGCGACGTCGGGCGACCTCTTCGGGTCGGGCGACGCGGGCGCCACCTGGTTCACGGCGGCGACCCGACTGCCACCTGTGAACTCCGTGCGCGTGGCGTAGTCGCCTTCGGCAAGCTTCGGCTGATGCCGGAGCTCCCGAGCGGAACCGTCACTTTCCTCTTCACGGACATCGAGGGCTCGACCGCGCTCGTCAAGCAGCTCGGGGGACGCTACTCCGAGGTGCTCGCCGAGCACCAGCGGATCTTGCGTGAGACGTTCGCAGCCCATGGAGGGCACGAGGTCGACACGCAGGGCGACTCCTTCTTCATGGCCTTCCGCCGTGCGAAGGACGCCGTGGCGGCCGCTGCCGACGCCCAGCGTGATCTCGCGGCCCACGAGTGGCCGGATGGTGCCGACGTGCGGGTCCGCATGGGCTTGCACACGGGTGAGCCCCAGGTCGGCGAGCAACGCTACGTCGGCCTGGGTGTGCACAAGGCGGCCCGCGTGGGAGCGGCAGGTCACGGCGGCCAGGTGCTCCTGTCACGAACGACGCGCGAGCTCGTAGAGGACGAGCTCCCGCCGGGCGTGTCCATTCGGGACCTCGGGGAACGCCGCCTCAAGGATCTCGAGCGTCCGGAGCGGCTCGCCCAGCTCGTGATCGAAGGCCTACCGAGCGAGTTCAAACCGCTCAACACGCTCGACGTCGAGCTCAGACGCAAGCGCCGGCGCATGTACGCGGGCTCGGCCCTGATCGGCGTCCTCGCCGCCGCGGTCGCGATTCCTATCTTCGCCCTGGGCCAGGGAGATGGTGGATCGGCCAACGTCGCCCCCAACTCGGTCGCCGTCATCGATGCCGGGTCGAACGAGGTGGTCGGCGCGATCCCCGTCGGCATCCGCCCTTCCGCGGTTGCGGTCGGTGCGGGCTCCGTGTGGATCGGCTATCTCGACGAACGAACGTTGTCGCGCATCGATCCGAGCGCGCGCGCGGTCGTCGCGAACATCCGCTTGGACGCGACACCGACGGGTGTCGCCGTCGGGGCCGGAGCCGTCTGGGTGGCCAACGGGATCCTCGGCAGCGTCACCCGCGTCGATCCGGGTGTGAACGCCCCTGTGGAAACGATCGAGGTGACGTTTCGCTCGAACGCCGGGACCGTCGCGGTCGGCGAGGGCGCGGTATGGGCGGCCTTCGGTGGCGGTGAAATGGGCAAGGTCAATCCTTCCTCGAATCGTCTCGTCGCGACGGGCGTGGCAGGGTTCTCGCCTTCGGCCATCGCGGTCGGCGAGGGCTCCGTTTGGATCGCGAATGCCGGCGACAACAACGTTGTCCGCGTGAACCCGAGAACGGTCAGTGTGGTAAGGCAGCTCACCGTCGGGCGGCGCCCGCGCGGGGTGGCCGTCGGAGACGGCGCCGTCTGGGTGGCAAACGAGGCCGACGACAACGTGCATCGCATCGACGCCGCCTCGAGCTCGGCGACGACCATCGCCGTCGGAGACGGGCCGACGGCTATCGCCTTCGGAGCCGGCGCTGCCTGGGTCGCGAACGGTGCCGCCGGGACCGTCTCACGCATCGACCCGCTCTCGGACGAGGTCGTGGAGACCATCGCGGTCGGGAACCGGCCGAGCGGAATCGCCGTGGGAAACGGCGCCGTCTGGGTGACGGTTCAGCCCTCCGAATCCGACTGACAACTGCTACTTGAGGCACACCGCAGCGAGGTCGAGGTACGGGTTGACGACGGCGCAGCCTGTACGAGCCGAGACGAGCGTCAGCGCGTTGTCGTATGCGTAGGCAATCGCGGGGGCGGCGTTGCGCGCCAGGTCGACGTCCAGCCTTCCGTACTCGCGATAGCGGTCCGCGCCCGTCAGTTGTGATGCCCGGCCCAGGAGCCGGTTGTACCTTGGCGAGTTGAAGAAGGAGTTGTTCGCGCCGTTGGCCGCACCGATGCTCCGGCCGTCGAAGAGCGCGTTCAGAACCGAGGGGTCCGGCACGTCGGCGAGCCAGCCGTTCCAGGAGATGTCGAACGGCTCCCCGCGGGTCGCGATCTTGTCGAAGATGAGATTCCCCGGAAACTGCTTGATCTCGACGGCGAGGCCGATCTTCTTCAAGTTGCTCCTGACGATCTGCGCCTGAGCCAAGCCGAGAGGATTGGCAACCGTGTAGAGGACTGCCTTTCCACCTCGCAGGTTCTTCCTCGCCAAAGCCCGCGCCTTCGGGAGATCGGGTTTCTCGAGTGGGTAGATGCGCTCGTCCCGGAAGCCGGGCATTACGGGCGGCAGGTACTGGTCCGTGGGGAAGCCGGCCAGCGGGCCGCGCTCCCGCAGCAGCGCTCGGCGGTCAACCGCGAAGTTGACAGCCTGGCGAAGCCTGACGTTGTTCCGGAACAAGGGCCGACTCGTGTTGAGCGCAAAGAACCGCAAATTGCCCGCCGGAACGGCGAAGAAACGCGACTTGTTGAGTCCGTACCTTCCCCTGAACTCCGCGGTCCGAGCGGCGTACTCGGCAGTTGGCAGCCAGCCGTAATCGAGCTCGCCTCGGTCGACCCGGTCGAGGATGCTCGCGCCATCGCCGGTGAGATCGACCTCGACCCGATCGACGCGGTGTGGTCGCGTCCCGCGGTAGAAGCGGTTCCGCTCTAGCACGACCTGCCGGCCGGGCACGTAGTCCGCGACGAAGTAGGGCGCTGCAGTCGGGATCGGTGGCTTCGCCCCCTCGGCATCGGGGGCCAGCGTTCGCGGCACGACGCAGAGGCCGACAGCGAGGCGTGCGGTGAAGTCGCCCAGCGGCTTCGTGAGCTTGATCGTCAGCGAGCTCCCGCGCGAGGTGACCCCCGACGCGGTCGGGGTCTTACCCGCGAGTACGGCGCGCGCCCCGACGACGTCCTGGAACAAGGCGGCCGTATACGAATTCATCACCGGGCTGAGTACGCGATCGATCGTGTGCGCGACATCGCGCGCAGTGACGAGCGTGCCGGTGCTGAAGCGCACCCCCTTTCTGATCGTGAACGTGTAGGTCTTGCCGGCGTCGGTGATCTTCGGGTTGTCCTCGGCGAGCTCGGGCACGATGCGCAGGCCTGCCGGGAACGGCTTGTCCGGCAGGCTCATGAGGCTGGCGCACGTGGCGCGGATGATCGGGATCGTCGCGGGGGTGCCGCTTATTGCCGCGTCGATCGAGTCGAACAGCTCGGGGACGATGCCGACGCGGAACGTGCCTCCGTCCTTCCCGGCCGCCGCTTCTGCGCCGGAGGCTCGTTCGAGCGAGAGCGTCAGGGCAGCGAGCGCTGCACCGAGGATGGCGACAATCCGCACTTGCTAAGGATTGAACCGCGTTCCTGCCCCACTGACAACTGTGGGAGCGGGCCGAAGCTTCCGTCGCTAGGTGATCGCGACCATGCGGTCGATCGCGCCGCGCGCACGCACGGCCACCTCGTCGGGAACGCTGACCACGTACTTCCAGTCGCGGAGCGAGTCGCGCAGCTTCTCGAGCGTGATCATCTTCATGTAGCGGCAGATCGCCTTCTCGGAGACCGCCTCGAAGCGCTTCTCCGGCGCTTCCTTGGACAGCCGGTGGATGATTCCCGTCTCGGTCGCGACCAGGAAACGCTGCTTGGGCGAGGCCTTCGCGAAGTTGATCATCCCCTCTGTGGAGAGGATGTGCGTGCGCCCGTTCCCGAACGCCATGCACTGGCTCGCGCAGCCGCACTCGGGGTGGACCAGCAGCTCCGCGTCCGGCGCCTCTTCCTGCCAGCGTTCGATGTCCCGCGGACGGATACCGGCGTGGACATGGCACTCGCCGAGCCAGATCCTGAGCTTGCGCCCGGTGACGCGCTCGAGCCAGAGCCCGAGATACATGTCCGGGAGGAACAGGATCTCCCGGTCCTCGGGAATCGACTCGATGACGGCCTTCGCGTTCCCCGACGTGCAGCAGTAGTCGCTCTCCGCCTTCACCTCGGCTGTGGTGTTCACGTAGGAGACGACGACCGCGCCCGGATTCTCCGCCTTCCATTCGCGCAGCTGGTCGGCCGTGATCGAGGCCGCAAGCGAGCAGCCCGCGTCGAGATCGGGGATGAGGACGGTCTTCTCCGGCGAGAGGATCGCGGCTGTCTCCGCCATGAAGTGGACGCCGCAGAACACGATCGCATCCGCGTCGGTGCTCGCAGCTTCCCGGGAAAGGCCCAACGAGTCGCCTACGAAATCAGCGACGTCCTGCACCTCCGGCACCTGGTAGTTGTGGGCGAGGATGACCGCGCCTCGCTCGCTCGCGAGCGCGCGGATCTCCTCGTGCATCGTCGTGATCTCAGCCGTCGTCATCGCAGCTCCAGTGAGACGTCGAGGGATCGGGCGGAATGGGTCAGCGCGCCGACCGAGATCTCGTCGACCCCGCTCTCCGCGATCGCGCGCACGGAATCCAGGGTGACTCCGCCTGAGGCCTCGAGCCGAGCGCGCCCTCGCCCGAGCGCGACGGCGGCGCGCAGCTTGTCGAGCGACATGTTGTCGAGGAGGATCGCGTCGACTCCGGCTGCAAGAGCTTCCTGTACCTGCTCGAGCGTGTCGCACTCGACCTCTACCGGAAGGTCGGTCGCTGCCCGCAGCCGCTCGACGGCAGCTCCGATCGAGCCAGCGGCGCGCAGGTGGTTGTCTTTGACGAGGACGCCGTCGTCGAGCCCGAAGCGGTGATTGCGTCCGCCGCCGCAGGCCACCGCGTGCTTCTCCAGCGCGCGCAGCCCTGGTGTCGTCTTGCGGGTGTCGAGGATCGCGACGCCGGTGCCCGCCACGGCGTCGACGTAGCGGCGCGTGAGGGTCGCGATGCCCGAGAGCCGACCGAGGAAGTTGAGCGCGGTCCGCTCGCCGGTCAGGATCGCCCGCTCCGAGCCCGTCACGATGGCGACCTCGGCAGGAGCATCGTCGAGCACGGCACCCTCGGCGACGAGCGACTCGAAGCGAAACTCGGGATCGAGCGCGGAGAAGACCGTCTCGGCCGCCCGCAATCCGCAGACGACACCTGGCTCGCGCAGGCTGAGCGCGGCGGTGCCTACCGAGTCCGCGTCGACCGTCGACTCGGTCGTGACGTCCCCCTCCCCCACGTCCTCCGCGAGCGCCGCATACACGGCGCGCTCGATCACGTCGGTGCTCACAGCCATGTCTCGAGCGTGGGCGCGGAGCCCGGACGGAGAACGATATGCCGCTCGAACCTGTCCCTAACGGCGGGGAAGTCGACGCGGAAGTGGGAACCGCGGCTCTCTTCCCGGTAGAGCGCGCTCTCTGCAACGAGTCGCGTCAGGAGGTGCGGGCTCGAGCGCAGCCGCTCGAGCCCGGCGGCGTCTCGAACGAGACCGCCGTCGCGCCAAAGTGCGCGCCGGAGCCTCGGAGTCGCACGGTCCGGGGGGTCGGCATCGTGCGGCGTGGGCAGGCGCGCAGGAAGGCCCGGCTCGTCGAGTGCGGCAAGCGCGGCGCGGCGCCCGAAGACCAGGCACTCGAGCAGTGAATTCGATGCGAGCCGGTTGGCACCGTGCACGCCGGTCGCGGCGCACTCGCCGGCCGCGTACAGCCCGGCCAGCTCGGTCCGGCCGTGGAGGTCGGTGACGATCCCCCCGATCGTGTAGTGAGCGGCAGGTGCGACCGGGATCGGTACGAGAGCCGGGTCGTATCCCTTCTCCTCGAGCGTCCCCATCAGCCCCGAGAACCGCGCACGGTCGATTGCTCGCAGGTCCAGGAGTGCCGTTCCCCGCGCCGCGATCTCGCGGGCGACGACATCTCGGGGTGCGAGCTCGTCGGTGAAACGGCGGCCTTCCTCGTCGAGGAGAAGCGCGCCTTCTCCGCGCAGCGCCTCCGAGAGAAGCAGGGTCGAGTCGACGAGCGTCGTCGGGTGAAACTGGACGAACTCGAGATCTGCGAGCGCTGCACCCGCCCGATAGGCGGCGGCCATTCCGTCGCCGAGGGAGCCGGGCGGATTCGTCGTCCGCTGCCACAGCGCCGCCGCACCGCCGGTCGCGAGCAACGTGCCGCGCGCCGCGACGGGCCCACGGTCGGTAATGGCGCCGACGCAGCGGCCGTCGACGCCCCACAGCCGAAGCATGCGCGTTCCCTCGGCGACGCGGATGCGCGGATGCTCGAGAACCCCCTCGGCGAGAGCGCGGGCCACACGCTCACCGGTCGCGGCACCTCCCGCGTGGACGACGCGACGGCGGTTATGACCTCCCTCGAGGCCGAGACCGTCGTCGAACTCGACTCCGAGGTCCTCGAGGTCACGGATGCGGGCGGGCGCCTCGGCGGTGAGGGCGGCTACCGCACTCGAACTGCTGAGCCCCCGCCCCGCTCGCAGCGTGTCCTCGGCGTGGAGCGAGGGATGGTCGTCCGGATCTACAGCGGCCGCGATACCCCCTTGTGCGAGCGAGCTCGTCGAGGCGAGAAGCTGCCCTTTCGAAAGGAGGAGCACCCGGCCTTCTCCCGCCGCACAGAGCGCTGCGAAGAGCCCCGCGACGCCGCCGCCGACGACGAGGAGATCGACGTCTTGCCCGGGAGATGTCGAGCCGTTTCGCCTCATGCTAGTTTTAGCCTCATAGGCAATAACCTCATGGCGCAGTCTACCACGGTCGATGTCCCAGCCCACTCCGCGCTTGCAGCGGTGTTCCAGGTCCGCACCGACTTGCTGCAGGTGCTCCTCTGGGAGCGAGCGCGCGAGCCCTTTCAGGGAGCGTGGTCGCTACCGGGCGGCACGCTGGCCTCAGACGAGACGCTCGAGGACTCGATCCTGCGGCACCTCGCGACGAAGGTCGACGTCCGGGAAGTCGCCCATCTCGAGCAGCTCGGGACGTGGAGCGATCCCGAGCGTCATCCCGACCGGTGGGAGCTCGCGACCGCGTACCTCGGGCTGGTCCCGCTCGGGATCGATCCGCGGGTTCCGGCAGACACGCACTGGCACCCCGTGGACGCGCTTCCCACGACCGCCTTCGACCACGGAGAGATCGTCCTCGCGGGACGAGAGCGGCTGCGCGGGAAGCTCTCGTACTCGAACATAGGCTTCGCGCTCGCGCCGGACACGTTCACCCTCGCCGAGCTGCGCGACATCTACACGGCCGCCCTCGGCTACGAGGTCTCGGCGACGAACCTGAAGAGAGTGCTGCTCCGGCGTGGCGCAATCGAGCCGACGGGCGAGCGACGGACGCACGGCCCCGGCGGCGGACGGCCTGCCGCCGCGTTTCGCTTCCGGAACCGCCGGCTCGAGGTCACCGATCCCTTCGCCGTCTTTCGTCCGCCGGCGTAACCGGGCTTGACACGCGAGCCGATTCGTCCGATACCTCGAGTATGCGGCACTTTCGTCTGTGGCTTCTTCTCATCGGCACGCTCAGCCTCCTCGCCGAGGCGGTCGGCGCTGCTGCCGTCTTCTGGCACCGCCCCCAGCCGGCTCGGCGCATCCGCTAAGAGCCCCGAACGTACTGACGTTCATTGCGTTAGGGGCTCTAGGCCAGTCGGAGCAGGGCGGTCACGACCCCTGCGACCGCCATCGCCGCCACGATCGGCGCGCCTCGCCAGATCGCGACGGCCGCGGCAGCCACACCCGGAACACGGGCGTCGATCTCGATCTCCTCGTCGCCGCCGACGGTCTGCGTCACCACGAGCGCGGTGAGCATGACCGGCCCTATCAGCGCGACAACGGACTCCATCCTCGGCGGAAGGCTCCGGCGGCCGAGAAAAACGGGACCTGCGGCCTTGAACGCGACGGAGAACACCCCGACCACGAGCACCACGATCCAGGCGTCGCTCACTTTCGCAGCCCCAGCAGGCACGCCGCCGCCGCCGCGACGAACGGGAGGCCCGCGGGCGCGATCGGCAGCAGTGCGAGCGTGATCAGCGCAGCCACCGCCGCTGCCTGGAGCGCCTTCCGGCCGCGAACGTACGGGACCGCAAGCCCGAGGAAGAGCGCCGCGAACGCCGCATCGAGCCCGAGCGACTCTGGATCGGCGAGCGTCCCGCCGACGACCGTGCCGACGGCGGTGCTCGATACCCAGAGCACGTAGAGCAGCAGCCCGGCCCCGGCGAGAATCGGCCACTGGAAGCGCCCCGAACGGCCCGACAGCGCCCACGACTCGTCGACGATGAGCTGGGATCCGGCGAGCCGCCGGAGCCTCCCGCCCGGGAAGATCGACGCCACAGCCACGCTCATCCCGATGTAGCGAGCGTTCAAGAGAACCGCCGCGGCGATCGCCGCGAGCGCGGTGCCGCCGGTGTCCAGCACCGATACCGCAGCGAACTGGGCGGCGCCTCCGAACGTGGTCCCCGACATGACGACCGCGGCCACCGCGTCCATCCCCGCCCCCTCCGCGAAGACGCCGAACGAGAGCCCGAAGAGGATCGGCCCGGGGACGAGCGGCAGCGCAGCGAACAAGCCGTCGCGCAAGCGGGGCGCCGGGCGGGCCTCAGACGGCACGGCGCGAACGTACCAGCGCGCCTGTTGTCAGAATCGAAGGATGCAGGTGGTCGTGAGCGGTTCCTCGGGCTTCATAGGATCGACCCTCGTGCCGGAGCTCGAAGCGGCCGGCCATCACGTCTTGCGGCTCGTACGCAGGGAGCCCGAATCCACCAACGAGATCCGCTGGGACCCCGCGGCGGGGACCATCGACGCCGTCCGGCTCGAGGGCGTCGAAGCCGCGGTCAACCTCAACGGCGCCGACATCGGACGCCGGTGGACGCAAGCGCGGAAACAGGAGATCCTCGAGTCACGCGTCACCAGCACGAGGCTTCTCGCGGCGACGCTCGCCGGCCTCGAGCCGCGCCCTCGCGTCCTCGTCTGTGCAGGCGGAGTCGACATCTACGGTGATCGGGGCGACGAGATCCTGACCGAGGACTCCGAGCCGGGGAGAGGTTTCCTCGCCGAGGTGGGAGCGGCCTGGCAGGCGGCGGCCCAGGCCGGGAAGGCCGCCGGCATTCGCGTGGTCAACTTCAGGCAGGGCTTCGTTCTGTCGCGGCGAGGCGGAGCACTCGCCCGGATGCTCCCTCCCTTCAGGTTGGGCGTCGCAGGTCGCATCGGCAACGGGAAGCAGTGGTGGAGCTGGGTCGCGCTCGACGACCTCCTGTCCGCCTACCGCTTCGTGCTCGAGAACGAAGGAATCTCGGGGCCCGTGAACCTCAGCTCTCCGAACCCGGTGACGAACGCACAGTTCACGAAGGCGCTCGGGAAGGCGCTCAAGCGACCGACCGTCACTTGGTTCCCGGCGTTCGCCTTCAAAGCGGTCTACGGAGCTATGGGCGAGGAGACGGTGCTCGGAAGTAAGCGCGCCCTCCCCGCGCGGCTCCTCGACGCGGGCTTCTCCTTCAGATACGCGGAGCTCGACCGCGCTCTCGAGCGCGCCCTCGCCGACTGACCACGCGGCCACGACACCCTGACCACCTCGCTACGACCACCAGGCAGCGATCGTCTCGGGAGCCGCGTCCGCGGCACCACCGGACGCCGACGTTCGTTTCGCAACCTTCAATGCGTCGCTCAACCGGCCTGCTGCAGGACTGCTCGCAACGCACCTGGCGGATCCGAACGTCGACGACCAGTACCGCCGGCAGGCAAAGAACGTCGCCGAGGTCATCCAGCGCGTCGATCCGGACGTCCTGCTGGTCAACGAGTTCGACCCGCTCGAGAACCGGGATGCCCCTTCGGGGCCGGAAGACCTCTTCCGGGACAACTTCCTGGAGGTGTCGCAGAACGGAGCCGAGCCGATCGACTACCCGTACGCGTTCATCGCGCCCTCGAACACCGGCGTTCCGACGGGCATGGATCTCGACAACAGCGTCTCTGTCGGTGGCCCGAATGACGCTTCGGATTCGGCTTTTTCCCGGGGCAGTTCGGGATGGTCGTCTACTCGAAGTACCCGATCGCGTACCGGGACGTGCGCACGTTCCAGCTCTTCAACTGGAAGGACATGCCCGGGAACCTGATCCCGACGCCGTTCTACTCGCCGGACGAGGTCAACATCCTGCGACTTTCGTCGAAGAGCCACTGGGACGTTCCGATCTCGATCGGCGAGAAGACCGTGCACTTCCTCGTGTCGCATCCGACGCCGCCCGTCTTCGACGGGGCGGAGGACAGGAACGGTCGGCGG